>NZ_QFBB01000010.1:0-179086 GCF_003122275.1 Thioclava sp. NG1 | reverse complement strand
TCCGTCCTCAAGTTGGGTCGGACTCTAATCGATGGTGGAGGAAAAATCCCGTGGCAGGTCAATCTGCCGAGCGCATCACGCGATAACCGCCTTGCGTGGTTCTGCTACGCTTCTCGCGGACCAAGACCCAGCAGCCGCGTCTTAAGAAGCAATCATGTGCTATCCAAACATGCGAGATGACGGCCGCTATGCCCTCTAATCAGCATACTTGTCCGAATGACCGGTTCTGGGAAGCTGCGTTGCAGCGCTCGACCAATGACGAAAGGCAGCTTTGGATCGATCGCGGCGCCCAAGCAGGAAGGGCGGGAAGCGGTCGTTCGCTGCGCGCGCCACGAAGGTCCGGTCTTGGAGAACGCAGGACGCTAACGACCCAATTTTCTGTGATACGCCGTCGCCTTCGGATTCATTCCGTAGGGTGAAAACAGCTTCGAGTTCAGACACGAAGCGAGGGGTCCGGTGCATGCCATGACCGAGGCGCAGATCAAGCCAACAACTGAAGAACTCCGCTCATTATCGATGAGTTGCGCGTCGAAGAAGAACAGGCCGATCATTTCCGAGATGCGTAGAAGCTCATTCCGGAAAAATCGAGGTCAATCAGTTCGGCGCGACGACGCCCGATAGTTCCGCGCTAAGCCTGCGCCAGCCCCAGGTAATGCGCCACAAGTTCGCGCGCGTTGTCGGGGTGGTGTCTGCGCCGGCCGGCCTCGATCTCCTTCGCCATCTCCACGACCTTGCGGTTCATCGGCGCCGCCTTGCCGCGCGCCTCGAGGAAATCGACCACCAGCCCGTTCACCTCGTCGACCTCGGCGCGACGGCCTTTGCGCCAATCCTGAAGCGAAGTCGTCAGCGTGTCGTCCCTTGAGAAGGTTCGAACGACCTCGTCGAAGATCTCGTCGACATAGCGTTCCGGGTGGTTACTCATCACCGGCGGCATCCCGATGATCGGCATGATGGTGGCGCCGTCAGCGAGTGCTGCCTCCATTGCCTCATAGCCGGCGCGCCGCATCACTTCGAGAAACTCGGGGTCGCGGACGCTGTCGCGCATCGCGGTGTCGATGATCGCCGTGGGGATCAGTTCGGCTGCATTCACCACCAGCTTCATCCATTTCGCCGAGCGGATATCGTCCACCACCTGAACGGTGCCGGAATTGCGCAGGATATCGGCGACGTCGTGGACCCGCGGCTGTTGCTCGGGGTCGAGCGCGCCAAGCGCGAACCAGCTTTCGTCCGTGTCGTTCTGGCGAGTCGTGATCCCCGGCTCCCACATGTTCGACGCAATCTGGATAACCGCGCCGATCGTGCGATGCGCGCCGACGATGTCGGCGATCGCCTCGTGGGTCATGCCGTTCTGCAGTCCCACGACGAACCCGTGCTCCGCCAGAACCGGCTTGATCATTTCCGCCGCCCAGCGGGTGTCATAGGCTTTCACCACCATGAAGACGAGATCGAAGGGCTCCTTGATTTCGGCGATCTCGCACAGATGCAACGCCTTGACCGGCGTGTGCAGCTGCCGTGTCGGCAGATTGACCGTCAGCCCCTTCTCGCGCATCGCCTCGACATGCGCCGGCCACTGGTCGATGAAGGTGACGTCGAGCCCGGCCAGCGCGAAATCGGCGGCGACCGATGCGCCCTGCGCACCGGTCCCGATAAAGGCGATCCGAGGGAAAGGGGTTTGCTTCGTCATCGGGCGTATCTCCTCGGTTGCGGTCATTGCATGATCATCCCGCCGTCGATCTGCAGGCATTGGCCGGTCATGTAATCGGAGTCCGGCGAGAGCAGGAAAGCCACCGTTCCGGCGACATCGGCGGGCGTCGAAGTCCGGCCGAGCGGGATCCCGGCGGCGAAGTTGCGCAGGGCCTCACCCGGCTCGGAGGAGACGCCCATTTCCATCAAGTCCTTGTCGAGCACCGTCCAGAGATCGGTCTCCACCACGCCGGGAGCGAAGGCATTGGCGGTGATTCCGTGCGGCGCGAGCGTGCGGGCCGCCGCCTGCGTCAGGCTGATGACCGCGGCCTTGCTTGCGCAATATGGGGCGAAATCACCGAAGCCGGCGCGGCCCGCCATCGAGGCGGTGCTGATGATCTTGCCTTTCCGCTTGGCCGCGATCATCGCCTTCGCCGCTTCCTGAATGCCGATCATCACGCCCATGCCGTTGACCGACATGATCTGGGTCCAGTTTTCCTCGGTCGTCTCGAGGAAAGGCTGAGGACGGTTGAAACCTGCGTTGTTGACTATGGCATGGAGAAAGCCGAACTCCGCCTCGCAGGCGGCAATGGCCGCGCGGGTTGCAGCCCGGTCAGTCACGTCGGTCTTGCAGAAGATCGCGCGTCTACCGTTGGCGGTGAGGGCTGCGGCGGCCTCCGCGCCAGCCTCTTGATCAAGATCGGCGATCACCACGCCGTATCCAGCCGCCGCGGCGCGCCGCGCAATCTCGAGACCAATTCCCCGTGCGGCACCCGTAACGACGACGCCGCCCATTTGCTCTTGTTCAGACATGATATCCTCCCCTGCTCAGGTCGTGCGGTGCAGCACGAAATCGTAGTTGGACTCCCACAGCGTTTCGCCGTTTTCGACCGGGGTGAACTCGGCGATCAGGGTTTCCTTGACGCCGAACACCGCATCCGAGGTCAGGTATTTGTCGCCCGCCACGAAAGTATGGGTCGTCACCGGATCAAAGCCCTCGGCGCTGACGATGAAATGCATATGCGCCGGGCGATACGGGTGACGCCCGAGCTTACCCAGCATCTTACCCACCGGACCGTCGTCGGGAATCGGGTAGGAGACCGGCTTGATCCCCTTGAACCAGTAGCGCCCGTCCGGCCCCGTGGTGAACACGCCGCGATTGTTGTTGCGCGGCTGAATGTCTGGCTGCTGGACGTCGTAGAAGCCGTCCTCGCTGTCCGACCAGACGTCGATCCGCGCGCCTTCGACCGGGTTGCCGTCGAGATCGGTGACCGTGCCATAGAAGCGGCAGGTCTCGCGCCCGCCCGCTTGCGTGATGTTCGCGCCCATCTCGTATTCCGGCACGCCATCGACATGGAACGGGCCGAGCACCGTGTTCTCGGTCGCCCCGGTCGGGCGGCGGTTGTTGATCGCATCGACCAGCATGGAGACGCCAAGCACGTCAGAAAGCAGGATAAACTCCTGACGGTTCTCGTCGCAGATCTGTCCGGTCTTGGTGAGGAAATCGATCGCGATATCCCACTCGGCCTGCGTCAGCTCGACGTCCTTCACGAAAGCATGCAGGTGGCGGACGAGGCTCGCCATCACGGTCTGGAGGCGCGGATCGGTGCTCTCCGAAACCCGGGCGTTGACGGTTTCGACCGAGGCTTCCTCGGTGAAATAGGCGATCTTCGGCTCTTGGGTCATGTCATTCATTCCTATCAGGTCGTGACGGGGCGCTGCCCGGCATGGGCGCGGCTCAGCAGGTCGAGAATGCCGTCGCGCGTGATTTCGCGCGGGTTCTTGTAGGGGTTCTGGACGGCCATATCGGCGGCGCGCGCCAGATCGCTTTCCTTGAGGCCATAGTCGGCCAGCGCGAGAGGGGCGCCGATGGAGCGCGCGAAGTCGTAGAGTCCGCCGCCCAGATCGCCACCAAACAGCTCGGTCGCGCGCGCCAGTTCGGCAGACGCCGCCGCGGCGTTATAGGCGGCGGTATGCGGCAGCAGGATCGCGTGGGTTTCCGCGTGGGGCATGTCGAACCCGCCGCCGAGCGTGTGGCAGAGCTTGTGATGCAGCGACATGGCGACCGCGCCCAGCACGGTGCCGCAGAGCCACGACCCGTAGAGCGCATCGGCCCGGGCATCTCTGTCGTCCGGCGTCTCGACGATCCGCGGCAGCGCCGATTTCAAGGCACGCAACCCTTCGACCGCCATCAGCGACGTGACCGGGTTCGCATCGGGCGCGTAGAGCGCCTCGACCGCGTGGGCCATAGCGTTCAACCCGCTCGCAACGCTCATCGCGACCGGCAGGCCCAAGGTCAGATCGGCGTCGTAGATCACAGTTTCCGGGCGGATCTTGGGGTCGCGGACGGTCGTCTTCTGCCCCTTCTCGGTCTGGCCGAGAATGTCGGTCGCCTCCGAGCCGGCATAGGTCGTCGCGATCACCACCTGCGGTGCGTCATTGCGCCAGGCGATGGCCTTGCCCAGACCGATGGTCGAGCCGCCGCCGAGCGCTACGACGCAATCGGCCTTGGTCTCGTTATAGTTCTTGAGCGCGGCCTCGGTCACGGCGACGGGCGTGTGCATCGCGGCTTCGGTGAAGGTTCCGGCCGCCATCTCCCCGAGGTCTTTCGCAAGCGCCTCGGCGTCGTTTTTCTGGAAGGGCGTCGACAGGATCAGCGCGCGGGCGCAGCCCAGTCTCTCCACCTCCTCGGCGACCTTCGCCAAAGTCCCGGAGCCAAAGACGATACGCCCGGGGCTGGATGTGTAGATGAACGCTTCAGGCATGGTTCCTCCCTGCGCCTCGCGGATACGAGGCGTTGAATTGAGCCAGCGTGGGCCGCGAGGTTACTCCTCGCGGCGCCGACGCGCGGTCGTGTAGATGAGCGCCGCCACGAGGATCAGCACCCCTTGGAAGCCGTATTGGTAGGCCTGCGACAACCCGAGGAAGGACACGGCGTTGAGCACTTCGGTCAGAAGCACCGCGCCCAGCAGCGAGCCGATGAAGGTGCCGCGCCCGCCGAGAAGGCTGGTGCCGCCCAGCACGACCGCGGTGATGCTGCCCAGCGTGTAGTTCACGCCCTGCGCCGGATCTCCGACGCCGATCTGAGCCATCAGCATGATCGCACCCAGTGCGGTCAGTAGCGACACGGCGATATAGCCGAGCACGAAGGTCCGATCCGTGCGTATCCCGATCCGCCGCGCGGATTCCTCGTGCGAGCCGACCGCGCGAAGCTGCCACCCTGCCCGCTTGCGGCGCAGACCCAGCTCCATCGCGATGGCGATCACGATCATCACCACGAAGGCGATTGGGACCGGCCCGAAGCTCCGGGTGAGCGTATCGATCACGTCGAAGGAGATGTAGCCGCCCGGGCCCTCACGCAGCACGAAGCTCAGGCCCTGCAGGCCGATGAACATCGCCAGGGTCGCGGCGATGGGTGTGAAATTGGCGAAACGGATCAGCACGCCGTTGATCAATCCGACGACGATCGCTGCGCCAAACATCAGCGCGAAACCGAGCGCCATTGTCGAGGCCGGGCTGCCATCGTTGATGAAGAACGACCCGATCACCACGAGGAAACCGGCAAGCGGCCCGACCGACAGGTCGATCCCGCCCATCAGCAAGGCAATGGTCTGCCCCAGCGCGATGAAGCCGAGCGCGGTGGCGAGGATCAGGATGTTCGAGACGTTGAAGGACGACAGGTAATTCTCGTTCTGCGCGCTCACAAAGAGCGCGAGCAGCACGGTCACCAGCGCAAGCGGCACGATGGTCGCGTTGTCGGTTTGCACAAAATGGCGCAGCTTCGCGCCGAAGCCCTCTTTCGCGCTCCGTTCCTCGGCCACGTGATGGGCATGCGTGTCAGCTTCGACCGCAGCACCGACGATGCGGGCTTCGGTGATGTCATCGCCGCGCAGCGTCTCGACGATACGGCCCCGCGACATGACCAGAACAATGTCGCACAGCCCTTCCAGTTCCGCCGCGTCCGAAGAGTTAACAATCACCGGCGTGCCCGCATCGGACACTTCGCGCAGGATCCGGTAGATCTCGAAGCGCGCACCGACATCGACACCCTGCGTGGGCTCGTCGGCCACGATGAAGCCCGGCTCCGACAGAAGCGCGCGGGACATCACGATCTTCTGCTGGTTGCCGCCCGAAAGCTGGGAGACCTTCGCCTCGACGCCCGCGGCTTTCACCGCCAGCGAGGAGAACACCTCCTGCACTTTCTGCATTTCCTTGCTGCGATCCAGAACGCCGCTCGAGGCATATTTGTCGAGCGAGGCGAAGGTCGCGTTTTCCCGGATCGTCAAATCCGCAGCGAGGCCTTCCGTATGGCGATCCGACGGCATGAAGGCCGCCGCGTGTTTCAACTCTTTCGGCGAGAGCGTGCGACCGTGGAGCTTGATCGCGCCGCGATAGGGCTGAAGGCCCACCAAGGCGCGCATCAGATCGGACTGGCCGTTGCCCTCTACACCGGCGACGCCAATGATCTGGCCGCGTCCGAAGGCGAAGGCCACATCCGAGAATTTGCGCCCGCTGAGGCCTTCGACCTCGAAATTGATCGGGGGATTGGCGTCGGCGCATTTCGGCGGGAAGGCAGAGGCAAGACGGCGCCCGACGATCAGATCCAGAAGTTGGGAATTGCTGATCTCGCTCGCAGGCGCGCTTCCCCGGTGACGGCCATCGCGCAGCACGGTCACGCGATCCGCGATCTGACGCAACTCGGCGAGACGGTGGGTGATATAGATGACGGCGGTGCCGGAGGCCTTCAGCGCCCGAACCTTCGCGAAAAGCATATCCGTCGCGTCCTGATCGAGCGCGGCCGTCGGTTCATCCAAAATAAGCACACGGGGCTGGACGGCGAGCGCTTTCGCCAGTTCCAGCAGGTGTTTCTGCGCGATGGTCAGCGTATCGACACGCGCGTTCAGCGGCACCTCAAGGCCGACCTCTTCCAGCAGACGCTTCCCGACGCGGTCCTTGCGTTCGCCTTGGAAAACTGAGGCAGGCAGTGACACCTGCAGGTTCTCGAGCACCGTCATGTCAGGCAAGATCGCCGGGTGCTGATAGGAGATCGCGACGCCAAGCGCCGACGAGCTTTCCGGCGAGAGCGGCATCACATCACGCCCGTCGAATTCGATCCGGCCGGTGCTGGGCTGCAGAACACCTGTGATCAGATTCATCAGGGTCGATTTCCCGGCCCCGTTCTCGCCCAGGATCGCGTGCACTTCGCCCGCGTGAATGTCGACGCTCACGTCGCTCAGGGCGCGGACCGCCCCGAAGGATTTCGACACGCCGCGCAAGCGGATCACGGGGGTGCCCGTTGACGTTTCGCGGAGCCCGTCCGCCTTCTCCATCGGTTCGATTTCAGCCAATGCTATCATCCGTTTAGTTCCGCCGATCTGAGGGGTTGGCGCGGGTATCTCCGGGCGGATAGCGCCGCCCGGAGACAGGGGAGGTTACTGGCCGACGGCCTTCGCCTGCTCGTCACCCGAAAGCTGAGCAGAGAGATAGATCGCACCGGGCAGATCCGAGCGACACTGGACGGGGTTCGGATCCCCATCGGTCGAGTCCTCGAAGTTCGGGGCCTTGAAGACTTCCTCCGACGGCGGGGTGCCACCGGTCGCTTCCGCGATCGCCCATTGCACGGCGAGACGAACGTTGTCGTTGCCGGTCGCGACCGTGAAGAGCTTGAAATCGGGGTTGTCGGCGTGGACCTTCTCCCAGAAGCAGCCGAGCGAGTTGCCGTCGGACGTCGCGAGCGCCGGGATCGAGCGGTCGAAGTTCGCAAACACCGGCAGCGCGCCCACGAGCGACGGGCCGAAGTCGGACACGATCACGTCGATATTGTCATGCTGCGCGATAGCGGCCGACAGCACCTGCTGCGTCAGGGAAGGATCCCAGTTGGTGACCGCGAAGGGGTCCGGGTTCAGGAACTTGTAGCTGTCGTCGAGGATATTCTTCATCCCCTTCAGCTCGTCCAGACCCTGGCTGTTGCCCGCCGGGCCCGACAGGAACAGGATGTTCGCGCCGTCCGGGAAGTTCTCCTTGATCCACTTGCCCCAGCTTTCGCCGTCATAGACGAAGTCGGCACCGACGAAGCGGGTGTAGTTCTTGCCGGCTTCCCCACCGACATTCACGCGGTAAGGCACGACGACCGCGCCCGAGCGATAGGCTTTGGTCAGCGCGGGCAGGATCGCGGGACCGGCATCGCCGAAGACGACCATTGCATCGACACCGCGTGCCGCCATCGAGTTGATGTCGGAGATCGCCTTCTGCGTATCGCCCTGACCGTCGGCATAGTAGTAGTCGGTGATGCTCGGACACTTCGCGGCTTCCTCCTTGCCCGAAGCGGTCGTCACCAGACGCCAGCTATTGCCGCCGAAACCGTCGAGCAGCGCCAGCGAGGCCTTGTTCGGGCCGCACCAGGAAGGTGCGTCCTCTGCGCTGGCCGCCGAGGCCGAGAGGGCAATTCCAAGCCCCAGCGCCATATAGGCAGCGCATCCTTTCAGGTTAGACAGTTTCATGGTTCTCCTCCTCTGTAGAACTTGTTTGTTCTGTCTTGAAACGGTTCGTCCATTCGATCGAGTAGACCCCGATGCCGAATACAAGAGCGAGCGCCTGCACGATGGTCTGCGCCGAGTAGGGCACACCGATCGACAGAGCGAACTGGCTTAGCTGATTGAGAAAGAAGGCGGCGATGACGACCGAGATCGGAAAGCCGCGCCCTCCCAGAAGCGATGTCCCTGCCAGCACCACGACGGCGACCGAGGGCAGAAGCAGGCTGTTGCCCTGAAATGCCGTGGGTTCGCGGGTGATGCCTGCGATCAGGATGCCCGCGGTGCAGTAAAGGATCTGCGCCGCCACATAGGCCATCGCCTGATACGGTTTGACGCTCAGACCCGCCGCGCGGGCCGCCTTCGGATTGGCTCCGATAGCCTCGAAGCGACGGCCAGCCACCGTCTTTTTCAGACCGAAGGACACGAGAGCCAGAATAGCGAGGGCGAACAGGACCGAATGGGGAATGCCCAGGGTCTGACCGCCCGCGATATGGGCCAGCAGGTTCGTGGTGATCCGCGGCACGCCGCCGGAGATCGCAAAGACCGCCGAGAACAGAAGTGCGTTCATCCCGATGGTCGCAACGATTGCGTTCAGGCGAAAATAGGCGACCATGATGCCGTTCAGGATCCCCGCCGCGAGCGCGAAGCCGACCGCGATGACAAGTGCGGGCAGTAGCCCGGCATCCTGCCCGTTGGGCATGTGGGTCGCGATCACCACCGCAAGCGATACCGACCCCGGCACCGACAGATCGAAGCCGCCCTGCTGCACCACCAGCATCTGGCCGAGCCCGACGATACCAAGCACCGCCGCGAAAGGCAGGCTGCCCATCAGCGACCCGGCGGTGACCGCCGAGGGCGCGAAGATGACGCAAAGAAGGATGAGCGCCAGCGTCGAGGCGACGATGGTGACGAAGCCCTTCGACAAGGGCATCGACATCAGACCCGTCGGGCCTCCGAAGCTATGCGGCGTCGTCTCAGCCATGATTTCTCCTCCTCCCTCGCGTCGCGTCTCAGCTGATTTCCAAGGTGACCTTGACCGCCTTGTCGGGCGACTTGCCAAGCTCCAGCGCGGTCATCGCGTCATCGATGTTGTAGCTGTGGGTCTGGATCGGCGAGAGATCGAGCCCGGTGCGCTCCAGGAACCGGATCGCCGCCGGCCAGACGCCGGGAGAGCCGATGCAGCCGCGCACGTTGAGGTTCTTGATCTGGATCTTGCCCAGCTCGACCGGGAATTTCTGGCCGATATTGATGCCGACCATGGAGACATTCCCGTCGTCGCGGGCATAGTCGAAGACATTGGCCAGCGAGGCCGGATGGCCCGCGCATTCGACCACGAGATCGGCGCCGCCCTTGGTCATCTCCTGCACCGCTTCGATGGGATCGCCGTCGGTCGGATCGATCGTGCCGTCCGCACCGAGCTTCATCGCGATCTCACGGCGCAGCGGCACCGGGTCGACCACGATCACGCGAGCGCCCATCCCGATCGCGGCGGCAGCCGAGACGAGGCCGATCGTGCCGCCGCCAGAAACGACGACCGTATCCGCCGCGCAGACGCCGCCATGGCGCATCACCGCGTAATACCCGCAGGTGAAGGGCTCGATCAGCGCGCCTTTCGCGTCATCCACCGCATCGGGCAGCTTGTGCAGCCATTCGGGACGCGCGGCGAAGAATTCACGATCCGCACCGTCCATCGAGAAGCCGAAGTGGTGGATGCGCTCGGGCGTGTTGATCACGCATTCGCCGACCACACGATCCCCGGGCTTGAGCCCGTCGACATTCTTCCCGACCTCGACGACTTCGCCGACCCATTCGTGGCCCGGAACGACCGGGTAGGAAATCGGGATAATGTATTGACCGGCCAGCAGCTCGTAATCGGAATGGCAAATTCCGACGCGGCGCGACTGGATGAGCACCTCGTTGTCGGTGATGCCGGGCGTCTGCACCTGCGTCACGATGGGCTTGTTTGGTTCGTCGAAGATCAGGGCTTTCATGTCAGGCTCCAACTTTCGCTGCGGCGGGTTGCGCCACGCGTTCGATTTGACCACTGCGGGAGGAGGCGAAGACCGCCTCGAGCAGCGCGATATTGTCGACCAGATGATCGGCGGTGATCGGGTAGGTTTCCTGTCCGCGCACGGCGCGGGCGAAACTCACCAGGTTGTCCTTCACAGGCTCGGCCTTGCCGATCTCCACGGTCTCGATCGGGCCACCGGCCATGGCCGAGGTCACGATCCAGCCGTCAGGCGCTTCGACATGCGCCTTGTCGCGAATGTCGATCCAGCCTTTCGATCCGTAGACAGTGAAGCGGGACATGAACGGGTTCGACAGCGAGGCCGACACGTAGGAGGTCCCTCCCCCGGCGAATTTCACATAGGCCGCGACCGTGTCGCCCTGCGGCAGTTTCGAAGATAGCTGCTCGCAAATGCACAGCACGCTTTCCGCGCGGCCCAGAAGGCGGACCGACAGATCCAGCAGGTGAATGCCCGTCGCGGTCATGCCGCCTGCCGGCGCCTCGCTCGCCTGAACACGCCAGTTGCTCGGGTCCATGCCGACGAACTTGTCGTGGCTGAAATTGGCCTCGATCTGCTGGATACGGCCCAGCTCACCCGCATCGGCCTTCGCCAGCATCTCGGCGATCGGCGGCTCCCACCGGCGCTCGTGGCCCATGCCCAGGACGAGCCCGGCCTCGGCACAAAGCGCAACCGAACGAGCGGCTTCTTCCGCAGTGAGCGCGAGCGGCTTTTCGCAGAAGATGTGTTTGCCTGCGGCGACCGCCTTGGCGATCTGATCCGTGTGCAGCGAGTGCGGCGTTGCCAAGACGACGGCCTCGACCTCCGGATCGTTCAGCGCGTCCGCGTAATCCGCGCTGAGCGTCACGCCCTTATCGGCGCAGAGATCGCGCACCGCGTCCATGTTAGGCTCCACTGCGCGGACGACCTTGATATCCTCGGGAGCGCTCGACAGAACGGAGAGCATCTTCTGCCCCCACCAGCCGAGCCCGACGAGGGCGATTTTGACCGGCCCCGACATCAGCGATTGTCCACGCGCTTCGAGAACGGACGGATCGAGACGGACTTCCACAGACCGACCTTCGCGAAGGGATCGTTGCGGTTAAAGTCTTCGACCTCTGCAAGGCTGTCAGCCTCCAGCACAAAGCAGCTGCCGATCATGGTTTCCTCGTCATCCGCGAGCAGCGGGCCCGAGATAACCGTCTTCACTGGCGCCTGAGCCAGATAGGCCTTGTGGTCCTCGTAATTCGCCAGCCGTTTGTCGACGGCACCGTCATGGTCAAGGCAATGGATCACGTAGTGCATTGCGGTCTCCTCAGTTTCCGGCCGGAATGATCTTGCGCGCGCGCAGTTCGTCGAACACGTCGAAGAAGCTGTCCGGCGTGCTCTGATAGGCGTCGAAGCCCAGCTTCCGGCTGTTCGTCATATCGGTGAAGCATTCCAGCTCGCGACCCAGGTCGGCGTCGCTGTGCCACCACGAGGCGAGCTTGGTCACAGGGATGTCCTGCAGCCCATATTGCGCCACCATCTCGGACCAGATCGCGGGCGCATCCGCCATCTGCTCTTCGAGCGGCGTCGTGTGACCGGGGTATTCCGCGACCTCGAGGCCGAAATACTCGGCGATCCGCGCCCAGAGCCAAGTCCAGCGGAAGACGTCGCCATTCGCAGTGTTGAACGGCATGTTCGCAGCTTCCGGCGTCGTCGCCGCCCAATAGAACTGTTTGGCGAGGATGCGCGCATCGGTCACGTCGGTGACCGCGTTATATTGCTCGGGCGAGCCGGGATAGAGGAACGGCTTGCCAGTGTGCTTGCAGATCGAGGCATAGACCGCGAGCGTAACCGCCATGTTCATGTAATTTCCGACCGTGAAGCCGATCATCGTGTGCGGGCGGTGCACCGACCAGGTGAAGCCGTATTTCTCGGCCATCTCCAGCAGCACATCTTCCTGCGCGTAGTAGAAGTTCGGCCCCGGCAGACGCGGACTTGATTCAAGGAAGGGCGTGTAGGGCGTAACCTTGGCGTAGTCGTCGAACGAACCGAGGTAATGCTTGAGGCCCGTGACCAGCGCCCCGTGCTTGATCGGCGCGCCTGCGATCCCCTCAAATAGGTTGCGCACCATCATCCCGTTCACGCGGACATTCTCTTCCTCGTTCGCCTGACGCGACCACGTGCAATAGAACACATGGGTCACGTCCTTGGCCGCAGCCAGCGCGGCCTTGCTGCCCTCTGCATCGGTCAGATCCGCGGCGATATGACGGTCGGACCACTCAAGATCGACGTCGCTGCGCGACACCGTGACGACCGTCCAACCATGAGATTTCAACTCGCGCGCGGTGTAGCTGCCCGAGAGACCGGTAGCCCCGACAATCAACGCAATATTCTGTTCAGCCATGGGTCTTCGCCCCTTTCTTGCAGTTCGGTTTCGTCAGGTGGTGACGAGAATTTTCAGATGTTCTCCGGCAGGATCGAGCAGCGCCTCGAAGCCTTTCTCCACGACGTCCTCGGCACGGATGCGGGCCGTGATGACTTTCTCGATCGGGAAATTGCCCGAGGCGACCATGCGCGCGATGCGCGGCCAGATCTGGGTCGGGTAGCACCAGGTCGCTTCGACCGTGATATCCTTGAGCGCCCAGAGCATGGCGTCGATGCTGGCAGGCTTCATGTGCAGACCGACCTGAACGACCTTGCCCTGACGGCGCACCGCCTCGACGCAGGCGTTGAGCGAGCGCTCGAGGCCCACGCATTCCAGAGCCACGTCGACGCCGACGCCTTCCTCGGTCAGATCGCCCACGACTTCCTGAAGGTTGCCCGCGCCGGGATCGACGACGAAGGCATAGGGAGCAATCTCGGAGATGATCCGGCGGCGGTTCGGATTCGGCTCGGAGACGATGATCGTGCTAGCGCCCGCTGCATGGGCCGAAAGCACCGTCAGCGCGCCGATCGGACCTGCGCCCGACACCAGCACGGTGGAGCCTGCCGTCACCCCGCCCCGATCGACGCCGTAAAGCGCAACCGCCGCCGGTTCGATCATCGCAGCCTGCTCGTCGCTCAGCGCGTCGGGCACGGGCTGGGCGTTGTAGTCCTTGACAACGGCCTTCTCGCCCATGCCGCCCCAGGCCCAGCTGAGGCCGATGCAGCCGAGCTGCGGCGAGAGGTGATAGAGACCGCGCTTTCCGTAGTAATCATTGCGTGGCGCTACGAGCGGCTGGATAGAGATCCGATCGCCCTGCGCAACATCGCTGACCGCATCACCGACCTTCAACACGCGGGCCGAAAACTCGTGCCCGAGGATCTGCGGGTTGCTCGCACCGGTGTAGACATGCGGCTCAGCGGGCGTGACGATCGGCCCCGCGATATACTCATGAAGATCGGTGCCGCAGATGCCCGTGATGATCGGCTCGATCAGCACGTCATCGGGGGCAAGCTGCCCGGACGGCTCCTCCACATCCTCGACGCGGATATCCTTTGCTCCGTGAAAACGAACGGCTTTCAATTCGACCTCCTCCTGTCCTGTCGGCGCGGCGACTGCAGCCTGTGATCCGCCTGTCGGACCGCGGCACCGTCGCGCTGCTTGCCATGATTCGTAGCAAACCGATCCGATCGCATCAGGAAAAAAATCTCCGCTCCGGAAAAATTACTTCAGCGCTCGCCGAAGCGGCATCTTAGGGTGAGGCAAGACAAACGGAGACATATGGATGAGCAACATGGCGAGTGCGCCCCACCTCCCCCAATCCGAATCTCGCGCGGTCGGCTGGATCGGCGTCGGAAAAATGGGCGGGCCGATGGCGCGAAATCTCCTGGACAGCGGCGTCGGGCTTACCGTTGTGGAACCCGATTCGGGCAACCGTGCGAAGCTTGCCGAGAAAGGCGCAAAGACCGCCGACTGCGCGCGCGATCTGCGCGATGTGCAGGTCGTCTTCTCTACGCTGCCCAATGACGACGCGCTGATGGCGGTGGTATCGGGAGAGACCGGGCTAATTCACGGCCTACCGCGCGGTGCCTTGCTGGTGGAAATGAGCACCGTCTCGCCGGAATGTTCCGAGCGCGTTGCGCAGATCCTGAGCGAGGCGGGCCTGCGCTACCTGCGTGCACCGCTCTCCGGCAGCACGGATCTCGCCGCAAAAGCGGCACTGACGGTTCTTGCGTCGGGCGATCGTGCGGGCTGGGACGAGGTGCTCCCCCTCATCAAGACCTTCTCGGCACGGCAGTTCTTCCTCGGAGAGGGCGAGGAAGCGCGCTATATGAAGCTCGTGCTAAACACCCTCGTCGGCGCCTTCTCGGCCGTGCTATCGGAGGCGCTGGCTATTGGCGCGAGCGGGGGGCTGTCGCGGGCCGACATGATGGAAGTGATCTGTGAAAGCGCCGTTGCCTCGCCGCTGTTCAAATACAAGCAAGAGGCGGTGGTCAACGATGACTACACCCCCGCTTTCACCGTCTCGCAGATGATCAAGGATTTCACGCTGATCAGCGATGCGGCGCGCCGCAATGACGTGCCGCTGATGACCACCGGCCTGATCCTCGAACTCTATCGGAGCGCGTCGAACGCTGGCATGAGGGACGAAGATTTCTTCGCATTGGTGAAATGGCAGGAAAAATTGTCGACAAGGTGACTCCGGTCGGGCAGCATCCGGACGCAATGCAACCACAGGATGCTGATCTGACGAGCCACGAGCTTTCCAGAATCGTCGATTTTCTTCGACGGTTGCGGGCGCCGTTCGACCATCAGATGCCCGGTGCCAAGCCCGACGTCTATCAGAATATCACGCTGGAACTGGTGGACGCGCATCTGCGACTGAGCCCGATCGACAAGTCAGGGCTCATCAGCCTTGCCGATGTGCCCTATAGCACCGGCAACCGCATGATCATGAAGATGATCGATGACGGGCTGATACGGCAAGTGCCGCGCGGGAACGGGTTGAAGACGCATTTCCTCGAGCCTTCGGAAAGCTTGTTAAATGCCTTCATGAGCTATGCCATCCACGTCAAAGGTCACATGGCGAAAACCTTCGGTCTGCGGCAAGGCACCGAAACGAGCGAATACTACTTCGGCGGCAGCTATTTCGCAGCGCAGATCATCTCGCCGGTGCGCGGCGAGGACATCACCGGACTCAACCTTAGCGACATCAAATTCCTGCTCAACGATGACAACTACTTCATCGCGATGCGCAACATGTGGTCGGATTTCCGAAATGAATTCGGCAAGCGTAGTAGCTTTGACCTGCAACGCCTCCCCAATCTCTACGCCAAGTCGCGCCAGACCTTTTCGGAGATGACGCCACGCTATGACGTCATTGCGATGAACATGCCGTGGCTGGGTGAATTCGCCGAACGCGGAGAGCTCGCGCCACTCGACGATCTGATCTCGAACGCCGCCATCAACTCGCTCGATTTCCACCCCTCGGTCTGGGGGACGGGCAATTGGAAGGGCACGCAATACGGCATTCCGCTCTATTGCACGATCGAGATCCTCGCCGCGCGCAAGGACTTGTTCGACGCCGAGGGGGTCACTTATCCCAAGACCTTCGACGAGACGATCGCGGCCGCGCGCGCCTTCCACGATCCACAGAACGAATTCTACGGCATCGCGTGGAACGGACAACGCGGCATGCCGATCGCGAATTCCTTCATGTTCTTCCTCGCCGCCTGTCGCACCACCGTCATCGACATGCCGCTGCGCAATCAGGAGAGCTGGAGTTTTGATACGTTCGACTCGCTCAAGCTGCAGATCGACACCGAGGATGCGCTCGAAGTGATCGAATACATGAAGCAGCTTGTAGAGGTCTCGCCCCCTGATATCGCGAGCATCGATTGGGAGCGGCGCATCCATTACTTCATGTCCGGTCAGGCCGCGATGACCTATTGCTGGACAATGCGCGCTGCCCGCTTCGAGCACGAGCTGAGCTCTCGCGTGGCCCGTCGCGTGGCTTACCTTCCCCCGCCTTCGCGCCGGATGCGGCGTGTTTCCGCGCCGGTCGGGGGCTTCCTGCTGACCATCCCCTCCTATGTCGAGCCGACCCGGCAGAAACAGATCATCGACGCGATTGCCTGGATGGTGTCTCCCGAGGCGATGAAGGAGCACGTAAAAAACGGCTTCCCCGTCGCGCCACGCTTCTCGGTCTGCGCAGACCCTGAAGCCCTCGCCTCCTCCCCGATCGTCAGCATGGTCGACCGAATGGCCCGCAAGAACGAACTTGTGACCTGGGCGCGCCCGCCGGTGCCCGCCTTCAACCTGATCGAACGGACCTTGGGCGAAGAAATCCACGACATCGTCTTCCATGGAAAATCGCCGCAACGCGGTCTGAGGGACGCCGAAAACCGCATTCTCTCGGCAATCAGGGCAGAAGCCTGAGGCCGCGAAAGTTGTCAGAAATAACCCGCGGCCAAGTCTGGCGACATTGGACGTATACTTGGGGATTTCAAAGAAAAGGTTCCCTCATTAGCGTTCGAGCCCCACAAGAAGATAGACGAAAAAATGGGGAAAGCACTTGGCTCAGTCTCGACGCGGGGCGATAACCGTCGGGACGGAACACAAGGTAGCGGCCTCAAACGTGAAGATTCATAAGTTCGATATCAGTGGCCATCCCGGGGAAACCGTCGGGGACATCACCCATCGGCGCCTTCGCGGGGACATCGTGCACGGGCGGTTCAAGCCGGGGCAAAAGCTGAAGCTCGATTTGCTGCGCAAGAAATACGATGTCAGCGTGACGACCCTTCGCGAATTGCTCAGCAGCTTGACGAACGAAGGGCTCGTCACCGCTGAAGGGCAACGCGGCTTCGAGGTTGCGCCGATCAGCAAGGCCGACCTTCGGGATCTCGCAGATCTGCGTCTGTTGCTCGAGACCCATGCGTTGCGCCAGTCCATCGCGAATGGCGACATCGAGTGGGAGGCGGGAGTCGTCTCGTCCCATTACAAACTGGAGACGATCGAGCGCGAGCTGATCGCGGGTGGCGACGGGCCGGTGCAACCCTGGGTGCGTCATGACTGGGATTTCCACTTTGCGATGATCGCGGCGTGCGACAGGCCAAACCTGATGCGCACGCACTCCTCGGTGTTCGATCGCTTCATGCGCTATCACATGATCATTCTGGAATTTCGCGGCGAAAAGGCCAAGGAAGACCACATTCGCCTGCGTGACCTGACCTTGGCCCGGGATGCGGATGCCGCCGTGGAATTGCTGATCTCCCATGTCGAAAGCGGCGTCGACCACATTCTGGCGACCGGTCGCGTTCCCTGAACTCCTCGAACGAGGGCTCCGAAAGCCGACAAGCGGGTGAAGAAGTAGAACACTCGCTCGTGATTTTGTGCGTCAAAAATAAAAATGTATGATATTTTTGAAGTTGACATATGAAAATCGAGATGTCGAATTGGATGAGCCGCTCTCGATGCGGCGAAAGGGAGGAACTATGACCAAATTGACTCGCCGCAGCGTGCTGGCGACAGGGGCCGCTGGCGCAGCCGCGACCCTGATGGCCGGCACTGCACTCGCTCAAGATCGCAAACGACTCCGCCTGTCTTCGGTGGTGTCGAATAACGATATTCGCGCCAAGGCCTTTGCCCGCATTTCCGAAGACGTTGCCAAGGATTTCGACCTGCAGGTCTACAACCAGTCGACGCTCGTCCCGCAGGGGGGTGAACTGACCTCGATCCAGCGCGGGACGCTGGAAATGGGCCTCGTCGCGCCGCAGAAGCTCGCCGATCAGGTGCCGGAATGGTCGATCCTGACCGCAGCCTACGTGCTGCGCGATGCCGCCCATATGAAAGCCGTCTTCGACAGCGACGTGGGCAAGCAACTCAATGACCTTGCCGCGAAGGCCGGGCTGCATGTCCTCGCGCCGGTCTATTTCGGCGCACGTCAGGTCAACCTGAAGCCCAAGAAGAAGATCAACACGCCGGAAGATCTGAAGGGTATGACCCTGCGCATGCCGGGCGGCGACGCGTGGCAGTTCCTTGGGGAGGCGATCGGCGCCAGCCCGACGCCGCTGGCATATTCCGAGGTCTACACCGCCCTCCAGACCGGGGCGATCGACGGTCAGGACAACCCGTTGCCCAATGATTACAACATGAAGTTCTACGAGGTCACGAGCCAGATCGCACTGACCAGCCACCTCGTCGGCTTCGACGTGCTGGGTATTTCCAAGAAGATCTGGGACGACATGAGCGCCGATCAGCAGAAGTTGCTGAAGGACTCCGTGGACAAGGAAATCGCCGCCAGCACCGAGGAGCACCTGAAGCGCGAGCAGGAACTGGTGGACTTCTTCAAGAAGCAAGGCCTCGAGGTCTATGAACCCGACCGCGCCGCCTTCCGGGATTACGCCCAGAAGAAGTATCTCGCCAGCGACTTCGCCAAGAGCTGGCCCGAGGGGATGCTCGAACAGATCAACGCGATCCAGGCCTGAACCCCGGACAAGCTGAGGGCGGGGGGTCGTGTCGGCCCTTCGCCCCTCGAAAGGCAAACCGATGCAAAACACGAGCCGCCGCTGGCGGAACGTAGCGCGCCGTCTGGCGGACGCCGTTCCGGCGCTGCTTCTGGCCGCCATGTTCCTGGCCTTCATCGTTCAGGTTTTCATGCGCTACGTGCTGAACCACCCCGTCGGCTGGACGGTCGAGCTCTGCGTCATCGCGTGGCTCTGGGTCGTGCTATGGGGACAATCCGTCTCGGCGCGTGAAGAAGACGAGATCCGCTTCGACATCATCTACGGCGCAGTCCGGCCCAAGGTTCGCCGCGTCTTCCGCATTCTGTTCTCGCTCTTCATCGTCGGCATCTACGCGGCCTCACTGCCGGATGTCCTCAGCTACATCTCCTTCATGAAGATCGAGAAGACGGCCTACATGAAGATCCCCTTCAGCTACGTCTTCTCCGTTTTCGCAATTTTCACGGCGGTCACGATCCTGCGCTACGGCTGGATTCTGATCAAAGAGCTGCGCGGCCCGGGCCCCGAAGATGACAGCCCCGATCTGACGCAAGTCGCGCGCAAGGATTTCTCCGAATGAGCTGGGAATTCACCCTCGCCGTGGCGGCCATCGTCGCCACCGCCATCGTCGGCCTGCCGATCGGGCATGCCATGCTGGGGGCCTCGATCCTCTATCTTCTGCTCGAACATCAGGACATGAGCATCGCCGCAGAGCAGGTCCTGCGCGGGCTCTACGGCTCCTACGTTCTGCTGGCGATCCCGCTCTTCATCTTCGCAGCCGACCTGATGAATATCGGCTCGCTCTCCGACCGGCTGCTGGATTTCTGCCGTGCACTGGTGGGGCGCTTCCGGGGCGGGCTTGGCCACGTCAACGTCGTGTCGTCGCTGATCTTCTCGGGCATGTCGGGCTCGGCCATCGCCGACGCGGTGGGGATCGGCAAGATCATCATCCAGCTGATGACGAAGGACGGGAAATATCCCCCCGCCTATGCTGGGGCCATCACCGCCGCCGCCGCGATCATCGGCCCGATCATACCGCCCTCGATCCCGATGGTGCTCTATGCGCTCGTCTCGGACACCTCGATTGGATACCTCTTTCTCGGCGGCGTGGGGCCCGGTCTGATCCTCGCGCTCCTGCTGATGGTGATGAACGCGATCCAGGCACGGCGTCACGGCTTCCCGGTGGAAGTGCCCGTGCCCGTGCGCGAGATGCCGCGGATCACCCTACGCGCGGTGCCCGCCCTGCTGATGCCGGTGATCCTTCTGGTTGGCATCTACGGCGGCATTACCACGCCGACCGAGGCGGCTGCACTCGCCGCGCTCTATGCCTTCCTGATTTCGACCTTCCTCTACCGCTCCGTCAGCCTGCGCGCGGCCTATGACACCGTGTGCCAATCCGCCCGCTCCACCGCGAGCGTGGGCATCCTGATCGCAGGGGCGCTGGCCTTCAACTACGTGGTCACGGTCGAGCAGATCCCGAACGAGATCCGCGGCGCGTTGGGCGACATGCAGCTCGACCGGATCACCTTCCTGCTGATGGTAAACGTGCTCCTGCTGGTGCTCGGGTGCTTGCTGGAAGCCAATGCAATCCTCCTCGTGATCGTGCCGATCCTTCTGCCGACCGCAGTCTCGCTCGGCGTGGACCCGGTGCATTTCGGGGTGATCGTCGTGGTCAACACGATGATCGGCCTTGCTACGCCCCCCTACGGATTGCTGCTCTTCGTCGTCAGCGGGATCACCAAATCCCCGATCGGCCAGACGATCCGCCATCTCGTGCCCTTCCTGATCATCATGATCGTCGGGCTCGCAATCATCACTTTCGTGCCGGGCACCGTGCTGTGGCTGCCGCGGCTTTACGGTTACGGCGGCTGACAGGGCCGCACATCAGGAGACTTCTCATGGCCCAGAAAGACCTTCCGATCCTGGTCATCAATGGCCCCAACCTGAACCTGCTCGGCACGCGTCAGCCAGAGATCTACGGGCACGACACGCTCGAGGATGCAGAGCGGTTGAGCCGCGATGCGGCTGCCGCGGCGGGGGTGGAAATCGACTTCCGCCAATCCAACCACGAGGGTGAAATCGTCGACTGGATTCAATGGGCCCGCACGAACGCCTGCGCCATCCTGATCAACCCGGCGGGCTTCACTTCGACCTCGATCGCGATCCTCGACTCCCTGCTGATCTTCGACCGGCCTATCTTCGAGGTTCACGTCTCGGCCTTGTTCCGGCGCGACGAATTCCGCCACCCGTCCTACGTCTCGAAAGCCGCGACGGCGAAGATCGAAGGCTTCGGCATCGCGGGCTACGGCTTCGCGATCACCCGGATCGCCCAACTCGTGAAAGGCGCCAAGTGATGCCTGCCCCCGGGAGCCCTTCTGAGACAGCGTCAGACGATGCAGTCATCCGGCTGGGTCTGATCGGCGACAATATCGCCGTCTCGCAGGCCCCGCGGCTTCATCGGTTGGCCGGGCTGCAGAACGGGCGGAAGGTGACCTATGACCGGCTTGTCCCGCGCGAGCTCGGACAGGGTCACGCGACGATCCTCGCCGACTGCGCGGCACAGGGCTATCGGGGTCTCAACATCACCTACCCCTACAAGGAGAAGGTGGCGGCGCTGGTTCGGATCTCCGACCCGATGGTCCAGCGGCTGGGTGCCGTGAATACCGTCCTCTTCGAACCCACCGGAGCCGAGGGCCACAACACCGATCACTCCGGCTTCATCTCCGCCTATCGCGCGGCACGCGGTTCCACACCGCCCGGAGCAACTCTGCTTATCGGCACCGGCGGCGTGGGGCGGGCCATCGCCTTCGCGCTGGTCGCGCTCGACGCTTCAGAGATCCGCCTTGCGGACCGTGACATCCAGAAGGCCGATGTCCTCGCCTCGGAACTGAAGGCGGCGAAACCGGGACTTCGCGTGATCGTGGGACGGGACGCCGCCGAGATGTCCGAAGGCGCCGAGGGACTCATCAACGCGACCCCGGTCGGTATGACCGGCCATCCGGGATCGCCGCTTCCCAAATCCGCCATCGCTGGCGCATGGGCCTTCGACGCCGTCTATACGCCGGTCGAGACCGAATTCCTCGCCGCGGCGCAAGCGGCAGGCCTGCAGGTCATTTCCGGTTACGAGCTGTTCATCTGGCAAGGCGTCGATGCCTGGAAGCTCTTCACGGGTCTACCGCTCGACGTCGCCCGTTTGCGCAGCGATCTCGCTAAAACCGTCCCGGCCACATCCTGAAAGGAGGCCTCCAATGAAAACCGCCATCGCCACTGTCTCGATCTCGGGAACGTTGCAGGAAAAGCTGGAGGCGATTGCTGCAGCGGGGTTCGACGGGATCGAGATATTCGAGCAGGATTTCATCGCCCATGACGGCGGGCCGCGCGAGGTCGGCCAGATGGTGCGCGACCACGGGCTGGAGATCTTCCTCTTCCAACCCTTCCGCGATTTCGAAGGGCTCCCGGCTCCGCTTCGCCATCGAGCCCTGAAACGCGCGGAGCACAAGTTCGAGCTCATGCGCGAGCTCGGCACCCGCGACATGCTGGTCTGTTCCTCGGTTCAGCCCGAGGCGCTTGGCGGGATAGATCGCATGGCTGGCGATTTCGCCGCCCTGGGCGAGCTTGCCGCAGATTACGACATCCGCGTCGGCTTCGAGGCGCTCGCGTGGGGGCGTCATGTCTGGGACCACCGCGATGCGTGGGAAGTGGTGCGCCGCGCGGACCATCCCAATGTCGGCCTGATCCTCGACAGCTTCCATTCGCTCGCCCGCAAGATCGAGCCGGATACGATACGGCGGATCCCGGGCGACAAGATTTTCTACGTCCAGCTTGCCGATGCTCCGGCGATCGATATGGACCTGCTCTATTGGTCGCGCCACTTCCGCAACATGCCGGGCGAGGGCGATCTGGATGTCACCGGCTTCATGCGCGCTGTGATGGCCACCGGCTATGACGGACCGGCGAGCCTCGAGATTTTCAACGACCAGTTCCGCGGCGGACCGACACGGACCATCGCACGCGACGGCTATCGCTCACTGGTGGCGCTAATGGATGACGTCCGCCGCACCGAGCCCGGGCTGGAAGACAAGATCAGCGAGATTCCGGCACGCGTTGCAGTGGACGGTGTCGAATTCATCGAGTTCGCGGCCCAGGGCGTCGAAGCGGAGACCCTGAAGACATTGCTCTCCACACTCGGCTTTCACATGTCGGGACGGCACCGCAACAAGAAGCTGGAAGTCTGGCGTCAGGGCGATATCCGGATTCTCATCAACGCCGAGACAACGGGCTTCGCCGCCTCCACTTGGACCGCGCGCGGCACCAATGTCTGTGACATAGGCCTCAAGGTCGCGGATGCCGCGGCGACAGTCACGCGTGCACGTGCGCTCGGCGCGAAGACCTTCTCGCAGCCGATCGGTCCCGGGGAATTGGAAATTCCGGCGATCCGCGGTCTTGGAGGTTCGGTTCTGCATTTCGTGGATGGCTCCAGCGGCCTCAACGACGTCTGGGACGTTGAGTTCGAGCCCGCGGAAGAGACATCGCAATGCGAGGCCGGTCTGATCTCCATCGACCATTTGGCCCAGACGATGGAGTATGACGAGATGCTCAGCTGGACCCTTTTCTACACGACGCTATTCGACATGCAGAAGGCGCCGATGGTCGATGTGATCGACCCTGACGGCCTGGTCCGCAGCCAAGCCATCGCATCGCGCGGGTCCGGGAACGGAAAGGGCCTGCAGGTCACTCTCAACGGCGCCGAGACGCATCGAACCCTCGCGGGAGATTTCCTGACACATGGATTCGGAGCATCGGTTCAGCACATCGCCCTGAGAACCACGGACATGCTGAAGACCGCTGCGTCGCTTGCCGATCTTGGCTTCGACCCGTTGCCGATGCCATCCAATTACTACGCCGATCTCGAAGCGCGCTTCGAATTGTCGCGCGAATTTGTGCAGAAGTTGCAGTCGGCCAACATCCTCTATGACGAGGACGCGCAGGGCGCCTTTCTTCAGCTCTATTCCCGCCCCTTCGCGGGAGGAATGTTCTTCGAAATCCTCGAACGAAGAAATGGTTACGAAGGCTTCGGAGCCGCCAACGCCCCCTTCCGGATCGCAGCGCAGAAGCGGTTTGGCCGCGTGAAGGGAATGCCCGACCTCTGAGCTCGCTGGTCACCGGTGAAAGATCGCCCAGTGTCTTTTGGGAGGATCCAGGGGTTTGTCGAAATCGGCCTAACCCACGAATTCGATGGCTGCCGCGAAGAAAGCGCGCTTGCGCTGATTTGCCAGCATTTTCTGGTCCGCTGGACGTAGGGGTTTCCGTCCTCATCATTTAGGCCGCTTCGGGACCGGTATCGGCCGCTGGCTAAACGTGGCGTTAAGGACCGCTAAGGGCCGTTCACTGCACCCAGGCAGGAAGGGCGGCAAGAGGACTTTCGCTGCGGCTGCACCAGCACGGTCGCTCAAGGTAAGAACCAGCCCTTCGTTGCGCTTGCAGTGACGACAACGTATGACAAAGTGGTGCTTTGGCGTATATGTGCTAACTCAAGACCTTGGCGCCAAACTTTGATACTGAGGCGGAGTATCTCGTGCACCACTAACATATGAACTTATTCGAGCCCCCGCCTCACAAAGGACATTACTCCCATTCGGCGCCTAACTTATCGACCACCAATAGGTAGAGCGATATATGCGCCGGTTATTTTGGGCCGTCCATTTTCGCTCCTCCCACATATTGATACCTTTAGAATATTTTACGTCATCACTCATGCCGTCATATACCTTGTCCGAAATCCAAGTGGGATGGCTCGATGACATAGCGGAAAGCTTGGCCGCGTGGTTCGCCGCCTTTCCTATCCATACCAGGTCGTTCGAGTTCCTAATTCCAGCTTTGGCGACCATCACATTAGTTGAGTCAATGCCAGTAACGTGCTTCATGACATATTTCGTGTTGTATTGCGCGTTCATCTTCGGTTGAATAATCTGCTTCACCGCATAATTTATTTTCAAGCCGCACCGCACAGCAGATGTGTTTTTGCTTCCTCCGATGAAAACTCCCATTACTCGGTCGCCGTCAAATGAGCGAATGTGTCCCCCCTCGCTCCTAATGATCTTGGTAGCACACTGAAGGAAGGTTTTGTAGTTTTCCGCCGCAAACTCATCATTGTAGTTGTCTACAAGCTTGGTTGATTCATCTAAATCAGTATATAAAATGGTCGCTTGAAGATCGACTGCATCGTTGCCGGCCTTTAGATCGGTATCTTCCGGAACCTTTTGGCCCTTCCTTCTCGTCCAAACAGATGAGTATATCCGCTTTACATCCTCTTCGAGGTCACTCTTTAGACCCATTTATTGCCTCCAATGCCGACCCGATTATCTGGGCCCAAGTTCCGATACGCGTTCTTCAATTTGGGTGCAAACGTCCGAAATGTCCGGTTCCGCGCCTTCATGCCAATGAAAGCGCAAAGAAGTGATGCCGGCCAGATCTGAGGGTATCTTTATGTTCTCGGCTTTCTGAACGGCAAAGAAAGACCTGGCTCGCCCGATCGCACCTGCAAAAAGCCCTAACTCGAAGACCGTATTGTCGCGCGGAGCAACCTTTTCTTCACCCCGACTTTCAACTTTGTCGTCCGCACTGAAAACTGCAACAGTGAAATCCGCGGACGCCAGTTTAGCCTCAAGACTCTCCATAGTTGACTGAGATGGCTTGAAGACACCGTCGGTCCAGATTTCGACGACGACTTCACGCGCCTCGAAATAGGCTTGTATTGCTTTGGCAACGGGCAGTGACTCAGCCGCACACGCGACGAACATGAACGGAACAGGGTTTGAAGCGCGGATGAACTTTTTGCGCTGGCGGAGACGATCCGCTATTTCTTTTGCGATTTGTCGCCACATGTCGGGATGATGTGCAGCGACTGCTACAAAGTCTTCTTCCGACACGATCAAAGCTGCAGTTGGCTCCAAAGCTATCGCTGATGCCGAGCGCGGCTGCGAGGGATCGATCAGTGCCATTTCGCCCACATGCTGACCCGCGCTGCGTTCGGCAACCTTGAAGCCTGTGATCGTGATTTGCACCTTGCCAGCCAAAATGAAAATTATAACGTTGGACCAGTCGCCCTCAGATGTAAGAATTTCCCTTTCACGAAAAAATTCCAGGTTTCCGCGTGCCATCAATTCTTCTGCGGCTGCTGCATTGCCGAGGATTGTTTTCTGATCTTTTAGTGCATCAACAATGAGTGCTTTACCCCTGATTCCGGAGAAGCGACCAAACACCTCTGCTTCTTTCGCCTCATTCATCACGAAGCCTCCTCAATGTATAACCACCCTGATGCTGAGGTGCCGACGATCAATATCGCAAGATATGCCACCAATACGTGACGCGAACAAGTTGTCCGCGTCAGCACCTGCGACGAACGGCAGAAATGTCCGCACTGCTGACCTTCGCAAGCCAGAACATGCTGCACGATGACGTGCATGGCCGGATCGGGGAAGCTGCACCGCAGCGGCGCGACGTCCCATGAAAGGCAGGTCAGGGCCGTTCACTGCGCCCAAGCAGGAAAGGGCGGTGAGCGGAAGATCGCTGCGTTTGGTTCAAATTTTTGGTTCGAACGCAAGTCGCTCTCGAGCTACTCCGCCGGAGACGCCGCAGAGAAAGAACTTGGAGGTCACCACTTCGAGCCTAACCTCCGGCATGCATCAGCAACTGACGACGAGCGGCGCGGTGCGGCCATTCTCCATCTCAGTTCCGCCGCCAAGGCGAACGGCAGCCTTGTCATACCGTATCAGGATGATCGCGGGATTTCCTATCTCTTCACGGATGATCGTCTCGGCGAGCGCATCGAGGCGACAGCGGGCGATCCTCTGACGATCGGTCGAGATATCTGAAACGATTTCGACCCCAGAGCCAGCCGGCACGCCTGCCGCGAGAAGGTTCGCCTCGATTACCGGCGCCTGCCGCACCCCCATGTAGAGGGCGAGCGTCGTTCCCGGGGACGTGGAGGCGCCCCAATCGGGCGTGTCATCGCCCGCCCGGCACATCCCGGTCGCGAAGACCACGCGGTCTGTCGCGCCGCGTTCCGTCAGCGAACGACCGAGCGCGGCCCCAGCGGCGGAGGCCGCGGTGACGCCCGGCACGATCTCGACCGAGATTCCGTTCGCGCGCGCCGCGGCGAGCTCTTCCGTCGCGCGTCCAAACATGCCCGGGTCGCCACTTTTGAGCCGCACCACCTGCTTGCCCTCCAGCGCCGCGGCGACGATCACCGCATCGATCCGTTCTTGCGGCCAGGCGCAGACTCCGACGGACTTGCCGACATAGATCTGCTCCGCGTCGGGGCGCGCGAGGTCCAGAAGCTCCGGATCGACGAGGCGATCATAGAAGATGATGTCGGCCTGTTGCAGGCGCTCGGCCGCCCGCAGGGTCAACAGATCGCGCGCGCCGGGCCCAGCACCGACGAGCGCGATCGCCCCCTGCCCCGAGCGTTCCGGGAGGCCGTTCCGGGGCGTCTTGCGTGCCAATGACAGCCCGGACAGGGCAAGGCGCGCTTCATAGAGAACCTCGCTGACGAAGGCGACGATACCGGCCTTCCGCATGGGGGCCGCAGCGCCGGTCGGGACAGGCAAAAACGATGCAAACATCTTCATGAGCGTGGTCCTTTCATGCGGCGCTTGCGGAATGGCGGCGCGTCCAGAGGTCTGTGGCGAAGGCGCGGGGCTGCGGATATCCGAGGGTCGCGAGCGCAAGCTCGGCGGTGCCGAGCACGATTTCGGTGGCGAAGAGATCCTCGCTTTCGCCCGCCCAGAGGCGGCCCAGATCGGCGGGATTGGGCGCGCTGTCGGCCAAGCGGCGGGTCTCGTCGACAAGGCCGGAGGCTTGCGCCGTCCACGGCTCCCCTGCGCGCAGGCCGAAGAGCGCAATCTCTTTCCCGGGATGACGTTCGAACTCGCCGCCCCCGCCCTTGATCACCGTCATTGCCTGCAGCCCGAGAAGCGCGCAGGCATCGACCTGCAGCTCGCGATAAGGCGGATGGAAGACCCCCTGAACCGAAGCCCGCGCGCGCGCCGGGTTGAGCACGCGCATCACGGTGTTGACCGCCGAGCGCAGTCCCAGAACCTCGCGCAGCCGCAGCAGGTCGAGCGCGCGCGGCGCGAAATGCTCAAGCGGTAGATAGACGACCTTGTCGCGTTCAATCAGCGCGGCGGCGTCTTGCACATCCTGCGCCAAACCGATCTCCGCCGCGTCCAGCGCATCGCGCACCGAAGCCACCGGCGATTGATGCGACTTCCAGCCATGGAGCAACACTGGCTCCCCCGCCATTGCCACCAGCCGCGCGGACAGCAGGAACCACGGTAGCCCGCGCGAGCGCCCCGCCGCATAGCTCGGCCAGTCAAGCGCGGGCACGGGGCCGGTCCACTCGGGCAAGGTCCCACGGACGGCTTCGGCGAAACCCGCGATCTCGGCGGCGCTCTCGCCGCGATAGCGCATCAGCATCAGAAGCGCGCCGACCGCCTCGGGGGCGGCCTCGCCGCACAGGATTTGGCCCAACGCGTCGCGGGCTTCCTCGCGGTTCAGCGACCGTGCCCGGCCCGGGCCTCGGCCCATCGCGTGGATGTAGGGGGCGAGGCTCATTCGGCGGCCTCGCGGGGTTGGGCGTCCGCCAGAAGGGCCGCGAGTTCCGGGCGGCACGACCCGCAATTGGTGCCCGCCTGCAGCGCCGCACCCACGGCTTCAACGGAGGTCAGCCCCTGATCGGTGATAGCGGCGAGGATCGTGTTCACCCCGACATCGAAACAGGCACAGACGATTGCCCCCGGATCGGGCTGATCGGCGCCTGCGCGCCCGGCCAGAAGCGCGGGTTGGTCGGTCTCGCCAAGCAGCCCCGCGACATGGCCGCGCGACACGGCCACGGGCTCGGGGGCCGCAAAGAGCACCGCCGAGACGCGCCCTTCGACCATCAGCGCGATCCGCGCAAGCCCCCGGCCCGCGTCGATCATCGTCACCGCCTCGGCGTCGGGGAGCGCGAAGAACTCTCGCGCGAAGGCCTCCCAATCGGCAGGTGCGGCGCGCCCGGCCAGCTCGGTCCGCCAGCCGCCTTTCGCGCGGGCCTTCGCCCAGTAATCGGCGCGCGGGACGACGTCCTGCGCGCTCACCGCGAAGCCATACCACGCCGCCTTGTAAGGCGCGACCTGCACCGCGCCGCCCTTGTTTTCGGGCTGACCCGAGACCGGATCGACATGGGCGGCGACCAGCGCATCGATGCGCCCGCCGGACGCGGTTTCGCCTGTCCAGTGCATCGGCGCGAAGACCGAGCCGGGTTGCGCGCGCGTGCTTTCCAGAACCCGCAGGACGGCGCGGCCGTGGCTGTTCGACACGTCGGCCAGACCCGCCGCGCTCAGCCCCAGTTTGGCGGCGTCCGAGGGGTGAATTTCCAGATAAGGCTCGGCCATATGCAGGCTCAGGCGCGGCGATTTCGCGGTGCGGGTCATCGTGTGCCAGTGATCGCGCACCCGGCCCGTGTTGAAACGGAACGGGGCCTCCGGGCTCAGCGCGGTTTTCGGCGCGCGCGGCGTGATCGGGAGCATCCGGGCCTTTCCGTCGGCCGTAAAGAAACCGCCATCGGCGAAGAACCGGCCCCCCTTCTTGGTCGGGCCCTGCGGCCAGACAAAGGGCACGAGCGCCTCGTAATCCGCGTCTGAAATCGCCTTGAAATCGGAAATGTCGAAATCGCGCCCAAACTGCCCCGCGACTTCCGACAGCGCCGCGTATTCGCGAAAGATCGCTGCGGGGCCTTCATAGGCGAAATGCTCGGCCCAGCCCATCTTCGCAGCCACGTCGCAGAGGATCTTCCAGTCGGGACGCGCCTCACCCGGTGCGGGTAGAACCGCGCGCTGGCGCGAGATGCGGCGCTCGGAATTCGTGACGGTGCCGTCCTTCTCGCCCCAGCCGGTAGCGGGCAGAATGACATCGGCCAGCCTCGCGGTATCGGTGTCGGCCGTGATATCGGAGACGACGACGAAATCGCAGCCCGCGATGGCGGCACGCACGCGGTCGGCCTCGGGCATCGACACGGCGGGGTTGGTGCAGATGATCCAGAGCGCCTTGATCCGGCCGTCTTCAACGGCGCGGAACATGTCTATCGCTTTCAGACCCGGGCCGGGCGCCATGGTCGGGCTGGCCCAGAAGCCCTGCACGGCGTCGCGATGCGCCACATTCTCGATGTCGAGGTGACAGGCGAGCATATTGGCCAACCCGCCCACTTCGCGCCCGCCCATCGCATTGGGCTGGCCGGTGACCGAGAACGGCCCCGCGCCGGGCTTGCCGATGCGGCCCGTCGCGAGATGGCAATTGAGGATCGCGTTGACCTTGTCGGTGCCGGAGGTCGACTGGTTCACGCCCTGACTGTAGATCGTGACGACCTTCTCCGAGCCGATCCAGAGGCGGGTGAACTCGGCCAGATCGGTGGCGCTGAGCCCGGTCACTGTGGTATCGCTTTCCTTCGCCGCCGCAAGCGCATCCGCGAACCCGCTGACATGGGCCTCGACATAGGCGCGATCGACCGCACCTTGCGCGTCGATCTCGGTCAGCAGCGCATTGAACAGCGCCGCATCCGCGCCGGGCGCGACGGGCAGATGCAGATCGGCGAGATCGCAGGTCGCGGTGCGGCGCGGATCGACCACTACGATGCGCATTCCGGGTCGCGACTTTTTCGCCGCTGCGATACGCTGAAACAGCACCGGGTGGCACCACGCGAGGTTGGAGCCGACCAGCACGATGACATCGGACTGCTCGAAATCCTCGTATTGCCCCGGCACGGTATCGGTTCCGAAGGCGCGCTTGTGACCGGCCACCGACGACGCCATGCAGAGCCGCGAATTGGTATCGATATTGCCCGAGCCGATGAAGCCCTTCATCAGCTTGTTGGCGACATAATAATCTTCAGTCAAAAGCTGGCCCGAAACATAGAACGCCACGCTGTCGGGACCGTGCGCGTCGATCGTAGCCCTGAACCTCCCGGCGACCAGATCGAGCGCGCTGTCCCAATCCGTCTCCTGCCCGTTCACGACCGGCGCCAGCAGCCGACCGTCCAGATCGACCGTCTCGCCAAGCGCCGAGCCTTTCGAGCACAGCTTACCGGCATTGGCCGGATGGGCGGTGTCGCCCCGGATGTCCAAGCCGCCCCTGCCGTCGGGCGTCGCCTGAACACCGCAGCCGACGCCGCAATAGGGGCAGGTCGTGCAAATGGTCTGAGCCGCGCGCATCATCATCTCCCTCCGGTTCAGGCGGCGCTTCGCGCGGCGAACTTGCGGGAATCGATAAGCACGCGGCCCGCATCGACGCGCAGGTCATAGGTCGGGACCTGTCCCGCGTCGGCGCCCTGAGCCGCGCCGGTTTCCAGGCTGAACACCCAGTTATGCAGCGGGCAGGTCACCTTGTTGCCGTGCACGATCCCTTCCGAGAGGGGCCCGCCCTTGTGCGGGCAGCGATCCGAGAGGCCGAAAACCGCGTCATCAGCGGTGCGGAACACCGCGACGCAGCCAAGCGGCGTCTTGATCACCCGCGCCCCTTGAACGGGGATGTCTTCGAGGGCTCCGATATCGATCCAGCTCATTCCGCGGCCTCCTGCATAAGATTGGCAAGCGGGCTCCAGGCGCGTTCGTATTCCGGGGTCGCGCGCTCGGCCCATGGGTCTTTCTGATAGACGGATTGCGAGATATCGAAGCGCGCGATCAGCGCCGCGCGATTGTCGAGATCGTCGACGACCTGCTCGCGGATCCAGTCCAGACCGCCGGTCTTGGCGATCCATTTATAGGGTCTATCGAGGTAATTCGCGCTCTCGCGATAGAGCTGCATGAAGGCCACGGTGATGTCGATCACTTCCTGTTCGGTGCCGACCTTGGCCAGCGGCTCGGTCTCTTTCAGCTCCATTCCGGCCGCGCCGCCGACACCGATCTCGAAGCCGGAATCGACGCAGACGACGCCAAGATCCTTGCAGGTGGCCTCGGCGCAATTGCGCGGGCAGCCCGTCACCGCGAGCTTGAACTTGTGCGGCGTCCACGCACCCCAGAGCCGCTTTTCCAGCTTGATCCCCAGCCCGGTCGAATCCTGCGTACCGAAGCGGCACCAGTCGGTGCCGACGCAGGTCTTCACCGTGCGCAGCCCCTTGGTATAGGCGTGACCCGAGACCATCCCGGCGGCGTTCAGATCGGCCCAAATGTTGGGCAGGTCCTCCTTCTTGATGCCCAGTAGGTCGATGCGCTGACCGCCGGTAACCTTGACGGTCGCGTCGTATTTCTTCGCGGCCTCTGCAATCGCCAGCAGTTCTTCCGGGGAGGTCATCCCGCCCCACATCCGCGGCACGACCGAATAGGTGCCGTCCTTCTGGATATTGGCGTGGTTGCGCTCGTTCACGAAGCGGCTTTGAGGATCGTCGGTGTATTCCAGCGGCCAGTCGGCGAGCAGGTAGTAGTTCACCGCCGGGCGGCAGACATGGCAGCCATTGGGCGTCTTCCAGCCAAGTTCCTGCATCACCGCCGGTTGCGATTTCAGCTCTTTCGCCTTGATCAGGCGGCGGACATCCTCGTGCGGATGATCGGTGCAGGCGCAGATCGGCTTCGCGGTAGGCAAGACGAATTCGTCGCCCAGCGTGACCGCGAGAACTTGTTCGGCCAGACCCGAACAGGTGCCGCAGGACGCACTTGCCTTCGTGGTCGCCTTGATCGCGTCGAGCGTCGTCGCGCCCGCCTCGATCGCCGCAACGATCTGACCTTTGCACACGCCGTTGCAGCCGCAGATTTCTGCGTCAGCCGGTAAGGCTGCAACGGCCGCCATAGGGTCCGCCGAGGCGCCCCCCTGGAAGGCCGGGCCGAAGATCAGCGTCTCGCGCATCTCCGAGATGTCGGTGCCGTCCTTGATCAGCCCGTAGAACCAGTTGCCATCGGCCACATCGCCATACATCACCGCGCCGATGACGCGGTCGCCCTCGAGCACGATGCGCTTGTAGACGCCGCGCGCGGGATCGCGGAATACGATATCCTCGCGGCCCTCGCCTTCAGCGAAATCGCCCGCCGAGAACAGGTCGCATCCCGTGACTTTCAGCTTGGTCGAGACCTCGCGGGGGATGTATGCGCTGGCCTCCCCGGTCAGGGTCTGCGCCGCGACCTTCGCTTGATCGTAGAGCGGCGCGACAAGGCCGAAGATCTGGCCATCGAATTCCACACATTCGCCAAGCGACAGGATATCCGGGTCGGACGTTTGCATCTGCGCATCGACCTGAATGCCGCGCTCGACCTCAAGCCCCGCATCCTTTGCCAAGGCGACCGAGGGACGGATGCCCACGGCCATAACCAGTAGATCGCAGGGCAGTTCGGTCCCGTCATCGAGCATCAGCGCGCGCAGCTTGCCGTCCTCGCCCAATATCTCCTTGGAATTGGCCGAGCAGCGGACATCTATACCGCGATCGGTCAGCGCGCGGCGCAGGAGGTAACCCGCCGCCTCGTCCAGCTGACGTTCCATGAGGTGGCCCATGATATGGACCACTGTCACGTCCATGCCGCGCAGGCGCAGACCCGCCGCAGCTTCCAGCCCCAAAAGACCGCCGCCGATCACCACCGCGCGCGCGCCGGGCCGTGCGGCCTCGATCATACGGTTGGTGTCGTCGAGATCGCGATAGGCGATCACCCCGTCCAGATCATGCCCCGGGAGCGGGATGATGAACGGGTTCGACCCGGTGGCGATGACCAGCTTGTCGTAAGCAACCTCGCCCATCTCGCCGATCACGACCTTGCGGTCGCGGTCGATGCCCGTGACCTTTTCCCCGAAGCGGCAGGTCACGCCATGGGCGTCATACCAATCCTCGTCGTGGGTGACGATTTCCGCGTAGCTCTTCTCGCCCGAAAGCACCGGCGACAGCATGATACGGTTGTAATTGCCGCGCGGCTCCGCGTTGAAAAGCGTCACGTCCCACTTGCCGGGAGCCGTCTCGAACAGATGCTCGAGCATCCGCCCCGAGGCCATGCCAGCGCCGATAACGACCAGTTTCTGCATCTCGGTTTCCATTACGCAGCCTCCGCTTTCCTGGGCGCGTGGCCCTGTTCGTATTCCTCGAGGAAGTTCAGAACCTGCTCGCGGTAGTAGTAGTAATCGGGGTGTTCGAGCAGCGCCTTGCGGGTGCGCGGACGCGGCAGATCGACCTCCGTCACCTTGCCGATCGTGGCGCGCGGACCGTTGGTCATCATCACCACGCGGTCGGCCAGCAGGATCGCCTCATCCACGTCATGGGTGACGCAGACGGCGGTGACCTTGGTGCGCGACCACACCTCCATCAGCACTTCCTGCAGCTCCCAGCGGGTCAGGCTGTCGAGCATCCCGAAGGGCTCATCCAGCAGCAGCAGCTTCGGCGAAAGCGCGAAGGCGCGCGCGATCCCCACACGCTGGCGCATCCCGTTCGACATGTCCGAGGCGGGCTTGTCCATCGCATCGCCCAGACCCACGCGCTCGAGGTAATAGTCGATCACGTCCTGACGCTCGGCGCGCGACGCCTTGGGATAGACCTTGTCGACGCCCACGGCGACGTTTTCGCGCGCGGACAGCCACGGGAACAGGGACGGTGCCTGGAACACTACGGCGCGTTCGGGATCGGCGCCCTTCACCTCGAGCCCGTCGAGCTTGATGCCGCCTTTCGACACGTCGTTGAGGCCCGCCGTCATCGTCAGCACGGTCGATTTCCCGCAGCCCGAATGACCGATCAGCGAGACGAATTCGCCCTTCTTCAGCGTGAGGTTGAAATCCTCGACGACCGTGAGCGGCCCTTTCGGGGTCGGGTAGATCTTGTGAAGCTGCGAGTACTCCAGATACTTGCCTTCGAGCGCCGAGCGCGCGGCTTCCGACACCGCCTTGGGCAGCGCGTGGAGCGGCGTGACGTCGGGCAGTTTGCGGGTGCCTTCGGCCTTGGCCTGCATGCCGACATCCATCAGGTAGTTGGTAACGGCGGCGCGCAGGCGCTTGAACCCTTCATCGTGGTTCATCGCACCGCGGTCGCGCGGGCGCGGGATCGACACCTTGAACTCCTCGCCCAGAGTGCCGTCGGGGTTCATCGCGATGATCCGGTCGGCTAGAACGATCGCCTCGTCCACGTCGTTGGTGATCAGCACGCAGGTCTTCTTGTCCTGCTCCCAGATATGCTCGACCTCGTCGGCGAGGTTGCCCCGAGTCAGCGCGTCGAGCGCCGACAGCGGTTCGTCGAGCAACAGCACTTCGGGGTTCATCGCCAGCGCACGCGCCACGTTGACCCGCTGGCGCATGCCCCCCGACAGCTCCGCCGGATGGCGGCTCGCGGCGTGGCGGAGCCCCACCATCTTCACGTAGTGATCGACCTTCACCTGACGCTCTTTCTTCGACAGGCCGGGGAAGATCGTCTCGACGGCGAGGCCAACATTCTGGTCCACCGTCAGCCACGGCATCAGCGAGTAGTTCTGGAAGATCACGCCGCGCTCGGGGCCCGGACCGGTGATCGGCTGGCCCTTGAACAGGGCCTCGCCTCTGGAGGGCATCTCCAGTCCCGCCATCAGGTTGATCAGGGTGGTCTTGCCGGTGCCGGAGAAGCCGAGCAGCACGAGGAACTCACCCTCTTTCACGCTCAGATCGATATTCTTCAGCACATCGCTGCGCGCCGGGCCTTCGCCGAAGCTTTTGGAGACAGACTTGAATTCGAGAATGCTCATGAGGGTCACCGGTTGTTGGAGAAGGTGAACATCGACTGGATCGCGAACATCAGGCGATCGAGGACGAAGCCGATGATGCCGATGGTGAATACGGCCACCATGATCCGCGCGAGGCTCTCCGAGGAGCCGTTCTGGAACTCGTCCCAGACGAATTTGCCCAAGCCGGGGTTCTGCGCGAGCATTTCCGCCGCGATCAGCACCATCCAACCAACCCCGAGCGACAGGCGCAGACCGGTGAAGATCAGCGGCAGCGCCGAGGGCAGCACCAGCTTGGTGATCTTCGTCCAGGTACCCATCTTCAGCACTTTCGAGACGTTCACGAGATCCTTGTCGATCGAGGCCACGCCAAGCGCCGTGTTGATGATCGTCGGCCAGAGCGAACACAGCGTCACCGTGATCGCCGAGACGAGGAAGGACTTGGAGAACATCCCGTCAGAGGTGGTGTAGACCGCCGAGACGATCATCGTCACGATCGGCAGCCATGCCAGCGGCGACACCGGTTTGAAGATCTGGATCAGCGGGTTCATCGCGGCATTCGCGGTTTTCGACAGGCCCGCCATGATGCCCAGCGGAACGGCCACGATCGTACCGAGCGCGAAGCCGAAGAACACCGTCTTGATCGAGGTCCAGATCTGGTCGAAATAGGTCGGCGCCCCGGTATAGTCGCGGTATTTCACCCGGTCGGCCTTGCCTGCCGCCACCAGCTTGGCGTTGCGCGCGTCCTGACGGTCGTAGAAGGCGGCGGCCTTCTCGCGTTCGCGCAGGTGGTCGGCATAGAGAACCTCCGCCTGCTCCCAGACCTGCGCCGGGCCGGGAATGACCCCGAGCGAAGTCTCCACCTTGGGCGCGAGCATCGCCCAGGCGGCTAGGAAAACGACGATCGCGGCGACGGGCACGCCCAGTAGCTGCCAGATTTCTTTCATCTGCGATTTCGGGTTGTCTCCGGCGACGGCCCGCAGGATCGGGGTCACCCAGCTCAGGCCCAACACCCTCAACCAGCCATCGGCCTTGTTGATACGGGTGAAGAGGCGTTCGCGACGGGCCTCGCGAGCTTGCTGCGCGGTCAGGGCGTCAGGATCGATGGCGGTCATGGCTTGTCGTCCTTGCAGATATTTTGGGAAGGAAAAGGCGGGCGAGACCGGGCGGCCCCGCCCGCAGGTCGGGGATCAGCCTTCGACCTTGCTGCCGACGATCGTCTGGCCCGATTTCAGGCCGATCGGCAGGCTGTCGATGTAAGCGTTGGGGGTTTTGCCGTCATACTCTATCCCGTCGATCATCTCGTCGGTTGGCGCGCGATACCCATCGGTATCCCATGGGAAATCCGACTTGTCGGCGAGCCCCTCGTCGACCAGCATCTGCGCGGCTTTCAGGTAGATTTCCGGCTTGTAGACGGATTTTGCGACCTCGTCATACCAGCTGTCGGGCTTGCTCTCGGGGATCTGGCCCCAGCGGCGCATCTGCGTGAGATACCAGACTGCGTCCGAATAATAAGGATAGGTCGCGAAGTAGCGGAAGAAGACGTTGAAGTCGGGAACCTTGCGTTTGTCGCCCTTCTCGTATTCGAACGTGCCGGTCATCGAGTTGGCGATCACCTCGGCATCGGCGCCGACATATTCCGAGCGGGCGAGGATCTTCACCGCCTCGGGGCGGTTGGCGTTGTCGTTCTCGTCCAGCCACATCGCGGCGCGGATCAGCGCCTTGGTGATGGCGAGCGTCGTGTTGGGGTATTTCTCGGCGAAGTCGGCGGTTATGCCGAAGACCTTCTCGGGGTTGTTCTTCCAGATCTCGTAATCGGTGACCACGGGCACGCCGATGCCCTTGAACACCGCCTGCTGGTTCCACGGCTCGCCCACGCAATAACCGTAGATCGTGCCGGCCTCGAGGGTGGCGGGCATCTGCGGCGGCGGCGTCACCGACAGCAGCACATCCGCGCCGATCTGGCCCGAAACGTCATCGGGGGAGTAGTAGCCCGGCTCCAGACCGCCGGCGGCCAGCCAATAGCGAAGCTCGTAATTGTGGGTCGAGACCGGGAACACCATGCCCATGTTGAAGGGCTTGCCCTCGGCGCGGTATTTCTCAACGACCGGCTTGAGTGCGGAGGCCGAGATCGGGTGCACCGGCTTGCCGTCATCGCTCACGGGGATGTTCTTCTTCATCTCGTCCCAGACCTCGTTCGACACGGTGATGCCGTTGCCGTTCAGATCCATCGAGAATGGCGTGATGATATGCGCCTTGGTGCCGTAGCCGATCGTCGCGGCCAGCGGCTGACCGGCAAGCATATGTGCGCCGTCGAGTTCGCCGTCGATCACGCGGTCCAGCAGAACCTTCCAGTTCGCCTGCGGCTCGAGCGTGACGTAGAGCCCTTCATCCTCGAAATAGCCATTCTCGTAGGCCACCGCGAGCGGTGCCATGTCGGTGAGCTTGATGAAGCCGAATTTCAGCTCGTCTTTCTCGACGTCGAGCATCTCCGCGAAAGCGGGGCCAGCGAGGAGCGTCGTGGTGGCAATTGCTGCCAGAAGCTTTTTCATCGTTCACAGTCCCTTTGCATCCTGAGGGGTGTCGAAACCAAAAAAGCCGCCCGACCCGAGCGCACATCTTCCAAGGAGGAGGAAGATCGGCGATCAGGGTCGAACGGCTTTGTTCGGAGCCTCACAGCGATGCGAGGCGGAATATGTTGGAAATCGAAACGTCCTTGCTTCGATATTTCAAGGAAACGCCTTTCGCGCCTGCAGCGTCAACGTCCCGGCGGGATGCTGCGCCTGCAAAGCGCCCATTTTCTCAGAGTGCCGAAAAATTCGTCGCCAGAAAGCCCTCAATCCGCGAAAGGATCAAAAATCCAGCCGTCAAAAAACGCATCCGGGGGCAGAATCACCTGACCTTGGACCCCCGGAACAGCGCCAAAAGAGTCGAGCGCACCTTCCACCTTGTCGCGCGCTTCGGGCAGATCACCGTCCAGATCGGCGAGGTTGCGGGTATAGAGATCGGTGCGGCAGATCGACCGTGCGGCGGTCATCGCCTCGTTACGTGACAGCCCCATCCGTGCGGCGAGCTTCGCGGCGACGAGCGCCCCCTGCGACGCCCAGGGGTAGCCCGCAGCACCACTGTGAAAGCTCATGTAGCCCGGCACGTTGCGCATCTCGCCGCGCGGAGAGATCACGAGATTTCCCGTCAAGGCCCGTTCGATCAGCTCCGTCGGCAGGTCCAGATAATTGCGTCGGGACAGAAGCTCTGCCGCCGTCAGCAGGTTGCGCTCCGACCCGAGCCAGCGCCCGGCCTGCCATGCGGCGCGCATCAGCCGCCGCGTCAGCCCCGGCTCCGTCTCGGCCCAGTCGTGGCGCACGGCGAGCACCTTTTCCGGCGCATTGGAGCGGATTGCGGTTCCGGGTAGAAGCAACTCTCCCACCCCCATCTCCACCGCGATCGACCCCCAGGGCGCGCCCACGCAGAACGCATCGATCTCGTCCGCCGCCAGAGCCTCGGCCATCAACGGCGGCGGCACGGTGTGGACGTCGAGGTCCTGCGGCGCGCTCAACCCGATCGCGCCCAGCCAGTGATACAGCATCTCCGCATGCATCGAGAACGGAAACGGCACGCCGATGCGCAAGCGTCCCTGCGCGGCCGCGATCAGCGCCGCCCCCGCCGCGCGGGCATCTGAGAAATCGAAGCCGTAGCCCGCCACACGCATCCGGTCCGCCAAAGCGCGCGAGACGCCGATCGAATTGCCGTTATGCGAAAGCACCTGAAGGATATCGATGCGCGTGTTGAACCCGCCCAGCCCCAGGGCCGCCGCGATCGGCATCGGGAACAGCATATGCGCCGCCTCGATCCGTCCCAGCATCAGTTGATCGCGCAGGGTCGACCAGCTCGGCGCGGCGGTGAGCGTGAGCGCCAGCCCCTCTTCCTCGGCAAATCCGATCTCGCGCGCGATGATCAGAGGCGCGGCATCGACCAGCGGGATATATCCGACCGAGAGCGGCACGCCACTCATGACAAGAGCCCCGCCGCCGTCACCAAAGCATGGGCGACATCCGCAACCCGCCGACCCTGATCCATCGCCGTCTTGCGCAACAGCGCATAAGCTGCGTCCTCGTCGATCCCCCGCGCTTTCATCAAGAGACCCTTGGCGCGGTCGATCACTTTGCGCTCTTCCAGCGCGCGGCGCGTCGTCTCCAGTTCGGTGCGCATCCGCTGCACCATGTTGAACCGCGCGATCGCGGCATCCATGATCGGCTTGATCCGGTCCGCGCGCAGCCCGTCCACTACGTAGGCCGACACGCCCGCATCGATCGCGGCCTTCGTCGCCGCGTCGTCCGAGCGGTCTACGAACATCGCGACCGGTCGCTCCAGCGGCCCCGAGGCCAGCGTCAACTCCTCGAGCATGTCGCGCGAGGGGCTCGCCATATCGACCAGCACGATATCGGGTTTGATCTCCGAGATACGTCGCGCAATTCCCGTCGTCTCGGGGATTACAGTGATCTCGTAGGCCCCCGCCTCGCGCAGGCTGTCTTCGATGAGCCCGGCGCGCTCAGGATCCGTTTCGACCACGATGATGGAAAGGAGTTCGGGCATGCGTCACTTCTGTCGTCCGTCGCCCCGGCATAGAGCCACCAAGCGAACATCCGAAGCGCAGAGACCGATTGACCAAGCGCGAATTTTCGTCTGTCGGATTAAAGGTCGTCTTTTGGGCGGCGCGCCCGAATTTCATGCAGTTTCGAGTCGCTTGCTTGGGCATTTCAAAAACGAAACCGATCGTGCGGCAGCGGTCCAAAGTCGGGCCACCATGATCGAGAACCGCAACACAGCGGCATCCCCAGCGCGGCACATCTTCCCTTCGATGCCCTCCTCAACGAGGCTACCACCTTCAAATCGGCGGCGGCTACCCAGGCTATCTTGGCCGAACATGTCGACGGCCCGGACGTATCGATCATATCTTACTGTCGGCTCGCACACCGCGCGACGCTCGCAAGCTTCGCAATGACTGAACTGCTCGGTTACAACAACGTTCGCGTCTATGACGGATCGTGGACGGAATGGGGAAGCATGGTGGGGATGCCGATCGAGCGTTAATTTCTTAATACATGTGAGCATCGTCAGCATATCGATGTCGCGTTGGGAGGAAGGAACAACGGACTTTCGCTGCGCAGGGGCAAAACGGCCGCTCTGGGCCGAGAGCAGCAGGATGCTGTGTCCTCAGCTATGCGGCGGCGCAGAGTTTTTCAGCTACACGCCCACTTTGACTGCCAATGCAATTGGCACGAATGTTGTTTTTTTGGTGGGAAGCTGAAAACATGCCGGAATTGATGGATCTGCTGCCACTCGGTTACGAAATCGGGAACATGCTGCGACTTCATTGCGACTTTTCAGATCGCCACTTAAGGTCCAACCCGCATTGTGCAGTCTGAGATTCTTCTATTTCCTTATGAAGCCGTCTGCCAAATAACAGTCAAACTAGGCCCCCTCTCCCCGCGAAGTCTTGCCGCACAACGCTTGCGAATCTGATCAGGGTTTCCTATATCGCCCCTCGAGAGGTTGGCGCGGGCGAGCGCCTCGCCAACCCGGTCAGGTCCGGAAGGAAGCAGCCGCAACGAGCCCCGCTTGGGTCGCTGTCCAGCCTCTCACCCCCCTCCTTCCCCACGAAACGCACCAAACTTGTCGGCGCGTCACCATGCCCGATTGTGGGCTGATGTCGCCGCGTTAAGCTTCCCGTCAAAGGGGAGGTTTCACCATGTTTCGTTTTGCTCTGGCCGCTCTGGCCATTCTGCCTGTGCCGCTCTTTGCCGGGACGCTTACCGCCGTCGAAGTCGCACCGAATACCTATGCGATCGAGGGCCCCTTCGGGCAGCGCGATGCCGAGAACCTCGGCAATAACGCGACCTTCGGGCTGATCGTCACGGATGAGGGCGCGGTGCTGGTGGATGCGGGCGGCACCTACAAGGGGGCGGCGGCGCTCGACGAGGTGATCGGCACGCTGACCGATCAGCCGGTGAAATTCGTGATCGACACCGGTGGGCAGGATCACCGCTGGCTCGGCAATGGCTACTGGAAAGAGCATGGCGCCGAGATCATCACCTCGACGGATGCGCTCGCCGACCAGAAGGCCCGCGCCTCGCTGGAACTGACGATGCTCGACGCGCTGGTCGGCAAGGACGCGCTCGCCGGCACGGAGCCGGTCTACGCGGACACCACCTTCGACGAACGCTACACGCTCACCCTCGGCGGGCGCGAGATCGAGATCACCCATCCCGGCCCGGCCCACACTCCTGGCGACAGCTTCGTCTGGCTGCCTGCGGAAAAAGTGATGTTCACCGGCGATATCGTCTTCGTGGGCCGCATCCTCGGCGTGCTCGACATGTCGTCCTCGAAAGGCTGGGTCGAAGCCTTCGAGGCGATGGCCGCCTATGAGCCCACCCATGTCGTTCCCGGCCACGGCCCCGCCACCGATCTCGCGACGGCGACTCGCGACACCTATGATTACCTGACCAATCTGCGCAGCCGGATGGCCGATTATATCGATGACGGCGGCGACATCATCGGCTCGGTCGACGTGGACCAGTCGCAATTCGAATATCTCGCGGACTTCGACAAGCTCGCCAAACGCAACGCGCAGGCGGTATTCAGCCAGATGGAGTGGGAATGAGCCGGGTGGACGTCGACGCCCGGGGGGCCTAGTCTGGCGGCTGCTTATGATACCGGAGCTTCGATGACCGACACCCAATATCAGGTTCTCGCCCGCAAGTACCGCCCCGAGACCTTTGCCGATCTGATCGGACAGGCACCGATGGTGCGCACGCTCAAGAACGCCTTCGCGGCCGACCGGATCGCGCAGGCCTTCATCATGACCGGGATTCGCGGCACCGGGAAAACCACCACGGCGCGGATCATCGCCAAAGGGCTGAACTGCATCGGCCCCGACGGCAACGGCACCCCCACAACCGATCCCTGCGGCGTGTGCGAACATTGCCGCGCGATCATGGAGGGCCGCCATGTCGACGTGATGGAGATGGACGCCGCCTCGCGCACCGGTGTGGGCGACATCCGCGAGATCATCGAGAGCGTGCATTACCGGGCGGCCTCGGCGCGCTACAAAGTCTATATCATCGATGAGGTTCACATGCTGTCGACGAGCGCGTTCAACGCGCTCCTGAAGACGCTCGAGGAACCGCCCGCCCATGTGAAGTTCATCTTTGCCACCACCGAGATCCGCAAGGTGCCCGTCACCGTGCTCTCGCGCTGCCAGCGCTTCGACCTGCGCCGGATCGAGCCCGAGGAGATGATCGCGCTGCTGCGCCGGATCGCCGATGCGGAAGGTGCCGAGATCGCCGATGACGCGCTCGCGCTGATCACCCGCGCCGCCGAAGGCTCCGCGCGGGATGCGACCTCGCTGCTCGATCAGGCGATCGCGCATGGCGCAGGCGAGACTACGGCGGAACAAGTCCGCGCGATGCTGGGTCTGGCCGACCGTGCCCGCGTCCTCGACCTCTTCGACATGATCCTGCACGGTCAGGCCGCCGAGGCGCTGACCGAGCTCGCCGCGCAATATGCCGACGGCGCCGATCCGATGGCGATCATGCGCGATCTGGCCGAGATCACCCATTGGGTCTCCGTCATCAAGGTCACACCTGAAGCCGCCGAAGACCCGACCGTTCCGCCCGAGGAACGCAATCGCGGTCAGGAGATGGCGGCTGCGCTTCCGATGCGTGTGCTGTCGCGGCTCTGGCAGATGCTGCTCAAGGCGCTCGAAGAAGTCGCAGGCGCGCCCAATGCGATGATGGCGACCGAAATGGCCGTGATCCGCATGACCCATGTGGCTGACCTGCCCGACCCGGAAACGCTGATCAAGAAGATCCAGCAAAGCAACACCCAGACCCAAGCGGCAGGCCGGGGCCCCGCGCCTTCGACCGGGCCGGTGCATGGCGCGACGCTGCGCGCCCGGCGTGCCGGTGGCGGCGCTGTTGCCGCCGCCGCCCCTGCCCAACAGCACGATCCGATGGCCGACGCGCTTGCCCGTTTCGCCAGTTTCGACGACGTGGTCGACCTGATCGCCCGGATGCGCGACATGACCCTGCTGCTGGAGGTCGAGAGCAACCTGCGCCTCGTGAATTACCGCCCCGGCCGGATCGAGTTCGAACCGACCCCACAGGCCTCGCGCGACCTCGCCGCGACGCTTTCGGCAAGGCTGCAGGGCTGGACCGGCGCGCGCTGGGGCGTCTCGGTCGTCTCCGAAGGCGGCGCGCCGACCATCGCCGAGGTGAAGGCAGAGGAACTGGCGAAAGCCGAGGCCGAGGCGATGAAGAACCCGCTGGTCGCAGAGATATTCGCCCGCTTCCCCGGCGCGAAGATCGAAATCCTGCCCGAGGAAGACACCACCGCGATCGAGGCCGAGGCCCTGGCCGAGGTCGAAGACGAATGGGATCCCTTCGAGGAAGGCTGAGCCGCGCCGGGGGCGGTCCCGCGCGATCGCACGCGCCGTCCCTGCCGCGCCGTTTTCCCAGCTTGTCCCTTGTTCCTCCGCGCAGCGATGCGTATCTCTCACTCAAGCCAAACGTGACGGAGAAAGCGATGTTCAAGGGATTGGGCGCCATGGGCGACATGGCCAAGATGATGAAGGCCGCCAAGGAAATGCAGGAGAAGATGGGTCAGCTCCAGGAAGAGCTCAAATCCATCGTCGTCACCGGCGAGGCCGGGGCCGGTCTCGTACAGGCCCGCGCCACCGCGAAGGGCGAATTGACCGGGCTCTCCATCGATCCCTCGATCCTGCAGGCGTCCGAGAAGGAAGTCGTCGAAGATCTGATCCTCGCTGCGATCAAGGACACGCAGGAAAAGGCCAAGTTCCGCGAACAGGAAGAGCAGAAACGCCTTCTGCGCGAGTTGGGCCTGCCCGAGAACATGGACCTGCCGGTCTGATCCGATGAGCGGCGCGCGCGACGAGATAGAGGCGCTGATCGCCCTGATGGCGCGGCTGCCGGGGCTCGGCCCTCGCTCCGCCCGGCGCGCGGTGCTGCATCTGATCTCGAAACGCGCGCAGCTGATGGGCCCCTTGGCCGAGGCGATGGCGCAGGTGGCCCGCACCGCGCGCGAGTGCCAACGCTGCGGCAATATCTCCACCGCGCCGATCTGCGACATCTGCGAAGACCCGAAACGCGCCACCGGCGAGATCTGCGTGATCGAGGATGTGGCCGATCTCTGGGCGATGGAGCGCGGCCACGCCTTCAAGGGCCGCTATCACGTCCTTGGCGGCACGCTCTCCGCGCTCGATGCGATCGGCCCGGAAGACCTTCGCATCCCCGACCTGCTCGAACGCGCCACGGAGGAAGGCATCACCGAGGTGATCCTCGCCCTCAACGCCACCGTCGAGGGTCAGACGACCGCCCATTACATCGCCGAGGCGCTCGAAGGGCGCGGCATCGCAGTGACCAGCCTCGCCCAGGGCGTGCCGATCGGGGGCGAGCTGGACTATCTCGACGACGGCACGATCCAGGCGGCGCTGCGCGCGCGTAAAAGTTTCTGACGCCCCCCCTACCCGCCCCGAAACCGAAGTCCAAACCGATATCCCGGCGCTGAGCGCTCCTTTCGGCTTGGGGAAAATATCCCAGCCGGAGGCATCCGCCCCATGCGGCCCGCGCGCCCTCCCGGCAAGGGAGCGCCCATCGGCGGGCTCGTCGCCATTGAACCCGCCCGCGCCCGCCGTTATCACTTCCCCCAAATCCCCAACGAGAATTGCGAGCGTCGCCCCGATGATCCGCCTCTACCATGTCGCCCTCTCCCCGTTCTGCCGCAAGGTCCGCCTCACGCTCGCCGAGAAGAAGCTGGAGGTGGAACTGGTCGAGGAACGATACTGGGAGCAGCAGGCCGATTTCCTCCGTCGCAACCCGGCGGGCAAGGTGCCGGTGCTGAAAATGGACGGTATGATGATGGCCGAGAGTCAGGCGATCTGCGAATATATCGACGAGACGCATGCTGACGCGCCACTGATGCCGCGCGATCCCGCCGCACGCTACGAGGTGCGCCGCCTGTGCTCGTGGTTCGACGACAAGTTCAACACCGAAGTCACGCAGCGGATCATGGGCGAGCGGGTCTGGAAGAAGGTCCGCAAGGAAGGATATCCGGATAGCAAGACGGTCAAGGCGGGCCTGTCCGCGATCAAGTATCACCTCGATTACATGGGCTGGCTGCTGGAGCAGCGGCGCTGGCTTGCTGGCGACGTGATGACGCTTGCGGATTTCTCTGCGGCCGCGCATCTGAGCTGCCTCGATTATATCTCCGACGTGGACTGGAACCGACAAGAGGCCGTGAAGGACTGGTATGCGAAGATCAAGTCGCGCCCGGCCTTCCGCTCGCTTCTCGCCGATCAGCTGCCCGGCATGCCGCCCGCTCCGCAATATGCGGAGTTGGATTTCTGAGGACTTCGCGCGCGCCGAGGGGGCTCTGCCCCCGCCGGCCTGCGGCGCGGCCCCCCGGGATATTTGCACCAAGGCGAAGCCATGAATGCGGAGTTGAAAGCGCGGTTGATCGAGACGGCCCTTGCCGAGGGTTTCTCGAAGGCGCGCATCACCACGCCGGACGCGATCCCGCAGGCGGCCGAGCGGCTCGCCGCCTTTGTGGGTGCGGGCATGCATGGCCAGATGGGCTGGATGGAAGAGCGCATGGGCTGGCGCGGCGATCCGGCGGCGCTGTGGTCCGAGGCACGCTCGGTCGTGATGCTGGCCGAGACCTACACGCCCGATTACGACCCGCTGGACCTGCTGGAGGCGCGCGATCGCGGGGTGATCTCTGCCTATGCGCAGGGCAAGGATTACCATGATCTGGTGAAGAAGCGGCTCAAGCGCGTCGGGCGCTGGTTGCTCGATCAGGCACCAGAGGGCGCGGAGATCAAGGTCTTCGTCGACACCGCCCCGGTGATGGAAAAGCCCTTGGGCGAGGCGTCGGGTCTCGGCTGGCAGGGCAAGCACACCAATCTTCTCGCGCGCGATCTGGGCAGCTGGTTCTTCCTCGGCGCGATCTTCACCACGGTGGAGCTGCCGCCCGACGCGCCGGAGATCAGCCATTGCGGAACCTGCACGGCCTGTCTCGACATCTGCCCGACCGAGGCTTTTCCCGCGCCCTACCAGCTCGACGCACGGCGCTGCATCTCCTATCTGACGATCGAGCATAAGGGCCCGATCGACGAAGAGCTGCGCGCCAAGATGGGCAATCGCATCTATGGCTGCGACGATTGTCTGGCCGTCTGCCCATGGAACAAGTTCGCCGCAGAGGCGCGGGAGGCGCGCTATCACGGCGGCGTCGGCGCGCCGCCCCTGGCAGAACTGGCCGCACTCGACGATGCCGGGTTCCGGGCGCGGTTCTCGGGCTCGCCGATCAAGCGGATCGGGCGCGACCGTTTCTTGCGCAACGTTCTTTACGCGATCGGAAATTCCGGCGATCCGGCGCTGGCCGAGGCCGCGCGCCCGCACCTGAGCGATCCCGATCCGGTGGTGGCCGAGGCCGCGCGATGGGCTCTTGATCGGCTCGAGCGCGTCGCATGACGAAACCGATTGCCCCGGTCCCGTCGCGGCCTATCTCATCGCGGTCATGATGCCCGTAACCACCCAGACCCCTCGCCCGCTCCTTGGAATCGCGCTGAAGCTCGGCACGGTTACGGGTTTCGTCATCATGCAGGCACTGATCAAATCGGTCTCCGACCGGGTGCCACCGGGCGAGGCAGTGTTCTTCCGCTCCTTCTTCGGCATTGTGCCGATCCTGCTCTGGCTGCTGTGGCGCGGTGAGTTGCAGGGCGGATTGCGGGTGGAGAAACCGATCAACCATGTCCTGCGCGGGGTGGTGGGAACCACCGCGATGGCGCTGAGTTTCGCAGCGCTCGCCTTCCTGCCGCTGCCCGAGGCGACCGCTCTGGGCTATGCGGCACCACTGCTGACGGTCGTCTTCGCGGCGCTCTTGCTGGGCGAGACGGTGCGGATCTTCCGCTTCTCGGCGGTCGGGCTGGGGATGGTCGGTGTTCTGATCGTGCTGTGGCCCCGGCTGGGCGGCAGCGAACCCGAAGGCGGGGCGGAAGCGCTTGGCGCGGGGCTGGCGCTTGCGGGGGCCACATGCGCGGCGCTGGCGCAGATCCAGATCCGCCGCATGGTCGGCTCCGAGCGCACCTCCGCGATCGTGTTCTGGTTCTCCTGCACCGCCTCGGTGCTCTCACTGGCCTCGCTGCCCTTCGGCTGGGTGATGCCGACAGCGTGGGAAGCGACACTCCTGATCCTCGCGGGGCTGATCGGCGGCACCGGGCAGATCATGCTGACCTCGGCCTATCGCTTCGCCGATGCCTCGCTGGTGGCACCTTTCGATTATGCCTCGATGCTGCTGGCGCTGGTGATCGGCTATACGGTCTTCTCGGAAGTGCCGAGCCATGCCACCTTGGCGGGGGCTGCGCTGATCATCGTCGCTGGCATCGCGATCATTCTGCGCGAGCACTGGCTTGGGCTGGAGCGCAAGCGCGCGCGCAAGGCCGCGACGCCGCAGGGCTGAGCGCCGATCCGCGCGCGACAAAAAATCTCCTGTCATTGAAACACGACTCGGTCGAACCGTGTTATACTTAAAGGATCAGAGGCGATGACGAGAGGAGGAAGACATGTCCCGTCACATCATCGACCGCGCCGAACTCAAGGCCGAAGGGCCGCGCGTGAAGCGGTTTCTCGAACTGCAGCGGCGCGAAGGTATCCACCCGGCAATCAAGGAGCTCAGCAAGCGTGGGCGGCCGGATAACGGCGCGCGCATGAAACAGTTCCTGCGCATCGAACGGAACGAAGTCACCTGACCGTCCTGTCAGCGCTCGAGAGCATCGAAAACGCGAAAGGGCGTGCCGTCAAGCACGCCCTTCTGTTTTCTCAAAGCGTTACGTGGATCAGGTGCGCACGAGCTTTTCGTAGGTTTCTGCGATGTCGCGGGTCAGCGCGCCGACCTCGAAGTTGAACTCGCGGATCTGGCTGACCGGGGTCACCTCGGCGGCGGTTCCGGTGAGCCAGCACTGCTCGAACTCGGCCAGTTCAGTCGGCTCGATCAGGCGCTCGTGCACCTTGATACCCTTCTCTTCCAGCAGCCCGATCACCGTACGCCGCGTGATCCCGTTGAGGAAGACGTCAGCCTTGGGCGTGTGCACCTCGCCGTCCTTCACGAAGAAGATGTTCGCGCCGGTCGCCTCGGCGACGTAGCCACGCCAATCCATGAACAGCGCATCCGAGAAGCCGCGATCTTCGGCGGCGTGCTTCGACATGGTGCAGATCATGTAGAGACCGGCCGCCTTGGCCTCGGCCGGGATCGTGCGCGGGTCGGGGCGACGCCATTTCGCGATGTCGAGCTTGGCGCCCTTCATCTTCGCATCCCCGTAATAGTTGCCCCATTCCCAGCCGGCGATCGCCAGACGCACGGGGTTCTTGCGCGCCGAGACGCCCATATCCTCGCCCGCGCCACGCCATGCGACCGCGCGCACATAGGCGTCGGTCCAGCCATTGGCCTTCAGCATGTCGTATTTCGCCTTCTCGATCTCTTCGACCGAATAGGGGATTTCCATATCGAGCAGCTGCGCCGACTTCCGCAGGCGGGCGGAATGCTCTTCGCCTTTGAAAATCTTGCCGTTGTAGCAACGTTCGCCTTCAAAGACGGAGGACGCGTAATGCAGCGCGTGGGTCAGGATGTGGACATTGGCGTCGCGCCAATCCACAAGCTGTCCATCCATCCAGATCTTGCCGTCACGATCCTCATACGAGCCCGACATCTTACTCTCCTTGCAGCCACGCCAATTTACGATTATTGCGCAATCTACGTCCGAAGTGGACATTTTCTTGCGCGAAAACTGCTTTGCGGTAACAGTTGAGTCTTGGAAAGTCAACAAGGCTGACATAAAGTCACGCAAAAGAGAGGGACGATATGGCAGATAGCGGCAGCCCCGGGGGCGAGACACTTCTTTTCCTGACGGACGAGCAATTGCGCAAGGGCATCGAAGCGATGTTCTTCGCCTATCGCGCCTTTACCGCCGACCCTGACCGACTGCTCGAAGAATACGGCTACGGACGCGCGCATCACCGCGCCCTGCATTTCATCAACCGCCAGCCGGGGCTGACGGTGACGACGCTGCTCGCAGTTCTGGGCGTAACCAAGCAATCACTGAACCGGGTGCTGCGCACGCTGATCGAGGACGGGCTGGTGGAAAGCCGCGTCGGTACCCGCGACAAGCGCGAGCGGCGATTGCATCTGACGGCCGAGGGCGAGACGCTGGAACGCGCACTGTCCGAGGCGCAGCGGGGGCGAATGCGCTCTGCCTATCGCGCCGCGGGGCCGCAGGCGGTGGCGGGTTTCCGGCAGGTGCTCGAGGCGATGATGGGCCCCGATCTGCACAAGCTCTATCAAATGATGAAAGACGACTGATGCCCTACTCGGCCGAACCTCATCTGCTTATCGTCGACGATGACGAACGCATCCGGACGCTGCTGAAAAGCTTTTTGCAGCGACACGGCTTTCTCGTCACCGCGGCGCGCGACGCGGGCCATGCGCGCTCGTTGCTGGCGGGGCTGGAGTTCAATCTGATCGTGATGGATGTGATGATGCCGGGCGAAGACGGGCTCAGCCTGACCCGTGACCTGCGCGGCAGATCGGTAAGCACGCCGATCCTGCTGCTGACCGCACGGGGCGAGACGCGCGAGCGGATCGAGGGGCTCGAAGCCGGCGCCGACGACTATCTCGCAAAGCCGTTCGAGCCGAAGGAACTGCTGCTGCGGATCAACGCGATCCTGCGCCGGGTTCCGCAGGAAACCGAGAGCGGCCCGAAATACCTCTCGCTGGGGCCGCTGAAATACGATCAGGACCGGGGCGAGCTGTGGGATGGCGACACGCCGGTGAAGCTGACCGCGACAGAGGTGCAGTTGATGCGCATCTTCGCGACTCATGCGGGCGACGTGGTCAGCCGCACGGAATTGATCGAGGAACTGGGCCGCGAGCGGGGCAATGGCGAAGAAGGCGGAGGCGACCGGGCGGTCGATGTGCAGATCACACGCCTGCGCCGCAAGATAGAGCGCGACCCGCGCGAACCCCGCTACCTGCAGACGGTGCGCGGTCTGGGCTACATGCTCGCGCCCGACTGAGCGGAGGCGGACACTACATCTTGATTGCGCCTCGCAGTGGCATGGCAGGCGGCGGTTCTGGTCAGTTCACGCTAAAGCATGTGAAACTTTTCCATGTTCAAAACGCCACGAATCGCTTTTCCTCAATCGGGAGCGGCATTTGTGCATTGAACTTGCCGGGCGGCCCCTTCCCCGGCACGCACGGCCATTGACCCGGGGTGATCTGTTGCAAGAGCGACATTTAACTGCCCCTCAGCACAAATTCAGTTGATTGTGTTCTGGACTGACAAATTCGTGATTGGTATGAGAGCGGCCATGTTTGGCGGCACCGCGCGACGTGCCCCGGCACGTCACTATCGGCCCCCTCGCGGGCCCGGGAAGGAGAGACAACGTGTCCCACGCAGATAATAACGCAGGCACCCGGAGGGATTTCCTCTACTACGCCACCGCCGGCACCGGCGCGGTGGTGACCGGCGCGGCCGTCTGGCCGCTGGTGAACCAGATGAATGCATCGGCCGACGTCAAGGCGCTCTCGTCGATCTTCGTCGACGTTTCCGGCGTCGAGCTCGGCACGCAGCTCACGGTGAAATGGCGCGGCAAGCCGGTCTTCATCCGCCGCCGCACCGAAGAAGAAATTCAATACGCCCGCGAGGTTCCGCTGTCCGAACTGGTCGACACCTCGGCCGAGAACGCGAACAAGCCGGGCGCCGAGGCGACCGACCAGAACCGCACCCTCGACGAGGCAGGCGAATGGCTGGTGATGATCGGCGTGTGCACCCACCTGGGCTGCGTGCCGATCGGCAACGAGTCGGGCGATTACCACGGCTGGTTCTGCCCCTGCCACGGGTCGCATTACGACTCCGCCGGCCGGATCCGCAAAGGTCCTGCCCCGCGCAACCTGAACATCCCGGTGGCCCAGTTCACCGATGACACCACGATCAAACTGGGCTGAGGAGGCAGTTAGATGTCGGGCATTCCCCACGACCATTACGAGCCCAAGACGGGCTTCGAAAAGTGGACGCACAAGCGTCTTCCCATCATCGGGCTGATTTACGACACGATCATGATCCCCACCCCCAAGAACCTGAACTGGTGGTGGATCTGGGGCATCGTGCTGGCGTTCTGCCTCGTGCTGCAGATCGTCACCGGCATCGTTCTGGTGATGCATTACACCCCGCATGTCGACCTGGCCTTCGCCTCGGTCGAGCACATCATGCGCGACGTGAATGGCGGCTACATGCTGCGCTACATCCACGCGAACGGCGCCTCGCTGTTCTTCCTCGCCGTGTATATCCACATTTTCCGCGGCCTTTATTACGGCTCCTACAAGGCGCCCCGCGAGATCACCTGGATCATCGGCATGATCATCTATCTGTGCATGATGGGCACGGCGTTCATGGGTTACGTTCTGCCCTGGGGCCAGATGTCCTTCTGGGGCGCGACGGTGATCACCGGCCTGTTCGGCGCGATCCCGGGCATCGGCGAGTCGATCCAGGCATGGCTGCTCGGCGGCCCGGCGGTGGACAACGCGACGCTGAACCGCTTCTTCTCGCTGCACTACCTGCTGCCCTTCGTGATCGCAGCCCTGGTGATCGTGCATATCTGGGCCTTCCACACCACGGGCAACAACAACCCGACGGGCGTTCCGGTCCGCACCGGCTCGAAAGCGGAAGCGGAGAAGGACACCCTGCCCTTCTGGCCCTATTTCGTGATCAAGGACCTGTTCGCGCTCGCCGTGATCCTGCTGGTCTTCTCGGCTGTCGTGGGCTTCATGCCGAACTACCTCGGCCACCCCGACAACTACATCGAGGCGAACCCGCTGGCGACGCCCGCACACATCGTGCCCGAATGGTACTTCCTGCCGTTCTACGCGATCCTGCGCGCCTTCACCTCGGACGTCTGGGCCGTGATGTTCGTCAACTGGATCACCTTCGGTATCGTCGACGCCAAGTTCTTCGGCGTGCTCGCGATGTTCGGCGCGATCCTCGTGATGGCGCTGGCCCCGTGGCTCGACACCTCGAAAGTGCGTTCGGGCTCGTACCGCCCAATGTTCAAATGGTGGTTCTGGCTTCTGGCGATCGACTTCATGGTGCTGATGTGGGTGGGCGCGATGCCGACCGACGGGATTTATCCCTACATCTCGCTGATCGGCGCGACCTACTGGTTCGTCTATTTCCTCGTGATCCTGCCGCTCCTGGGTCTGATCGAGAAGCCGCAAGCGATGCCGGCGACGATCGAGGAAGACTTCAACCACCACTACAATATCAAACCGGCTGAATGAGTAAGGAAGAGGGACACAAAATGAAACATCTTCTGATCTCTGCCCTCTCGGCGCTGGTGATCGGGGCGAGCACCCTGGTCAACCCGGCGGTGGCGGCCGAAGGCGGCCATATCGAGGATATCAGCTTCTCCTTCGAGGGCCCCTTCGGGACCTTCGACCAGCAGCAGCTGCGTCGCGGCTTCCAGGTCTACCGGGAGGTCTGCTCGGCCTGCCACGGGCTGCGCTACGTCGCGTTCCGCACGCTTGCGGATCAGGGCGGCCCGATGATGGACCCGGCTTGGGTGCGTGCCTACGCGGCCGAGTTCACCGTGATGGACAAGGAAACCGGCGAAGAGCGCCCCGGCAAGGAGACGGACCACTTCCCGTTCATCTCCGGCATGGGCATGGGTCCGGACCTGTCGCTGATGGCGAAAGCGCGCGCGGGCTTCCACGGCCCCTACGGCCTCGGCATCAACCAGTTCTTCCGCGGCATCGGTGGCCCCGAATACATCCACGCGGTGCTCACCGGCTTCACCGGCGAGGAAAAGGAAGAAGCGGGCTCGATCTTCTACGAGAACCACGCCTTCCCGGGTGGCTGGATCGCGATGCCCCCTCCGCTCTCGGAAGACCTCATCGAGTATGAGGACGGCACGCCCGCAACCGTCGACCAGATGGCCCGGGACGTCTCCGCATTCCTGATGTGGACGGCCGAACCGAAGCTGGAATCGCGCAAGCGCTGGGGCTTCGTGGCGGTGATGATGCTGATCGTGCTGAGCACGCTGCTTTACCTGACCAACAAGAAGCTCTGGGCGCCCCACAAGGGTAAGCAGTTCGATCTGTAAACCTGGGTCCGACCTGCTAGACTGATGAACGCCCCCTCGCCCGCGAGGGGGCGTTTTCCATTTCCCGGAGCTGCCCGATGTCTATCCCGCCGCCAGGCTTTGCGCCGCTGCCCGACCCGCCCTATTACGCGGTGATCTTCGCCTCTCTCCGCAGTGCACCCGACGACGGATATGGCGCGATGGCCGCGGAGATGGCCGCGCTTGCCGCCCAGCAGCCCGGCTATCTCGGGGTGGAGAGCGCACGCGACGGGACAGGCTTCGGCCTCACCGTCAGCTACTGGGCCGACGAGACCGCTCTGATTGCGTGGAAGGCGGTGGCGAAGCACCAGCTCGCCCAACGCCTCGGCAAGGATCGCTGGTATCTCCACTACGCGCTGCGCGTCGCCAAGGTCGAACGCCAGTATGACGGTCCTGAGGGGCGCTGAACTGCGCCTGCTGCTGACGCCGCGCAATGCGGTTGCGCTCTTGGATGTCGGGGGCAAGCGGGCTATCTGGAAGGGGACACGAGGAGTAACAATGCCCGACATTTCCGACCTGCCGCATATCAGCCCCGCCTCCCGCGCCCCGCGTCTGTGCGTGCTGATCGACGCCGATAACGTGCCCGCCGGATATGCCGAAGCGATCTTCGAAGAGATCGCCTCGCTCGGCGAAGCCTCGGTGCGCCGGATCTACGGCGACTGGTCGGCGCAGCGCCTCGCGGGCTGGGCCAAGCGCGTCGCCGAACTCGGCCTCGTCGCGGATCAGCAATTTGCCAATACCAAGGGGAAGAACGCCTCCGATATCGGCCTCGTCATCGCGGCGATGGATTTCCTGCATTCCGACCTGTTCGATGGTTTCGTGCTGGTCTCCTCGGACAGCGACTTCACCCGCCTCGCCGCTCGCATCCGCGAACAGGGGCTCGATGTCTACGGCATCGGCGAGCAGAAGACCCCCGAAGCCTTCCGCAAGGCCTGTAAACGCTTCATCTATGTCGAGAACCTCGGCAATGGCGAGAGCACCGCGGAGACCGCGACCAGGCCCGCCTCGGACAAGACCAGCGCCGCCGCCCCGAAATCCTCGAGTGGCAAGCAGGAGCCGAAGGCCGCGATCCCGATCATTGTCAACGCGATGAAGGCGATCGGTCTGGAAGAGGAATGGTATTCGCTGGGCCAGCTCGGTCAGTTCATCACGCAGGCAAACCCGGATTTCGACACCCGCACCTATGGCAGCGCGAAACTTTCCGACCTGCTGATCAAGACGGGCCGTTTCCAGCTGCAGCGCGGCGAAGGCAATCAGTGGATGGTGCGCGATCTGGCCTGATCGGGCCAGATCGGTCCGCGCTCAGGTGGGGACGCCGTAGCGCGCAAGGAACATCGCGACCGCGCCGCGGATCACGCGCTCTTTCTCTTCACGGCTGAAGCTGTCGCAAATCCCGAACAGCAGCTTCGGATGCAGTTCCGACTTGCACAGCTCGATGAACAGATAAGCGGCGAGGTCGATATCGTCGATCACCAGCTCGCCCCGCTCCACCGCGCAGCGCAGGTAATCCATCAGCAATTCGTGCACCAGCGCCGGCCCCGCCGCGTAGAAGGCGCGGCCAAGCTCGGGGAACCGCTCGGATTCGGAAACGCAGAGCCGATAGAGCCCTTCGTTCATCTTGCAGCTCATCGACTCGACGATCTGCGACGCGGCAAGCGAAAGCACCACTTCGGGGGCTGCGCCGAAATCGATCGTGGCGACGGCGCTGTCCGTCTGCTCTTTCAGTTGCGAGCGCACGACTTCGACGAACATCAGCCGTTTGTCCGGGAAATAGCTGTAGAGCGTGGCTTTCGACACGCCCGCTTCCTTGGCGATATCGTCGACCGAGGCCCCGTCGAACCCGTCGCGCAGAAAGATCGTGCGCGCGCCTTCGAGCACCTGGTCGAATTTGCGTCCGCGATTGATCTGATCTGCCTGCGACATCTGTCCTCCGGTTCCGGGAAACGACCCCCGGGGTCCGCAGAATAAACCGCGCGGTTTATATCCCGCAAGGTCGCACAACGTCACGTCATGGCGGCACGCGCGCGGCAATCCGCTAAAGCATCCGCCCTGTTTCGGCTTGGCAGCAAATATCCCGAGGGGCTCCGCAGGAGCGGGGGCAGAGCCCCTCTTTCCTCGGTCATCTCGCCTTCCGTCGACGGGGGCGGCGCCCCTCAGCCGATCGTGCCGCGAATACCGCCGGTCTGCGCCCGGTCCATCAGGAACTGGTCAAGGATCACGCAAGCCATCATCGCCTCGGCCACCGGTACCGCGCGGATGCCGACGCAGGGATCGTGGCGGCCCTTGGTGATCACCTCCACCTCTTCGCCCGCGAGATTGACCGAACGGCGCGGCGTCAGGATCGACGAGGTCGGCTTGACCGCGAAGCGCACCGTGATCGGCTGGCCGGTGGTGATCCCGCCCAAGATACCGCCCGCGCGGTTCGAAAGATATTCGACACCATCGGCGCCCATCACCATCTCGTCGGCATTCTCCACGCCAGTCAGCGCCGCCGCGGCCATGCCCTCGCCGATCTCGACGCCCTTGACCGCGTTGATCGACATCATCGCGGCGGCCAGCTCGGTATCCATCTTGGCGTAGATCGGCGCGCCCAGCCCCGCCGGGCAGCCCTCGGCCACCACCTCGATCGCAGCGCCCACCGAATTCTGGCCCTTGCGGATCGCCGCGAGGTAATCGGCCCATTCGTCCACTGCTTCGGCGTCGGGCAGGAAGAACGGGTTCTGCAGGATCGCGTTGCGGTCGAACTTCGCGCGATCGAGATGTTTCGCGCCCATCTGCACCATGTAGCCGTAGATCTGCAGATCGGGGACCAACTGGCGAAGCGCGGCCTGCGCCACACCGCCAGCCGCCACCCGCGCCGCCGTCTCGCGCGCGCTCGAGCGCCCGCCGCCGCGATAGTCGCGGATACCGTATTTCTGGTGATAGGTGATATCGGCATGGCCGGGGCGGAACTGCCGCGCGATCTCGCCATAATCCTTCGAGCGCTGATCGGTATTCTCGATCATCAGCTGAATCGTCGTGCCGGTCGTGCGGCCTTCGAACACACCCGACAGGATGCGCACCGCGTCGGGTTCCTTGCGCTGGGTCGTCTCCTTCGACTGGCCCGGACGGCGACGGTCGAGGAATTGCTGGATGAACGCCTCGTCAATCTCGATGCCGGGCGGGCAGCCATCCACCGTCGCGCCAAGCGCAGGCCCGTGGCTTTCGCCCCAGGTGGTGACGCGGAACTGATGACCGAAAGTGTTGAACGACATGGGACGCGCGCCTCGCAGGTTTCCTTCGGCGCTGGCTTAGCAAGTCGGGGGCTGCGAGGCAACGTGCATGGCAGCAGGGCGACACTCTCTCAAAGCGCGTAGCGCCCCTACTCCACCGCGCGGATCAGCTTACGCTCGAGCACGCGCAGCACCTGGCGCAGATCATGGCCGCGCCGCAGCACCTGCCCCTGCTGACCGATCACCGCATATTGCCCCTGTTTCGCACGCAGCGCGGGCCGCTTCTCGATCCGGTAGATCGGCACTTCGGCGGCGCGGCGAAAGATCGAGAACACCGCGACATCGCGCAAGAAGCTCATCCCGTAATCGCGCCACTCCCCGGCCGCGACCGCGCGCCCGTAAAGCGACAGGATCACGCCAAGCTCGGAGCGGTCGAAAGCGATCTGCTCCGGTGCGCCGGAAGGGTTCGGATAGGGGGAAGGCGTTTGAACCGTCATTTACAAAGGGTACATCGCGCGCGGCGCAAATCAAGCCCACCCGCGCTAAGGTTGAACGCGCCTTCGCCGCGCCGGATTATGACCTAGAAAAAGCCTGATTTCCTGCGCCTTCCTGCCGGGTTTCATCGACATCCTGTAGTCAGCGGAAAACGCTAAAGCCCGACGGTGCGGTTAACAGCCCCCACCCAGTACGTATCGTCGGGCGCTTTTCCCTCCTGCAGAAGAAGCCCCGCGTCCTGGTCAGACACGGGGCTCTTTCATGTGCAGAGCATCAGCGGCCCCCTGCCTAGTAGCAGCGCACCGCCTCGATCGTGCCGTTCTCGTCGATCTCGAAATTCACCCGGCCGGGGGCGTAATCCATCGTCACCGCGTCGCCCGGATGAATGATGCGATGCGGCCGCGCGATATCGAGCGCCGCCAGCACGGTTTCAGGCCGCCCTTGGAGCGCCGCGAGCTCGGGCGGCGGACAGGTTCCCGCGCCGGGCGGGCCCGACCGAGGCGGCGAAACGCGGGGTTGGCAGGCCGCCAACCCGAACGCTGCGACCCCTAACGTGACAATGAGTCCGATCCGCGCCCTGCCGCGCTCCATCAGGCTCACCCGCAATCGATGTTGTAGACGTTCCCGCGCGAGTCGAGACGAAACACGACGCGCTGCGGGTTGTAGACCTGATCCTCGACGCCGCGCCATTCGACGATGCGATAGGGTTTGGTAATCCCGAGCGTCCGGATCTGCGCCGCCGGCTGACCCAGAACCGAGGTATATTTCACCGCCCCGCAAGTGTCGGGCTCACGCTCCTGCAAACCGCCCTTCGTGACGCTCACCGGGGGGGTGACATAGGGCGCGGGCGCATAGGGCTGGGGCGCGGGGTATGCCCCATCGGTGGGTGTCTCGCTCATCGGACCGGCGGGGTCGCAGGCCGCAAGCGCCAGCATCGACCCCATGACGAAAAATCGTTTCAACATGTCGCACCCTTCATTGCATTGGCCGCGCCGATAACGCAGGCTCTCTCCGAATTTATACAAGGAGTATGCGCTTATGAGAACCCGTGCCGCAGTCGCGCTCGAAGCGGGAAAACCGCTCGAAATCATGGAAGTGGAACTGGACGGCCCGAAAGCGGGCGAAGTGCTCGTCGAAATCAAGGCAACCGGTATCTGCCACACGGACGAATTCACCCGCTCTGGCGCCGATCCCGAAGGCATCTTCCCGACCATCCTCGGCCATGAGGGCGCGGGCGTCGTGCTCGAAGTCGGCGAAGGTGTCACCACGCTGAAGCCGGGCGACCACGTGATCCCGCTCTACACGCCGGAATGTCGCGAATGCCCGTCCTGCCTGTCGGGCAAGACGAACCTCTGCACCGCGATCCGCAACACGCAAGGTCAGGGCCTGATGCCGGACGGCACGACGCGCTTCAAGATGCTCGATGGCACGCCGATCTATCACTACATGGGCTGCTCGACCTTCGCGAACCACACCGTGATGCCCGAGATCGCGCTCGCCAAGGTCCGCGACGATGCGCCGTTCGACAAGATTTGCTATATCGGCTGCGGCGTCACCACCGGCATCGGCGCGGTGATCAACACTGCAGGCGTCGAGATCGGCTCGACCGCTGCCGTCTTTGGCCTCGGCGGGATCGGTCTGAACGTGATCCAGGGCCTGCGCATGGCGGGTGCCGATATGATCATCGGCGTCGATCTGAACGACGCGAAAGAGGACATGGCGCGCAAGTTCGGCATGACCCATTTCGTGAATCCCTCGAAGCTCGGCCACTCGGTCACGCAGGAAATCATCAACCTGACCAAGACCGAGCGCGACCAGATCGGCGGCGTGGATTACTCCTTCGACGCAACCGGCAACGTGAAGGTCATGCGCGACGCGCTCGAGTGCTCGCATCGCGGCTGGGGCGTTTCGGTCATCATCGGCGTCGCACCCGCGGGCGCGGAAATCTCCACCCGCCCGTTCCAGCTCGTCACGGGCCGGACCTGGAAAGGCACCGCTTTCGGCGGCGCCAAGGGCCGCACCGATGTGCCGAAATTTGTCGAGTGGTACATGAACGACAAGATCGAGATCGACTCGATGATCACCCACACTATGCCGCTCGAAGACATCAACAAGGCCTTCGATCTGATGCATGCGGGCGAGTCGATCCGCTCGGTCGTGATCTACTGACCCCAAGGCCGGGGGCGCTGCCCCCGGCCCCCCCGGGATATTTCCAGCAAGCCCGAAGCGCAGACCGTTTCGGGCTTGTTCAAATATCCCCGGGTGAATTCGCGCCAGCGAAGAGGGGCAGAGCCCCTACTCTCCTAGATAGTCCCGTAGCGCGGGCGGCGGATCGTCGAGAAGCGGTCCGGTCTCTTGCGGCGCATGGGCGCGGCCCTCGGCCACCAGAACCGTCTGCGGGCAAAGCGCACGCGCATCCTCGGGATCGTGGCTGACCATCAGCACCGTCGTGCCCTGCTCGCGGGCGATCTCGGCCACCAGCGCCAGCATCTCGGATTTCAGCGCGGGCCCCAGCGCCGCAAAGGGCTCGTCGAGCAGCAGGATCGGGCGGCCACGGAGCAACGTCCGCGCCAGGCCTGCGCGGCTTTGCTGCCCGCCCGACAGTGCGCCGGGTTTGCGCCTCTCCATCCCCTCAAGGCCCACACGCGCCAACGCGGTCTCGATCCGGGCGCGGTCGGTTGCGTCGATCTTGCCTTTCGGGTTCAGGCCAAGCGCGAGGTTGGTCTCCAGCCGCAGATGCGGGAAGAGGTTCTGATCCTGAAACAGGATCGAGAGCGGACGCTCGCCGGGCGGCGCCTCGGTGATGTCCTCGCCGCACCAGAGCACCCGCCCCCGGGTCGGACCAAGAAACCCCGCAAGTACCGAGAGCAGCGTCGACTTGCCCGCCCCCGAGGGGCCAATCAGCGCGACCCGCGCGCCGGCCGGGATCGTGAAATCGGCTTCGAGGCGGAAATCGCCCTGTTCGATCAGAAGCTTATCGAGGGTCAGCATAATGCCCCGCGCGGTCGAGCGCCCAGAAGAGCGCGAAAGTGAGGATCAGCAACAGGCTTGCAGTGCCCGCCGCCTGATCCATGCGATAAGACCCCATGAGCTGGAAAAGCGCCAGCGGAAGGGTGCGGGTCTGGCCATCCGAGAACAGCGTGATGACGCCCAGATCGCCCATAGAGAAGGCCGCGGCCAGCCCCGCCGAGAACCCCAGCGGCCGGGCAAGGCGCGGAACCGTCAGCAGACGAAGCCGGGCAATGCCGCGCAGCCCGAGCGAGGCGGCGAGCCGGTCGTAATCGGCCTGCAGCGTGCGGATCTCGGGCATCAGGATGCGGGTCGCGAAAGGCACCGAAAGCGCGGCGTTGGTCAGCAGCACCATTGGCAGCGCGAGGCTCGTCGGGTTCACGAAGGGCCGCGCGATCAGGAAGGCGCCGGTGCCCATCACGAGGCTCGACGCTGTCATCGGCAGCATCGCCGCGATCTCCGCCCAGCGCTGCCGGGTCGCCACCAGTGCGAGCGGCAGGGCGATGGCGAGCGTCACAACCGTGGAGAGCAGCGCGATCACCAAAGAGGTCAGCGTCGCGGGCCAGACCATCTCGGGCAGGTTGGCCACCGCCGGAATGCCCCGGGCGAAAACGGTGCCGATGGGAAGCAGCAGGAAGGCGCTTGCGAGCCCGATCGCGAGCGCGTCGAAGAGCGCACGCCCTATCCCGCCGGACAGCTGCGGGATCGGCGCGGCGCGGCGGTCATGCCCCGCGCCGAAACTCGACGGCAGGGTGGCGCGCGCCGCGATCAGCAGCGCTGCGACCGAGATCGCGACCTGCACCAGCGCAAGGCTCGCCGCGCGGCCCATGTCGAAATCGAAGCGGAAGGCCTGATAGATCGCCAGCTCCACCGTGGTCGCGCGCGGCCCGCCGCCAAGGGTCAGGGCCACCGCGAAGGACGTCAGGCAGACGAGGAAGATCGCAAGGAACGCCCCGGGCAGCACGCTGCGCAGCATCGGACGTTCGAGGTGACGCGTGACCTCCGCAGGGCCGAAGCCGAGGGTCGCAGCAAGGCGAAACCGCTCGGCCGGGATCGCCTCCCAGCCGTGCAGGATCATCCGGGTCGCAAGCGGCAGGTTGAAGAAAACATGGGCCACGATGACGCCCTGCGCGCCGTAGATCGAAATCGGATCGATGCCGAGCGGGGCGAGGGCCGCATTGACCAGCCCGCGCCGCCCGAAGACCGCGATCAGCCCGAAGACCGCGACGATCACCGGCAGGATGAAGGGAGCCCCCAGGAGCGAAATCAGCAGTCCGCGCCCGGCGAAGCGGCGGCGATGCAGCGCACGGGCGACCGGCACCGCCAGCGCGCAGGAGATCAGCGCCGAGGCCGCCGCCTGCCAGAGCGTGAAGCGGATCGCGGCGAGATCGGTTTCGCGCAAGCCGGTCAGCCCGCCTGCCCGGAGCGCGACTGCCGCCAAAGTGCCAAGGACAAGCGCGGCCAAAGCCGCACCCGCCAGCACCGCCCAGATGGGCGTGCCTCTTATCTGGAGAAGGCGCGTTGCCATTCTTCCAGCGCCGGACCGCGCAATTTCTCGGCCTCGGCCTCACCCAGGTAGAGCGTCTTGTCGGGCATCGGGAGTTTCTGGAACACCTCAGGCAGCTGATCGTGGGGCAGTTTCGCCGGGAAGGACCAGTTCGCCGTCGCGATCATGCCTTGGAAATCGGGGCTCAGCACGTAATCCATGAATTTCTGCGCCAGCTCGGGATGCTTCGAGGTCTTGAGCTGCGCGACCAGTTCGGGGGTGAAGTAATGCCCCTCGGGGAAGATCGCGGCGGCCTTGGAGTCGTCGTCCTCGGCCATGATGTGATAGGCGGGCGAGGTGACATAGCTCAGTACCATATCCGCCTCGCCATCGGTGAACATGCCGTAGGCCTCCGACCAGCCCGGCGTCACGGTCAGCACCTTGGGCGCGATTTTCGTCCAGGCCTCTTCGGCCTTGTCGCCATAGATGTCCTTCACCCAGAGCAACAACGACAGACCCGCGACCGAACTGCGCGGATCTTCGATGACGATCTTGTAGGCGTCGTCGGGCGCATCCAGCAAATCCTGGAAGCTCGTGGGCGGGTTCTTCAGCTTGGTCTTGTCATAGACGAAGGCCAGTTCAGACCAGTCGAAAGGCAGGAAGATCGGATCGTCCCATTTGACCGGCATGGTCAGGTCGGACGTGTCCTCGTTATGCGGGGCGAACAGGCCCGTGGCGCGCGCCTTCGCGGTCACGTCGGTGTTCAGACCGATCGCGACATCGGCGGAGGTCTTGTCGCCTTCGAGCAGGATGCGCGGCAGCACATCGCCCGACACGAATTTCAGATCGCAATCGCAGGTCGCCTCGAACCCCTTCTCGATCGCGGGACCGGGGCCCCATTCGCTCGTGAAATAATCAGGCGCATAGACGGTGAGCACGGGCTTGTCCTCGGCCGCCGCCATCGTGGCGATCAGGCTCAGGGCTCCCGCAAGCATCAGGTGGGTTTTCATGCCTCACTCCTTGGGCTTGCCGGGCGGAGTGGGGCCGGACTATCCGGCTACCTTCCCTCCGCCGGTCTTAACCGGTTCAGGTTCAACGGGTTCGCGTGGCTCGCATCTCAGCCGGATCATCCGGCACCCCGAGGTAGGGCGCAACCTATGCGCGCGGGACTTCGGACGCAAGGGCAAGCAGTCGTAGCCCCCCGACGCCTAGCACGAACGCTCTGGCGAGTTCCCGCCAGTGACGACCCGCGCCGGATTTCAATGGCTTGCAACTGCGCGCAGGCCGACGCAGGCTCGATCCGGAACGGATGTGGGAGGAACCGATGCGCATCACCCTGACGGCGGCCCTTATGGCCGCGACCGCCCTGCCCGCCTTGGCCGACACGATCGAGGCACCGGGCAAGATCACGGCCGTGACGCTCTTTCCGCAGGGCGCGCAGGTGGTGCGGCAGGTGGAGGTGAAGGCGCCCGAGGGCAGCCATGACCTGCTGGTTCCGGGGTTTCCCGAAGGCACCGACATCTCGACGCTGCGGGTGTCGGGTGACGGTGTGCAGATCGGCGCGGTGAGCCTGATCTCAGGGCGCGCGCCGGCGACCAGCGGAACCGAAAGCGCAGCGGTGAAGGCTGCGCGTGACCGGCTGGCCTCTGCAAAGGAAGCCCTTGCGGAAAAGGAAGACGCGGTGGCCGTGATCCGCGCCAAGGCGCAGGCCGCGCGCGACCAGATCACATATCTCAAGAACACCGACTCGCAGGTCACCGCGCCCGAACAGCTGCGCGCGCTGGCGCAGATGGTGGAGGATCAGATTCTCTCGGCCACCGAACGCGCAATCGCCGCCGAAGCGGAAGCGCGCCGCGCGGAAGCCGCGCTCGACCCCGCGAAAGAGGCGGTGAAGCAGGCGCGAGCGGCGCTCGATGCGCTGCTGAACCCGGCGAAAGATCGAGAGATGCTCAGCGCGAAGGTGCAGGGCTCGGGCACGCTGACGATCACCTCTTACGTTAACAATGCCGGGTGGCAGCCCTCCTATGATCTGCGGCTCGACCGAGACAAGGGCGCGGTGGATATGGAGCGCTTCGTCTCGGTCCATCAGGCCACCGGCGAGGACTGGCGTAACGTCGACCTGACGCTCTCGACCGCTCGCCCCGGCGGGCGCGCAGAGCCGGGCGAAGTCTATCCGCGCCTCGCGCACATCGGCGACCCGGATGCGCCGCCCGCACCGGTGCCGATGAAGCGCTCCCTCGCGGCATCGGATGGCGCCGCCGCGCCGATGGCGGAAGCAGCGATCAGCGACCGCGCCGATCTTCAGATGCAGGGCGAAACGGTGACCTACCATTACCCGAGCGCGGTCGATCTGCGCGACGGGGTCGACGATCTCCGCCTGAGCCTCGATTCCAAGACCCTCCCGATGGAGGTCTTCGCCGAAGCCGCCCCGCTGACCGATCCCCAGGCCTATCGCGTGGCCGAGGGCAAGAACGGGACCGGCGAGATCCTGTTGCCCGGCCCCGCGAACCTCTATGCCGATGGCGCGCTGGTCGGCCAGTCGCATCTGCCGATGGTGGCGGCAGGGGATGACCTGACGCTGGGCTTCGGGCCGATCGAGGGCATTCGCGTGGACCGCCGCATGCCCGACACGATGGAGGGCGACAGCGGCTTCATTTCCAAGTCGAACGAGCGCCGCGAAGTCGTCGAGATCGAGGTGAAGAACCTGACGGACAAAGGCTGGCCGATGCGGGTGATCGACCGGGTACCCTATTCCGAACAGGAAGACCTGAAAATCACTACCAAGGCGACCCCGCCCGCGAGCGAGACCGATTACGACCATCGCCGCGGCGTGCTCGCATGGCGCTTCGATCTGGGCGCGGACGAGACCAAGACGATCCGCACCGAGACCACGCTGAGTTGGCCCACCGACAAGGTGCTGCGCTAGGTCAGCCTAACGCAAAGGCCTCCGCGCGCGATCAGGCTGCGTTTCGCGGGTTCGCCGCAGCCCGCAGTTTCGCGAGCAACGCTGGCGACAGGCGCAGGAACCCGCGCGCGGGCGGTTCGGCCTTGGCCGCCTCGGGCGGCTCTGTCTCTGCACCGCCGGTCTTTTCGGCCGCCTTGGACGCCTTCTCCTCCTGCACGGCTTGCGCCCCCGCCGCCTGCGCCGCGGCATACTCGGCGGCGGCGGCCTGTGCCGTCACCGTTTCCGCCGCGCCCTGCCCAGACCTCGCGCCGACGATCTTGGTGCGGCCGCCATCGTCCCCCGGAAACGGCGCGGCGAAGCGCAGCACCAACTCCGTCAGGCTCGGGCCGATCTCGTCGAGCAGCAACAGGAAGCGGTTCGTCGGCCAGGCATGCAGACCCAGCGCGCCCCCGCCCGCAAGCCGCAGCACGAAGCCCGCATCCCGCAGCCGATGTTGCAGATCGAACCAATCGCGCGCCTGATCCAGCGCCGCTTGCACCGCCGCCATTTCCGGCAGCGGCTCTTTCGTGGTGGGGAGGGCGGATGTTGGCTCCTCCGGCAGCCCCTCCTGCAGGACGCGCCGGATCAGCTCTGCCGGAGGCAGGCCGAACGCGCGCGCCTCCGCCGCAATGCGATCGATCATATCGAGCGGCAGCCGCAGGGAGACGAGACGATGCTGGGAATGCGGTCGGGATGCAGGTGACATGTCGGGTCAAAGCTCGTTGGCGTGGGCGGGGTACCCGCAGCCTCGCCCATCAAGCTTAACAGCCCGTGAATGCCAATTGGTTTTCCCCAAGGCGGAGCAATCGGCCTCGCGAAGGGGGTCAACGAATTTGCAAAGCCTCAGAGCTTCTCGAACCGATCCGAGCCGGAGACGTATTGCTCGAGCGTACCCTCGCCGATGTCGTGGCGCAGCCCGTGCAGCGTCATCCGATCGGCGTCGAGCGCTTCGCGCACGAAGGGGAAAGTCATCAGGTTCTCGAGGCTGACTTTCACGGCCTCACGCTCGAGCGCCAGCACCTGCTGATCCTCGGGCAGGTCGGTGACGCGCTCGTAGCCCGGACGCAGAAGGTTCAGCCAGGTGCCGACGAAAGAGCTTTTCTCCTCAAGTTCCGGCGCATGACCCGAACACATCGCGTGGCAGCCCGCGATGCCGCCGCAATTGCTGTGGCCCAACACGATCAGATGCGCGACCTTCAGGCTGGTCACGGCATATTCGACCGCCGCCGACGTGCCATGGTGATCACCATCGGGCGTGAATTCCGGCACGAGGTTCGCGATATTGCGGTGGATGAAGAACTCACCCTGATCGGCACCGAACATCGAGGTGACATGCACGCGACTGTCGCAGCAGGCGATGATCATCGAGCGCGGACGCTGCCCTTCGGAGGCGAGACGGCGATACCAGGCGCGGTTTTCGTCATACGCAGTCGCGTGCCATCCCTGGTAACGGTTCACAAGGTAGCTCGGCAGCGGCTTCACATGCTCTCTCATCGGTCCCCCGGTGTTTTTGGGTCTGGTGTCTCGCGTCTTATCGCAGCGTCAAATACCGCGATGCAGGCCGGGTTACGAGAGGTTTCTCCGCGTCGCTCAATGAAATCTTGAGACCTGTCGGCCATATTGCCGCCCGGGTGATGGCGAAATCAAAGGGGGGTGTCGTGGTGACACAGGTGTCTCGTTTGCGTTGCAAGGAACGGATGTCGCTGGATACGACGCGGCTATCGGTGCTCTACGTGGAGCTGGGACAGGTCGATGCGGAGCGGGTCATCTGCGCCACGGTCGAGGATCTCGCCGTGCAACTCGCCGCCTTGGAAGAAGCCGCGAAATGGCGCCAACGCGCCAAGATGCGGTGCGCAATCGTCAAGGTGATCGACCTCTCGGAACATGTGGGTCTGGTGTCGATGGTGCGCACCGCGCGCGACCTGTCCGAGTGTATCGCGACCGGCGATGCGGTGGCGCAGGCGGCGGTAATGGCGCGGCTGAGCCGGATCGCGGAACGATCTCTTACCGAGGTCTGGGACATCGGCGACCTGTCCTCCTGAAGTGCGCGCAATCGGGCCTTGCGGGCAGGCGCCGCGGCGCTAGGCTCTGGGGCGAAGAAACCACCAGAGCCAAGGAGCCGCCCCCATGAGCGCAGACGCACCCGCAGATTTTTCCTTTCTCGCCCCGCGCCCGGCAATGCGCTTCGCCGAAGCCGACGCGCCTGCCCGCGCCCTGATCGCCGTCGCGCCCGAGGATATGGAGCAGGCCCTGGCCGATCTGCCGCCCGCACAGCGCGCCTTCGTCGAGGCAACGGGGTTCAAGGCGAAGGCGGGCCAGGTCGCACTTCTGCCGGGGGCGGACGGCGCGGAGGCGGCGCTGCTGGGCCTCGGGACCGCGGCGGCACGGGCAAGAGAGCGGTTCTCGCTGGCGCGCGCGGCGTCGACCCTTCCCGAAGGCGCGTGGCGGATCGAGGGCGATTTGCCGGAATCTTTGAGGGCAGAGACGGCGCTCGGCTGGCTGCTCGCAGGTTATCGGTTCGACCGCTACGCCGAAGCCGCAGCGCCGAAAGCGCGGCTGGTTTGCCCGGACGGGATGGATGCTGCGCAGATCGAGGCCGTCGCCGAGGGCGAGGCTTTTACGCGTGACCTGATCAACACCCCCGCCTCCGACATGGGACCGGAGGAACTGGAGGGCGCGGCGCGCCTGCTGGCCGACCGCCACGGCGCTGAGGTCAAGGTCGTGAAGGGCGACGACCTTCTGACGCAGAACTTCCCTATGATCCACGCCGTCGGCCGCGCCTCGCCGCGCACGCCGCGGCTGATCGAGTTGAGTTGGGGCAGCGAAGGGCCGGCGTTGACGCTGGTCGGCAAAGGCGTCTGTTTCGACACCGGGGGGCTGAACCTGAAGCCCGGCGCCTCGATGGGGCTGATGAAGAAGGATATGGGCGGCTCGGCCACCGTACTGGGGCTCGCGCATATGATCATGGCGACCGGCGCGAAGATGCGCCTGCGGGTGCTGGTCCCGGCGGTCGAGAACTCGGTCGGCGGCGACAGTTTCCGCCCCGGCGACATCCTGACCAGCCGCAAGGGGCTGAGCGTCGAGATCAACAATACCGATGCCGAGGGACGGCTGGTGCTGGCCGATGCGCTGGCCTATGCCGATGAAACCCCACCCGACCTGATGGTCTGCATGGCAACGTTGACGGGGGCTGCGCGGGTCGCACTTGGGCCGGACATTCACCCGTTCTACACCGATGACGAGGGCGTCGCGCAGGCTTTGGCGAAGGCCTCGGGGGCGGTGGCCGATCCGCTCTGGCGGATGCCGTTCTGGGCGCCCTACGAGGCGAAGATCGAACCCGGCATCGCCGATCTGGATAACGCGCCCTCGGGCGGCATGGCGGGCTCGATCACCGCGGCACTCTTCCTGCGCCGCTTCGTGACCGAGACCAAGCGCTTCGCCCATTTCGACATCTACGGCTGGCAGCCCGCGGCCGCCCCCGCCCGGCCGAAAGGCGGCGTCGGTCAGGGCGCACGGGCGATCTTCGCGGCTCTGCCCGAGGTGCTGAAATGACCGACCGTCGCCGCCTGCCCTTTTCAGGTGCTTTCGCGCTGGAGGCGCTGCGAGGACAGGTCGAGGCCGAGGGTTTCACCCACGGGATGCCCGCGCGGATCATCGTACCCGTGACCGATCTCTGCCCCGAGCCCGACAGCCTGCGCGACCGACAGCTTCTTTTCGGAGCCGAGGTGACGGTGATCGATCAGCGCGACGGCTTCGCCTTCGTGCAGGCGGCATGGGACGGCTATTGCGGTTGGATCGCCTCTGACGCCTTCGCCACGCCCGAGCCCGCCACGCATGTCGTCACCGCGCCCGCCACGCATGTCTATCGCGAGGCGGCGATCAAGCGCGGCGAAGTGATGCAGCTCTCGATGGGCGCGCGGCTGTCCGTGACGGGGGAAACCGGCATGTTCGCGGTGACCGCCGAGGGCTTCGTTCCGCTGCAGCATCTGCGCGCGCTCGATCGGCCCGGGGACGATCCCCTCGCGGTGGCCGAGCGACTGCTGGGCACGCCCTATCTCTGGGGCGGCAACAGCCGCGCGGGGATCGACTGCTCGGGTCTGGTGCAGATCGGCTTCGCGCTGTGCGGGCAATCCGTGCCGGGCGACAGCGATCTTCAATGGGCGGAGATGGGCGAGACCGTGCCCGAAGGTGCGCCCCTGCGACGTGGTGACCTGCTGTTCTGGAAAGGCCATGTCGCGCTCGCCTGCGATGGCGAGACGATGATCCATGCCAACGGCAAAACGATGAGCGTGGCCTGTGAGAGCATCGAGGCCGCCAAGGCACGTATCGCGGCAGCGGGCGAAGGGCCGTATCTCGGGGTTAAGCGGGTCGCGCGGTAAGGCTTTGTAGCGCGGGGCGACCAGCCCGGGCCGCGCCCGACCCTCCCCCCGGGAGGGCGCATTGGCGATGGCCTCGCGGGCACAAGCGACATTCGGGCTTGCGAGATAAAGCGCTCAGCCACAGGCGGAGCAAAGCGCCCGCCCGAAGCTCGGGCGCGTCCCTCATCGCTTTGCCCCAAACGAAAAACGCCCGATCCTCCGACCGGGCGTTTCCCAATTCAAATAAGGCCGAACGCTCAGCCCTTCTTGAGCACGCGCTTGCCCAGCGTCTCGGCGATCTGCACCGCGTTAAGCGCCGCGCCCTTGCGCAGGTTGTCCGACACGCACCAGATGTTCAGGCCGTTCTCGATGGTCGAGTCCTGACGGATGCGCGAGATGAAGGTGGCGAAATCGCCGACGCATTCGACGGGGGTGATGTAGCCGCCATCTTCGCGCTTGTCGACGACCATGATGCCGGGCGCCTCACGCAGGATGTCACGTGCTTCGTCCTCGTCGAGGAACTCTTCGAATTCGATGTTGATCGCCTCCGAGTGGCCCACGAAGACCGGCACGCGCACGCAGGTCGCGGTCAGCTTGATCGCAGGATCGACGATCTTCTTCGTCTCGGCGACCATCTTCCACTCTTCCTTGGTGGACCCGTCATCGAGGAACACGTCGATATGCGGGATCACGTTGAACGCGATCTGCTTGGGGTAGACCTTCGGCTCAACTTCCTGACCCGGCACATACATGCCTTTGGTCTGGTCCCAAAGCTCGTCGATCGCCTCTTTGCCCGAGCCCGACACCGACTGGTAGGTCGAGACCACGACGCGCTTGATCTTGGCGCGGTCATGCAGCGGCTTGAGCGCCACGACCATCTGCGCGGTCGAGCAGTTCGGGTTCGCGATGATGTTCTTCTTCGCGTAACCGTCCACGGCTTCCGGGTTCACCTCCGGCACGACCAGCGGCACGTCCGGGTCGTAGCGGTAGAGCGACGAGTTATCGATCACGATGCAGCCCTGCTTGGCGGCGATCGGCGCATATTTCTTCGTGGCGTCCGAGCCGATCGCGAAGAGCGCGATGTCATAGCCCGTGAAGTCGAACCCTTCGATGTCTTTGGTCTTCAGGGTCTGATCGCCAAAGCTGACCTCTGTGCCGAGGCTCCGGCGCGACGCGAGCGGCACCAGTTCATCGACCGGGAACTGACGCTCGGCCAGGATGTTCAGCATTTCGCGGCCCACGTTCCCCGTGGCGCCCGCAACGACGACTTTATAGCCCATGAGGACCTCCTTGCTCCAATAGAACGCGGCTTACTACCGCTTTACGTCAGGAAATGAAAGGGGCTCGACGCGCAGTCAGTTCCGAATGATGCGCGGATCGGAGGCAAGAAGCCCGCCGACCATCTCCGCTTCCGCGACGAAATCATGGGGCACCTTGTCGGCCGAGCGCCGCCCCGACAGAGATAGCGAGGCGAAGAAATCGAACCCGTATAGATCGAGCCGCGCCAGATCAGAGCGCGCGAGCATGTCGATCAGCATGGCTCCGGTCGTGGGCTGCGCGCCAAGCTTGGCTTTCAGCCCCTCGTAATCGTTGAGCGGATGCAGGTAGAAACCGGGGCTGGTCGCCGTTTTCCAGTCCAGCCGCTTGCGCTTGTGGCTCATCCAAAGGATGCGTGACGGCGCGATGCTGGCGCGCTCGGCTTCGGGCAGCGAGGTCGCGAGCGCCAGCCAGTCGGTGCGCTTGCCGTGGCTCTGCGCCGACGGCATCGGGGCGCGGTTGATCCGGATCACCACGTCATGCGCGTCGATCTCCGCCCCCGCCTGTCCCTCGGCCAGCGCGCGGGCATTGCCGACGAGCGCGACGGTTTTGCCCGCAAGGTCGTCCAGCAACGCCTTTTGCGAGACGGAGAGCGCGGCCAGCGGGGCCTCGCGCCGCAACGTTCGACTGATCAGAAATCCGAGCCGGGTCATGCGATGGGTTTAGCTCAAGCCATCGCCGCTGTCGCGGGCGAAAACGTAGAACATCAGCCCGATCACCAGCGGTGCAAGGAAGAACGCGAACAGCAGCCCATAGGCCACGGCGGGCGTGTGCCCCACCGACACCGCATCGAAAACGGGCCGCGAGGCGAATTGCATCCCAGCCACGCCCATGATCGAGAACATGTTGTGCAGCGTCACCCCCCGCCCCGTCAGATGCGGCGGATAGAAGGTGCGGCCATGCGCCATGATCACCGGGAAGGACGCGCCGAAGAAGCCGATCGCGGCCAGTAGAACCGTCGCCAGCCACAGCGACTGTCCCGGCAACACGAAGAGCATCGCCAAGGCCACGGCCAGCACCGCATTGCCGTAAAGCGCGACGCGCTTGTGGCTGCCGAAAATCTTGTCCGCCGGCCCGTAGGCGAAATTGCCCGCGATCATCGCGAGGCCCATCACCAGCGTCACCCGGCCGATCAGATTCGCATCCGCTCCGAAGACATCAGCCAGATAGGAGCCCGCCCAGACGCCACGAATCCCGGCAGCGGCGGTGTAATTCGCGACCGTCAGCGGCAGCAGCACCCAGAAGCCCGGCAGGCGCAGCACGTCGAGCGCGGTGCCGCGACGGCCTGCCGGCTGCTCCACCCGCTCGGGATCGCGCGCGAGCCACAGGATCAACGCCGCCACCAGCAGCGTCAGCGCCGAGAGCGCCCAAAGCGTCGGACGCCAGCCGAAAGCCTCGATGGAGGCCGCCAGCGGGGCCGCGCCCGCGAGATTGCCAAGGCTGCCAGCCCCGATCATCGAGGCCGCGAGCGTGCCGAACAGCGCCGGCTTGAAACTGCGTGCGAAGATGAAATAGCTGCCCACCAGCACAGGCGCGCAGCCCGCCCCGATCAGGATCATCGCGAGGTGGATGCCCATCGGCCCCTGCGCCATAGCGAAGACGGCGGCGCCCCCACCCCCGCCAAGCGCCATCAGCACGCCCACGGTGCGGCGCGGCCCGATCCGGTCCAGCGCCTCGCCGATGGGAATCTGGATCAGCGCGAAGGCCCCGTACCAAAGCCCCAGAGACACGGCGAGATCGCCCGGCGTCACGCCGATCTCCTTGCCCAGAACGGGCGTCAGAACGGCCAAGCAGGTGCGGTAGAACTGGCTCAGAAGATAGGCGCCCACAAGCGAGGCGATCGAGATATACATGCGGGGGCTCCTTCGCGCGCACGCTCGCCCAAGGCGCGGGCAATGGCAAGAGCACATGCCCCTGTGCATTCGCGCCCCCGCCCCCTTGTCTTGGCCCGGGCACAGGCTCAGGATAAACGCCGCACGACGTGACGAGCCCGAGAGATGCCAGAATGGAACTGACCCGCCTGATGATGCGCCTCTATTTCGACAAGGCGATGCTGGGCCCCGGCAAGGTCCGGCTGCTCGAAGAGATCGCCGAACACGGCTCGATCTCGGCGGCGGGCCGCGCGATGAAGATGAGCTACAAACGCGCTTGGTCGCTCGTCGAAGAGATGAACGCCGGATTCAAGGAACCGCTGGTGGATCGCTCGCGCGGCGGCGCGAAGGGCGGTGGTGCCTCGCTCACCCCCGAGGGCGAAGCGGTCCTCGCAGCCTACCGCCGGTTGGAACAGAAAGCCCGCGACGCTGGCGCCGAGGAGATCGCGCTGATCGGCGCAATGGTCGCTGATTGAGGCCGCGGCGGGCCTTGCGCCGGATCAATGCGGATGGGTCCTCAGTCCGCGCATCCTGCTGAGAGCTGCCGGAAACGGCCCAGTCACGGACCAGAACCATGAGCGATTTTTCGGCGAAGACCGCCGCGCGCGTTACCGCCCTTGGTCTCGCAGCCGCGCTCGCGGCCTGTATGCCGGGCGGTGTCTCGGACGCCCAGACGCTTGCCGCCAAGGTGGAGACCCGGCGCGCCTATGACCTCGCGACGGTGGACGGCAAGGCACCCACCCGCGCGATCCGCTTCTATATCGGGGAGAATTCGCGCTTCGCCGTCTGCGGTCATTGTCTTTGCGTGACCGGGGTGATGTTCGCCCCCTACCCCGCGCTTGGCATCCGGCCGACCTCGGCCTCGCCCACGTTCGCCTGCGAGCAGGAGACGCCGGAATTCAAGGCCGATGCGGGCCTCGCGCAGCTGTTCTTCGACATGAAGCAGGCGCAGGTTGATGGTTCGGCCGTTACTTTCACCGGCAGCGGCGACCATGTGATGGTGTTCAGGCGCGGTGGCGAGGACCTCACTCCACCCTGACGATCCCAGACAGCAAAAAGCGCGGGAGTTTCCCCCCGCGCCCGTCATTTTTCAACGATGGCAGATGCCTCAGGCGTCGACCGTCTCGACCTGCTTGGCCTCGGACTTGGTCGGGCCCGCAATCTCGATCCGGCGCGGTTTCAGCGCCTCGGGCACTTCACGGACAAGATCGAGGTGGAGCATCCCATCCTCATGGGTGGCTCCGGTGACCTTGACATGATCGGCCAGCGCGAAGCGGCGCTCGAAGGCACGGGTCGCGATGCCACGATGCAGATAGGTGCGACCGGAATCGTCCTCGGCCTTGCGACCGGTCACGATCAGCGCGCCCTCTCTGAGTTCGACACTCAGCTCATCCGAACCGAAGCCCGCGACGGCGATCGAGATGCGATAGGCATTCTCGTCGGTCTTCTCGATATTGTAGGGCGGATAGGTCGGCTGCGCGAGATCGCTGGTCAGCGCACGGTCCATCAGATCAGCCACGCGGTCGAAGCCCACGGTGGCGCGGTAAAGGGGCGAAAGATCAAAGCTTCGCATATCATCATCCTCTCTTGAGCGATGGTTATGAAACCCGCCCCTTGCGGGGCCGGGCAGTTAGGCGCCGGAACCCTCATCAGGCATTCCGGCACTCATAAATTTGGGAAATCTCTCGCGACGTTTCAAGAGGGGCGCCGCTTCGGGCCAAGCCCTTAGGGACGCAGGAATTTCGCGCCGGTTGTGCGCCCGCCAGACAGTATACGCGGCTGGCCCTGCCCGGGCTCCGTGCGACGGATCTGCGGCGCGGCGGAGACGCTGGGGGAGGCGGCGCGGATCACGCCGCGCCCGCTGCGCAGCGCGGATTTCAACTGCGCGACGATCGCGGGCAATTCCATCCCATAGGCGCGCGAGACGCCATTCCTGCGCGAGCCCGAGGAAACCAGCGACACGATCTGCGCCCGCCCGCCAGCAGCAAGCCCCGAGCGGTCGAAGACCGGCGCACCCGAGGAGCCGTGATCGACATCGCAATCGAAGCCGATCAGCCCCTTGGCCCGCCCGAACACGCGGCAGGCCTTTTGCCACGACAGCGCATCGGCCCGGCCCTGCGCATAAGACACCACCGACACTTCCGCCCCTGCGGCGGGCACGTCGCCGACGCGAAAAGGCGCGGCGATCGACGTCGGGATCGGCGCGGAGAGCTGTAAAAGCGCGACGTCGTGGCGCACGGTGTCGATCGAGAGCGGCACGAACGGGTTATAGTCCGGATCGGCGACCATCGCGACGACCGGGCGCGCGGCCACCTCCGCCCCGTCGGTTTGCGCGGCTGCAAAACCCAGCGTCGCGGGATCGCGCGGCCCCTGCGCGCGTCGGTCGAAGATGCAATGGCCAGCGGTCAGCACCAGATCGGGTGCGATCAGCACGCCGGTGCAATAGCCCTCGGCCCCGATGGTGACCTTGCCCACCGCCTCCCAGCCGAAGAGATCCGCGCGTTGCGACAGGCGGTCGAGCGCGGAGTTGCGCGCCTCCTGCGCCTCGCCCATGCCGCCAAGCAGTGCCAGAGCGATCACGCCGAAGATGACCCGCTTCACGCCCATCGCGCTCAGTTCGCCTTGATGAACTTGGCCCCGCCCGCGCGAATTTCGCGGGTAGTGGCGACGTTGTCGCGGCTCTCGATGGCCTGCCGCAGATCGGCGACCCCATTGGCCAGCGCCCCGATCGAGACCGGGCGCGTGCCCATCTCGGCCTTGGCTGAGACCACCGAGACGATCTCGGGGCGGCCGTTGGCGAAGCTGAAGACCGGCGAGCCCGAGGCCCCGAAATCGGCCGAGCAACTCATCACGACCGTCGCGCCTGCGCGCTCCAGCACCGAGCAGTTTCGTTGCAGCGACGGTGCCTCCGAGCGGCCCTGCGCATAGGAGAGCACGCCGACTTCCTCGCCACGATAAGGCGCGCTGCGCGACACTTCGAAGGGCTGAAGCTGTGGCAGGCGGATCGGCTGGGCGAGCTTGATCAGCGCCAGATCGAATTCCGAACGCTTCACGCCGACCGGCCCGCCATAGTGATAGGAGGGATGCAGCACCGCGCGCGACACCTTGCGATAGGCTTCGGCGCGGCCGTTGCGCCAACCCGCGAGGAACTCGATCTCCCGCGCGTCTATCAGTGCACCGCTGCGCTTGTCATAGAGGCAATGCCCCGCCGTCAGCACCAGATCAGGCGCGATCAGCGTGCCGGTGCAAAAGCTGCCATGACCCAGATCGAGCCGCCCGACCGCCTGCCAGCCGCGCGTATCGTCGCCGGTTTCCAGCGCGCGCAAGGACGTCGCATGGGTGATCGTCTCGGCCCGCGCAAGCACAGGAACGGCGGTCAGACAGGCAAGAGCGAGAGCAAGAAGGCGCATCGGGGCTCCGAAGATTGCGGGGCGTTTCGTCCTGCTTAGCGCCCCGATGCGGCCAGATTGTGGCGTGGATCACGCTTGCGCAAGCGCGGGTGGCTTCGGCCCGCCCGTGGCCCAATCCAAAAGTTCGACAGTGTGGACAACGGGCACCTCCGTGCCGCCGCCGATCTGCACCATGCAACCGATATTGCCCGCCGCGATCACCTCCGGCTGCTTCGCCTCGAGCGTCGCCACCTTGCGCTTCTTAAGCTCGTCGGAAATCTCCGGCTGCAGCAGGTTGTAGGTGCCCGCCGAGCCGCAGCACAGATGGCTATCGGCAGGCTCGACCACCTCGAAGCCGGCGCGTTTCAGAAGATCCTTCGGCGCGGATTTGATCTGCTGACCGTGCTGGAGCGAACAGGCCGCGTGATAGGCGACTCGCATCCCGCCCTTGCCCTCGGGGAGACCGATCTTCACGAGGAATTCCGAGATGTCGCAGGCGAGCCCAGCCACCTTCGCCGCATCCTCGGCGATCGGATCGTTGCGGAAGATATGCCCGTAATCCTTCACGGTCGTGCCGCAGCCCGACGTATTGATGATCACCGCATCCAGATCGCCCTCGCTCAGATAGGCACGGATATTGTGCGCGGCCTGCGCATGGCTCTCTTTCTCGCGGCCCATGTGATGCGACAGCGCCCCACAGCAGCCAAGGTTCTTCGGTATCACCACCTCGCAGCCCAACCGCCGCAGCAGCCGGATCGTCGCGTCGTTGATATCGGTGTTGAGCGCCCGCTGCGCGCAGCCGATCTGCAGCGCCACGCGGTATTTCTTCTCGCCCATAGGCGCGAAAACCTGAGCGTCATCGTTGCGGCTGACCGGCGGGATGGTCTTGGGCGCCATGCCCACCATCGCGCGCAGCCGCTTGTCCGGCAGCAGCCCCGCGAAGGGCTTCGCCAGCTTCGCGCCGCCCATCGCAAGACGGAAGCGGCCCGGATAGGGCACGATCTTCGCCAGCGTCCAACGCAGCAGCCGGTCCATCATCGGGCGCTTGTAGGTCTTCTCCACATGGGCGCGCGCATGGTCGATCAGATGCATGTAATGCACGCCCGAGGGGCAAGTCGTCATGCAGGCCAGGCAGCTCAGGCAACGATCGAGATGCTTGACCGTCTTCTCATCCGCGGGCCGGTCATTCTCCAGCATGTCCTTGATCAGGTAGATGCGCCCGCGCGGACTGTCCAACTCGTCGCCCAACACCTGATAGGAGGGGCAGGTCGCAGTGCAGAACCCGCAATGGACGCAGGCGCGCAGGATCTCGTTGGAGCGCGCGACGCCGGGATCTTTCAGCTGTTCGGGCGAAAAATTCGTCTGCATCAGCCCATCCTTCCGGGGTTCAGAATACCTTTGGGGTCGAATTGCGCCCGCAGCGCGGTGGTGAGCGTTGCGATCGGCGCGGGTTCGGGCTCGAAGGTCACGCCCGCCGCGCCGCGCATGCAGGTCGCATGGCCGGTATAGGGCGCGGCCAGCGCACGGACATCGCTGCCTTCCGGCAGAAGCGCCCAGATCAGCCCGCCGCCCCAGTCGAGCAGCACCTCGCCGCCGAGCCTTGCCACGATGTCAGACGCCTCCGAAGGCTTCACCGAGAGCCGCCACAGATCGCCGTCCTTGCCGATAAACGGCTCCAGATCGCGCAGGCTTTGCCAGATCGCGGCCGAGCCCTCTTCCTCGACCCGAACCGGGCCGAACGGCTCCATCAGTCTGCGCAACTGTTCCGCCCGGTAGGCGACGGATTCGGCGAGACCTTCGACCCGGACCACCGCGCCGGTGCCGGGCAACCAGCCCGCACCGGACACGTCGAAGGGCGAACCAAGCGCCGCCGCCAGCGCAACTTGCGCGGCCCCTGCCGGAAGGTCGATCACCACCGTCGCCTGAGACGGCGCGGCGGGCAGCAGCTTGAAAGCCACCTCGCTCATCACGCCGAGCGTGCCCCAGCCTCCCGCCATCAGCTTCACCAGATCGTAGCCGGTGACGTTCTTCATCACCCGGCCACCGTTTTTCACGATCTGCCCGCGCCCGTCGACGAAACGCGTGCCGATCAGACTGTCGCGACAGGCCCCGGCCTGCACCCGGCGCGGCCCCGAGACGTTCGCCGCCACGACACCGCCTACGGTGCTCTGACCGCGCACGCCCAGGACCGGGCCCCAATTCGCTGGTTCGAAGGGCAGACGTTGACCCTCGGCGGCAATCGCGGCCTCCACCTCGGCGAGGGGCGTTCCGGCGCCGACGACCAGCGTCAGCGCGCCCGGCTCATAGAGCGTGATGCCCGAAATCCCGACTTCCAGCGGCTCGCCCAGACAACGTCCAACCGGCCGCGTGCCGCCTCCACGCACCGCCAGCGCGCCACCCGCATCCCGGACGGCCTCGGCCAGCTGCGCCTCGCTTTCAACTCTCATGAAATCTGCCTTCCTCTTGGCAAAAATATCCCGGGGGCTCGCGTCAGCGAGCGGGGCAGCGCCCCTCTCCTTTTTCAGCTCGCACGGCGGCTCGCGCTCGCACCGAGCGGGAACACCTTCGCCGGGTTCAAAAGCCATTTCGGGTCGAACACGTCCTTCACCCGCATCTGCGCTTCCAGGTCGGCGGGTTCGAACTGCACATCCATCAGGTCGCGCTTCTCGATGCCCACGCCATGCTCGCCGGTCAGGCAGCCGCCCGCCTCGACGCAGAGCTTGAGGATCTCCGCGCCCAGCTTTTCGCATTGCTCCTGCTGGCCCGGCTCGTTGGCGTTATACAGGATCAGCGGGTGCATATTGCCGTCGCCCGCGTGGAAGACGTTTGCGACGTCGAGCCCGAAATCCTTCGACAACTCGCCGATCCGGCGCAGCACGAAGGGCAGCTCCGAGACCGGGATCGTCCCGTCGAGGCACATGTAATCGTTAATCTGCCCCATCGCGCCGAAGGCCGACTTCCGGCCCAGCCAGATCCGCGCGGCCTCGTCGGCCGATTGCGCCTCGCGGAACTCGACCGGCTCGTGACGGGTCGCGATCTGGCGGATCATGCCGATCTGCTCGTCGATCTCGGCTTCCGAGCCCTCGCATTCGACGATCAGCAGCGCCTCGCAATCGGGATAGCCCGCATGGCAGAAGGCCTCGGTCGCGCGGATGCAGGGGCGGTCCATGAACTCGATCGCGACGGGCAGGATGCCCGCCTTGATGATATCGGCGACGCAGGCGCCCGCGACCTCGTTCGAGTTGAATCCGATCAGCACGGGGCGTGCGCCTTCGGGTTTCGGCAGGATCTTGAGCGTGGCTTCGGTCACGACGCCCAATTGCCCCTCCGAGCCGCAGATCAGCCCCAGCAGATCGAGCCCGCCCGCATCCAGATACGGTCCGCCGATCTCGACCACCTCGCCCTCCATCGTGACCAGCGTCACGCCGAGGAGGTTATTCGTCGTCACCCCGTATTTCAGGCAATGCGCACCGCCGGAATTCATCGCGATATTGCCCGAGATCGCGCAGGCGAGCTGCGAAGACGGATCGGGCGCGTAGAACCAGCCATCGCTTTCCACCGCCCCGGTCACCGAGAGGTTCGTCCGTCCCGCCTCGACCCGGATGAAGCGGTTGGTGTAATCGGTCTCCAGCACGGCATTCATCCGCGCGAGCCCCAGCACCACCGAATCCGCCTGCGGCATCGACCCGCCCGCAAGCGAGGTGCCCGCGCCGCGCGGCACCACCGGCACGCCCAGTTCGTGACAGGCCTTCAGCGCCGCCGCGACCTCCGCCGTCGAGCGCGGCAGCACCACGCCCAGCGGCTGGCAGCGATAGGCCGAAAGCGCATCGCATTCATAGGCGCGCGTCTCGCTGGGGTCGTCGATCACCGCATCCGCGGGCAGCACCTCGCGCAGGCGGGCGATGATCTGCGGCTTGCGCGCCAGCAGATCCTCCTTCGGCTTGGGCATTTCCATGGCAAACTCCTCCCGGTTGGTCAGAAAATATAACCAATAAGCCCCGGTGACAAGGGAAGCCGCATCGCGCTAACTGTCGATATGACGACGATGTTTCATATCGGCCCGCTCGGGCCTCTCGATCTCGCGGCGCTTGCGCTTCTCGTCACCTGCTGGCTCGTGATCGGCTGGACGACCGAACATCCGAGCACCGCCCGCCCTTCGATGGGCAAGCTGATGGAAAATTACCGTCGCGAATGGATGCGCCAGCTGGTGACGCGCCAGCCGCGGATCTTCGATTCGGCCATGGTGGACGGGCTGCGGCAATCGACGACCTTCTTCGCCTCTTCTTCGCTGATCGCCATCGGCGCCGGGCTGGCGCTGATCGCGAACCCGCAGCCCCTGACGAATCTCGCCGATGATTTCGACATCGCGCGCGGCCCGGACCTGCTGTGGGAGGCGCGCATCCTGACGGCCGTGCTCTTCGGTGCGAATGCGTTTCTGAAATTCGTCTGGTCGCACCGGCTGTTCTCCTATGCCGCGATCGCAATGGCGGCGGTGCCCAACGAGCCCGAGGACCCGCTGGCCTATCCGCGCGCCGAACAGGCGGCGCAGGTGAACATCAACGCGGCGAAGAGCTTCAATCGCGGGCTGCGTTCCGTCTATTTCGCGCTGGCGACGCTGGCATGGCTGCTCGGGCCCTATGCGCTCATTGCGGCGACGCTGTTCACCACGGCGATGCTCTGGCGGCGTGAATTCGCCTCGGACTCGCGCCAGGCGCTGCTGGAGAACATCCCCGACTAGGCGCGGCGCGCTCGCCTCTGGCAGCCTCCGCATGATTTGGCTAAACCCGACGCCATGAGCAGTTTCCTTTCCGTCGAGCAATCCCTGACAGGCCGCCGCTGGATCGGCCCCACACCCGAGGCCGACCGGCTGGCCGAGGCGATGGCGCAGCAGACGCACTTGCCCCTGCCCCTCGCCCGCATCCTCGTCGCGCGCGGTGTGACGCCGGAGGAGAGCGAGGGCTTCCTCGAACCCACGATCCGCGAACTTCTCCCCGACCCCCGATCCTTGCGCGACATGGAGCAGGCGGCGGCGCGGTTCCTGAAAGCGGTGAAGTCGGGTGAGAAGATCGCCGTTTTCGCGGATTACGACGTCGATGGCGGCGCCTCGGCGGCGCTGCTGATCAACTGGCTGCGCGCGATGGGGCGCGAGGCGACGCTCTATATTCCCGACCGGATCGACGAGGGCTACGGGCCGAACGTGCCCGCGATGGAAAGCCTCGGGGCCGAGCACCCGCTGATCGTTTGCGTCGATTGCGGCACGCTGAGCCACGAGCCCGTGGCCGCCGCGAAGCCCGCCGATGTCGTCATCCTCGATCACCACCTTGGCGGCGAGACCCTGCCCCCCGCGCTGGCCGTGGTGAACCCGAACCGACAGGACGAGACCGGCGAGCTGGGTCATCTCTGCGCGGCTTCAGTCGTCTTCCTGATGTTGGTGGAGGCGAACCGGCAGCTGCGCGACGAAGGTGTGCAGGGTCCGCCCTTGATGACGCTTCTCGATCTGGTGGCACTTGCGACGGTGGCCGATGTCGCGCCGCTTACAGGCTGCAACCGGGCGCTGGTGCGGCAGGGGCTCAAGATCATGGCGCGGCGCGAGCGGCCCGGCCTCGTGGCGCTGTCGGACGTGGCGCGGCTCGACCGTGCGCCCGCCGCCTATCACTTGGGCTTCGTGCTGGGACCGAGGATCAATGCAGGCGGGCGGATCGGCGCGGCCGATCTGGGCGCGCGTCTGCTGTCGACAACCGACCCGCACGAGGCGCAATCCATCGCGGAACGGCTCGATCAGCTCAACACCGAGCGCCGAGAGGTCGAGAACGCCGTGCGGGAGGCGGCACTGACGCAGGCCGAGGAACGCGGGCTAAACGCGCCGCTGGTCTGGGCGGCGGGCGCTGGCTGGCACCCGGGCGTCGTCGGCATCGTGGCCGCGCGGCTGAAAGAGGCGACGAACCGCCCCTCGGTCGTGATCGGGGTGGAGAACGGGATCGGCAAGGGCTCGGCCCGCTCGGTCGCGGGCGTAGATATAGGAGCCGCGATCCAGCGCGTCGCCGCCGAGGGGCTGCTGCTGAAAGGCGGCGGGCACAAGATGGCGGCGGGCCTCACGGTGGAGGAAAACAAGCTGGAGCCTGCGATGGCGCGCCTGTCGGAGCTTCTGGCCAAACAGGGTGCGGGAGAGATCGGCCCGCGCGACCTGCGTCTCGACGGGATGCTGATGCCGGGCGCGGCGACCGCGCAACTGATTGAAGACCTCGACCGCGCCGGCCCCTTCGGCCAAGGCGCTCCTGCCCCGCGTTTCGCCTTTGCGGATATGGAAGTCGTGGGCGCGCGCCGGATCGGCGAGAGCCATCTGCGCTTCATGTTCGGCGACGGTATGGGCGCGCGGATCGAGACAGTCTGCTTCGGCGCGTTCGACTGCCCGCTCGGCCCCGCGCTGAGCCAGCCGGGCGCGAAGCGTTTCCACCTCGCCGGACGGTTGGAGATCAACACATGGGGCGGGCGCAACAAGGTGCAGCTGCGGCTCGAGGACGCGTCCGAAGCGTAAGCGACGCCCCACGATTGCACACAGAAAAGGGCTGTAATTCCAAGGCTTCGAGGCTGCCGTAACGGAGGGACAAAAACTTTCCAAAAATCCGCAAATACCCTCTTGCGAGTCACGGTTCTCTGGCCTAAACACCGCTCCACCTTAGGCAGGTATGCCCGGAAGGTTCAGAGTGGTCCGTTCGTCTATCGGTTAGGACGCCAGGTTTTCAACCTGGAAAGAGGGGTTCGATTCCCCTACGGACTGCCACTTCTGAGCCCTGACTGAGCGTTGTGCGGTCCGTTCGTCTATCGGTTAGGACGCCAGGTTTTCAACCTGGAAAGAGGGGTTCGATTCCCCTACGGACTGCCACTACTCCCCCCATTTCAAAGCGATTTCACCACGCGCGCCGCTTGGTCGCGTGTGTTTTCATTCGTGGTACAGCGCGGCTCTGCGCGCGCCGATCCCTCATCAAAAAAAGCGGCCCTTCCGGGGCCGCTTTCTCGTTTCCCTGTCAGGGGCCTGAGGCCTCACGCGCCGTAGGGCACCCAGATGTTCTTCACCTGCGTCGCGCGGTCGAGGAACAGGCGCCCCTGCCCCGCACGGGTTCCCCAGTCGCGTGCGTCGTCGGCTTCGACCCAGGTCTGTTTGAGGTTCCCGGCGCTTTGCGCCTCGACCATCCGGCAGCCCTCGGCATTGCCGAAATACCACATCGCATCGACGCCATCATGGGCGGCCAGCGTCTTCGCCAGCTCGTCGCGCGGGCCGGTGACGATGTTGACCACGCCCCCCGGCACGTCGGAGGTGTCGAGCACCTGATAGAGGTCGGTCGCGGCCAGCGGGTGTGTCTGGCTCGGGACCAGCACGACCCGGTTGCCCATCGCGATCGCAGGCAGCACCAGCGAAATCGCCCCCAGAAGCGGCTGCGCGGTCGGGGCCACAAGTCCCATCACCCCGATCGGCTCATTCATCGCGAGGGTCACGAATTCGGACTTCGTCGCGTGCACCGCGCCGTCGAACTTGTCGGCTTGGGCGGCATACCAGAAGCAACGTCCCACCGCCGTCTCGACCTCGGCCTCGGCGGCTTTGCGCGAGGCGCCGAAGCTTTCCAGACGGGCGGCGAATTCCGCGCCGCGCGCCGAGAGGTTCTCGCCGATGTAATAGAGCACCTGCGCCCGGTTATGGCCCGTGGCCTTGCCCCAGCCCTTCGCCTTATGCGCCGCCTCGACCGCGTTGCGGATGTCCTTGCGGTTGCCGAGCCCTGCGAGCCCCACGACCGCCTTGCCACCCTTCACCTGATAGCTGTAGCCGCTATCGGGCCGCGCCTGCTTGCCGCCGACATAGAGCTTCGCGGTGCGGTCGATCTCGCCACCCTTGATCGTGTCGGCGGGGCCGGTCTCCAGCTCGGCGGGCTTCGTGCCCTTTCCCTTGCCGGTAGCTGCTGCCGGATTGCGTAGGTAAGCGCGCATGCCTTCGCGCCCGCCCTCGCGCCCGAAGCCGCTCTCGCGATAGCCGCCGAAGCCCGCGCCTGCGTCGAAAATGTTGGTCGAGTTGATCCAGACGATCCCGGCCTTCACCTGCCCCGCGATGTCGAGGCACAGGTTCACGTTCTCCGACCAGATGCTGGCCGCGAGCCCATAGCGCGTATTGTTGGCGAGCGCCACGGCGTCAGACGGCGTGCGGAAAGTGGTGAGCGTGACCACGGGGCCGAAGATTTCCTCGGTGGCGAGAACGCTCGCAGGCTCCACATCCGTCACCAGCGTCGGCGGGAAGAAGCAGCCCTGCGGGGCAGAGCCTTGGGTCAGCGTCGCCCCCTCGCTTGCGCCCTTCTCTACCAGATCGCGGATACGCGCGAGCTGCGAGGGGTGCACGATCGCGCCGATATCGGTGCTCTTGTCCATCGGATCGCCGGTGCGCAGCGTCTTCATCCGGGCGCGCAGCAGCGTCTCGAACCGTTCGGCCACCGCCTCGGCCACGAGGATGCGCGAGCCAGCGCAGCAGACCTGACCCTGGTTGAACCAGATTGCGTCCACCACGCCCTCGACGGCGGCGTCCAGATCGGCATCTTCGAAGACGATGAAAGGGGATTTGCCGCCCAGCTCCAGCGTCAGCGCCTTGCCCGAACCAGCCGTGCGCTCGCGCAGGATGCGGCCCACATCGGTCGAGCCGGTGAAGGCCAGCTTGTCGATCCCCTCATGGCCGACGATCGCAGCCCCAGTTTCGCCGTCGCCGGTGACGATGTTGATCACCCCCTTCGGGATGCCGCATTCCTGCGCGATCTCGGCGAAGGCCAGCGCGGTGAGCGGCGTGTATTCGGCGGGCTTCAGCACGACCGTATTGCCAGCCGCCAGTGCCGGTGCGACCTTCCACGCCAGCATCAGAAGCGGGAAGTTCCACGGGATGATCTGGCCGCAGACGCCCTGCGCCGTATGGCCCGGCAGCTCGTCCTCGATGATCTCCGCCCAGCCCGCATGGTGATAGAAATGGCGCGCGACCAGCGGGATGTCGATGTCGCGGCTCTCGCGGATCGGCTTGCCGCTGTCGAGTGTCTCGAGCACGGCGAGCAGGCGCGAATGCTGCTGGATGTGACGGGCGAGCGCGTAGAGGTGCTTCGCGCGCTGATGGCCCGACAGCTTCGCCCAACCGCTTTGCGCCCTGCGCGCGGCTGAGACGGCTGCATCCACGTCCGACGCCGAACCCTGCGTGACGCGCGCCAGCACCGTGTCGCTTGCCGGATCGCGGACTTCGAACAGATCGCCCGGCTTGGTCATCGCGCCGTCGATGAAATGGCCGAAGCCGCCCTCATGCTTGGCGAGCCACTTGCGCGCCTGGCTGTCGTCTTCGGGGGCCACGCCGTACTCCATGGTTTCGAGGATGCTCTGAATGCTCATTTTTGTCTCTCCTCAGGCCAGCGCGTGACGGCTGCTATCGGCGTAACGGCCAGTGACGTAGTGCTCCAGCTGGCGCTCGATATCACCCAGCATCGAGCTTGCGCCGAAGCGGAACAGGTCGGGGTTGAGCCAGTCGCGGCCCAGCTCTTCTTTCATCAGGATCTGCCAGGCCAGCGCCTCTTTCGCCTGCTTCATCCCGCCTGCGGGTTTGAAGCCGATGCGGTGGCCGGTCGCCATCCCGTAATCGCGTAGCGCACGCAGCATGGTCAGGCTGACAGGCAGCGTCGCGTTGACGCTTTCCTTGCCGGTGGAGGTCTTGATGAAATCGGCGCCTGCCTGCATCGCCACCATCGAGGCGGAATAGACGTTGTTCAGCGTCTCCAGCTCGCCGGTGGCCAGGATCGCCTTCATATGGGCGTCACCGCAGGCCTCGCGCATCGCCGCAATCTCGTCATGCAGGCCCTGCCAGTTCCGGGTCAGCGCCAGTTCGCGGTTGATCACGATGTCAATCTCGGCCGCGCCCTGCGCCACCGCCCAGCGGATTTCCTCGAGCCGCAGATGCAGCGGCATCAGACCCGTCGGGAAGCCCGTCGCGACCGAGGCCACGGGAATCCCCGTGCCCTCCAGTGCCTTGAACGCATGCGGCACCATCGTCGGGTAGACGCAGACCGCGCCCACAGTCAGCTCGCCCGGGCTGAGTCCGAGACCCGCTTCGATATGCGAGGCCAAGGGCTTGCGCGCCTTCGCACAGAGCCGCTTCACCCGGCCTTCGGTATCGTCGCCCGCAAGCGTCGTCAGGTCGATGCAACGCACCGCGTTGACCAGCCATGCCGCCTGATGCGCCTTCTTCACGCTGCGCCGGGCAGTGAGCGTCGCACAGCGGCGTTCGGCGGCGGCGCGGTTCACCCGGTGCCCCTCGAACATCCCCACATCGAGCGCCATGCCGGGGTTGCGCACATGCTCCCCCGCCGCGTTGGCGGTGGGCACCAAAGCCCCTTCCGCCTGCGTCTCGGTTTTCATTTCGGTCTTCATTGCGTGTCTCCTAAATCGGGACTCGTCACAGCCTCGCCATCACGTCCGGGGACATCTCCGGGGCGCGCGATCGGGACAAGATCAGCATACTTCAGCCGAGCCCATGCTCGGAAAGAAAGTCGTCGAATTCGGCGGGCGTCGCGTAGCTGGTTTGCGTACCGCGACGGGTGATCGAGAGGGCTGCATATCGCGCGGCCCGGGTCAGCGCCGCGGTGGGCTCCATCCCTTGTCCGAGGAAATGCGCGAAACTGCCGATGAAGGCGTCGCCTGCGCCGGTCGTGTCCACGGGGGTCACGGAGACGGGCGTGATCTCTTCGACGATGTCCGCCGTGATCCGACGCGCACCGCGACCGCCGAGCGTCACGACGACGTTGTGGATGCCGCGCTCGATCAGGCTGCGCGCGGCGGCGATCACTTCATCCTCGGTGCCTGTCGGCAGCCCCGAGAGCATTGCCAGCTCGCTCTCGTTCGGACAGAACCAGTCGAGCCCGTCGAGCCGCTCGATATCCAGATCGGGATGCGCGGGCGCCGGATTGAGGATCGTCGTCACGCCTTCGCGCCCCCCGAAGGCCACGGTGTGATAGACGGTCTCCAGATCGACCTCGAGCTGCATCAGGATCGCGGAGGCGGCGCGCAGCGTCTCGGATGCCGCATCGACGTCAGCCGGGGCGAGCGCCGCGTTGGCACCTTTCACGATGAGGATCGCGTTCTCGCCATCGCGCTCGACGAAGATCGGCGCCACTCCCGAGGCTGCCCCTTCCACCGTCCGCACATGGGTCGTGTCGATCCCGTTCGCTTCCAAATTGGCACGGACCTGCGGGCCGAAGCCGTCATCGCCAACGCAAGTGACCATCGCCACCTCCGAGCCCAGCCGCGCGGCGGCCACCGCCTGGTTCGCGCCCTTGCCCCCGAAGCCCATCACGAAATCGGGGGCCTCCAAGGTTTCGCCGCGACCCGGCATCCGGTCGATATAGGTCACCAAATCCATCATGTTCGAGCCGACGACGGCAATCTTCTCAGGCATTCTCTTTCTCCGTCAGTTCGAAAATTCTCGCGGCTCCGCCCGATAATGTTACGATCGCAACATAACTCGGACCTTCTCGCGCGACGCAGCGAGTGTCAACTACAACGTGAAGCTCATCCCGGCGAGAAGCCCAGCCTCGGTCACAACGCCCGAAATCTCGTCGAGCGTCGCAAAAACCACCGGCTTGCGCTGGCCGATCTTGCTGGCGTCCACCACCACAAAACACTGTTTCGAAGCCTCGATCGCCGCGCGTTTCAACGGGACTTCGTACTCGTGCGAACAGCTGAGCGCACCGTCAGAACCGACGCCACCAGCCGAGAGGAACGCCACGTCGATTCCGAGTGGCGCCAATCTCTCCTGCGGATTTCCGGCATGACAGGAGCGTGTGCTCGACTTGATCTCCCCGCCGAGAAACTCGACCGGGACACTGCTGCGCCCCTGAAGGATCTCCGCCGTGGTCAGACAATGGGTGATGATTCGCCGCGCTTTGCCCTGCGCCAGGAGCCGCGCGAGATGGGGCAACGTGGTGCCGGTATCGAGGAACACGACCGCGTCTTCGGGCACCAGGTCGAGCGCATGGCCCGCCGCCGCGCGCTTGGCGTCGATGGCGCGGTTCATCTGCGCGTCGAAGTCGTAATGCTCGGTCGTGCGGGTGGTGACGATATAGCCACCCCGGCAGGCAAACCCCGCCTCGGACTGGGCCGCGTCGCGTCGCAGCGTCATCTCTGTCACGCCCATCTGCTCGGACAAATCCCGCAAACGCAGGGCGGGCGAGACATCTAGCAAGGCGGTTATCTGGTCGATCCGCTCTTGCTGGCGGCTGGGTCTGGTCACGATTTGGCTTTCAAGATCAGGATTTCGAAACGCGTTCCATAATCTGCAGAGTGTCCGTATCCGGCCCCACGAAAGCAAGACCTGCGTTCCAGACCGCGCTGCGCCGCTGCGTCACGCCTCGTCAGCCAGTCGCGTCACCCGACCGCATTGGCCATGCTCTCGCGCACCGATCGGGCGGTTGATTGCAGCGTCAGGAAGGCGTCGAACCGCGCCGCGTGCAGACGTTCTATCACACCGCCTGCGGGCACGAACCGGGTCGCAACCTGCGACATCTCCCCCATCGCGGCTTGCAGGTCATCGAACCCGTTCGCCGCGACCGCGCCAAGCATCGCGGCGCCCAGCAGCACCGGTTCTTCGCAGCGCGTGACCACAACATCGCGCCCCGTTGCATCGGCGATGATCTGACGGGTGACGGGATGCGCACCCGCGCCGCCCGAGATCGAAATCTCCGAGATCGGCGCGCCGTGTTCGGCCTGCACCTCGATGATCTGGCGCAGGCCATAGGCCAGCCCGCAGACCCCCGCGACATAGAGCGCCACGAGCGAGTCCAGCCCGGTCTCCATCCCCTGCCCCACGATAACCGCCCGTGCGTCCGGATCGGCGAAGGGCGCACGGTTGCCAAGGAATTCCGGCACCACATGCAGCGCCTCGGCAAGCGTCGCGACCTCCGAGGGTGACCCCACCTTCTCGAGCGCGAGATCAGCGAGGAATTCGGGCACGGATTTGCCCGCGGCCTGCGCCCGGTCTCGTGCCTCCTGGGCGGCCGGATGCAGTTGCACCAGTTGCGCAATCGCAGCGCCCGCGCCGGATTGGCCGCCCTCATTGAGCCACATCCCCGGGATCATCGCCGAGAAATACGGCCCCCAGACGCCGGGCACGAAGGCAGGCTCGCGCGTCGAGGTCATGGTGCAGGAGGACGTGCCGAACACATAGCCCAGACATTGCGCCGGATCGCCCGACCCGCCCTGCGCCGCGACTGTGCCAATCCCACCGGCATGGGCGTCGATCAGCCCGGCGGCGACCGGCGTTCCGGGCGTCAGGCCCATCTGCGCGGCGGCTTCCTCGGTCAGCCCCGCCCCAAGCGGCGTGCCCGGGTCGACAATCTGCGCGCCGATCCGTTCGAAGCCGCCCTCTGCCAGATCGCCAAGGCCGATCGCATGGAAATACTCCGGGTCCCAGCGGTTCTCATGGGCGAGATAAGTCCATTTGCAGGTGACCGTGCAGGCGGAGCGCTCCAGCGCGCCGCTCGCCTTCCATGTCAGGAAATCTGCGAGATCGAAGAAATGAAGCGCCTGCGCATAGATCTCGGGGCGCTCCTCGCGCAGCCACATCAGCTTCGGCGTCTGCATCTCCGGCGAAATACGGCCGCCCACATAGCGCAGCACCGCGTGATCGCCCGCATTGATCCGCGCCGCCTGATCGCGAGCTCGGTGATCCATCCAGACGATGACATCGCGCTCGGGCGCATCAGGATCGCCCACGGGCAACCCGCCCTCCGGGCCGATCACGGCGAGCGAACAGGTCGCGTCGAATCCGATCCCCGCGACATCGCGCGGGTCCGCCCCCGACGCGGCGAGGGCTCCCGTCACGGCATCGCAGACCGCCTGCCAGATCTGGGCGCTCGATTGTTCGACATGGCCATGATCGTCCTGCCACATCTCCAACGGATGCTTGCCGACACCGAGAAGCGTGCCCTCCGGGTCGAAAATCCCGGCACGCGCCGAACCGGTTCCAACATCGACACCGACGAAAAGCTTGCTCACGTTGATCCTCCCCAGACGCGCATTTTGCCCAATCCTTAACGGTATCGGGCGGGGACTGCCAACCCGAGCCGGGGCAGACGATTCTCGCAGCACAGAGCTGTCACGCCGCCGAACCCCCGATATCGAGGCCGAAAGGCGTTCCGCTGCGAATAAAAACGCGGTCGCGCGGTTCAGCGTCGCGATGGACCGCGCGTCCACCCCGCCACGAGGAAAGGGACGCATATCTCACGATCGATCACGTATTTGGAACATTGTCCCCACGCGCAATAGAACCAGCGAACCGCCAAAGCTTGCCATCACAAAAATCCTGAACAATTTGGGACAAAATCCCTAACCAGCGAGGTTACCCATGACCCGTCTCGCACGAATTTCCGCAGCCGTCGCCACCGGCGCTGCCCTGTTCGCCGCCAGCGCCGCGATGGCCAGCGATCTCGGCCCGCTCGTCACCCCGAGCGAGCTGAACGCCGAGATCGACACGCTCGATCCGGTGCTGCTCGACATCCGCACCGGCAGCTATGAGAAAGGCCATATCGACGGCGCCGTCTATGCGCCCTATTCGCTCTTCCGGGGCCCGGACAACAACCCCGGCCAGGTGCCGCCGATCGCGAAGCTGCAGGCGTCCTTCGAGCAGATCGGCCTCGAGCCCGATCGTCCGATCGTGATTATCGCACAGGGCGACACGGACACCGATTTCGGCGCCGCCGCGCGCGTCTACTGGACGCTGAAGAGTACCGGCTTCACCGAGCTTTCGATCCTGAATGGCGGCACGACCGCCTGGGCCAATGCCGGGTTGCCGATGTCGGACGTTACCGAGAACCTGATGCCGACCGATCTCGATCTGACGTGGAATGACCGCTGGACGGCGGAAACCCCGGCCGTGAGCGATGTCGTCAATGGCAAGGGCAAGGCGGTGCTCGTCGATGCGCGCCCGCCGGCCTTCTTCGAAGGCAAGAAAGCGCACTCCGCCGCCGCGCGTCCCGGCACCCTGCCCGGCGCCGAAAACCTGCCCTATACCAAGTTCTTCCGCTCCGGCGCGACGGTGATCGACGCGAAAGCCGATGCGGCCGCACTGAAGGAGAAGCTGGGCATCAAGGACGGCGAAGAGGTCGTGTCCTTCTGCAATACCGGGCACTGGGCGGCGACCGACTGGTTCGCCATGTCCGAGCTGGCGGGCATCGACAACGTCAAGCTCTATCCCGGTTCGATGGTGGAATATTCCCAGACCGACGGTAAGATGGCGAACACGCCCGGCCTGTTGCAGAACCTGCTGAACCAACTCACCGGAGGCTAAGAGTGTCCACGGCCATTCTTGAGAAACAGGCAGCGTCGGGCGGGATCGCCCGGCGCAGTGCTTTGATCCTCGCCGCTCTCGTGGCCATCGGCGCGCTCGCGCTGTTCGGCGGCGCGCGCTACGGCTTCATGCTGGCGATCGGCCTCGGCTTCGGCATCGCGCTGGAAGGGCTGCGCTTCGGCTTCGCGGGCCCTTGGCGGGCGATGATCGTGCGCCGCGAACCGGCGGGCATCCTCGCGCAGCTTCTGGCGATCGGTCTCGTCTCCATCGTCGCGATCCCCGCGATCACCAGCCATCCGGGTGAGCTGACCGGCGCGCAGGCCCCGATCGGCTTCGCGATGGTCGGCGGCGCGTTTGTCTTCGGCGCGGCGATGCAGGTTGTGATGGGTTGCGGCTCGGGCACGTTGGTCAATGCGGGCTCTGGCAACCCGATCGGGCTGCTCGCGCTCCCGTTCTTCGCGATCGGCAGCTTCTTCGGCGCTTACGGCCTGATCTGGTGGACCAATCTCGGAGCGCTGCCGATCCTGACCCTGCGCGGCACGAGCGGGCTCGCGGTGACGCTGATCCTGCTGGCTCTGGTGGCCGCCACGGTCTTCTTCCTCGGCAAGCGCGGCTCGCGGAGCCTGCCGCGGCGCTATGTCATCGCAGCGCTCGTCCTCGCAGCGCTCGCCATCGCGAACCTGCTGGTCGCCGGGCAGCCTTGGGGCGTCGTCTACGGGCTGGGTCTCTGGGTCGCGAAAGGCGTGAACGGGATGGGCTTCGATCTGACGCAATCGGCCTTCTATGCAGCCCCCGGCTCGATCACCCGCGTGAATGAGAGCCTGCTGACGGATTACACCTCGCTCACCGATATCGGCCTGATCGCCGGCGCATTCGGTGTGGCGGCATGGCGTCAGGGCGGCTTGTCGCAGAAACTGCCGAGCTATCCGGCGCGCGCCTGGGTCGCGACCGTCGTGGCGGGTTTCCTGCTTGGCTATTCCTCGCGTCTGGCCTTCGGGTGCAACGTCGGCGCCTTCTTCTCGGGCATCTCGACAGGCAGCCTGCACGGCTGGGTCTGGTTCGCGGCCGCCTTCGCGGGCGCCTATCTCGGCATCTGGCTGCGGCCTCGCCTTGGACTGGAGGCGCGCGCATGACCCGGAAAGCGACAGCCTTCACCGCGATGGCGGCACTGCTCCTACTGATCTGCGCGGATCTATTGGGCGCACCGCTCAATCCCTACCAAGCCCCTCCGGCCTTCGCCTTCGGATCCGGTCAGGTCGCAAGCGGCGGGTTCTGCGGAGCGCTGCCGAACTGATCTCCCAAATCCTTGCGATCTGGAACACCGGCCCGCTTCCCTCGGGCCGGTGTTTTCCTGCCCGACCTTGGAACCCCGTGCGCGGCCAGCTAGAGATCACCTGACGCGCCATCCGCGCGAAGGGAGCCCCACTATGACCAGACATCCGATGTTCGGCATCTTGCTCGCGCTGTTCGGCGCGCTGGCGATTTCGCCCGACACGCTGCTGATGCGCTGGTCGGAGATGAGCGGCGTGCAGATGGTGATGTGGCGCGGCCTGCTGATGGGCGGCGCGATGTGGCTAATCTCGATCGTCGTGCGCAGGCGTCACCTGAAACACGACCTGAAGGCGCTTGCCAGCGGCGCAGGCTTGGCGCTGGTCGCATGCCATTTCTCGAACATGACGCTGTTCGCGGTGGGGATCGCCGCCGCGCCTGTGTCTATCGTGCTGTTCAGCGTCTCGACGGTGCCGGTATTCGCGGCGCTGCTGTCGCGGCTGATCCTGCGCGAGACGACGCATTGGTCGACATGGCTCGCCATCGCGGCCGTGCTCAGCGGGATCGGGCTTGCGGTCTTCGGCCCCGCCCCGCCGAGCGTTGGCGGCAATCCGATCCTGGGCGCGCTTGCCGGTCTCGGCGTGGCGTTGAGCCTGTCGACGACCTTCGTCACTATCCGGCGCAATCCACATCTGCCGATCCTGCTCGCCGTGGGCTCCGGGGCCGGGCTGGCCGGGCTCGCGGCGCTGGTCTGGACGGGGGGCGCTGCCGCGACCGGCGGTCAGGTCTGGGCGATCGCGCTGGCAGGCGGCGTCGTGCTGCCGGTCTCCTTCATGTCGCTGTCGTTCGCCTCGCGCTACACCTCGGCCTCGAATGTGAGCCTGCTGATGCTTCTCGAGACGATCCTCGGACCGATCTGGGTCTGGTGGGGCACTGGCGAGGCCCCGAGCCACGCAATGCTGATCGGCGGGGCGATCGTGATCGGGAGCCTTGCGCTCTATCTCTGGCACGCGGGCCATCGTCGGCAAAGCGTCCTCCGGCGCAGCCAGTCAGCCGCGCCGGAGCATCTGTGAACCGCTTACTTCCGGGCTGCCGGCTTGGCAGCCGGTTTCGCGGGCTTCGCGGATTTGGCGGCTTTTTCCGCATCCGACGGCATCTCGATATTGATCTCGAGGCTCGAGATATCGTCGTTGCGCTCCATCCGGATATCGACGCCGTCCTCCTCGATCTCCATGTACTTGCGGATCACGGCGAGGATGTCGCGTTGCAGATCGGGCAGATAGTCGGCCTGCGCCGACCCGCTGCCGCGTTCATGCGCGAGAAGGATCTGCAAACGGTCCTTGGCCGTCTGCGCCGATTTCGCGCGGCGGGGTTTGAGCGAGAAACCGAACAGGCTCATGCGGACCGCCCGAAGAGCCGTCCGATGAAGCCCGGACGCTTCTCGCCCGGAATGCGCATCGGAATGTCCTCGCCGAGAAGCCGGCCGACAGCGTCGTCATAGGCGGCAGAGGCGCTCGACGGCTCGTCGAGCACGACCGGCATGCCGGTGTTCGACGCGCGCAGGACGGCGGTGCTTTCGGGCACGATGCCCAGCAGCGGGACGGCCAGAAGCTCCAGCACGTCTTCGACCGTCATCATCTCGCCCTTGTCAATGCGCGACTGATCGTGACGGGTCAGCAGCACCTGCGCTTTGACCGGCTCGCCGTCGGTTTCGGCACGACGGGTCTTCGACGACAGAAGGCCAAGCACCCGGTCACTGTCGCGCACCGAGGAGACTTCGGGGTTGGTCACGACGACCGCCTCATCGGCGAAGAACATCGCCAGCTGCGCACCACGCTCGATCCCGGCGGGGCTGTCGCAGATGATGTAGTCGAATTCCTGCCGCAGCTCGTCGAGCACCTTCTCGACGCCCTCTTGCGTCAGCGCATCCTTGTCGCGGGTCTGCGAGGTCGGCAGGATCGAGAGCGTCTCGACCCGCTTGTCCTTGATCAGCGCCTGCTTCAGACGGGCATCGCCCTGAATGACGTTGATGAAGTCGAACACGACACGGCGCTCGCAGCCCATGATCATGTCGAGGTTGCGCAGGCCCACGTCGAAATCGATCACGACGGTCTTGTGGCCGCGCTTGGCGAGACCGGCAGAGATTGCGGCGGCCGAGGTAGTCTTGCCCACGCCCCCCTTGCCCGAGGTGATCACGATCACCTTGCCGAGCGGCTTATCATCCTTGAGTTGCGTCATTCGAACGCCTCCACACAAAGTTTGTCATCGTCGAGGTAAACCTGCACGGACTTGTGACGAAGCTCCGCGGGAATGGTTTCGCTCGTTTTGTAAAGGCCCGCGATCGCGAGCAGTTCGGCGTCGAGCTGGCGGCAGAAGATGCGCGCGCTCTCGTCGCCATGTGCGCCTGCCATCGCCCGTCCCCGCAGCGCGCCGTAGACATGGATATTGCCCGCCGCGACCAGTTCCGCGCCCGAGGCGACGGAGCCGACCACCGTCAGATCGCCATGTTCGGCCACGATCATCTGGCCCGACCGCACCGGCGAGCGCACGATCTTGTTACGCGCGACCGGCGGCGCCGTCCGCTTCGCCGCGGGCTGCGGCTTTTGCGGCTTCGGCTCGGGCATCGCGGTCTCGCGGCCCACTTTGATCGGGATAATTCCGTAACCTTTCACGGCGCTTAGCTGCGCGTCGGTGGCGTTTTGCGCCCCGAAGATCTGCAGATCGCGCGCGAAGAGGTTGTCGATCATGTCGCGCACGTCGGCCGGTTTCGAAAACTCCGGCACCTGCGCGAAATCGAGCACCATCGGCGCACCGGCCAACAGATGCGGCGTTTTCGCAAGCTGTGCGTCGAGCGCGGCGTAGAACGCACCATCGGGCGCGTCGGTCTCGAGCCGAAGCGCGATAGCGGTGAGGAAAAGACCGCGGAACTGAAAAGGCTGAACCGAGACCGGCGCAGGCTTCTGCCCGGTCTGAGATAGGGAATCGGACACGAGGGTAACTCGCTTCTGCTCAGGTGTGGGGATGCAGGGTGCACCCGCCTTGTTTTTCTTTGTTGTGTCGGATCGCGCACTGCAAATGCCAGCACAAAATCGCGATGGCCTCTCTACTCGGCTAAATCCTGCCGTCAACCGGAAGTGGACGAAGTTTTCGTGTAAAGACGTACGCTCTGACCGAGATCCTCGGTTGACCCAACGTCGAAAGGCCGGAGCGCAGCCCCGATCAGTTCCGGTCAAAGCCTCCGCGCCCGTCCAAAGCTGATCTGCCCCTGACTCGGCGGGAGGGTCTCCCGCGCGGGCTTGACCTTGCCTATATTCGACTGAAATGAACGGGGCGCGGCGCATGCCGCCCATTCGCCTGCCCCAGCTTGGCCCGAGAGAGGACCCACCTGATGAAATTCCGCTTCCCGATTGTCATCATCGACGAGGATTTTCGCTCCGAAAACACCTCTGGCCTTGGCATCCGGGCACTCGCACAGGCCATCGAGGCCGAAGGTTTCGAAGTGCTGGGCGTCACCAGCTATGGCGACCTGTCGCAATTCGCCCAACAGCAGAGCCGCGCCTCGGCCTTCGTGCTGGCGATCGACGACGAGGAATTCTCCGCCGGTCCCGAACTCGACCCGGCGGTCGAGAAGCTGCGCGCCTTCATCGAGGAAGTGCGCTGGAAAAACGCCGATGTGCCGATCTTCCTGCATGGCGAGACGAAGACCTCGCGCCATCTGCCCAACGACATCCTGCGCGAACTGCACGGCTTCATCCACATGTTCGAGGACACGCCGGATTTCGTGGCCAAACACATCATCCGTGAGGCGAAAAGCTATCTCGAAAGCATCCAGCCGCCTTTCTTCAAGCAGCTTCTCGACTATGCCGAGGACGGCTCCTACTCGTGGCACTGCCCGGGGCACTCGGGGGGCGTGGCCTTCCTGAAATCGCCCATCGGGCAGATGTATCACCAGTTCTACGGTGAGAACATGCTGCGCGCCGATGTCTGCAACGCCGTAGAGGAGCTGGGCCAGCTGCTGGACCATAACGGCGCGATCGGCGCGTCCGAGCGCAACGCCGCGCGGATTTTCAACTCCGATCACTGCTTCTTTGTGACCAACGGCACCTCGACCTCGAACAAGATGGTCTGGCACCACACGGTGGCCCCGGGCGACGTGGTCGTGGTCGACCGCAACTGTCACAAGTCGATCCTGCATGCGATCATCATGACCGGCGCGATCCCGGTCTTCCTGAAACCCACGCGGAACCACTGGGGCATCATCGGCCCGATCCAGCGCTCGGAATTCGAGCCCGAGGCGATCAAGGCGAAGATGCGCGCGAACCCGCTTCTGGCCGATTACGACATCGACGCTGTGCAGCCGCGGATTATGACCCTGACGCAGTCAACCTATGACGGCGTGCTTTACAACACCGAGGTGATCAAGGGGCTCCTCGACGGCTGGGTCGACAACCTGCATTTCGACGAGGCGTGGATCCCCCATGCCGCCTTCCACCCGTTCTACGGCCAGTATCACGCGATGGGCCGCAAGCGTGAGCGCACGGCCAAGTCGATCACCTATGCGACGCAATCGGTGCACAAGCTGCTCGCCGGGATTTCCCAGGCGAGCCACGTGCTGGTGCAGGACAGTCAGGAGGAAAAACTCGACCGGCACCTCTTCAACGAGAGCTACCTGATGCACACCTCGACCAGCCCGCAATATTCGATCATCGCAAGCTGCGACGTGGCGGCGGCGATGATGGAGCCTCCGGGCGGCACCGCGCTGGTGGAGGAAAGCATCGTCGAAGCGCTCGATTTCCGCCGCGCCATGGTGAAGGTCGAAGAGGAATACGGCCCCGAGGACTGGTGGTTTCAGGTATGGGGCCCGACCGATTTCCGCGCGGATGGCGACGGGATGGCCGAGACCCGCGACTGGGTTCTCAAGAAGACCGATGCCGAGGGCGTCGAGACTACCGGGTCGGATAGCTGGCACGGCTTTGGCGACATGGCGCCGGGCTTCAACATGCTCGACCCGATCAAGGCCACGATCATCACCCCCGGCCTCGACATCGAAGGGCATTTCGACGACAGCGGCATCCCGGCCTCGATCGTGTCGAAATACCTCGCCGAGCATGGCGTCGTGGTCGAGAAGACCGGGCTTTACAGCTTCTTCATCCTGTTCACGATCGGCATCACCAAGGGCCGCTGGAACACGCTCCTGGCGGCTCTCCAGCAGTTCAAGGACGATTACGACAAGAACCAGCCGCTGTGGCGCGTGATGCCGGAGTTTTCCGCGAAATTCCCGCGCTACGAGCGCATGGGGCTGAAAGATCTAAGCCAGCACGTCCATTCGCTTTACGCGAAATACGATGTCGCGCGGCTCTCGACCGAGATCTACCTGACCGACCATCACCCCGAGATGACGCCGTCGGAGGCCTTCTCGCATATCGCGCGGCGCAAGACCGAACGTGTCTCGATCGACGAGCTGGAAGGCCGGATCACGACGAGCCTCGTGACCCCCTACCCGCCGGGCATCCCGCTATTGATCCCAGGCGAGGTATTCAATTCGAAGATCGTCGAATACCTGCGCTTCAATCGCGAATTCGCGCATGAATGCCCTGGCTTCGAGACCGACATCCACGGCCTCGTGACGGAGACCGGCGAGGACGGCAAGACGCATTACTTCGCGGATTGCGTGGCGCGCTGAGGCGGCACGCCTAAGGTCGAACGAACAAAGGGCGCGGCTCGGTTTATCCCGACCGCGCCCTAACTCATTTCACAGACGGATCGGTTTCGAGAGGAAAGCAGCATGAGCGACATCCCGAAGGGCACGATGATGGCCGTGGTCACGACCGGCACGGGTGGCTACGAGCGGCTCGAATACCGCGAGGTTGCGATGCCCGAACCGGGGTCCGGCGAGGTGCTGCTGCAGGTGCTGGCGGCGGGCATCAACAACACCGACATCAACACCCGACTGGGCTGGTATTCTTCCGAGGTCAAATCCGGCACGCAGGAGTCGCGCGAGGACGCCGAGCATGCCGATGGCGGCTGGAGCGGGGCCACGCCCTTCCCGCTCATCCAAGGCACCGATTGTTGTGGGCGGGTCATCGCGGTGGGAGAGGGTGGCGATGAAGCCCTGATCGGCACTCGCGTACTGGTGCGGTCCTGCATGCGCCAAAACGGTTTCTCCTCGATGGACACCGTCTGGCTCGGCTCCAATTTCGACGGGGCCTTCGCGCAATATGTGAAAGTGCCCGCAGGCGAGGTCTTCGCCATCGACAGCGACTGGAGCGACGCCGAACTCGCCACCCTGCCCTGCGCATATGGCACCGCCGAGAACATGATCCACCGCGCAGGCGTCACCGCGGGCGAGCGCGTGCTGGTGCCCGGTGCCTCGGGCGGCGTGGGCTCGGCGCTCATCCAGCTTCTCAAACGGTGCGGCGCGAAGGTGATCGCTGTCACCAGCGCCACCAAGCGCGAGATGGTGCTGGAGATCGGCGCGGATCGGGTGCTCTGTCGCGAAGACGATCCCGTAGCGGCAATCGGCGAAAGCTGCGTGGATGTCGTGATCGACAACGTCGCCGGGCCGGGTTTCGGGACGATGCTGAAACTGCTCCGGCGCGGCGGGCGCTATGCCTCCTCCGGCGCGATTGCCGGACCAATCGTGGAGTTGGACATGCGCGACATGTATCTCAAGGACATCACCCTGATCGGCTGTACCGCATGGGACGAACCAGTCTTCGGCAACCTGATCTCCTATGTCGAGAAGGCCGAAATCCGCCCCTTGCTGGCGGCCACCTACCCGCTCGATCAGATCGCCGAGGCGCAGAAGGTGTTTCAGCAAAAGCGACACGCCGGGAAGATCGTGCTGATCCCGGAGCCGTAAAGTGTCGAAACGGCAGACCCGGGTCGGACTCGGCCGTGCGGATATTACCCGGTATCGGTCGTCACTTGCCGGGATCGGGGGGATCGGTGAACACCCGCACCAGCATCGTGCCGACGATCCACACTCCGAAGGTCAAGACGATGGTGGCGCCGGTGCTCAGGTAACCGCCGACAAAGCCGGCCAGCGCGATCACGACGCCGATGGCGCCGACGAGCCCGACCAACTCATGTCTTTTCTGGCGAAAGCCCATCGGTCTGCCCCCGTCCTCATGCTCTGCCGGGCCGTCCGGCCCGGCCCCTACGCGTTCTTCTGATCGTCCTCGTCGGCCTCCTTGACCCGCTCGATCTCCACCTTGACCCGGGTGACGAGCCCCGCGATCACGCCGAGGACGGCCAGCCAAGGCGCGGCGAGCACCACGACCCCGCTGACGGCGAGGCTGAGATTGAGGGGTGCCTCGACGAAGGGATCCCCGTCGGCGGAGCTGATACGCAGCTGGCGCACGCTCCCCTCTTTCGCCAATTCCTTGACGCGATCGACGAGTTGGCTTCCCGCGACCTCGATTTCTTCCCAGGCGGTACGGTCGGACTTCTTGTCGTCTTCCATCGAACTGTTCCTCTTCAAGGGGTAACATAGATGCGATTGTAGCAGCGCTTGCGACAGGTTGATGCGAAAGCGCGATCACAGGTGACCGCTTCCCACTGCGCAGATGGAGAGAAACACGATTTTGCGACTTCCGCCTTGATCTTCGTCAGGCAAGGCCGGAAAGGGCCACTCGCAGATCGGGAGATCGCAGTCACTCTCCCTCCGGACCGGCCCCGCTGCCCGGTCAGATTGCGGGTTTGCAGCATATGGCGGAGGAGGTGCCCGCCAAAGAGGTTTCTTAGCCTGCCGCAACCTGTCGCGCTAACCCAATATAATAACATAATTTATTCAAGCCGCCTTCGCAGCCCATTGCAATCAATCGCAGAGGTGTGCATCCTCAATGGTGGGTAGGATGTTGGGCGAATGCGTTAGGTTCCCATGCCGAAAATCGCAAAAGAGCTTTCCGCGCTAGAGGTGAAGAACCTCGCGCATCCCGGCACGGGGCGAAACGTGATCCGTCCGGTGGGCGGAGTCACGGGGCTTTACCTGCAACTCACGCCCAAGGGCGGGCACTCTTGGCTCTTGCGCACGACTATTGGCGAGAAGCGCCGGGAAATCGGTTTGGGTGGATACCCTGATGTTACCCTAAGCCAAGCGCGTGAACGGGCCAGAGAGGCCAAGGAGCAGGTGCGTGCGGGTATTGACCCCGTCGAACAGCGGAAGGCCAACCGTGCGGCCCTAGTGGCGGCCCAGCGCCGGGGGCTGACATTTTCCGAAGCGGTGGAGAGCTACCTGTCGGCCAAGCTCGACGCCTTCACGAATGACAAACACCGCGCGCAATGGCGCAGCACCCTTGAAACCTATGCCGTGCCGAATCTGGGAAAGATGTTGGTGCAGGATATTGCGGTGCAGGATGTGCTGCGCGTCTTGGAACCGATCTGGCAAAGCAAGACCGAAACAGCCTCGCGCCTGCGCGGGCGGATCGAGGCGGTTCTATCTTGGGCCACAGTCTCGGGCCATCGCCAAGGAGACAACCCGGCTCGCTGGAGCGGCAACCTCAAGGAGCTGTTGCCAGCGCCTGGAAAGGTCAAGGGAAAGGCCAATTACCCCGCCTTACAAATCGACGATGCACCGCAATGGCTGACCGAACTGCGCGAGCGTGAGGGAATGAGCAATCGCGCACTCGAATTTGCCGCGCTGACCGCTTCGCGCTCGCAAGAGGTGCGCGGCGCGCGCTGGGAGGAAATCGACCTAGAGGCGGCTTTGTGGATAATCCCGGCGGCGCGGATGAAGATGGACCGCGAACACCGCGTGCCGCTCTCTACCGATGCGCTGGCGCTGTTGAAGGCCCTGCCGCGCTTTCAGGGAAGCATCCATGTGTTCCCGGCACCAAAGGGGGGCGAAATGTCCGACATGGCTCTCAGCGCCGCGATGAAGCGCCTGCACGCCGCCAAGCTGGCCGAGGATGGGGTGGGCTATGTGGACCGCGTGAGCAAGCGCCCTGCAGTGCCGCACGGGCTGCGCTCGACCTTCCGCGATTGGGTGGCAGAGCGCACGCATTTTCCGGGCGACATGGCCGAGGTGGCGCTGGCGCATAAAGTGGGAAACGCCGTGGAAGCTGCCTATCGGCGCGGCGACATGGTCGAGAAGCGGCGTGGTATGATGGACGCTTGGGCGGATTACTTGGCGGGCCGCGTGCGGGCTGGCGCTGATGTGGTGAGGATTGGGTGATGTTTGCTCCTGATGGATTTGTACCCTTTGCGGTTGCACAGCGATGGATATTAGAAAGAGCCGACGAGTTTTATCGTGAGTGCGCGCTGCCGTGGGCTGCCCGGCTCGCGGATGAAAGCGATGACGCCGACGCTCAAAAATTATTTCGCACAGCTTTCGCTGGTCGGATGATATTCTTGGAGTGGTTGGTAGACACTTGTCTGTATTACCAGCCGGTTGCGGTATATCCCGCAAGCCCTGGCGGGGACATCATGCGGGTGGGCAACCAATTTTTCGAAGCCGAGGACCATTTGTCATGGTATGATTTTCAATGGCCCCTCTTAGATGATGAGCTTCGGCCAATTGCGGAGAGCGGAGCCGTTAGGGAAACTCTTGACGGACGATTTGAATACTATTTCTGGGACCGCGACAATTGTTGCATTAGAATCCCGGAGGTCGAAGAGTGCAGGAACCTCCCGGCGCAAGCAGGATTTTTTTTGGACGTAGCTCTAGAGTTTGACGGCTGGTCAGTCTGCTTCAAACACGAGGATTGCGACACACTCGAAACGATTTTGGTCAGGCTTTATGACTGGACCGGAGAGCGTACGGCCCCTTCCCTCAAAGGGCGCCCGCGCAAACAGGAAGTCGCAGCAAGTATATACGCTTCACTCTATCCGGAAGGGCATGAGGTGCGAGGGCATACCTGGCTGCAAGTTGCCGACTCCGTTGGAAAGGCGGGCGGAATTTCGGTGAGTGTAGATACATTGAGGCGTGGCTTGGCTCAAAACTGAAAAGCAAAACGGAGCGCAAATAGCGCGAAAAAGAAGCGAAAATTAATGCTGTTTTTCGCTGTTTTTGCTTGTCTGTTCAACGCAATTTGCCTCGCGCAATGTGCATCCAATCGCAAATGATTGGAGCACGCAGCATGGCACAGACCTACCTCTCGGACCTTCAACTTGCCGCCCGCTATGGCGTCCACCGCTCGACGCCTTGGCGCTGGGCCAAGACTGATCCGCACTTTCCCAAGCCGGTGACGCTTTCGCCGGGATGCACCCGCTGGAACCTCGCAGAGCTTGAACGCTGGGAAGCTGCGCAGCGCTAAAACCGCGCCCCACAATCGGGGGCGGCGGTTCTAGTTTCGTGTGTGGTGATACTTCGCGACCCTAGCCCAGCGCCCCCTAATCCCACAACTGAATTAGGAGCCGAAGGAATGGCGAAACATGGCTTTGACCATGCCCGATACCTTATTGCCGAAAGCAATGGCAGACAGGTTGAAATCCACCTCTACGGGCGGCTGCGCTGGGCGCTCGACAACCTGATCCGCGCAGGGGAGCGGGGATGCACCCCGATTGACCATCCCGGCCCGCGCTGGTCAGCCTATGTCCACAAGCTCAAGGAACATGGCCGGCGGATCGAGACGGCCCACGAGCGCCACGAAGGAGCCTCCCCCGGCACACATGCGCGCTACGTTCTGCGCTCGACGGTCGCACGGCCCCGCCAAAGCGGTGCGCGATGAGGCGCGCCCAGATCCGCCGATTGATGCGCCGGGGACTTAGCGAGGCCCAAGTCCGCAACCTCGCTATATTGGTCTATGGGGGGTGGTGGCATTGACGGCCCAGCGCGCTTCCCTGCTGGCCGAGGAAATCCGGCAAGAAATTGTCCGGCTCAATCTGGCGGGCTTTCACCTCTTGCCGCTTGGGCGCGGCGATGACGGGAAAACACCCGGCATCAACAATTGGACCGCGCCAAAGGTCAAGCTGGGCCAAGTGCTGGCCCCGCTCCATCGCCATGGGGTGGGCGTCTATGGCGTGAGGTTGGACGGGCTGGCCGTAATCGACTGCGACAACGACGACCTTGCCCTTGTCGCTGAAATGGAATCCCGGTTTGGCTCTAGCCCGGTGCATGTCCTTACGCCAAGGGGGCGGCACCTCTACTATCGCGCGGGCGGTGCAATACCGAACCTGCGTGCCGAAGGGCTTCCGGTCGATCTGAAATCGGGCGGGCGGTCCTATGTGGTCGGCCCGCTCTCTCAGCGGCCCGATGGCGAGCGCTACGTTCCTGTAAAGGGGGTGCTGGGGGTGGATGGTCTGCCCGTAATCTACGGCGCAAAAACGGCGACGGGTGCGTCAGTGCCGATCCGACAGGGCGAGCGTCATCAAAGCTTGGTCAGCGAGGCGATTGCGATGGTCGAAACCGTCAGCGGCCCCGGTGAGCTGGCTGCGCGCCTTTTCGTGATGCGCGATGAGCGGTGTGAAGCCCCTTCGAGTATGCCCGATGCTGAGCTGCGCGGAATTGCCGATTGGACCTGGCAACACTTGCTCAGGGGGGAACTATATCAAGGGCGGGACAGCGCCTTTCCGGTCCATAGGCTGGCACATGACGCCCTGCGCGGAAAACCGGGTGGGAGCGATGCAATCGCGCTGTATGTCTTGCTGGTCGATCTGCATGGGCATGACCCCGGCAAACGCTTCGCGCTCGATCACGGCGCGATGAAGGCGGCGGGGCTGACCGATCTGTCGGTGCGTGGGTTTCGGGCAGCGCGTCGGATGTTGGAGAATGCGGGGCTATTGGGGGTCGCGACCAAATACCGCCCCGGCTCGCATCGCCAGCAATACCGGCTTGAGCGCCTGCGCCCCGGTATGGCCGCTGCGGCGAATGTCGAGCGAATTTCCGAGATCGCGCCGCGCGGGAAGGATGAGGAAAAAAGGGGGAAGGACTAAGGTTATATTTGTGGCGCAGATTTGCGCCACAAGAGAGTTCGCAGGTGATTTTGGTCCCTGAGCAGGCTACCGATCAATTCAGCATATTCCGTGCGGGTCGGGCCTCATGTTACCCAAGGTTCGTTTGGAAAGTCTGAAGGGGACAAGTGTATGCTTAACAATATCGGGTTCCTTGGCCTAGCTATGATTGCTCTTGTGGTCGTGTTACCCATTTGGCTCATCGCCAAGCTGGCTAACGGGAAGGCTAAAGGACGTAAGCGCATCGCAGACGCAATTGAGGAGATTGCTAAATCCCAAAGCGACAAAGGACAGAAGTAAGAAGTCTCGATCATCTTGCGCGACCAGTACGCGCGTGCAAACACACTTGTTCGTCTGACTGCTTCGGAACCGAAAAAGAGCAAGGCTAACTGCAGCGTCCACGGCCGGTGTCTACCTCGACAATGAACAGGCGGCTGCCGCGCGTGTCGCTGGCGCGGATCAACTGGCGGTTGCCCGGCGCGCCCTTGATCGCATAGACCCGGCGCGAGGAAGCGACATGTCCAGCGCGCAGTTCAAGATGGATTGGCCATGCTGGATTCCTTGCCACCCGTCCTTCGTGTCTTAGTTGATCAAAAGGCCCGCCGCGCTCCACTCGGTCAGAGACCGGGCAGCACGCATGACACAGGATTGAGAGCATCCGGGAGGCGTCAAGACGGCGCTGGCGCGTGGCTTGATGTTGTAAAATGTTGAGGTTGGGACCCGCAAACGGTCGCGCATGTCGTCAGCGCCGCTGGACTTCGTCTGAGGTGCTTCGGATCGTCGAGGAAACGCTGGAAGAGAACGCCAGCATCTCGGTCGTGCACGCCGCAATGGCGTGGCGCCAAACCTGCTGTATCGTTGGCGCCGTCTGATGCTGGAGGGAGGGACCATGGCAGGTCACAACACCAACCGAGCTTGGTCGCGTTTGGATGAAGATCCAGTTGACGGTCACCTCGGCTAGGTCTGCGCGCATGATGACGTTAGGAAACCAGCGGATTCCAACAGCATGAGAGTTTCGATTTCGCTTTGCAGTCACTCGTCGGCGACGAGAGCCAAGAAAATCGAGCAGGGCTGAATTTCGCCGAATAGAACGCTTCCATCAGCAATGCCACGGATGAACTGTGTAGCTTCCGAACGGTTAAGACGGGCCATCGCGAGCGATCTTTCCAAAGCGGCCACCTGACCCTGCCAAAGTTCGACTGGACCGGCTTCGGGTGGTGATCGTCGACGGCGCTCCAAGGCCAGTTCTATGTTTCTGATCTCCGCCTTGAAATGGGCACTTACTTGCAAGGCGAAGTCTGCAAGTTCTCGGCGGATACCATTCAGGACCGACGCCTTATGTTGCTCAACCTGTGACTTGAGCGCTGCCAACTGTCTAGATCGGATCGCGTTCAAAACCTCATGCTTCTCGAGAGGCACTAGTGGGGTTCTACCCTTGGCCAACGCATTCTTGGTCGTCGTAGTTATCGGCGTGAGACAAAGGTCCACTTCGTCATCCGTCAAATTCTGCCAGCCATCTCGCGCCTTCCAAGACCCAACGCGAGCAAACCTTGCTGGCGCCGCAATCCTGATTTTGCGTTGAAGAGCGTGAAATAGAGCTTGAAGCGCATCGCGATCGGCGCTGAGTGCTCGCCTTTGTGCATCTGTCGGCGCGTCGGCGAGTATTTTCTTTGCTTTGGGTGTCCAAATTGGCGGAAGGAGTCCATCGGGAAACGAATCGATCTGCGCCACCGAAATTAGCACCAGTGGTCCAAACCCTCTTGCCGGGTGACCTTCTGGCAGCCTGACGCTCGTCTGCGCAACCGGCTTTGCCATTCCGAAGCCATTGACGCATGCAGCTGTGTAACCGGCGACCAGACCATCGTGTAGCTCTCCGCCGTGGTCGAAAAAGCGTAGCGGGCGTCCGGATCTTTCCCCCTCTACTGAACGCTCCCCATCGTCCGTGAAGACGATTTTCCGAGGCGGTGCAGAGAGGTCCGCTCGACGATAGATGAATGGGATATGTCCCGACATCCAGTTCTCCCGGGACGCACTGAGCAAAGCGAAAGGACTGTCGCCCGCGCGCCCTCTCTCGCCAACGCCATGATACCAGATCGTCTGGAACCCGTAGTCGTCGACCTTGTCACGTCGATAACCGACGTCGAAATCGCGGGACGCAGTTATTGACTTCAGCCATGCACCGATTGCTCGTTCTTCCCGCCGTATTGGTGTATCTTTTGGGCGCGCGAGTTCAGAAAGCATCGCAGGCGCCGGACAAGGCTTCTGATACCACTGAGCAAATTGATCAGCTGTCTGTTGATGTGTGAACGGATCTGCTTCGTTGAAACGAGAGGGCAGTCCGGTGCCATTTCCCGTAAGTCGAGCAAGCGAAAGGGCTGCCTTGCGACCGATGGCGGCGCTTCCCAGAACTGTCTGAAGCCCAGCTAGTTCTGAGGGTGAAAGAGGTGGCAGCGGAGCGTCGAACACGCCAAGTGCCGCGACAGTATCGGCGATCGCGGTTTCCTGAGATCCTTCGATCAGGATGCGCCAGATATCGATGACACGCTTCGAGCCTTTGCGATCGCCCGTGGGGCCAAGACGGTCTACACGGCCGATCAGCTGGTCGATAGCGTCGATTTCCCAAGGCAAAGAGAAAAAGATTATCCCTTGGGCCACGTGATGAAGGTTGAGCCCTGCTTGCACCCAGTCGCCGACGAGCAAAATGCGGCTCTCCCCGGAAAGCAAAGGAGCAAGCGTTTCCTGGATTTCGCGAACATTCGTTACCCCTTCGACATCCGACGCTGCAGGGCGCCGCAGCACTGAGATGCCATCTGAGAGGAAGGGGAAATACCTTGGAAGCGCTGTGCGCAACATGTCGATGGTTGGATTGTCTCCACAGACGATGATGAATGCGCGATCTTCATCATGGAACCATTGCTCCGACAGAATGTCGAGCAAGGCTTCTAGGCGACTATCACCGGGATCCTCTAATGACTTGATGCGTGCGGCTTCTGCCAGCTGAGCGAGGCTCCCTCCCCGCGTCGCAAGTTCCGTCAGAACCGTCCGCGCCGCTCTAGCGCTGCGCTGCAGGGCACGTGCAGATGTCCAGGCAGGTCCCTGTATGCCTTCGCCTGGATCTGCGTCCGCAAGCACCAAGGCAGCGATCTCATGCCGCATTCGCTCGAAAGTAAGTGGTTGGAGCCGAACCTCATGATTACGTCTCTGGGGCAGATATTCGCCCCATTCGGCGCGACCGTTCCTTATGATGCGCCGTGCTGCTCCCGATTGCAGGAAGCCTTGGGTCCAGTCTTCAGGGCTATCCGACCCGGCAAGAGCCGCAATTGTCGCTTCCTCGCGGTCTTGAAGAACGTCAGCTACGCTGCGACTCTCCATCCGCGCAAGCGAGGCAGCCTCCGGCTCGATCATTCGCAAGATCGGTTCGCGCCAGACAGGATCGCCGAGTCTCGGAGTGGCCGATAGAACAAGAACTTGCCGGAACTCGTCCGCTGCTTGTGAAATGGCTTGGATCGCGTCTCGCGGCATCGTTTGGGGTTCGTCAACAATCAAAAGATCAAACACAGCAGGATCCGCGCTTATTGTTCGCGCCCCCTGTCCAGGACGTGTCATCAGATCGCGTGGACGCGCCAGCGTGACCGGCGACAGTTCGTTTTGAATACCATCTCCGATCGAACCGGCGATAGCAGGCATCACATGGCCTCGGATCCAGCACTCCTCCTGCCATTGCGCTAACAGATTGTCTGGCGCAATCACGAGTGTTCGGTGTGCGGAATGTTGCCAGCGGAGGGCATTCACGATCATCAACGCCTGCACGGTCTTGCCGAGTCCCACCTCATCCGAAATTAAATGACGAATGTGGGAGTCTCCAAGGACCCGTCGCACAGTTGCTATCTGGTGGGGCAAAGGATCAGCGGCGACTCCGAGGGCGCCACCCAGACCGATATCGAGAGCTGAAACCCTTCGCCGCAACGCCTGTACGCAATTCACGAATCTAAGGTAGTGGTCCATCAGATGGTACTCCCGTTCGGCAGGTCTCCAAGTGCGAGCTTGCGCCGAAGCGCAACGTAACGAACGGCTCTACTGGTTCGGACGTCCGAAAGTCCCTTTGCCACGGACTCTCGCCAACCTTCTGTTTCCACCATTGCCTTCGGTGAAAGCCATAGCTGCAACATGGTTCGGATTTCGGAACGTCCGAGCCAACGCAGACCGGGTCGCCTGGAGGCGTCAACATGGGTAGAGTCAAGAAGATCGACCAAGTCGTCTTCCGTAAGCTCGCTGTAAAAGGGCTTGATAAGTGCCAACCACCTCGCCTCAGGCAGAATGAACGGGCGGAACATCGGAAGCAGCGGAATCTCGCGCGAGCGTTCCAGCGCATCGTGCCATGAGGCCGCAGGACGGGCCATGTCCACCTCGTCGAAGGCTTCAATACCGTTCGTTTCCAATTTCTGTCGCAAGTCTTCGTATGCATCGATCACGGCGAGATCGAGTTCTCCCGCCAGATCTTCAGTCCACTGCAAAAGCGCTTCTGAGATGTCCGGTACAACCTCTCGAAGGCGCACGACCAATCGCTCACGCAGAAACTCTTGATCGTGAGCCGCCTCAATATTCGGCAAGTCCTCGCCGGAGACCAAGCCAAGGGCCTCGGCAGATCGAAGTAGCGCGCCATGCGGGGACAGAATCGAGAGGTTGATACCCGCTTCCAACCTGCGCCATCTCGCGCCGCAAAGCTGCTCGATCAACGCAGCTTCAAGCTCCTCGACGACCGACCATCGTCGCCAGTTTCCGAGAAGGTCATTCGCTTCTGCAAGTTGCCACGCAACATTCGCACGGGCCAATTCGATGATTCCAACGCTATTATCGCTCGACTTCGGTTCCCGAAGTAATGCGGGAAGTGACACTCTCCTGCGATCTCCCAAGCCAAGTCGAGTGGACCGCGATTCTGAAAGGATCAGGCCCGCCGTCAACGCCTCGTGGTCGGCCGCGTCCGGCAGTACCAGCCGGGTTCCTCCTAGGCGGCGCCCCCCTGCTGCCCCGAGAAGAGGCGCAACGACCGTCGCGATGAGCGAAGGAATTGCTCCTGTATCTTCGCCACTCCTCGTCCACTCACCCGTTTCCCCATCATAATTTATCTCGCGGCGAACCGGTGGAAGCGAAAATACCTTCTCCAGAATACCCTCGGCTTCGACATGCAATCGCAAGCCGCTTTCGTTTGCTCGCAGCCCAGCCAACTTTCCCTGGATTTCATGCAGAACCGGAGAACGACCCGTTATCCTCGCCGGAAGGCGTTCTACCACACCTTGAACCATAAGCGCCGGCTCGTTCGGGGAAACTACTCGAATGCGGATCGGAACAGCCTCAAGCGCAAGGGGAGCCGTTACTCTGATCTCAAGTCGGCCTGTCTCGAGATCGGAGACATTTGCGTTGGCTGGAAACAATTTTACCATTGCAGGTTCAATATCCGGCGGCTCTACGACTTCGAACTCCAGCCTGTCGAGTTCTCGACCTTCGGTCGGCTCGATCAAATGACGACCAACGTCCGGTCTGAATGCCTTCCAATCGGTCCCGCCGATACTCAGAAGGCCCCCTGCGGCAACTGCGCCATCGAGAAGGAACTCAGCATCCTTCACTCCGCGCTGAGACACGAGAACCGGAAAGTCATCGATGAACTTGTTTGAAACGCCAGGCGCAGGTAATCCCGCGATCTGCAGAGTTGGGGCACGGTCTGCTATCCCAAACCCGCGGCGACGCAAGAACTCAATATCCGAGGGGACAGATGTTTCCAGAGTCCGCATTTCGACGTTGTCGTTCTCACCCGCGCGAATGAATTGCAAAATCCTCGATCCGGGCTGAAGCATTTCGCCCGGAAAAACCGCGTGGGCTACAGAGCCACTGGACTCGACAGCGAAAAACTCCGGTTCGAGTGGCTGCAAACGGTCTAGAGTGAACTTTGAAGATCCCTCATCGAGGTCGAGTGCATCGTCCCGTCGCAACGGGGACAAAGGAAAAGGATAAAGATTCCTTAGAACGATTTCGCCACCAGCGAGGAATGAGCGAAGCGAGATCATATGAAGCCCGTCAGCGGCCCGAATGCGGTCGCCATGTATACGCAAAGCGGCGATCACTTCATCGCGCACTTGGGCCGGTAGCGTTGGCCCACGAATGATCAGCTGTCTTGGCACATCATGACTCAGTGCAAGGACATAGCGGGATGGTGCGAGCTTAGTGAGGCGTTCCGTTCTTTTTGTGACCGTTTTCCTCGCCTCAGTGATAGCTCGAAGTGCGCTCCAATCTTTTCGGATATCTCCGTCGACTCTCTCGAGAAGGCTCCGAGACAGCCAGCCTTCCGACTCGGGCGCAAGTAGCCTGCGCATAACCTCTAGGGCGACGTCCCTCTGTAGGAGCCAGTTTTCGAAACGACGACTTACATGCCCAGACGCAAGCGTTCTCAGGTAGTCTAGCAGCCCGTCCGTATCATCGGCTGAGACTCCTGCCCTGACGGCACGTCTTAAGGCGCCTGTAAGCTGGGGTTGAATTTCAAGAGGCACCACGGAGTTCCCGATGGGCCATGAGATATGTGGGAAATGGCGTTCCCAAGGGCTATCGCCGGGTTGCGCAAGACGAAGTCTATTGTGTCCGAGTTCGAACAGCCGAGACAAACCTGATCGAAACGCGGGCCCCGCTTCCACCCCGAGTTCTTGAGATAGCACCGGCCAAAAATCGGTTCCTGTGCCCCGGTATCGGTACCCGACCTCCGTTGCTATCACCAGCAACGGAAGATAGTTCCACGACCACACTGCTCCCGCGAGTTGTGGATCCTCCTCAATCTGCAGCGAGACCGTCTTTCTCAGCTCTTCTAGCGATGGCTCGTCAAGCCCGTGCTCGATAGCAAATACTGGCAGTTGACCTCGAGTCTCAGCAAGGCCGAACAAGCGCTCGGCAAGTGCCTCATGTTGGTCGGTCAACATATTCGCATTATGCATCTTTCCATCCGAGTTCGTACAACGTCGTGGAGCACGATCACCGCAGAGACAGTCCGAGGCAATCACCTTGAGGTTGACTACTAACTATCTGAACGTCAATCATATTCAGGACGTGTGAAGAAAGGTGCCGTGTGACTTCTGAAACTGTGCTTGCGCCCGGCTTGTACGTGCCGGACGTTCCAATCGACGGCAGCACAAGAGCCGTTGCGGATCTCGTCCGGCGCATCGTTCATGCACGTCGAGGGCTAAGCCGCGCCGAAGTTGTGAATTGGGTTTTGCAGTTCCTCGATAACATTGACCGAGTTGACACTACAGCCAGAGTCGCCGGAGTGATCGATGTGCTGTGCGAATTGCAAGATATTGGTTACGGCACGATGCGCGACGAGCAAGTTCTCGTCAGCCTGCCGGAGCGTCGGGTCGAACTTCCGGACGGCACGATCGTGGCTCTCGGCGATCATGGCATCTCCGTTGGAACAGGTTCCGAAAAATTGTTTCCAGAAGTCACTGGAAGCGCGACCGAGAGCCTTGTCGAGGTTCTTGCGTCATTTGATAAGCCAGTATCCCTGATGGGCCACCAGGCCATTGAGCCCATCGGGCACTGGACTGGAGACGGCAAGATGCCTTCTGCACTGCGCAAGGCAATTGCGCTCAGCGGAGCCTTCGATCCAGTCGAGCAGAAATGGTCGATAAGTGAAGAGAACGCCTCCTTCCTGAATGAATGGTTCGGCCTCGCACCCCTCGCCTCTTCGGATCTGGACGCTGTGCCCGAAGAGAGCCAGCTTCGCGTGGCGAAGGCTCCTGCGGGACTGAGAATGGTCGTCGAGGCTGGCCCGGGGCGTGGCAAGACTCATGTGGCCCGTGAACGGGTCATCTCCCTATTGGAGGCAGAGGGTCTCGCCCCTTCGCGTATACTGCTACTCAGTTTCACGCGCATTGCGGTTGCAGAGCTTCGAGACCGGATCGGTCGCCGCCTGGGTGAATTACCGAACGCCTCTGCGCTGCAAGTCAGGACGTTCGACTCTTTTGCGGCGCGCCTCCTTGCAAATGCTGGTTTGAGTTCTTCAGGCGGCCATGACGCCTGCATTCGGGCTGCGACAAGACTGATGCGATCGGACAACCCACTCGTTGCAAATGCACTTGGTCAGCTTGAACACGTGATCATCGATGAAGCGCAGGATCTCGTCGGCGACCGCAAGGAGATGTGCGAGGCGCTTCTTGCGTTGCTCGACCCCGCATGCGGCGTAACCGTCTTCGGGGATTTTGCACAATCGATCTACGGCTACCAGCGCAGGGGCTCTTCCGGTTCCACATTGCTCGCAGAAGTCGCGACGCGTGCAGATTTCTCTTGCGATCAGCTTGTGCGCGACCACCGCACCCGAACGAAAGCCTTGAAGGAAATGTTCTCCACAGTTCGCGAGACATTGAGAGGCGATCCGGTGGGTTCACGGGAGGGCTACTTTCATGTTCGAGAGCAGATCAGGAGGGCTGCGGTTGAGAATGACATCACGGGATTTGCTTTTCATCCGTCTACAACAGGCGGCCTGATCCTGACACGAAGCCGTCGGGGCCTGTTCACTGCTGCCGAACACATGCGCACTGCCGGCAGAAGCTTCCGGCTCCGCCTGCCCGACCGCCCACCCAGGATTGAGGCATGGATCGGCGCGCTTCTCGGGGGGCTTCCGGCCTCGACCCGTATGTCGCAGAGTGACTTTCGTTCCCTCCATGAGGCACTGAGCCCGGCGCCATGGCGGAGCGTTGAGGAGTGCTGGGAGATCCTGCTCGACCTAGATGCTTCGGGTCGAGATATGATCTCTGTTGGCAACATTGCCGAAGGTCTTGAGGATCCCCCCCTTGAGCTCCTCAGCGACCATGAGGGGAGCTCGGGACCCTTGCTCTCGACGATCCATGCGATCAAGGGGAGAGAAGCCGAAAGGGTCATGCTGCTGCTCACGCGGGCACCGTACGGCGACCGTGTTGACTGGGCGGAGGAGGCCCGCACCTTGTACGTCGGTGCGACCCGCGCAAGCACGGAACTGCGGACAGGGTGGATCCGCCCGAGAAAATTTTACAAGATCGGGGACCCGGGACGCTACTGGACCGCGCATCCCGATCATCGTTTGATCGAGATCGGACTCGAGGGAGATCTCGTCGACTGGGCGGAGTTCACGCGTTCGGGCCACGTCGTAAATGAGGCGGAAGCGATCTCGAGCATTTGGCGTGCGTCTAATGAGGAACCGAGAGTGGCGGCCTATCCTGATGCAGACGCACGTCTGGTTCTCAGGATAGGAGATCACAACGGAACCGCGATCGGATGCATTTCGCATGGCTTAATCGAATTGATCCAAACGCTAAGAAAGATCGAGCCAGATTCCGCTCTTCCAGAAGTCGTCGCAGGAATTTCCGTCGTTGGAGCGACTACGGTTGTTGTGCCCGGGCGGTCCGGAGAGGCCCCGCGCCTAGCTCTCATGCCACTACTTGGCGGCTTTGGCAGCATTCCTCGCTAAGCAATAATTTTGATTTTTTGGAGAACTTAAATGGTTGATGCGCGCGACACACTCTTGGAGCGACTGAAAGTTGATCTCATCGGCCCTGAGGAGCCGAATGAACTGATCTCAGATCGGCCGACTGATCGATACCTGACCGGAATCCTGTTTCCGCCTCGCACGACGATTTCGCCGGAAGATGACGACGAAGCGAACGATGCTGACGATGCGGATGCGGTGGGGACCGCGCTGGATGGGGTCAAGGCAGCTTCAGCATTCCGACCAAGTTCGGCTGGTCTTTCCTTTGCCATCCGACCGAGCGGTTCGGCGCCCAGATTGCGGGTTCGGGTGGATGGGGCTCGTTACAGGCCCGAAAGCGCGGCCGATGATAGCGCCGGTTCATCTAGGAAGCGGGTGCAGAGCTGGCGGCGAGATCCTCAATTCGCCGAGGTTTCACTTGAACTCGCGGAGCTGAGCGAGCAAGCGGCCCCCGTCATCAGCCTTGAGGGCAGTGGGCTTGCCGGAACGTCCTTGCACTGCCGCATCGCCCCTTGGGGTGACATTATGCTCGTGACGCTTGCGGTGACAAACGACGCGAGGCCAACCGAAGCAAGAAGTCGCGCAGCCAACGAGGAAGCAGCGCTTTTTCAGTTTTCGCTGAGTGTAGAATGCGAAGCTGACTGCAAGTTCGTTCCAAAGCCGGACAGGGCCGGACTGGCGAGCGACGAAGACGATGCCCTAGCGTCCGCCTTGCTGTATCGGGACGTCCAGCAATTCGCAGTGGGCCACACCTGTTCCGCGATGTGGGACGAGCCCGTTGATGGGACGGTAGGTCAGGTGAGGACCAGCTGGTTTCCGGAAGCCACCGTCCACGTCGTGAGCGCAGAAGGCGATATCGAGTTTCGGCAGGACGACGCTCGATTGCCGCTTGCGGCGTCATGGCTTGCATCCGAAGACGCCCCTAGTCTCGTCGCAGGGCTGAAATCTTTCGTTGCCGCCTACACAAAATGGGTTGCGAGGATGGAAGGTGCAGCGCTCGACATGCCGCAGGAGCACGTCAAGCAGGCACAAGTGCATATGCAGCGCTGCCGAACCGCTGAACAAAGGATGCGATCTGGTATTGCGCTCCTAGAGTCATCGCCCGAGGTGCTGACCGCGTTCAGGCTCGCGAACACCGCTCTTTCGCTTCAGTACTCATGGCGCGTCAATCCACAACCTCCCGAACTGATCTGGCGCCCGTTTCAGCTCGGTTTCGCACTCTTGTGTCTGGAGTCGATTGCGAACCCGGACTCCCGCTATCGCGAGAGGATGGATCTACTTTGGTTTCCAACCGGTGGTGGGAAGACCGAGGCCTACCTTCTACTGACAGCTTTCACGATCTTCCTGCGTCGTCTCCGCGCAGCGGGGAACCCGAGCGGCGCGGGCGTGACAACGTTCATGCGTTACACCCTCAGACTTCTGACCATCCAGCAGTTCGAGCGCGCAGCTGCTTTGATCTGTGCCTGCGAGATGGTCAGGCGCGGCAAGGTCAAACTGCGAAATGTCAACCTGCCTGCACACTTCGCTACGGATACGCCAATTTCCCTCGGACTTTGGGTCGGAGAAGGTGCCACACCGAACACAGTTTTGCAGGCGGAGCAGGTGCTCGATACAGAGGCGGAAAGCTCGCCGGCTCAGTTGAGCAGTTGCCCATGCTGTCGTGAAAACCTCGACTGGAAGATCTCGTCAGACAAGAGCCGTGTTGAGGTACGCTGCCTGACGAAGTCATGTGATGTGGGGCAGGAACTGGCATTGCTCCCGATCTGGACCGTTGACGAGGATGTCTATCGAGAGCGGCCAACATTGTTGATCGCCACAGTCGACAAGTACGCGCAGATCACGAGAAATCAGAAAACTGGTTGCCTTTTCGGCATCGGAACGGCGGCGGATTCCCCGGAGTTGGTAATCCAAGACGAACTACACCTGATATCTGGCCCTTTGGGCAGTTTGGCGGGGCTATATGAGACCGCGATCGATGAATTGTGTCGCTCAGGAGGGGGCATAAGGGCAAAGATCATCGGGTCAACGGCAACAATCCGCAGGGCAGAAGACCAGATAAAGGCCCTGTTTGACCGCAGATCCTTTCAGTTTCCCCCGCCTGGGCTCGATCACACCAATTCTGGTTTTGCGATCGAAAATCGTGACGTGCCGGGCCGTCGCTATGTTGGCATCTCGACAGTCGGTCGCTCGGCCAAATTCACTCAACAGGCTGTCGCGGCATCTTTGCTTCAGGCGGCTACCGACGCGACGTTACCGGAAGACAGACGCGACGGATACTGGACCCTCGTCAATTACTTTAATTCGCTAAGGGAGCTGGGCGGCGCTCTCGTTCTAATGCGTGACGACGTTGCGCGCAGTATCCGGGATTACGCCGCACGCAGACCGGCTGAAGTCGAACGCGACGCGGGGATGCAGATCGAACTCACCAGCCGCGTCCGTTCCAGCGACATTCCGAAATACCTCAAGGATCTGGAGCGTGACTGGAGCGATCCCGACCACGTCGATATCGTTCTGGCGAGCAACATGATCTCGGTGGGGATGGATATTTCTCGTCTGGGCCTGATGGTAGTAAATGGTCAGCCAAAAACGATTGCCGAGTACATTCAGGCCACTAGCCGGGTTGGCAGGAGCCAGCAGGCGCCCGGACTTGTGATCACCTTGTTCAATGCTGCCAAGTCCCGCGATCGCAGCCGATACGAGACCTTTGCCAGTTGGCATCGCAGTCTCTACCGTGATGTAGAAGCTACGAGTGTAACGCCCTTCGCCCCGCGAGCGCGCGACCGAGCACTACATGCTCCATATGTCGCAATGGTGCGCCATCTGGTTGACGGAATGGAGAACCCGGGTGCGATCGAACACCATCAAAGAGAAGCAGAAGCACTTCTGGAAACCGTAATCGCCCGCATCGAGCGGATTGATCCGGTGGAGGCAGATGCTGCGCGTGCGCAACTCAACTCGTTCCTTGACGACTGGTTCGACCGACAGGGCCTGAAGGACTATTGGCAAGACTACGGAGAAGCTCTTCTTACTTCGGCAGAAGCAGCAGCGGAGCGTGGAAACAAGGCACGTTTTGCTGGGCAGAAGCCTACTCCGAACTCGCTGCGTTCCGTTGAGGCTTCGGCATCGTATGTTCTTTTGGAAGGTGGATCGGACAGGGGAGCAGCACAATGAAATCGATCGGCAAAATTCGCAGGAGTCAGGTTCTGACAGGCAATGGCCCCGGCGCGATCATCGACTTCAGGGGCGAGAACGGCGCGCCTGTCTCCGTGGTGTCGGCTGGTCTTGAGGCCTGGGATCAACTGGCAATCAAGAAGGGACTTCTGAACGATCAGAAAATTCATCATGAGCCACTCCAGGCAAGGCTCCAGGTGAACGGGTTCCGGTTACCTCCTGTCGGAGATGAAAAAGTCGGAAGGGAAAAGCGACCACGCCTCTTGCCCGCCTACAGGTTCCCGGATTGGCATGTCTGTCCGAAATGCAATCTCCTGCAGCGTAGCCGCTTCTGGAGTTCCGAGATCGGGAAACCCGAGCTGTGGTGCACTTCCTGCAGTTCCGGGCGAGGCAAGCGCATCAAGAAGGTATATGCAGTACCTGTCCGCTTCATCGTGACGTGCCCGGCTGGCCATCTTCAGGACTTTCCCTGGATGTCATGGCCGAAGCATGCTGAATCCTGCTCCCGGAAGAAGCCTCTCAAGCTCGTAGGGGAAGGCGCCGGGTTGAAGGGGCTCAAGGTGCATTGCACCGAATGCAAGTCCGAACGCGACCTAGATGGTGCTTTGTCCCCTGGCGCGATGGGCAAGATATCATGCGACGGCAGGTCACCGTGGCTCAGGAAGCAGCCAGAACCCTGCGACCATCAGCCAGTTGCCATTCAGCGTGGTGCATCGAACGCATATTTCCCCGTAATTGAGTCCGCGCTTGACGTGCCGCCATTCGGTGGTTCCTTCCGGGACATGCTGGAGGATTTCTGGCCGGACATCATTGCGCTGGACGACAGGGCGCAGCTTCCCGACTTCGTACGGAAACGAATCCTTCCCTTGTGGCCTGAGCCTGACACGAAGCCGGAAGATCTGACTGCACGAATCCTGACCCTGCTGACAATGCTCGACAACAAGACCGGTGACCTGCGTCCCAACGAGCACCTGATGCTTTGCTCGGGCGGCCCGGACGGAGAAGAGTTCCCGGAGTTCCAGATTTCGCCTCAGGCGCTCCCGAGCGATCTGAAGAGCATTCTGGACCGTGTGGTCTCGGTCGAGAGGTTGCGCGAAGTCCGAGCTCTCAAGGCATTCACCCGTCTCAGCCCGGTGGAGGCCGCTGACAACAGCGCCTTCGTGGCGCCGCTGTCCGAGACGAAGTTGAACTGGCTTCCGGCAATTGAAGTCAGGGGGGAAGGCATATTCATCAATTTCGACGAGAGTGCTGTATTGTCATGGGAGAACGACCCCGATGTAGTCGACAGAGCTACAAAAGCGCATCAGGCTGCGGAGCGTGCGTGGCAAGACCATAACGGCAGCGATCGTCCCTTCCCTATGACGATTTCGGCGAGGTTCCTCCTGATACACACAACAGCACATGCGCTGTCTGAGCGCCTGTCACTCGACAGCGGTTACTCGACTGCATCCATCAGAGAGAGGTTGTACGTCTCGCCAGGGCCGGGTGGGATGTGCGGATTTCTTCTATACACATCCGCACCGGACTCCGATGGAACACTGGGTGGATTGTCACGAAAGGGACGTACCAGCGAAATCGGCCCGATCTTGGACGCTGCATTGCGGGACCTCGAGTGGTGCTCTTCGGATCCGCTTTGCAGCAGCGGCATTCTCTCACTTTCCGAAGGATCTGGATCTTCGGCCTGTCACTGTTGCACATTCCTTCCGGAAACCTCATGCGAGCACTTCAACCGCCACCTTGATCGCGGGATGCTGGTTGGAACACCCGCGAACCCTAGCCTCGGTTTCTTCCGCAAGCTTCTGGATGGAGTGTCTTAAAGATGGCTCGTATGTATCCAAGAGAAGTGCCACAACATGTTCTGGACAACCCAAAACTGTCTTCGGAAGTTCGCGTCTACGAACGAATGCGAGACAAACTGTCTGGAGACTACAACTGCTATTACTCGCGCTCTTGGCATGAAGCGGATCGAGACGGTGCCGAGTTCGACGGAGAAGCGGATTTCATCGTCGCGCACGCGAAATACGGGTTGCTGTTTCTCGAAGTAAAAGGCGGGCGGGTAAGCTGCCGCGAAAAAGACGGTCAGTGGCTCAGTGAAGACCGTGACGGGTTCAAGTTCCGGATAAAGAACCCAATATCTCAGGCACGCAGCAGCAAACACCACTTCCTGAGGCGTCTCAATACAAGCCGTGCTCTGAGCGGTCGTTTCATCAGAGCACGCCATGGCGCCATCCTTCCTGGCAGCGTTCGACCTCGTCGGGCCTTGGCGCCTGATGCGCCGCTCGAAATCATTGCGTTCGGTGACGACATGGAAACCCTCGACCGGTGGATCTCCCATCGGATGACTGAAGGCGACGACCAGCGAGAAAGTCCTTTGGGGTTGGATGGTCTCAGAGCGCTCGAAGAGCTGCTTTCTAGCCACTTCGAACTGAAGGCCCACATCGGCATCAGCCTAGCCGACGATGCTAGAACTATCGAGAGGCTGACCGCCGAGCAGTCATGGATCCTCGACTCGCTCGCAGACAATAAGGAAATGGCGATTTCGGGTGGCGCGGGCAGTGGCAAGACGGTGCTGGCCGTAGAAAAGGCCATAAGATCGGCCGCTGAAGGCCGTCGTACGCTTCTGACTTGCTACAACGCGCCGCTAGCTGCCCATCTTCGTGCGGTCACTCAGGGTAATGAATGCCTCGTGGTAGCCAGTTTCCATGCACTTTGCCGAGCCCTCGCGCAGAAGGCTGGGGTCGAATTACCCTCGCATGGCGCCCAATCGATGTTCGACCACCGTCTTCCCGACGCCCTTGTTGAGGCTGTCAGTAACGATCCCGATCTCGGGTTCGAAACTGTCGTCATTGATGAGGGACAGGATTTTCATGACTCTTGGTTGCACGCCCTACGCCTTAGCATCAAAGATCCGGAAAATGGCGGATTTTACGTGTTCTACGACGACAATCAGCGCCTGTTCTCTCCAGAAAATGGGTTCTTAGCGGCTCTTCCAGAATCGTCGATCGCTTTAACAAGGAATCTTAGAAACACGCGACGGATTCATGCCCTGATGGCAAAATGGTATCAGGGCCGACGAAGCATCCCTGCAGGGCCCGAGGGGGAGCCGGTTGGATCCATCGTATGTCGCAAAGGCGAAACAGTTCTAGCGCGCCTGAAAGAACGGATTGCACAGCTGCTAAGTTCTGGTCAGGTAATGCCGGGCCAGATTGCGGTGCTCTCAGGAACAGGTGACGCCTTAACTTCTCTTGGCGAAAAGATCGCCAGTAAGCCGACCTGCCGTGCCGATGATGTGAGGCCTGATCACATCGTCGTCGACACAGTGCGGCGCTTCAAGGGACTGTCGCGGCCATGCGTCTTTTTGATCGGGATCGAGGGGCTGACCGATCCCGAATTGGTCTATGTAGCAACAAGCCGCGCAAATATCTTACTGGAACTAGTTGGGAGAGCTGAAGATATCGCGCGCCTCAAGCAGGAGGTTGAAGCTGCTGGACCGTGAAGTCTGTTCCACACAAGTTAGGTTTGCCGATAGTCGAACAGGTTGTTATGCATCGGATCCATATCTTCCGCTGGAATCCCCCGCTGTTGGGAAACATTACCGTTGCACGCGGATTTGTCGCCGGTAATGGCATTCAAAACGATTTTTGCGATCTGGCGGGCCAGAAACGGCGGTACTGCGTTCCCTATTTGGACGTACTGCTGGGTCCGGTTTCCCATAAACAGGTAGTCGTCAGGAAAGGTCTGAAGGCGCGCAGCTTCGCGCACCGTCAGGCTGCGGCACTGCAGAGGATCCGGGTGAATGAAGTAATGACCGTCTTTCGAGATATGGCTCGTGACCGTAGTCGCTGCCGCATCGGCCAGCTGGACCCGAAATCGGTCATTGAACGCACCACTGTGCCAATTCCGATGATCCGGGCTCAGCACGAGCGGAAAATCAGCGGCTTTGGGGCTGAAACCGCGAACGGCCCCGAACACGGCGGCGAAGAGGTAGCGGCCAAGATCAGACGCCATATGAGCACGCGTCTCGTGCTGGGCGATTGCTCGAAGGTCCGGACGCTCGAGCCAGTTCAGCAGTTCATCGCTCGCCCCCCTGTAGCCCTCGGCTAGTCGAGTGTCTTTTCGACTGACCGGGCCTTCCGTCGCCATTCGCCTCGCAACGGATGAGAATGCTTCGTGGAGCGGTTCGCCATCCTTCGCGGGGTGAATACGCGCTAGGAGCTTCGCAGACTTGATAACCTCCTTCCGCCACTCAACTGCGCTATCCGCACTTCGACTGATGCCGCTCCGCAAGTGCGGCATTGTGCCAATCGCATCACTGACGGTCTTCGTCCGCTCAAAGACGGCAATGTTGGTGCCTGCCACTTTGGCAGCTAGATCAGATCTGATTCCGATAATGATTACCCGGTGACGCCGCTGCGGAACCCCAAACTCTTCGGCGCGCACGAGGAAGTCCGAAGGCCGCATCGCCTCCTGCAGGCTGGCCTTGCCGTTCTCGACCCGGATGGCCCGCAGTTCGTACTGATGGCCGTGGCTAATGCCGAGAGATGACAGATCTTCCATCAACATCTCAAACACGAGCCGGCTCTCGACCGTCGAGGACAGCATGCCCTTAACGTTCTCCATGACGAAAGCTGCGGGCCGGAGCCTGTCTAGTACCCTGATATACTCGCGAAACAGGTAATGCCGTTCATCCTCCTCCGGCACATAGCCAACCTTGCCTCTCGACCTGGCCCGGCCCACGAGGGAATAGGCCTGACACGGCGGGCCGCCGATCAGGATCGTGTCATCGTACTTCGACTTCAATTTCTCGATGGCGGCATCGATCGCTGTTGCTGCGGCCTCTGTTCCGAGCTCGAGGCCGCGGGCCTCCTCGGTGGCCAACCGCCATGCAGATGCATCGACTTCCGACCAATCTGGTTCGGGAACTTCCCCCGCGTGAAAATCGATGAACTGCTTCGGCAAGCTGCCATGTTGCGCTCGGTACTCGCGCAGGAACGCGCGCAGCGTCAGAGTGCGCTGTGCCGAAGCCTCCTTTTCGACCGAAATTCCGATCCTGAACGGCGTGTGGCTCTCCTCGACTAGGGATGCAAATCCCTCACCAAGTCCGCCGGGGCCAGCAAACAAATCAACGATGCCGAAAGTCGAACGCAATTCAGGCTCCTGACGAACTTCATTCAGTCGGTGTATACTAGGTTCGAGCGCGAAAACCAGGACACATGTGACAGATATCGTGGATCAGCGGACCCGCTCCCGAATGATGTCGGGGATCAGGGGAAAGGACACGAAGCCCGAGCTTGTGCTTAGGCGGGCGTTACACGCACGCGGTTTCCGATTCCGGCTCCATTCGAAGAGGGTCCACGGGCGACCGGATCTCGTTCTACCGAGGTATCGCGCTGTCGTCTTCGTGCATGGCTGCTTCTGGCATCGTCACGAGGGGTGCCGCTACACCACCACCCCATCGACCCGACAAGACTTCTGGCAGACGAAGTTCAAAGCAAATGTCGCTCGGGACGAAGCAGTTCTTGGTAAGCTTCTGGAAGACGGGTGGCGTGTTGCTGTGGTATGGGAGTGCGCTCTTCGGAAGACGGATCAGGTAAATGCGGCCACCGACCTCCTGTCAGCGTGGCTGCGGTCGGACGAGCCTCAATCCCAAATCGGGGAGCAGGAAGCGCGTCGTTCCTGACCAAGGTTTAGGGGCTCACCCGTATGCCCGCGCCTAGAACTATCGGCTGCACTCAATGACGGGTGGACACGTCCCGAGGCTGGCGATCACTGAAGTCTCTGGCGCCAACAATCGAAGCGGGTGTTGATCGTGATCCCGATTCCGTAGAGCGCAACGGCGAGGAGCACCCAGTGCAGCTTTTAGAGATATGGGACCAGCGGCATCGCGATGTCGAAGGCGGCACTAGAGTACTGCTCCCGATCGGCCAATTCCCTGATTGTCAGCAGTCTCGTTATATTTGCATAATCAGGCGCATGAAGAACCCGGAGCAGTCAATCGAACGATCTTACTCGATGATGATTGCCAGCTACTGGCTGGCGAGGTGCGGCGTCCGTAATGAAGGCAAGGCTGCGTCACCTCCAGCGTCTCTCGGCGTAAATACTTGGAAAGAAGCATACGACAGCTTCTTCGACGCAATGGGTGACGGCCGTGCACATATCCGGTTCCGAAATAGTATGAAGAACGCGCGAGATACCTTTGACACCTTGTTCGACAATGGGCGGGTCGGGTGGGTTGATCGCAACGGGCAACAGCCTTCGTTGAGCACGAGTTTTAAGCGTATCCATGAAGAGTGGAAGGATCGATCCGATCAGGAACTCGAAAGGTTCATCTTGGGGCTACGCGCCGGACTCTCAGCAGCAATAGAAGGGGACGCCCGCAGCCCGAAAGCTCGAACGGAGGGAGGCGAAAAGGTCTATGCCTCACTGCGACGCGAACGTGATCCGAGGCTTAGAGAGGACGCACTCGCAATACATGGACTCGACTGCATGGTTTGCGGGTTCAACTTCGGCCACGTGTATGGGGCTATTGGTGAGGGCTTCATCGAAGTCCACCATATCGTTCCGGTTGCCGAAGCGGGTAAAACGGTAACCGACCCGGCGAAGGATCTCGTGGTACTTTGTTCGAACTGCCATCGCATGGTGCATCGGCAGCGCAACCTTTGCCTATCACTGGACGAGCTGAAAGCACATCTGGTGAATCGCGGCCCACATTCCTGAACGTTTTTCGAAGCCAGCCCCAATTTCCGAACCATGGAGGCCCGGCTTGCAGATAAAATTGCCCAGCAAAAATAAAGAGCAGGTTGCAACCCTACGTAAGAACATTCACGCCGCGCCGCACGCGCGGCTCTCTTCAATGTCATGGATATGAGTCCTCAGCCTGAGGATGGCACCCTAACTCGCCACCAATACAACCCCAAAACGGCGAGTCTAAGAGAACGTGACTGAATTAGTATCTGCTTCAACCTACCGATATGATAAGCAGCCTAGCGCTCGCATCTTCGCCCCCTCCAATGAGGGTTAGGTTACAGATTGAGCAACGCAACTATGTTCGCGGGAGAGACGTTGGAAAATCTATATTTGTATGTGGCCCTAGTGCTGGGCGTCGTTTGGTTCCTGATACATTTCATCTGGACTTTTCGGTTTTTCAGGTGGCTGTTCAATTGGAGGTATGACTCTCCCTTTGCTGTTTTCATCTCTCGCCTTACATGGGGCGCCGCCTGGGTAATCATCCCCGTTATGCTTTTGACTTCCTCTGGGGGATAAACCCACCCACTCGATCAGTGCGACACAAACGCTACTGGATCACCCACAAAATTAGCCAGTTCAAAGTAAATATAGCTGGCGTAACAGCGCTTCTTTGGCAAAGTCTCTTCGAAGACATTTACAAGATCGTCGAGCGATGTGCTTTCGTTCGCCACAGGAGTTTGAGACCATCGCCTTTGACCTGAACGAACTTGAAGCACGCATCCAATTATTGGATTGGCGCGATGACGAGCTGATAGCGATCACCAACCAGCTTGAAGATGCGTTTCCATCTCTCGTCTCTTCGATCGAAAGCCACATCGCCAAGATGTCCGCAATTCGAGTAACCCGGGCCCAACTGCGCGCGAAAACGCTTGCCAAAGAGCTTATAGAGCCTTGGGCAGAAGAGCAGTGTCGGGAAGCGCTAGCTCGTGCTGAAGAGAGCATATCGACGCTGGTTGGCGAGCTAGATTTAAAAACCGATCTCGGAGATCACTTTCACGCCGCACTGCCTGCCCTCCTCGGCGTGGGAACTTTGACCGCCTCGGTCGCCAGCCTGCCTGCGGTCGTGTCTTTCGCAACCGTCACTACGTCGACATTGGTATTCTTTTCGACATCGGCCGTCAGTGTGCCCCTTCTTCTGGCGGGCGGCGTCGCTCTCACAGGCCTATCTCTCGCCGGCATGAAGGGAGTTGATTATGCTCTCGACAAATCCCGAGCTCGGCTTGCGCTGCGCATCATCAACCTAGCAAACACCGCCGTTTTCGGGGCTGGCCTGCCGGCCAACTCTCCGTCCCTCATTACGAAGCTTCAGGCTTTCGTGTTGAGAGCTGGCGCCAACAAACTCGAGGAGACCTCCTGATGCCATTGCTCTATGACGTTCCCGCTCACCTCGTAAGCTTGGTCAATTCTCAACAAGCTTCAGTCGTCGGGGCCATCATCAAGGACACGGCAACCGGGCAAGTCCTCGGCCATGTTCAGCAGACTTCCGCGCTACAGCAACTAATACAAAGCGCGATTGGCTCAGCCGGTTCCAGCGGGTTCTCACCGCTCAGCGTAGTTTCGGTAGTCCAAAACGAACAGTTGAAGCGCGGCATTGCTGATCTGCAGAACAGCATGGTGCTCATGCAGAACCTTCAATACGGCACGTTGGCACTTTCCGGGCTTGGCCTAGGCGTCTCCATAGCCGGGTTTGCGGCCACCATTGCGAAGCTGAACGCGATTGAGAAGCGCTTGGACACCCTGTCCGAAGAGGTCGCTCTCGTTACAACTGAGCGTCGCGAGGACGACCTGAAGGCGACCTTTGCTGACGTAGGCGCGGACCTTCAAAATGTTGACACGCTGATTGATCGGCGAGATCCCAAGCGCGTTGCAGAACAACTCCAGCTCTCCCTCGCCCGCTCTGCGAGACGGATCGAAGTCCACTTCATGCGCGACGCCGACATAGGGAAACTCGAGTCCATGCCGATGGCGCAGCTCGATCGCATGTGGACGCTCGCTGCCGCAATCCGGCTTTGCCAAGAGGCAGCTATTCAAGCTCTCTTTGCGGCCGACGAACTAGAAGTTGCGCAGAAGCTCGGGCGCTCAGAGCTAGAGCGACAGATGGCGCTATCGGAGCAGCTCAACCCGGACGCTTATAGTCGTCTGATTAGCCGGAGCGCGGGCGAGAATGAGGATATGAGAGCACTTCGCCGCGAAGCTCTGTCGCAAGCACGTCTTCTTACAGATGGGGTCAAGGGAGGCGTGCTCGGCCTTGCCAGCCAGATCGGCATCGCGGAAACGCTTCATCATGAAGGGATCAGCGGGATCGAGTATTTGCGGGCGGCAAGCGAAGCTGACGAAGCGCCGCTGCTTTACCTGACCCCATAGGTGCCGGTGGCCCGAGCGATTTTGATACCGTTAGGTCACTACCGTTGTCCAAAATGCAAGTCGAACGACTTGGTGTGTGTTGACATATGTTGACCTCTGAAAAAGTTGCAAGCCCGCCCAAGACTCAAGCAAATCAAGGCCAAACACACTCGAAACACGGCGAAACTCTAGCGATTTTTCTTTGGGGGGCCTTATGGCGGGTAGCTATCAGAAGCCTCAAATAAATTCATTTATTTCAATTCCATGTGGCGGAGGAGGTGGGATTCGAACCCACGGTAGGCTTTCACCTACGTCGGTTTTCAAGACCGGTGCATTAAACCACTCTGCCACTCCTCCGACGGGTCTCGCTTAGACCGCTTCACGCGATTCTGAAAGTCTCGCGCGCCGATTTCCGCGCGTGGGCGTTGGGGCCGCTTTTCACGGGCTCTGCAAATCGCTAGGATCGCGCGCAAGGCATGGCGCAAGCGGTGCATACGCGCAGGCAAGAGGCGGGCGAACCGCGCGAGAAGGGGCACAGGATGAGTGAGCAGACGGGAATGACGCGCAAGCGTGTAACGGGCTTTGCCCTTATGCTGGGCGCGGGGATCGCGCTGGCGGGCTGTCAGGAGAGCGGCGGCTCCCCGTTCGGGCTTTTCAAGAAGAAGCCGACCGATGAGACCGCGGCGCCCGGTGCGGCCGAGGCCGTCACCGAGAACGGCCAGAAGATGATCGAGCGAGATGTCGAAGCGCCGCAGGTCTTCTCGGTCGACGAGAAGGGCCTGTGGGACGGGCGTCCCTCGCTCGGCGGAGTCTGGGTCGCGCATCCGAACGTGAAGGATCCCGAGCGGGTGATCATCCGCAACCCGTCGAACGGCAAATTCGTGATCGGGGCCCTGTTCAAGCGCGAAAACGACAATCCGGGACCGAAACTGCAGGTCAGTTCCGACGCGGCCAATGCGCTGGGACTTCTGGCGGGCGCGCCGACCGAGCTGTCCGTGGTGGCGCTGCGCCGAGAGACGGTTCCGGTCAAGCAAGACAACCCCGCGCCGCTCGTCGACAAGCCGGTGATCGCGGCCCCCGAGGCGGTGGAACAGAAGTCGCTCGACGAGGTAACCTCGACTGCCGCGGCCGGGATCGCCAAGGCGCAGGGCACGCCGAAGCCCACGGCCAAGCCGGTCAAACCCGCGATCGGCGCGCCGCCTGCCCCGGCACCCGCCCCGGCAGCACCGGTGGCCGCAGCGGCTCCACAACCCAGCACGCCGAAGATGAGCACTGGCGCTGGTTATATCCAGATAGGTATCTTTTCCGCCGAGGCGAATGCGAAACGCGCCCAGAGCCAGATGGCGAAGGCCGGCGTGATCGCCGAGATCGTAAAGGAACAAAGCCATTCCAAGACCTTCTGGCGCGTGATCGCGGGCCCTGCGCCCACGAAATCCGACCTCGACGCGCTCAAGACCAAAATTCACGGGCTGGGCTACCCCGACGCCTATCCCGTCTCGAAATAGGACTACGCAGAAGATATGACCTTCATTCGCCTGATCGCCGCCACACTTGCAGCCTGCCTGTTCGCCCTGCCCGCCGCCGCTTTCGACACCAAGGCTCATGCCGCTTGGGTCTATGACCTCTCGACCAAGACCGTCTTGATGGCGAAGAACGCGGATATCCCGCTGCCGCCGGCCTCGATGTCGAAACTGATGACGCTCGATCTGCTGTTCGAGGCGCTGGAAGACGGTCGGGTGACGATGGACACGACCTTCCCGGTGTCCGAGCATGCGCAATCGATGGGCGGCTCGACGATGTTCCTCAACACGACCGATCGCCCCACCGTGCGCGACCTGATCCAGGGCATCATCATCAATTCGGGCAACGACGCCTGCGTCGTGGTGGCCGAGGGGCTGGCGGGCTCGGAGTCCTCCTTCGCCGATCTGATGACCAAGCGCGCGCATGAACTGGGCATGAAGAACTCGATGTTCGCCAACTCGAATGGCTGGCCCGACCCTGGTCAGCGCATGTCGGTCCACGATCTCGGGATCGTCGCAAGCCGGATCATCACCCATTTCCCGCAATATTATCACTTCTTCAGCGAGACCCATTTCAACTACAAGGATCGCGCCCCGGCCAATGCCGAGAACCGCAATCCGCTTCTGGACATCCGCGCCGCCGACTGGAAGGCCGACGGCATGAAGACCGGTCACACGCAGGAAGCGGGCTACGGCCTCGTGGGCTCCGCCGTGATGGGCGAGCGTCGCATCGTCTTCGTCCTCGCGGGCATGGATTCCGAACAGGCGCGTCGCTCGGAAGGCGAAGCGGTCGCGAACTGGGCCTTCCGTCAGTTCGTGATGAAGGATGTTGCCAAAGCGGGCACCAAGCTCGCAGAAGCGCCGGTGTGGCTGGGCGGGAAGTCGACCGTCGGTCTCGCGCCGAAAACCGATCTGTCGCTGCTGATCCCCGCCGGCGCGAAGGACAAGGTCAGCGCCGAGGCCGTGTTCAAAGGCCCGCTGCAGGCGCCGATCAAGCAGGGTCAGGAGGTCGGCAAGCTGGTGATCACCGTGCCCGGCCTCGACAATGCCAACGAAATCCCGCTAGTCGCCACCGAGGACGTCAAGAAGGGCGGCTTCGTCGTGCGCGTGAAAGCGGCTCTGGCGCGGCTCTCGGGCAAGGCGTTCGAAGCGGCGATGGAACGGGTGAACAGCTAAACGCGCATGTTCATCAGCTTCGAGGGGATCGACGGATCGGGTAAATCCACACAGGCGCGGATGCTGGCCGAAACCCTGCGGGCTGCGGGGCGCGAAGTCGTTCTGACCCGCGAACCCGGTGGCTCCCCGGGGGCCGAGGAAATCCGTCGGCTGGTTCTCGAAGGCGATCCCGACCGCTGGTCGGCCGAGACCGAGATCCTTCTGTTCACTGCCGCGCGCCGCGACCATCTGGAGCGCGTGATCGAACCGGCACTGACCGCCGGAAAGGTCGTGATCTGCGACCGCTTCGCAGATTCGACCCGGATGTATCAGGGCCTCTCGCGCGGGGATCTGCGCGCGGTCGTCGATCAGCTGCACGCCCTGATGATCGGGCGCGAGCCGGACCTGACCGTGCTGATCGACATCGACCCCGCCACCGGCCTCGCCCGCGCCAAGGGGCGCCAGGGCACCGAAGAACGTTTCGAGGATTTCGGCGTCGGCTTGCAGGAAAAGATGCGCGCGGGGTTCCTGTCTCTGGCCGAGGAATTCGCGGACCGCTTCCGAGTGATCGACGGTGCGCGAGAGGCGGATGAAATTGCCGCCGATGTGCTGAGCGCCGTGCAGGCGGAACTGCAAAACTAGGAGCCGAGGGGGTGCGACCCGGGGCTGCTCGCCCCGCGCGATAGCCGAGCCCCGAGCCTTACGCGAAAACCCCGCTGGAAACCGCCCGCGCGCGCATTTAGAGTGCCGCCATGAGCCTCGCCGATCTCCCCGATCCGACCCTTGCGCCCGGTGCGCGACACCCGCGCGACACGCTGCGTCTGGTGGGTCAGGCGCGGGCCGAAGAGGACTTCCTCGACGCGTACAACATGGGACGGCTGCATCACGGCTGGCTGCTGACCGGACCGCGCGGCGTGGGCAAGGCGACGCTGGCATGGCGGATCACCCGCTTTCTGATGACCCAACCCGAAGAGGATGGGCCGGGCCTCTTCGGCGAACCGGAACGCCCCACCAGCCTCGAGCCCGATCCGAACCACCCGGCGCTCAGTCGTATCCACGCCGGATCGGAGCCCGGTATCTTTGTGCTCAAACGCGGGCCCAACGCCACCGAATCCGCGCTGTCGCAGGACATCCGTGTCGACGAGGTGCGCAAGCTGCGCTCCTTCCTGCATCTGTCTGCCGCCGAGGGCGGGCGACGCGTGGTGATCGTCGATGCTGCCGACGAGATGAACACGCAGGCCGCTAACGCGCTCCTGAAACTACTCGAAGAGCCGCCGCCGCGGGTGACATTCCTGTTGATCGCGCATCAGCCGGCGCGGCTGCTGCCAACGATCCGCTCCCGCTGTCGCGAATTGCGACTGGGCACGCTCTCGGCCGAGCAGATGGAAGCCGCGATTGCCGCCGCCGAGGAAGATGGCGAGCCGCCGGACCTCGACCACCACGCGCTGGCCGCGCTCTCGGGCGGCTCCGTCGGCGCCGCGATCCGGCTGATCAATCAGGACGGCATGACGACCTACGCCAAGCTCGTCGACCTGATGGGCACCCTTCCCCGGCTCGACCGTCTGGGCGCGCTGGCGCTGGCCGAAAGCTGCGTGGGCAAGGCGAACGAGAACCGCTTCATCCTCGTGCTCAACCTGATCGACCTCTTTCTCTCGCGTGCCGCGCGCGCGGGCGTGATGGGACCGCCCCACCCCGAGGCCGCCCCCGGCGAGGCACAGCTTCTCGCACGATTGTCGCCCGACGATCAGGCAGCGATGAAATGGGCCGCCCTTCATCAGAGCATGGGCGCACGCGCCGCCCACGGCCGGGCGGTCAACCTTGACCCTGCCGCGCTCGTGATGGATATCGTCTTGGAGATCACAGCCGCCGCCTCCTGATGCGGCGCGAAAGGAGCCGATTTTGACCCTCCCGCCCGAGATCACAGACAGCCATTGCCATCTCGATTTCTCCGATTTCAACGGTGAGCGCGATGACATCATCGCCCGCGCGAACGCCGCCGGCGTGACCCGGATGGTGACGATCTGCACCAAGCTGAAGAACGAGCCCTCCGTGCGCTCCATCGCCGAGGCGCATAAGGGCGTCTTCTACGCTGCGGGCACCCACCCGATGAGCGTGGCCGAAGAACCGATGGCAACCGTGAACGAGTTGGTGGCGCTTGCGAAGCACCCGAAATTCGTGGGTATCGGCGAGACCGGGCTCGACTATCACTACACCGCCGAGAGTGCCGAGGTGCAGAAAACCTCCCTGCGCCTGCATATCGAAGCCGCGCAGGAAACCGGCCTGCCGCTGATCATCCATTCGCGCGACGCCGATGAGGACATGGAAGCGATCCTGACCGAGGGGATGAAGGCCAAGCCCTATTCCTGTGTCATGCATTGCTATTCGTCGGGGCCGCGCCTCGCGCAGGTCTCTGTCGATCTGGGCTTCTATCTCTCGATGTCCGGCATCGCGACTTTCCCGAAAAGCCAGGAAGTGCGCGACATCTTCGCCGCCGCGCCGCTCGACCGGATCCTCGTGGAAACCGATAGCCCCTATCTCGCGCCGCCGCCCTATCGCGGCAAGCGCAACGAGCCCGCCTATACCGCCCACACCGCCAAGGTCGGCGCCGATGTATTCGGCCTGCCGCTGGAGGAATTCGCCGCCGCGACGCAGGCCAATTTCGACCGTTTGTTCTGGAAAGCCGCCGAACATGGCGAACGCGGGAGCGTCGCCGCATGAGCCGGATGCGCTTCACGATCCTCGGCTGTGGCTCCTCGGGGGGCGTGCCGCGCCTTGGCAACAACTGGGGCGAGTGCGACCCGGCGAACCCGAAGAACCACCGGCTGCGCTGTTCGATGCTGGTGGAGCGTGTGTCGCAATCGGGCACGACGCGGGTTCTGATCGACACTACGCCCGACATGCGCCAGCAGCTTCTGACCGCGGGCGTGGGCGAGCTGGACGCGGTGGTCTACACCCATAGCCATGCCGATCACGTCCACGGGCTCGACGATCTGCGCCAGATCGTCTTCAACATGCGCACCCGCCTGCCCGTCTGGGCCGATTCCGACACCGAGACCGCGCTTCTGGACCGCTTCGCCTATGCCTTCGTTCAGCCCTCGGACAGCAATTACAAACCGATCTGCGAGTTGAAATCGATCCATCGCGAGCGGCCTTTCCAGGTCACCGGCGCGGGCGGCTCGATCGAATTTCAGCCCTTCCGGGTCGAGCATGGCAATATCGACGCGCTCGGCTTCCGGATCGGCGGGCTGGCCTATCTGCCCGACGTCTCGGACATCCCCGAAGAGGCGTGGAAACATCTCGACGGTCTGGATTGCTGGGTGCTCGACGCGCTGCGCCGCAAGCCGCATCCGACGCACGCCCATCTGGCCCGCGCGCTGGAATGGATCGAACGCGCCCAACCCGCAAGCGCGGTGCTCACCAACATGCATATCGACCTCGACCACGATGCGGTCGCCAACGAGACGCCCGATCACATCCGCCCTGCCCATGACGGAATGGTTCTGGATTTCGGTCTCTAATGAGCGTCCTGATCAACGTCATCCTGCCGGTCTTCCTCGTGATCGGCTTCGGCTATGTCGTGGCCTTGCGCGGGCTGTTTTCCGAGGGCGCGGTCGACGGGCTGATGCGTTTCGCGCAGAATTTCGCGGTGCCCGTGCTGCTGGCGCGCTCGATCGCGAATCTGGACCTGACGCAGAGCTATAACTGGGCGATGATGGCCGCCTTCTACGCGGGGGCGCTGATCTCTTTCGCGATCGGCATCACCGGCGCGCGCGCGATGGGCCGCAACGGCCCCGAAAGCGTCGCCATCGGCTTCGCCTGCCTGTTCTCGAATTCTCTGCTGCTGGGCGTCCCGATCACCGAGCGCGCCTATGGTACCGATGCGCTGTCGGGCAACTTCGCGATCATCTCGGTCCATTCGCCCTTCCTCTACACGATCGGCATCCTCGCCATGGAGATGGTGCGGTCGTCCGGCACCGGCACGTCGCTCGGGCGCGTCGGCCTCAACGCGCTGATCGGGGTGATCCGGACGCCGCTGGTGATCGGCATCCTGACGGGCTTCGTGATCAAGATACTCACCACATTGACCGGTCAGCCCCTGCCCCATCCTCTGATGGAGGCGATGAACATGATGGCCCGCGCAGCCCTGCCAGCGGCCTTGTTCGGGCTGGGCGGCGTGCTCTATCGCTACCGCCCAGAAGGCGACGCGAAAGCCATCGCGATGATCACCGGCCTGTCGCTGGGTCTGCATCCGGCGATCACCTACGGCCTTGCGCATTTCGGCTTCGGCGTCGACACCGCGTCGCTTCGCTCGGCCACGCTGACAGCGGCGATGGCACCCGGTGTGAACGCCTATCTCTTCGCGAATATCTACGGGGTAGCGCGCAGAGTCGCGGCCTCGGCCGTGCTGATCGCGACGGCATTGTCGATCCTGACGATCTGGGGCTGGCTCGCGATCCTGCCGTGAGATTTAGGGCGACGCAATACAGGGGCTCTGCCCCTCTGGCCTACGGCCATTCACCCCGGGATATTTTCGCCAAGAAGAAGCGGCAATCAGGCCTTGCGGACGCGGATCACGACGTCGACGCGGGTAATCTCGGCGCCTTCCGGGGCTTGCGGGATCGAGGCGAGTTTCAGTTCCTCGGCCGGCGCATCCGACAGGCGATTATCGTCTTCCCAGAAGAAATGCGGGTGATCGTCCATGCGCGTATCGAAATAGCTGCGTGCGCCATCGACAGTGATCTCATGCATCAGCCCGGCATCGCAAAACGCCTTGAGCGTGTTGTAGACGGTCGCGAGCGAGACCTTTTCGCCAGCGTCGCACGCGGCCGCGTAGAGGCTTTCGGCGGTGACGTGACGATTTTCCCCATCGCCCACGAGCAATGTGGCCAGCGCCAGTCGCTGACGGGTGGGACGCAGCCCGCCGCGGGTCAGCCATTCCTGTCCGCGGCGCTGTTCGGTCGAATTCGTCACAGCCATGTCATGTCTCCTCGCTCCCTATATGAGACTTTTCCACTCAGGTTTCAATGCAACCGCGCGAGCGCGGGCCCGAGCGCGCGACCGACGACCGTCGCCCTTGCGCCGCGCGGCCACGCGGTGATAGAGGGATGCAAAAGCACGCCAAAACCGGGAAGGAGCGCCGATGGCTGGGTTTCCGACGAGCTTCGGGAAAGAAGATCTTCTGAAATGTGCAAGCGGGGAGCTGTTCGGCCCCGGCAATGCGCAGCTACCGGCGCCGCCGATGCTGATGATGGATCGCATCACCGATATCTCGGGCGATGGCGGCAAGCACGGCAAGGGTCACGTTGTCGCCGAGTTCGACATCACCCCGGACCTGTGGTTCTTCGAATGCCATTTCCCCGGCAATCCGATCATGCCCGGTTGTCTCGGTCTCGATGGCCTGTGGCAGCTGACCGGCTTCAACCTGGGGTGGCGTGGCTGGCAGGGTCGCGGCTATGCTCTGGGCGTGGGCGAGGTCAAGCTCACCGGCATGGTCCGCCCGGATCGTAAAATGCTGACCTACAAGGTCGATTTCACCAAGGCCGTTCAGACGCGTCGCTTGACCATGGGTGTCGCCGACGGGATCGTCGAGGCCGACGGTGACGTGATCTACGAGGTCAAGGACATGAAGGTCGCGCTCTCCGAGAGCTGACCCCCATAGACAGACAAGACAGGAGGCCCGCATGCGCCGCGTCGTCATCACCGGTTTGGGCATCGTCTCGCCCATCGGCAACAATGCCGAAGAAGTCACCGCCAGCCTGAAGGCCGGCAAATCCGGCATCGTATTCGCCGAGGATTATGCCGAGCGCGGCTTCCGCAGCCAGGTCAAAGGCCAGCCGAAGATTACGCTCGAGGACCATATCGACAAGCGCAACCTGCGCTTCATGGGTCCGGGCGCGGCCTACAACTTCATCGCGATGGAGCAGGCTCTGGCCGATAGCGGCCTGGAAGAGAGCGACATCTCGAATCCGCGCAGCGGCCTGATCATGGGCTCGGGCGGTCCGTCGACCTCGAACTTCTTCGAGGCGCATCGCATCGTCATGGAGAAGGGCTCGCCCAAGCGGATGGGGCCGTTCATGGTGACCCGCTGCATGAGTTCGACGAACTCGGCCTGTCTGGCCACGCCGTTCAAGATCAAGGGCGTGAACTACTCGATCACCTCGGCCTGCTCGACCTCGGCGCATTGCATCGGCAACGGCACCGAGCTGATCCAGATGGGCAAGCAGGACATCGTCTTCGCCGGCGGCGGCGAGGAGTTGGACTGGACGCTGAGCTGTCTGTTCGACGCGATGGGTGCGATGTCGTCGAAATATAACGACACGCCCGAGCTGGCCTCGCGCGCCTTCGACGCGACCCGTGACGGCTTCGTCATCGCAGGCGGCGGCGGCGTCGTCGTGCTTGAAGAACTCGAGCACGCCAAGGCACGCGGCGCGAAGATCTACGCGGAAGTCACCGGCTACGGAGCGACTTCGGACGGCCACGACATGGTGGCCCCCTCGGGCGAAGGCGGCGAGCGCTCGATGAAGCTCGCGGTCGGCACCCTGCCCGAAGGCCGCAAGATTTCCTATATCAACGCGCATGGCACCTCGACGCCCGCAGGCGACGTGACCGAGGTGCAGGCCGTGCGCCGCGTCTTCGGCGAGGAAAACGTGCCGAAGATTTCTTCGACCAAATCGCTCACCGGGCACTCGCTCGGCGCGACCGGCGTGCATGAGGCGATCTATTCGCTGCTGATGATGGAAAACAACTTCATCGCGGCCTCGGCCAACATCACCGAACTCGACCCGGCGATCAAAGCCGCAGAGATCGCGATGGAGCGGATCGACAATGTCGAGTTCGACTCGGTCCTGTCGAACAGCTTCGGTTTCGGCGGCACCAACGCGTCGCTCGTGATGAGCAAATATTTGGACTAACGAATTTATAACGGCGGCAGGGACGGGAATGGCGGAACTGATGAAGGGTAAGCGCGGCCTCGTGATGGGGGTCGCCAACGAGCGTTCGATCGCTTGGGGGATCGCGAAGGCACTGGCCGAGCAAGGCGCGGAACTCGCGTTCTCCTACCAAGGGGAGGCTTTCGGCAAACGGGTCGAACCGCTGGCCGAGAGCGTGGGCTCGAAATTCCTGCTGGATGTGGACGTGAATGACGACGCCTCGATGGACGCCGCCTTCGCCAAGCTGAAAGAGGAATGGGGCTCGATCGATTTCGTCGTCCACGCCATCGCCTATTCCGACAAGTCCGAACTCGCGGGACGGTTCATCAACACCACCCGCGAGAACTTCAAGAACTCGCTGACGATCTCCTGTTACAGCTTCATCGACGTGGCCAAGCGTGCCTCGGAACTGATGAACGAGGGCGGCTCGATGATCACGCTGACCTATATGGGCTCGCAGCGCGTGACGCCCTATTACAACGTGATGGGCGTGGCGAAGGCGGCGCTGGAATCGGCGGTGCGCTATCTGGCAGCCGATCTGGGCCCCGACGGCATCCGCGTGAACGCGATCTCGCCCGGCCCGATGAAGACGCTGGCCGGGGCCGCAATCGGCGGCGCGCGCAAGACCTTCCGCCATACCGAGCACAATTCGCCCCTGCGCCACAACGCGACTCTGGAAGCGATCGGCGGTACGGCGGTCTATCTGCTCTCGGATTATGGTGCCTGCACCTCCGGGGAGATCATCTCGGTCGATAGCGGCTATCACGTCATGGGCATGCCCGCGGCAGAGAACCTGTAAGCTCAGCCAATCGCAAGCAGGGCGCGCGCCGGCCCGTGGGGTGGCGCGGCTCACACTCTGTGCGGCAGCGCTTTATCCAAGCCACATACCTTGAACATGGCTGCGTTTCGCGCGGTTGGCCAACGCGCCAGCCCGCGGGGACGGGCCGGCGCGCGCCCTGCGGCTTCGCCGCGTTCCGGGCGCAGTCTCGTGTTTGAAGCGGACCTCCCTCCCTTCCCCCATCCCCTGCCCCGCGCTAGGCTGCCCCGAACACGCAGGGAGGCGCGCATGGCACTCGATTTCTCCATCGGCATCATCGGCTCAGGGATGCTCGGCGCAGCGATCGCCGACGCGCTTTGGCGCGCGGAACCCAGGTCGCTTCTGATGGCCAATCGCTCCGGCACCGTGCCTGGCATTGACGGCTTCCCACCCCAGAACGTGCTGACCGACCCGCAGGCACTGGCAGAGGCTTGCGACGTGGCGATCCTCTGCGTGCCGCCCGCCGCCGCCCGAGACCTCAGGATCGATGCGAAAGACAAGCTGGTGATCTCCGTCATGGCGGGCGTGCCTTTGGCCGACCTCACCCGCATCAGCGCCAGCCCCCGCGTGATCCGCGCCATGTCGAGCCCCGCCGCCGCAAAGGGCCTCGCCTATCGCCGTGGTTCGCGAGCGACGCCGTGACCGAGGAAGACCGCATCCGCGCCCGCGCCCTCTTCCAGGCCTGCGGGCAGACGGACGAACTGCACGACGAGGCACAGATCGACTTCTTTACCGCGATGACCGGCCCGGTGCCGGGATTCGTCGCCGCCTGCGCGGCTGCGATGGCGCGTCATGCCGAAGATCAGGGTGTCCCGCCCGAGATCGCAGACCGCGCGGTGCGCCAGCTATTTCTCTCGGCCGGAGAGATAATGGCCGAGGGTCCGCCCCCTCAGGCCCATGTGCAGGAGATGATCGACTACGCGGGCACGACCGCCAAGGGCCTCACCACGCTGCGCGACAATGGCTTTGCCGAGCGTCTCGCCGAAGGGCTCGTCGCCGCGACGCAAGCCTCGCGCGACATCTACTGACCCTTGCACCCGACCCCACCGACGCTAGGGTGAAGCTCGGGAGGAAATATCATGTCCATTCAGCTTTGCGTCTTCGACGCCTACGGCACGCTCTTCGACGTCGACGCCGCCGCGCGCAATCTGGCCGCCGAGGAACCGCGCCTGACCGAGATCTGGCCGCGCCTCGCCGCCGATTGGCGTCGCAAACAGCTCGAATATAGCTGGCTGCGGGAGGTGATGGGCGATTACGTCGATTTCTGGCAGCTGACCCGCGACGGGCTCGATTGGGCGATGGCGGCGCAGGATCTCGACGATCCCGATCTGGCCGAGCGGCTGATGGCACTTTACCGCGAATTGCCCGCTTTCCCGGAAGTGCCCGAGATGCTCGATGCGCTGCACCATCGCGGTGTCGGGCGTGCGATCCTGTCGAATGGCGCGCCAGACATGCTGGGGGCTGCGGTTCATGCGGCGGGCGTGGGGCATCTGCTCGACGAGGTGCTCTCGATCCACGAGATCGGCCATTACAAACCGCGCGCCGCCGTCTACGACATGATCGCGCAGAAAATGGGCGTCGAACCGGAGAAGACCTGTTTCATCTCGTCGAATGGCTGGGACGCGGCGGGGGCGGCGAAGGCGGGCTTCCGGGTGCTGTGGGTCAACCGCGCAAACGCTCCGGTCGAACGGCTGCCCTATAAACCCGCGGCGATCCTGACCGACCTGCGCGCGGTGCCCGACCACCTTTGAGCCGCGCTCACTCCTCCATCTCGCGCAGCGCGCGCCGCAGGCGCATCGTCTGCGCCTGAAACCCTTCGGCATCCGTGTATTCCACGAAATCGCGGTAGCGCAGATGCGGCCCCTTCACCCGGTGCGCGTGCTTGATCGGGCACCAGTACTGCTCGGTCCGGCCGGCGATCTCGCGCACATAGCTCAGAAGCCCGTTGCAATAGCCGCAATAGACGCAGTTCAGCTTCTGCAGCGCGTTGAGATAGGCCAGATGCTGACGGTCGACCACGATATGATCGGAGCGCTTCACCTTGGCGATACGGTAGATCGGAAAACAGATTGCCTGATAGAGGCTCACGAAAAGATCGAGCAGCACGAAGGGCACGATTAGCGAATAGATCACCGGAGCCGTCAAAATGACCATCGGGCGCGCGTAGGACAGAAAGCGCAACAGGCCCACACGCGCCTGCCGGTGCGCATCGCGCACGCCCGCCTCGAACACCACCCGGTTATGATCGAGCCGAAACGCCATAGCCTCGCGGCGACGGTCCCATTCCGCTTCGATCTCGTCTTCGAGCGCGCTCAGTCTTTCGTGTAATCTTTCCAGCGTGTCAGCCATGGCGATCTCCCTCTGACGCACTATGATCGCGGACAGGTCAGCAATCCAGAGAGGAGCGGCGTAATGGATTTCTTTACCGCGGATGATGGTGCGAAGATCGCGTATCGCGACAGCGGCAGCGGCGTGCCGATCCTGGCTTTGTCCGGTCTGACGCGGAACACCCGAGATTTCGACTATGTCGCCCCGCATCTGAAGGACGTGCGGCTGATCTGCATGGATTATCGCGGCCGCGGCGAGAGCGACTGGACCGGACAGGAAACCTACACCGTGCCGCGCGAAGCGGCGGATGCGCTCCAGCTTCTCGATCATCTCGGGATCGAGAAGGCGGCGATCCTCGGCACTTCGCGCGGTGGGCTCGTAGGCATGTATCTCGCGCTGACCGCGAAAGAGCGGATGACCGGGCTTGCGCTGAACGACGTGGGCCCCGTTCTCGACGAGACGGGACTGAACAAGATCTTCGACTATATCGGGCGCAACCCGGCGGCGAAGAGCTACGCGGAAATGGCCGAGAAGCTGCCCGAGGCGATGACCGGCTTCGCCGACGTCCCACCCAACCGCTGGGCGATGGAGGTCCGTCACCATTACGTCGAGACCGAGACGGGGCTGAAGATCAATTACGACCCCGCCCTGCGCGAGGCTTTCCTCGGCGCCTTCAAGGGCGGCGTGGAGCCCGCCTGGCCGCTCTTCGAGGCGACCGAGGGGCTGCCGCTCGTCCTGATCCACGGCGCGAATTCCGATCTGCTGAGCGACGCCACCGTCGAAGAGATGCAGCGCCGCCGCCCGGACATGATCTATGCCCGCGTCGCCGACCGCGCCCATATCCCCTTCCTCGACGAGCCCGAGGCGCTGGCCGCGCTGGAAGCGTGGATCGAGCGGATCAAAGGGTGAGCGAGGCCCGCGTCACCCTCATCGCCAGCGCGATCACGCTGATCACGGGCGCGCTTTGGGGGCTTTACTGGCTGCCGGTGCGCGCGCTGGACGGCCATGGTCTGGGGGGCGCCTGGGGCACGGTCGCGATCACCGTGGTCGCCTGCGCGGCAATGGCGCCGGTCGCATGGGCCAAACGCGCCGAGCTTACCACTGCGACGCCCGCAGCGCTGGCCTCGGTCGCGCTCGGCGGTGCGGCCTTCGCGCTCTATTCGATCGGTTTCCTCTATGGCCGCGTCGCGCTGGTGATCCTGCTGTGGTTTCTCACCCCGGTCTGGTCGGTACTGATCGGCCGGTTCGTGATGGGCTGGCCGGTCTCGCGGCTGCGGATGGCTGCGATCGTCGTGGGCCTCTCCGGGCTCGGTCTGATGCTGGGCGCGGGCGGCGGCCTGCCCCTGCCGAGCAGCCTCGGCGAATGGATGACCCTCGTCGGCGGCGTGATCTGGTCGGTCGCGACCACCGGGATGCGCACCAGATCGACACTCTCGCCCGGCCCGGCCACCTTCACCTTCGCGGCTGGCGCGGCCCTCACCGCGCTCTGCCTCGCGCCGTTCCTCGCGCCCCTTCCCGCGAGCGGGGTCGATTGGGCCGCCGCACTCGGGCTGACCATCTCTGCCGGGGTGTTCTGGTGGGGCGCTGCGACGGCAGCTCTGATGTGGGCCACCGTCCGGCTCGAACCGGCGCGGATCGGAATCTTGCTGATGAGCGAGGTCCTGGTCGGCGCGGTCTCCGCCGCGCTGATCGCAGGAGAGCTGCTCTCCGCTATGGAGATCGCGGGCGGCGCGCTCGTACTCGCAGCCGGTCTGCTGGAAGTCTGGCCCGCCCGCCCCGCGCAACGCCCCGCCTGACCTACACTTCCCATCCGTAAACAAAAAAGGCGCCCGGAAGGGCGCCTTTTCTATCAGATCGCTGCGAGGATCAGTCCTTCGCGCGCTCCACATAGGTGGTGTCTTCGGTGTTGATCACGATGCGCGTACCGACGCCGATATGCGGCGGCACCATCACGCGGATCCCGCCGGTGCAGATCGAGGGCTTGTAGCTCGACGAGGCGGTCTGACCCTTCACGACCGGCTCGGTCTCTTCGACCTCGACAGTGACTTTCTGCGGCAGGTCGATCGCGATCGCGTTTTCCTGGAAGGTCTTGAGATGAACGCGGATCCCGTCGCGCAAAAATACCTTCGCATCGCCGATCACGTCTTCCTGAACCGCGAGCTGCTCGTAGGTCTCGGGGTCCATGAAGTGGTAGCCTTCGCCATCCTCATAGAGGAAATCGTATTCACGCTCTTCGACATGGGCGCGCTCGACCTGCTCGGTCGTGCGCCAACGCTCCGACACCTTGGTGCCGTCCGAGATGCGGCGCATGTCGACCTGCGTCACGGGCGTGCCCTTGCCGGGATGGATGTTCTGCGCGGTGATCACGACGTAAAGCTTGTCGTCGATTTCTAGCACGTTGCCCTTGCGGACAGAGGAAGCGATGACTTTCGCCATGAAAGGACCCCTTTGAATTCGGATAAAACAGGCTCTGGCGCCCGGATTGCAGAGCGCCTAAACCATTTGCGCCCCGATTTCCAGCCTGAAAGGCCTTCCATGCCCCCGTTCTGGACGCCCGAGCGCCACGCCGACCGCCGCCCTGCCCTGCTCGCGCGCAACCGCATTCAGGCCGCGATCCGCGGCTGGCTGGCGGCAGAGGATTTCGTCGAAGTCGATCCCTGCGCTCTGCAGGTCTCGCCCGGCAACGAGGCGCATCTGCACGCCTTCGCCACCGACATGATCGGCAATGACGGCGCGGCGCGGCGGATGTATCTGCACACCTCGCCCGAATTCGCGATGAAGAAACTGCTGGCGGCGGGCGAGCCGCGCATCGCCGCCTTCGCCCATGTTTGGCGCAACCGCGAGGCGGGCAAGCGCCATTCGCCCGAATTCACCATGCTCGAATGGTATCGCGCGGGCGAAGACTACACCGCGCTGATGGCGGATTGCGCGGCGATGCTGCGGCTGGCCGCGGAGGCAGCGGGGTCGCCCGTGCTGCGTTATGGCACCGCCGAGTGCGATCCCTTCGCCGAACCTGAGCGGTTGTCGGTGGCCGACGCGTTCGAACGCCATGCCGGGATCGACCTGCTCGGCACCTGCAACGGAGCGGAAACGGACGTGGCGGCCCTGCGCGGGCAATGCGAGGCGATCGGCTTTGCGGTTGCCGATGCGGATAGCTGGTCCGACATCGTCTCGAAACTGCTGGTCGCGAAGGTCGAACCGCATCTGGGCCATGGCCGCGCGATGATTCTGGACCGCTATCCACTAGCCGAGGCCGCGCTGGCCCGCCCTGCCCCGGATGACGCCCGCGTGGCCGAACGGTTCGAGCTTTACGCCTGCGGGGTAGAACTCGCCAACGGCTTCGGCGAGCTGACCGATCCGGCCGAGCAGCGCCGCCGCTTCGAGGCCGATATGGACCTGAAGGAACAGCTCTACGGCGAGCGTTACCCGATCGACGAAGACTTCCTCGCAGCGCTCGAGATCATGCCCGAAGCGTCGGGCATCGCGCTCGGCTTCGACCGGCTGGTGATGCTCGCGACCGGCGCGCCGAAGATCGAGGATGTGCTCTGGGTTCCGGTGGGCGGCGCGACGGGTTGAGGCTCAGCCCTTCCCGCCCTTCTTCTCGGCCGCATGATCGGCCAGCACCTTGAACGGCACCACCCGCAGCGCATCGCGATGGGTCGAGGCCAGCATCACCTCGGGCGCGCAGCCCTCCTGCACCGCCTGCAAAAAGCGCGACGCGCACAGGCACCAGCGGTCGCCCGGCTTGAGCCCCGGAAAGTCGTATTCGGGGCGCGGCGTGCTCAGGTCGTTGCCGAGATATTTCGAGAAGGCGAGGAACTCCGACGTCATCACCGCGCAGACCGTATGCGAGCCGCTATCCTCCCAGCAGGTGTTGCAGCTGCCATCACGGAAAAAACCGGTCCGGGGCTTGAGCGAACAGGGTTGCAAGGGGCCGCCCAGAACGTTGATCGCCTCATACATCTGCATCGCGCGGCCCTCCCCTTTCAGGAAACCTCGGCGATGCGGCGCAACATGGCAAGGTTTTCCTCTTCGACGCCCTCCTCCTTGAAACGCCAGTCGGCGGCGTTAATCGCGATCACCGCGTCGGTCGCGGGGCTGACATAGATATGCTGGCCATAGATGCCGCGCGCGAAATAGTCGCCGCCGTGATCCGCCGTGTCGACGGGCACCCACCATTGATAGCCGTAGCCCTCGCCCTTCGGCGCCTGCAGCGCGGTCGATTTCGTAACCCAGTCCTCGGGCACGATCTGGCGGCCGTTCCAGAAGCCCTTTTGCAGGAACATCTGGCCGAAGCGCGCATAGTCGCGCGTCCGCAGGTTCAGCCCGCCAAGTACGAAGCTGACGCCCAGCCCGTCGGTCAGCATCACGGGCGCGGCCTCCAGCCCCATCGGCACGATCAGCAATTCGCCCATCACCTGCGCCGGGTCGGCCCCGGTCGCGCCCGCAATGACCATGCCCAGAACATGCGTGTCGATCGAGACATAGAGCATCCGCGCCCCCGGCTCCGCCTCGCGGATCTTGAGCGAGGCTGCGAAGGCGTCCATCGACCGCCCCATCGCCAGCACACGACCCATCTTGTTGATATCCGAATGGAAATCCAGATAGTCCTCGTTGAACGCCACGCCCGAGGACATCACCAGCGCATCTCGAATCGTGACGCCGTCATAGCCCGACCCCTTCAGCTGCGGTGCAAAGCGGGTGAGCGGCGCGTCGAGATCGGGGATGACACCCTGATGGTGCAGGATCCCCAGCGTGGCCGAGAGGAAGCTTTTCGCCATCGACCATGAGATCCGCAGATCCTCTGGCGCAGTGCCGCGGAAATAGCGCTCATGCGTGATCTGGCCATGGCGCAGCGTCACCAGCGCGGTGATCCCGCGCCGCTCGATCCAGTCGTCGACACCATCGGGCAGCGCATCCTCCGCTCCGCGGGGCAGGTCCGACACCGGCCCGTCGCCACGCGCAATCTCGCGCGAATGAAACAGCGCGGGCATGTTGGAGAAATTGCCGACGATCCGGTCGGGCTCGAACAGCCGGTTCACCGCGCGCAGCCGCGCGATCTCGTCGCGCTTCCACCAAGCGAGCCCCGCAATCGGCAGCGCCGCCGCCATGCCGACACGGATCGCTCCGCGCATCGCCTTTTGTCCAAGCTGTTTCATCGCACGTCCCCTCACCGCATGTCGTCACGGCAAGCAAGCACGCAGCACGCCGCCGCGGCAAGGAGAACCGGGCGTCATCGCGCAAACGCGACCTGCCCAAGGGTCAGTAGATATAACGGATCTGGTCGGTCCAGTAGCGCTCCATCCGGCGCAGCGTGTGGTTCATTTCTTCCATCGCTTCGAAGGTGATGACGCCGCGCGTCTCCATCCCGCAGGCATGCCGCTCGAACAGGTCCGCGACATTGTCGCGCAAGCCCCGTCCTTTCGGCGTCAGGCGCACCCGGACCGAGCGGCGATCGATCTCGCTGCGCTGATGGTGCATATAGCCCGCCTCCACCAGTTTCTTGAGATTGTAGGAGACGTTCGAGCCCTGGTAATAGCCACGGGTCTTCAACTCCCCCGCGGTCACCTCGTTTTCGCCCACGTTGAACAGCAACAGCGCCTGCACCGGGTTGATCTCGAGGATGCCCAGCCGCTCGAACTCGTCCTTGATCACATCGAGCAGCAAGCGGTGCAGCCGCTCCAGCAGCGATAGGCTGTCCAGATATCCCGCCATCAGCCCCGGGCTCGCCGGGACGGACGTCATGTCGCTTGCAGATTTCTGCACGGTCATAGCACTCTCCGCCAGTTGCGCTGCCCCTCAGGCAGGACAGTGGCGGGAAATGGAAAAGATACCGTTAATCGGGCCGAAATCTCTGAAAATTCGCGGAAAACCCGATGAAATCCGGGGTTTCCGCGCGGTTTTCAGCTTTTGGTAATGTGGCGCTCGCGCGCGAATTGGCCGATTTCGGAGAGCAGATCGAGATATTGCGGCGGGCAAGGCTGCGCGCCGGACACCCACGGGTAGAGGTCCTGATCGTTCTCTTCGAGCAGCTGATCGTAGAGTTCGAGAGTGTCGGCATCCAGCTCGGGCAGCCGCGCATCCGCATAAGGCCCGAGGATCAGGTCCATTTCCTTGATCCCGCGCCGCCAGCTGCGCATCTTCATCCGTTTCAGCCGCGCCTCTCGCGTCTCTGCCATCAACTCTCTCCTGCCACCAAACGCTTCTCCAGCCGCGTCAGCCGAACGTCGAGTTCCTCGAGGCCGGACCGCACTTCCCGGATCTCGCGCACAAGGGCGCGTTCCGCCTTTGCGTCTTCTCCCTGTTCGGGCGGGCCGTCAAGCCCTTCGCCCGACCCGGTGAGCAGCCACATCAGCGTGACGTTGAGCATGCCCGACAGCATCTGCAGCCGGTTCGCGCGCGGCTCGAGCACATCCTCTTCCCAAGCCTGCAACGTCTCGAGCCGGACGCCGAGCTGCGTCGCCAGGTCCTCCTGGCTCAACCCGGCCGCTTCGCGCGCCCCCGCGAGCCGGTCGCCGAATGTTGCGCTCGCCTCGCCATACCAATCGTCGACCATGATCTCTCTCCCGCTTTCACTTGAACGCTCTTGGCCCCAAGCCTAGAAGTTTGCCGAACGAGTTACAAATCAAGGGCGACCCGATGGCATTCCTTTCCGACACGCTTGCGCGGGTGAAACCTTCTCCGACAGTCGCGATGACCGGGAAGGTGGCTGAACTGCGCGCTGCGGGCCGCGACGTGATCGGTTTGTCTGCCGGCGAACCCGACTTCGACACGCCCGAGTCGATCAAGGGTGCCGCGAAAGCCGCGATCGCGGCGGGCAAGACGAAATACACGGCAGTGGATGGCATCGCCGAGCTGAAACAGGCGATCTGCGCCAAGTTCGCCCGCGAGAACGGGCTTCGCTACACGCCCGAGCAGGTCTCGGTCTCCTCGGGCGGCAAACAGGTGCTGTTCAACGCGCTGATGGCGACGCTCAACCCCGGCGACGAGGTGGTGATCCCGACGCCCTACTGGGTCAGCTACCCGGATATGGTGCTGATCGGCGGCGGCACCCCCGTCTTCGTGCAAGGTGATCCCGCGATGGGCTACAAGATCAGCCCCGAGGCGCTGGACGCCGCGATCACGCCGAACACCAAGTGGTTCCTGTTCAACTCGCCGTCGAACCCCTCGGGGGCTGCCTATTCGCGCGACGAGCTGAAGGCGCTGACCGACGTGCTGCTGCGCCACCCCCATGTCTGGGTGATGACCGACGACATGTATGAGCATCTCACCTTCGACGGGTTCGAGTTCACCACGCCCGCGCAGGTCGAACCCGCGCTCTATGACCGTACTCTGACGGTCAACGGCGTCTCGAAAGCTTATGCGATGACCGGCTGGCGGATCGGCTATGCGGCCGGCCCGAAAGAGCTGATCGCGGCGATGCGCAAAGTGCAGAGCCAATCGACCTCGAACCCCTGCACGATCTCGCAATGGGCGGCAGTCGAGGCGCTCAACGGACCACAGGATTTCATCGACACGTTCCGCGCCGCCTTCAAGCGGCGGCGCGATCTGGTGGTGGCCGGGCTCAACGCCTGCCCCGGCATCTCCTGCCCGACGCCCGAGGGCGCGTTCTACGTCTACCCCTCGATCAAGGATTGCATCGGCAAGACCTCCGCAGGCGGGTGCAAGATCGAGAGCGACGAGGATTTCGCCAACGCGCTGCTGGAGGAAAACGACGTCGCCGTGGTCTTCGGCGCGGCCTTCGGGCTTTCACCGAATTTCCGCATCAGCTACGCTACATCGGACGCGGCCCTGACCGAGGCCTGCGCCCGCATCAAGGCCTTCTGCGAAGGGCTGACATAAGGCGGACTATTCAAGGGAGATTGGCGAATGACTGACTTGCCCGAGTATTTTTTCCGGGTGAAGGAGAATGGCGCGACGGTGTTTCGCGTCGATACCGAGAACCGTCAGCGCCGGATCGAGATGGACCCGATCGCCAATATCAACATCCGCAACGGCGAGATCAAACCGCAGGGCGACCGGGTTCTGACCGAGCAAGACCGCGCCGAGATCGAGGCATGGATGGCGCATCGCCGCGAGGTGCTCGCCCAGCGCGATGTCGACGACATCCTGCGCGCGGTCGATCACCTCAATCTCGTCGCGCAATGGGCGCAGTCGAAGGCGACCGATGCTCAGCTCGAAGAGATCACGGATACGCTGTTGCTGACGATGCACGACCTGCGCAGTGTTCTGGTGCGCAAGAAGGCCGAGCGGCTGACGAGCGAGGGCTGAGCCCTGCGGCTCGGGCCCATCGACCTCAGCCTTTCGAGATGAACCCGGTGATCGGATAGACGCGGCCCAGCGCGCCGGGGTTGCTCATGACGCGCACGGCGCTCCAGTCATTCTTCTCGGAGACATCCACCACGACCATGTCGAGCGAAACCTTGTTACGCTCCCAGTTCGCGTGATCGACCCGAATCTGACGCGGCGAGTCGACGCTCGAGACGACCGCGATATGGCCCAGCGGATTGCGACGGGTCGCCGAGAAGGCCATCACCGCGCCGACCTTCGGCTGGTGACCGCGCGCATAGAGCCCCTTCGCCTGCGACCACCACGTCTTGGCATTGCCGCGAATGTCGATACCGGAGGCATTGCGCGCGAACGGCACGCACCAGACCCGCTGGCGCTTGGCGCGCATCTGCTTGGCCACCTCGACCGCGTATGCACGGCGTTCGAGATTGACGGCGCCCGCCTCATCCCGTGCGCTTGCGAAGCCCATCCTGTCGCCGGTGGTCGGGGTACAGGCCGAGACGGTCAGCGCCGCGATCAGAACAAGCGAGAGAGGGGCTGCACGGCCCGCAAGGTCAGAGATGGAGAGCATGGGCGATCACTGTCGATGTCGAATTGTTGCGTCTTCGTTACCTCGTTGCATAGCCCTGAATCAGGCTTTGACCGAAGAAGAAATTCGGCGCAGATCAGCGGGTTGGCGAATATCCGCTTACAGAAATGTAATGTAGGGAACTTTTTCGAGCCTCGCGCGGCGCGACTTCAGCGCCGATGGTCCGAGGAACAACGCGCCCGCAGGTGAATCTCGGCCCACGCGAAGCCCGGATCGATCCCCCGTTCGGCGAGCCATGCCTCCTGCAGGCGATAGGCTTCCGGCTCGGCCGCCGCAGGACAGGGCCAGTCCTTGGCTCGAAACTGAGCGCGATGAATGAGCTCATGCAAAAGCGAGGAAAGCAGCATCGGATCGTCCTCCGACCAAGGCGCGACAAGGAAGATCCGGTCCTCGACAAAATCGTAGGCCGCGCGCAGATCGGCATCGACGAGGATATCTCGCCCTTCATAGGTGATGACCTCTCCGCTCTGGCAAAGGAAAATCGCAGGCGCGCCCTCCGGCGCGGCGTAGCCGCTATGCTCTGTGATCCACGCGGTGAGCGGCGCCATCACCGCCTTTGGCACAGCGATCGGCAGCGGCGCGGGACAGGCCCCGACCGCTGCCGGACATACCAGAGCAAGCCCTATGACGATGGCTCGGATCATCCCGCCTCCTCTGAGCACAGGATAGCAGGTACCGGATGCCCTCGGAAATGACGCCGGTCATTGGGCCGGATCGTTCGAGCCGGCCCCTAGTTCGGCATCATCGGCGGCGCCATCACGATATAGGGTGTCTTGGGCGCCTCCCCCGGCGGCAAGGCCTCTGGCATCGGATCCCCCGGCTCGCCGAGCGACTTGATATACTTGTAAAGCGAGCGCAGATCGCTCTCGGGCATGGCATGCACGTTGTAGAACGGCATCGGCGGCTTCGCGTCGAAGGTCTTCGCGAATTCCACGAAACCGTCCTCGTCCATATCCTTGATCTCGTCGCGCAAATTGACCGCATAGGTCGTGCCCCACGGACCCTGCCAGCCGAGCGGTACGCCCTTGAGCGCCGCCTCCGGATCGATCTTGCCGCCGGATTCGTTGTAACCGGCCGTGTGGCAGTCGTGACATCCCGACGTGATCGAGACCAGTCTGCCTCGTTCGACCGAGACCTCCTGCGCGAGCCCTGCCGAAGACCCGGCCAGCGCGGCGAGCGCGGCCAGAGTAATGACGCGTTTCATGGGTATTCCCCCTCTCCCTTTTGACAGACGACCCTCTCCCGGATCGTTTCTCCCTGTGGTCGGGGCTTGTTGCGAAAGCCACCTGACCTAAGGGAAAGGATGCGCCCGGAGGGGCGAGTCGGGCAAGCGATGAAATGACACCCCCCCCTTCAGCGCCGCCATGGTGACCTGGCATCGACTGCCCCGGGTCGCGCCCATCCTCCCCACGGGAGCGCGCGATTTAGATACCGCGCGAGCATGACCAAAATGCAGGCATCAAAGCGAAAGCAGGAAGCGGCGAAGCTGTCAAAACGCCTATCCGACGCTCGGACGCCGCCCGCCGCCTCAGACGCTCACTACCTCGCGCAGCGCCTCGCGGGTGAGCGTCTCCTTCGTGCCCTCCATTGCGACCGCGCCGCGTTTGAGCACGTAGAAACTATCGCCCAGATCATGCGCGAAGTCGAAATACTGCTCGACCAGCACGATCGCCATATCCCCCTTTTCGCGCAGGTAGGAAATCACCCGCCCGATCTGCTGGATGATGTTGGGCTGGATGCCCTCGGTCGGCTCGTCCAGCAGCAGTAGCTTCGGCTTCATCAGCATCGCGCGGGCTATGGCGAGCTGCTGCTGCTGCCCGCCCGAGAGATCCCCGCCCCGGCGATTGAGGAAGTCCTTCAGGATCGGGAACAGCTCGTAAATCTCATCCGGGATGACATGCTCGGATTTCGGCAGACAGGCGAAAGCCGTCTCCATATTCTCGCGCACCGTCAACAGCGGGAAGATCATCCGGCCCTGCGGCACGTAACCCAGACCCGCCTTCGCCATCGCCTGTGGCGGCACGCGCCCCATCTCCGCGCCATCCAGCGTAACAGACCCGCCCGAGCGCAGATGCGTCCCGGAGATCGCCTTCAGCAGCGAGGTCTTGCCCACCCCGTTGGTGCCCATGATGCAGGTCACCTCACCCGCACGCGCCACCATGTCGATCCCGTGGAGGATCTGGCTGCCGCCGTAATGAAGCGTCAGCCCCTCGGTCTTCAGCATCGCGGGTTTTGTCAGATCAGCGGCCAAGATACACCTCGATCACGCGTTTGTCGGCGGTCACATGGTCGAGCGAGCCTTCCGCCAGAACCGACCCCTCATGCAGCACCGTCACCTTGCAGTTCAGACGGCGCACGAATTCCATGTCATGCTCGACCACGACCACGGCATGATCGCGCGCCAGATCGACCAGAAGCGCGGTCGTCTGCTCGCGCTCGGCCAAGGTCATCCCGGCGGCGGGCTCGTCGACCAGCAGCAGCTTCGGCTCCTGCGCCAGGAGCATCCCGATCTCCAACCATTGCTTCTGCCCGTGGCTCAGCTCGCCCGATTTGCGCGGCAACTGATCGGCGAGGCCCACCTGCGCTGCGATCTCTTCGACGCGTGCACGATCGGCATCCCCCGCCTTCCAGCCCAGCACCGCGAAAGGGCTGCGATTGGCCTTGAGCGCCATCATCAAGTTCTCGGTGACGGTCTGATCCTCGAAGACGGTGGGCTTCTGAAACTTCCGCCCGATCCCGATCCGCGCGATCTTCGCCTCATTGAGCCGCAGCAGATTGGTCGAACTTTCGCCCCACAGCACCGAGCCCTCGTCGGGCCGCGTCTTGCCGGTCACGATATCCATGAATGTCGTCTTGCCTGCCCCGTTCGGCCCGATCACCGCGCGCAACTCGGACGGGCCGATATTGAAGCTGAGATTATTGATCGCCTTGAACCCGTCGAAGCTAACGGAGATGCCCGAGACCTCCAGCAGGGTCTGCGCTCCCGCCCCCGGTTTGACCGCGACATTCATTCCTGCGCCTCCTCTTCCCGGAACGAGCCCTTGTCGGGGCCAAGCGGCGCGCCATGGCGGTTCGGGCGGCGGATGCCTTCGAAGAGATCGATCAGTCCCGACAGCCCTTTCGGTGCGAACAAGGTCACCAGCACGAAGGCGAACCCCAACAGCACCTGCCACCAATCGACCCAGTCGATCGTGTAGAAGCCCAGCGGCAGATCGGGGACGCGGCCGCCGGTGAACCAGCTCGAGACGATGGAGACGAAGGCCGCCCCCATTACCGCTCCATAAAGCCGCCCGCGCCCGCCGATAGCGACCCAGACCGCGAGGTAGATCGAGGCGATGGGCGCCATCTCGCCCGGATTGATGATCCCCGCCTGCGGGTAATAGAGCGCGCCCGCAATGGCCGCGATCACCGCCGTCAGGGTGAAGACGAACAGCTTGTAGCCTTCGACCGAATAACCAAGAAAGCGCACCCGCGCCTCGTCGTCGCGAATGCCCCGAATGACCGAGCCGAACTTGCCCGAGACGATCAGCGACGCCGCGATATAGCCAAGCGCGAGCGCAATCGCCGACGCCCAGAGGAACCAGATCGACAGATGATCCTGCCCCGCGCTCACGCCGGGAATGTTCTGCAACCCCGAAAGCCCGTTATTGCCGCGCAGCCCGCTCTCGTTCTGGAAGAGGTAAAGCGACAGCGCAAGCGTCATCGCCTGCGTCAGGATCGACAGATACACGCCCGTCACACGTGAGCGAAACGCGAGCCAGCCGAAGATCAGCGCCAAGAGCCCCGGCACCAGCACCACGAACAAAAGCTGCATCGGCAGGTTGCCCGCGAAGGTCCAGATCGCGGGTAGATCGGACCCGCCCACCACGCCGAAGATCTGCGTGCCGATCGCGTCATTCACCTCCTGCGGTGTCATCGGGAACTCGCCCGCCGATTTCAGGACGATGTCGCGGGTGCGCTCGTACATCAGCCACATGCCGATCATGTAGCCGCCCAGCCCGAAGAAGGCGAAATGGCCGAGCGACAGAATGCCCGTATAACCCCAGACCAGATCCATCGCGATGGCGATCAGGCACAGGCACAGCGTCTTGCCCAGCGTCTTGACCATCGAGGTCGAGATAGCGCCCGGCCCGTAGGCATGGGAAAGCAAAGTGACGCCCAGCGTGAAGACCGCGAGGATCAGCAGGAACCACAATACGGACGGGTTCTTGGCGAGAAATCCGGCTTTCATGCGCGAACCTCCGATGTTGCGGCGGGGGTTTCGCACCCCCGCGCCCCCGCGGGATATTTGGACCAAGAGGAAGGGAAAGCGGTCTGTCTCATGCTCAATCCCCCGCGGCCCGGCCCTTGAGCGCGATGATGCCGCGCGGACGGAACTGGATGAAGATGATGATGAAGAGGATCATGTAGGTCTGGGCCGCGAGCGTATTCGACGGGTTCAGCCATTCGATGCCCTTCTGCAGCACGCCGATCAGGGTCGCGCCCACGAGCGTGCCGAAGATCGAGCCGACGCCGCCGACCACGACCGTCATGAAGCTCTGAACGATATAGTCCTGCCCCATCTCGGAGGTGACTTTCGCGAAAAGCCCGATGGCCACGCCCGCGATCCCTGCAATACCTGACCCAAACCCGAAAGCCAGCATGTTGATCCGGTCCGGGTTTATCCCCATCGAAGCCGCCATCGAGGGGTTCTGCGTGACCGCGCGAACCTCCAGCCCGAGGCGCGTCTTGCGCATCACCCAGAGATAGAGGGCGAGGAACACCAGCGCGAGCACGAAGATCGCGATCCGGATATAGCTGATCGAGACGACATCGTTGAGTGTCCACGCCCCCTCCAGCCACGGCGGCGAAGTCAGAGGACGGGCCTGCGTCCCGAAGATATTCTTGAACAGCTGCTGCAGCGCGATGGAGATGCCGAAGGTGGCCAGCAGCGTCTCCAGCGGGCGTTTGTAAAGATAACGGATCACCAGCCGCTCCATCGCGACGCCCGCGCCGAAGGTGATGGCGAAGGCCAGCGGCAGCGCGATCAGGATCGATAGCGTGTAGTCGGGCACGAAGAGCTGCACGACATAGCCGGTATAGGCCCCCATCGTGATGAACTCGCCATGCGCCATGTTGATCACGCCCATCACCCCGAAGGTGATCGCAAGCCCGATGGCGGCGAGGAAATAGATCGAGGCGAGCGATAGCGCATCGAGACCGAGATCGACCGTCTGCATCCCAGCCACCGTGCGGCTCACGCGGGTCAGCGCGGCCTCGGCGGCGGCGGTCACTTCCGGGTCTGGCTCGGCATAGATATCGGCGAATTGGTGATCGGCGACCAGTGCCTCGGCCTCGGCATCGGTCAGGCGCTGCGGCACCTCTCCGGCGGCGGCCAGCGTCGCATAGGCTTCTTCGCGCTTGGCGGGATCGGCCATCGCGGCAAGCGGCAGTCCGCCCACCTGACCATCCTTCACATGCGCGGCCAAAGCCTGCTGCATCTCGGAGGCCGAAATCCGCGCCGGCGCCATGTCGGCCGAGACCAGCATCGCATAGGCCTCGTCTTCGGAAATATCGCGGCCCGGCTTGAGCGTCTTGGCGACATTGCCCTCGGGCGCGCCATCAAAGACCTTGCGGGTCGTCGCCACCAGAGGGTTCAGCGTGGCACGGAAATCCAGCCCCAGATCGGCCCCGAAACTGTCGATCGCGGCGACGCGCTCCTCGGCATCCTTGCCGAAGCGGATCGTCAGCAAACGCTCCAGACGCTGCTTCTCCGCCTTGATCGAAGGGTCGGGCTCGTCGGGGATCGAGGCGCGCAGGGGCTCCAGATGCGACGCCTCGCCGTTGCGGTCGATCGCGATCAGCGCCTCGCGGCGTTTCTTCGGATCGGGATCGCTGAGCAGGAACCGCACCAGCGCCACGCCGATCTCGGCGCGCACGCCGGAATTGGGCTTCACCTCGTCGATATCGGATTTCGGCGCGGTGCCGGCAGGCTCTCCGGTGACCGGATCGCTCAGTTGGTATTCGCTGCCGGATTTCTTCACGATGAAGAAGGAGCCGTCGCTTTCGCGCAGCCCGACGCGCTTGTCGGCCCAGGCCTGCAGGAAGCGCGAGGCCCCCTCGCCCGAAGCAGCGATTGCCTCGATCACCGGGCCGATGGTCCGGCGCGACGGCTTGGCGACCTGCTTGGCATAGTCCTGAAGAACGGCGCGTAGCCCGAACGTCCCGCCTTGCGTGGCCTCCGCCTGCGGCGCGCTGCCCGCGTCCTGCGCCAGCCCGGGCACGGCCAGTGCCAGAACAATCCCGAGCGCGATCAAAAACTTGCGCATCCCGTCCCCTTAGGATGAAACGGCCGGGAGAGGCGCAGCCCTCCCGGCCAAGACACGATCAGTAGTTCGATTTCTTCTGAACGCAGGTTTCGGTCTCGGTGTTGTACATGCCGCAATCGAGCCCCGGCCAATCAGACTTGAGTACCGCCGATTCCGGCAGGAAGTCGGTCCACGCGTCGCCCGGCACCGGATCGGTCTGGCTGATGATGTCGAACTGACCGTCTTCCTGAATTTCGCCGATCAGTACCGGCTTGGTCAGGTGGTGGTTCGGCAGCATCTTCGCTGTGGAACCGGTGAGGTTGGGGAACTCCTGTCCCGGCATCGCAGCGATGACCTTGTCGACATCAGTGGAGCCGACCTGCTCGACCGCCTGCACCCACATGTTGAAGCCGATATAGGTGGCTTCCATCGGGTCGTTGGTCACGCGGCTGTCGTCGCCGGTGAATTCGTGCCACTGCTTGATGAAGGCCGCATTCTCGGGCGTATCGGCGCTCTCGAAGTAGTTCCAGGCGGCCAGCTGACCGACAAGGTTCTTGAGATCGGCGTCGCCGAGACCGGACAGCTCCTCTTCGCCGACCGAGAAGGCCACGACGGGGATATCCTCGGCGGTGATGCCGGAGGCTGCGAGTTCCTTGTAGAAGCCGATATTCGCGTCGCCGTTGATCGTCGAGATCACGCCGACCTTCTTGCCGTCCGCGCCGAGCGCCTTCACGTCGGAGACGATCTTCGACCAGTCCGACTGACCGAAGGGGGTGTAGTTCACGAAGATATCTTCCTTCGCGATGCCCTTGTCCTGCAGGTAGGCTTCGAGAATGTTGTTCGTGGTGCGCGGATAGACATAGTCCGTGCCCAGCAGCGCGAATTTCTCGACCCCAAGCTCTTCAAGGAAGTAATCGACCGCCGGGATCGCCTGCTGGTTCGGGGCAGCGCCGGTATAGAACACGTTGCGCGAGCTTTCCTCGCCCTCGTATTGCACCGGGTAGAACAGCAGGCCGTTGAGTTCCTCAAGGACCGGCAGCACCGATTTCCGCGACACGGACGTCCAGCAGCCGAAGATCACGTCGACCTTGTCCACGGTGATCAGCTCGCGCGCTTTTTCCGCGAACAGCGGCCAGTCCGAGGCCGGGTCGACCACGACCGCCTCGAGCATCTTGCCGTTGATGCCGCCTTTCTTGTTCTGCTCCTCGACCAGCATCAGGACCGTGTCCTTGAGCGTGGTTTCCGAGATCGCCATCGTGCCCGATAGCGAGTGCAGGACGCCCACCTTGATCTTGTCGTCTTCCTGCGCGAAGGCGAGGCCCCCGCTCATCGAGATGGCCCCGGCCAGCGCCGCGGACATCATCAGTTTACGCCGATTGATCATTTCATTTCCCTCGTTCACGTCAGCCCCGCGCGGCCCTTCAAGGGCTCATTCTGCGGGTGCCGAACCTCCACTATTGCCACCGGTCTCGGGACATCCCATCGACCCCGCGCCACACATCAAGGCGCCTCCGACATCCAAACCCTCACGCTGCAGCGCGGCAAAAAATTCCGGCACCGCGCAGCAAAAAACCCGCCGGTTGGGCGGGTCTGCCGAAGTTTTCGCACAAATTCTGACTTTTCGCCCAATAGATGGGCGAATGTTTCGCGGTCAGGCTGGAATCGGCTTCAACGCCAATCCGCCCTCACGCTCGAGAAACGCGACGACCTCGTCGATGCCCGCGCCTTGGCGCAGCCGCGCCATGACATAAGGCTTCGACCCGCGCGCGCTTTGCGTATCCGCCTCGAGCTGCGCCAGATCGACGCCCACATGCGGCGCGAGGTCCACCTTGTTCACCACCAGAAGATCAGACTTGGTCAGCCCCGGTCCGCGTTTGCGCGGGATATCCTGCCCCGCCGCCGTGTCGATCACGTAGATCGTCAGATCGGCCAGTTCCGGCGAGAAGGTCGCGGCCAGATTGTCGCCGCCGCTCTCAATCAGCACCAGTTCCAGATCGGGGAGCTTCGCGGTCAGATCGGCGATGGCCGCGAGGTTGATCGACGCATCCTCGCGGATCGCCGTATGCGGGCAGCCGCCCGTCTCGACGCCGCGAATACGCTCGCCCGGCAGCACCTGCGCGCGCATCAGTGCCTCTGCATCCTCGCGCGTATAAATATCGTTCGTCACCACCGCCATCGACACGCGCGCGGCCAAGGCCCGCGCCAGTTGCTCGGTCAGCGTGGTCTTGCCCACGCCCACCGGTCCGCCAATTCCCACGCGCAAAGGTCCGTTGCCCATATCTTCACCTCAAGTCTTGAAGAGACGCACATCGAGCGTCTCGTGTTTCATGGCCGAAACCTCGGCGCGAAAGGCGCTGAAGCTCAGGTCCGTCAGTTCCGCCTGCGCCGCACGTGCCGCGATCTCGGCGATTTTTCCGTGCAGGTCGCTCAAGACCGTCTGCCCGGCGATTTGTCCCAAAGGGACAAGTCTGACCGCTGCGGAGACCAGGTTCGACGCGAAAGAATGTTGGAAAAGTGAAATCACCTGCTCCGCGGGAAGGTCCAGATCGCGCGCCGCCTCGGCCACGGCGACCGGCAGCACTCGCGGCGGCAGTTTGACGCCCCGCAACCCCGCCTGCGCCAGCGTGAAGGCGGCGCCCTGCTCCGCCGTCTCGCGCAGCCGCTCGGCCGAGCCCGCCATCGCACGTCCCAGCGCATCCAGCTCGTCGAGATCGCCGCCGCGCAACCCGCAGGCCAGCAGCACCGCATCCGACCAGCCCGCGCCATGCTCCAGCACATCGCCCAGCCAAATCGCGAACGCCGCCGCATCCCCGATCTCGCACGCGGCCACTGCCTGCTCAAGCCCGTGAGAATAGGCGAACGCCCCGGTCGGAAAGGCCGGGGAGAGCCATTGCATCAGCGACAGGGGCGCGGTCGGATCAGGCATGGTCGTGATGATGGTCATGGCCGTGCGAATGGTCGTGGTCATGCGAATGGGAATGCCCATGGCCATGCGAATGCCCGTGTTCATGCCCCATCGTGCGCCCCATCCCATAGGCGCCACCCTCGGGCTGGAAGGTCTCGACCGCGGACGCGACCTCGGCCCCCAACTGCTTCAGCATCGCCTCCAGGACGTGATCGGCGCGGATCACCAGCCGGTCCGCCTCGATCTGGCACGGCGTGTGACGGTTGCCGATATGCCAGGCCAGCCGCGTCAGATCGCCCGTCACCACCAGCACCGGCTCCAGCGCCGGGCGCACCTCGATGAACCGCCCGTCTTCGAGCACGAAGGCCTCGCCGCCCGTCAGGTTCGTCACCTCCGGCAGGTCCACAAGAAACCCCGCGCCCGAGCCTGCGACCAGCCGCTTGCGGCGCAGGAAACGCCCCTCGTAATCCAGCGCCACATGGTCCACCGCCGCCTGCCACGCACCCTTGGGCGCCACTTTTTCAGCCTTGGGATAATCGCTCATTGTCTTGCACCTTTTAACGATTTCTCAAACCTCCCGCCGCAGCATGCTCGCAGCGAAGGAGATTTCGATGTTCCATCATTGCTTCGACCCACGCGCCCCCGCGGACGAGCTGGCCCGGATCCGCGCCCAGATCGCGCGATTGCGACGCCGCGAGGCCGAACTGCGGGAGGCTTACCTCACCCGGCCCGACATGCCCTGCCTCGGCCGCTGGACGAAGGTCGAGATCGTCACCAGCCGCCGCAAAGTGTTCGAACCGCGCCTCCTGCCCCCCGAAATCCGCAACGATACGGCCTTTCAGCGCGAGAAGGTCACCCGCAGATTGCAAACGTCGCCGCACGAACCGGCGAGTTGCCTGCTCCCGGAACTCGTCGCGGAAACGCCTGCCGACGCCGGGCTGCGCCTCGTATCCAGCCGCTGACCCCATCCTCAGAACAGGAAATACCGCTGCGCCAGCGGCAGAACCTCCGCCGGTTCGCAGGTCAGCAATTCGCCATCCGCACGCACTTCGTAAGTCTCGGGATGGACGTCGATCTCGGGCGTCGCAGCGTTGTGGATCATCTGCGCCTTGCCGATGCCGCGCGTGCCCTCGACGGCCAGCGTCTGTTTCTGGAGCCCAAGTCTCGCAGCCAGCCCGTTGGCTTGCGCCGCCTGACTGATGAAAGTGACCGAGCTTGCGTGCCGCGCCCCGCCAAGCGCCCCGAACATGTTGCGCGTGTAGAAAGGTTGCGCCGGGATCGAGCCGTTCGGGTCGCCCATCTGCGCCGAGACGATCGAGCCGCCAATCAGCACCATGTCGGGCTTCGCGCCGAAGAAGGCCGGGCTCCACAGCACCAGATCGGCGCGCTTGCCGACCTCGACCGAGCCGATATGCTGGCTCATACCGTGGGTAATCGCCGGGTTGATCGTGTATTTCGCGATGAACCGCTTCACCCGCACGTTGTCATTGTCGCCCTGCTCTTCCCGCAGACGCCCGCGCTGCTTGCGCATCTTGTCCGCCGTCTGCCAGCAGCGGATGATCACCTCGCCGACGCGCCCCATCGCCTGACTGTCCGAGCTGATGATCGACATCGCGCCCATGTCATGAAGGATGTCCTCCGCTGCGATCGTCTCTTTCCGGATGCGGCTTTCCGCGAAGGCCACATCCTCGGGCACCTTGTTGTCGAGGTGGTGGCACACCATCAGCATATCGAGATGCTCTTCGATCGTGTTGCCCGTATAGGGCCGCGTCGGATTCGTCGACGACGGGATCACGTTCGGCGCGCTCACCACCTTCAGGATGTCCGGCGCATGACCGCCCCCTGCCCCTTCGGTGTGGAAGGCGTGGATCGTCCGGCCCTTGATCGCGGCCAGCGTATTCTCGACGAAGCCGCTCTCGTTGAGCGTGTCGGTGTGGATCATCACCTGCACGTCCATGTCGTCGGCCACCGACAGGCAGCAGTCAATCGCGCCCGGCGTCGTGCCCCAATCCTCGTGCAGCTTCAGCGCCGCAGCGCCGCCCTCGACCATCTCGACCAGCGCCTCGGGGCGCGAGGCATTACCTTTGCCCGACAGCGCGAGGTTGACCGGCAGCGCATCGAAGGCCTGCAACATCCGCGCGATATGCCACGGCCCCGGCGTGCAGGTCGTGGCCAGTGTGCCATGCGCAGGCCCCGTGCCACCGCCCAGCATCGTCGTGATGCCGGAGGCCAGCGCATCCTCGATCTGCTGCGGGCAAATGAAGTGAATATGAGCGTCGAACCCGCCCGCGGTCAGGATTTTCCCTTCCCCGGCAATGACTTCCGTGCCCGGCCCGATGATGACGTCGACATTCGGCTGGGTATCCGGATTGCCAGCCTTGCCGATCGCCGCGATCTGCCCATCCTTCAGGCCGACATCCGCTTTGTAGATCCCCGAATGATCCACGATCAGCGCATTGGTGATCACCGTATCGACCGCGCCGCCCGCGCGGGAGACCTGGCTCTGCCCCATGCCGTCGCGGATCACCTTGCCGCCGCCGAACTTGACCTCCTCGCCATAGGTGGTCAGGTCGCGCTCGACCTCGATGATCAGATCGGTGTCGGCGAGCCGCACCCGGTCGCCGGTAGTGGGGCCGAACATATCGGCATAGGTGCTACGCGAGATCGAAGCCGGCATCAGAGCGCCCCCATAACTTTCTGATTGAATCCATAGACTTCGCGCGACCCGCGATAGGGCACCAGCCGCACTTCGCGGCTCTGGCCCGGCTCGAACCGCACCGCCGTTCCGGCCGCGATGTCCAGCCGGTAACCGCGTGCGGCGTCCCGGTCGAACTCCAACCCCGGATTGGTCTCCGCGAAATGGTAATGCGAGCCAACCTGCACCGGGCGGTCGCCGGTATTGGCGACCATCAGCGTGATCGCCTCGCAGCCCTCATTCAGCGTGATCTCGCCCAAAGCGGGCAGGATTTCTCCGGGGATCATCGGCTCACTCCTTGTTGCGGCGCAGCGCGCGCGCCAATTCCGGTCCGACATAGGCGACCACTGAGAGCGCAAGCAGCCCGATCAGCGGACCGTCGTGGAAAAACCATGTGCTTCCGGCGCCGTGGCCGGGATGGGCCAGTGCGGCGGTGGGGGCGAGGACGGCGAGTGCAGCTACAAATTTCATCGGACGGCCTTTCATTAGCAAAACTTATTTTGGATCGGTCTGTATAAGCTGAACTTATCTCAGCGGATCGGATGATGGACGGTGACGAGCTTCGTCCCGTCCGGGAAGGTCGCCTCGACCTGAATGGAATGGATCATCTCGGGGATGCCCTCCATGCATTGATCGGCCGAGATCACCCCTGCCCCCGCCTCCATCAGATCGGCGACGGAGCGGCCCTCGCGGGCTCCCTCGACGACGAAATCCGAAATGATTGCAATGGCTTCCGGGTGATTGAGCTTCACGCCGCGTTCCAGCCGGTTGCGCGCGACCATCGCGGCAACGCTGATCAGCAGCTTGTCCTTTTCCCTCGGTGTCAGGTTCATCGTATTTCCTCAGATCTGCCACACGCGCGGCGCCGCTTGGTCGCGCCGCAACGCATTGAAAAGTCGTAGAATTTGTCGCCGCATCGGCCAGCCGTCCTGCGCGAGCAGACGAATGACGCATTTGCCGTCGAAGCCCGAAGCCGCTCCCTCGACGCCCGGTTCATCGAGCACCGCGCGAAGGGGCTCCACCGCGTCTTCCGCGCCTTGCCGACACAGAACGAGCGTCGCAAAAGCACGGGCCTCTCCCAGAACGGCGCTTCGGCCCCCCTTTGCCAAAATGTCGGAATTCAACAAGAAGGGCTCGAAAAACACTGGCTTTCCGGCGCGTTCGATCCGGCGCATGTCGAAAAACTGTAAGTCCCGCACCTGCTCGCCCATCGCGGCCCGGCCCAGCACCACTGCCTCGAGCATCAGGCAGGACGCATTGGAGGCCAGCGAGATCGTCGTGTCGCGGGCCAGCTTCGCGCGGTCGAAGAGGATCGTCTCCTGCGGCAGCCAATCCAGATGGCAGCCGGAGCCGACACTGTGCCGCACCTCAACCTGCGCAGGCCCATCGTCGGCGCGATAGGCTCGCTCGGCGGCTTGTGTCGTCGCGACGAGCATTGCGCCCGCGTCCAGTTGGGTTTCGTAGGACAGCGTATCGCCAGAGGTCAAACCACCGGAAGTATTCAGGAAAACCACCTCCGGCGAACCGGGAACGCGCGGCAGAATGGCCTTGGCAGACCCGCTTTGGTGCAATCCGGTCAGCCGCGCGCCGGTAAAGCCGGCCCGCGCCGCGCCGCGCGAACGCTGCATCCGGACGGCAGGTTTGGTCTGAAGCTTCGCGTCGAACATCGGTCCCTCCGCTTCGATCCAAGACCGCGGCAACGGGGCGGTCCATGCCCTGCACGCGCAGATCTTGCTTTGATCGAAGCGGAACGACGGCCGTGCCTATTTGCCGCGCAGTTCGCCCTTTATTTAAGCGAACATGAATCAGCCCAACGGGCCGGGGCGGCGTTCCTCGCTGAGGAGCACATTCGCCTCCACCTGACCGACCCCGGGCAAGGTCATGATACGACGCCGCAGGACCCGCTCAAAGTCAGGCAGATCACGGGCGGTGACGCGTAGCCGGTAATCAAAAAGCCCAAGGACGTGTTGCACGAGCTGCACCTCTGGGATCGCGGTGACCGCGCGCTCGAAATCCTCGAGGCTGACACGGCCCTTCGCCGCCAGTTTCACGCCCAGAAACACCGTCACCCCGAAGCCAAGCGCCTCGGGATCGACGATTACGCGCCGGCCGGCGATGACTCCCGCCTCCTGCATGCGACGGATTCGCCGCCATGTCGCGGGCTGCGAGAGGCCAAGCTTGCGGCCCAGAGCGCCCGCACTTTGCGTGGAATCGCGACTCAGCGCGCGCAGCAACTGGCGGTCCAGATCGTCGAGATCGAGGCTCATATCGGCAGCTCCGCGCTGGACTTGATCGTCGCGATGAGCATCAGCGCGTCGAGTTCGGAGATATGCGGCAGGGTCAGGATGCGATTGCGGTAAATCTCCTGATAATGCGCCATGTCGCGGGCGATCACCTGCAGGCGCATATCGGTTGAACCGAGGAAGCTCTGGATTTCAATGACTTCCGGAACCTCGCGCGCGGCGGCGATGAATTCGTCGAAGGCGCGCGGATTGGTTTTGTCCAAGGTGAAGCGCAGAGACACCTCGACCGCCCAGCCGAGAGCGTGCCAGTCGATCAGCGCCTCTTCGCCACGGATCACGCCCCCTTCGCGAAGCTTCTCGATCCGGCGCCAACAGGTCGCGGGCGTCACGCCTGCGCGTTCGGCCAGTTCGGCAGAAGGAAGCCCCGGCTCCGCCATTATCTGACGCAATATCCGGCGGTCCGTATCGTCAATCTGCATGATTTTTCCGATATTGTCTGATAGTGCGAATGAATTTTATCCGCATTGGCGGATATTCTCAACTTCTGAACGCATACTCGCGAAGAACCTCCTATTCTCACACTCAAACAAAAAGGAGGAACGCCATGCGCGTCTATTATGATCGCGATTGCGATGTGAACCTGATCAAGGACAAGAAAGTCGCCATTCTCGGCTACGGCTCGCAGGGCCACGCACACGCGCTGAACCTGCGCGACTCGGGCGCGAAGAACGTGGCCGTTGCGCTGCGTGACGGCTCGCCCTCGAAAGCGAAAGCCGAAGCCGAAGGCCTGCAGGTTATGGGCATCGCCGAAGCGGCTGCCTGGTGCGATGTGATCATGTTCACCATGCCCGACGAACTTCAGGCCGAGACCTACAAGAAGTATGTCCATGACAACCTGAAAGAAGGCTCGGCGATCGCGTTCGCCCACGGCCTGAACGTTCATTTCGGCCTGATCGAGCCGAAGCCCGGCATCGACGTGATCATGATGGCGCCGAAAGGCCCGGGTCACACCGTGCGCGGCGAATACACCAAGGGCGGCGGCGTGCCCTGCCTCTTCGCGGTTGAAAACGACGCGACCGGCAAGGCGCAGGACATCGCGCTGAGCTACTGCTCGGCCATCGGTGGCGGCCGCTCGGGCATCATCGAGACCAACTTCCGTCAGGAATGCGAAACCGACCTGTTCGGCGAGCAAGCGGTTCTCTGCGGCGGCCTCGTAGAGCTGATCCGCATGGGCTTCGAGACCCTCGTGGAAGCCGGTTACGAGCCGGAAATGGCCTATTTCGAGTGCCTCCACGAAGTGAAGCTGATCGTCGACCTGATCTATGAAGGCGGCATCGCGAACATGAACTACTCGATCTCGAACACCGCCGAATACGGCGAGTATGTCTCGGGTCCGCGCATCCTCCCCTACGAGGAAACCAAGAAGCGCATGAAGGACGTCCTGACCGACATCCAGACCGGCAAGTTCGTGCGTGACTTCATGCAGGAAAACGCGGTCGGCCAGCCCTTCTTCAAGGCGACCCGTCGCATCAACGACGAGCACGAGATCGAGCAAGTCGGCGAGAAGCTTCGCGCCATGATGCCCTGGATCTCCAAGGGCAAGATGGTCGACAAGTCGCGCAACTGAACTGCACGGCTACCACGAAGTCGAACCCCCGGCCTAAGTGCCGGGGGTTCTTTTTTGGTCGGATTACACCCAGTAGCTCGCGCCATTGGCCATGTTCATCGTCACGCCCCAGGCGAGGTAGAAGAGCCACGCGCCGGTCAGGAGCTGGAACACGCCGCCGGTTTTCTCCGCCGCCTCGCTATTGGTCCAGCGGGCGCCCAGCTCGGCGAGATAGATCAGCATCAGGCCGATGAAGAGAATCGCGGCCGGGATGTCGCCATTGCCCCAGAACGAGATGGTGCCCATCGCGCTCAGCCCGAACAGCGGAATCGCCATCCACGCCTCCGGCCCGGGATCGGAATGGGTGTAGCGTCGCAGGCCGATGACGAACCAGTGGATGCCGTAGAGCGAGAACGCGACGGCCGCCATGTAAAGCGGGGCCGCGTTGGCGAAGACCGGGAACCAGGTCAGGCCGATCATCAGATAGATGCCGGTCAGAAGCTGCCCGAAGCCACCGAGGAAGATGCCCCAGAGGCCCAGGGTTCGTTCCTGCGCCAGCGGGTCACCCGACCAACTCGGCCCGTTGGCGACGGCCGCGCCGCCCTGAACGAAATAGTTGATCGAGAGGGACAGGAAGCCGACTGCGAGCGGCCAGAAATCGGATGTGGGAAATAAGGACGATTGGTCCATGACGCGCCTCCATAAATTTCGTCCCTCCACTGCCCCAAGGCGGCGGAAAGCCTTGAAGTTCAGTCACGTTTTGGTCACTTCAGGCGCGACCGCGGCAGCGCGCCGCCTTGCGGGGCCACGGCGTTCTTGTCACAGTTCCGCGAATTGAAAGGGAAGCAGATGGCCGGACCCGACCACGACGAACTCGAAGCGATCTTCGAGGAGCGCGCAAAATTCTTCACCCCGAAATGGTTCGGCGATCTCTTCGCCGGACGGCTCGCGCCGGGAGATACGTTCTGGGCTGGCAATTACGGACCCGCGCTGGTGGTGGTGCCGCTGATCGTGATCCTGGCATTGTTCACCGCACTGATCTCGCCGGGCCATCTTGGCGGGTTCTTCGGAAGCTTCGCCGTGGCGGCCGGGATCTACCGGATCGCGGTGCTGGTCGGGCTCATCCGTTCGGTCTGGCGCGCGGAGGCGGGTCCGACATTCTGGCGGTGGGCGGGCGTGCTCTGGACCGTGTTCGAAGCGGTTGCCCTGATCTGGCTGGGGCTGGACCTCTTCGGCCAGTAAGCAAATGGGGGCGCGACGCCCCCCCCCCTAATTCGCTCTTCCAATATATCCCCGGGGGGCGGTCGCAGGCCGGGGGCAGTCCCCCCCCTTAGGCGGTTTCGGCCTCGACGGCGGCGACGATGCTGTCGACCGTCGCTTCCAGAAGCGTTTCGTCCTCGCATTCCGCCATCACGCGGATCAGCGGTTCGGTCCCCGACTTCCGGATCAGCAACCGGCCCTGACCGTTCAGGCGGGTCTCCGCATCCAATATCGCTTTTGCAACATTATCGGCGCTCAAAGGCTCCTGCCCCGCCTGATACCTTACGTTTTTCAACATTTGCGGCACGGTCTCGAATTGCCGCACAAGGTCGGAAGCGCGCTGACCGGTCTCGACCATCGCGGCGAGGAATTGCAGTCCAGCCATCAGCCCGTCGCCTGTCGTGGCGTAGTCGGTCATCACGATATGGCCCGACTGCTCGCCGCCCAGGTTGAAGCCGCCCTCACGCATCCGCTCGACTACATAGCGGTCGCCGACCTTGGTGCGCTCGAGCCGCAGCCCCTCGGCCTCTAGGAAGCGCTCCAGCCCGAGATTGGACATGACGGTCGCCACCAGCGCGCCGCCCGAAAGCTGCCCCGACTGCGCCCAGCGTTTCGCGAAGAGCGCCATGATCTGATCGCCATCCGCGACATGGCCGGTTTCGTCGATGATCATTACCCGGTCGGCATCGCCGTCGAGCGAGATCCCGAGATCGGCGCCATGCGCCACCACGGCCTCGGCGCAGGTGCTGACATGGGTCGAGCCGCATCCGTCATTGATGTTGCGCCCGTCGGGCGAGACGCCCACGGGGATCACCTCGCAACCCAATTCCCAAAGCACGTCCGGCGCCGCACGATAGGCCGCCCCGTTGGCGCAATCGACGACCACTTTGAGGTCGGGTTTGCGCAGTTTCGGGAAGGTGGTCTTGGCATATTCGACATAGCGCCCAAGACCATCGTCGATCCGCTTGGCGCGACCGATATTCTCGGGGCGCGCGAGCCGGATCTCGGTGTCGAGCATCGCCTCGATCTCGGTCTCGGCCTCGTCGCTGAGCTTGAACCCGTCGGGGCCGAAGAACTTGATCCCGTTATCCTTGGCCGGGTTGTGGCTGGCGGAGATCATGATGCCCATATCCGCGCGCATCGAGCGGGTCAGGTAGCCCACGGCGGGCGTCGGCACCGGGCCGAGCAGCAGCACGTTCATCCCCGTCGAGGTCAGGCCCGCGGTCAGCGCGTTCTCGAACATGTAGCCCGAGAGCCGCGTGTCCTTGCCGATCACGACGCGGTGGCCGCGTGAGTCGTCCTGCCGGAAATAGCGGCCCGCCGCAGCGCCCAGTTTCAGCGCCATCTCTGCGGTCATGTGTCCGGAATTGGCCTCGCCGCGCACACCATCGGTACCGAAAAGCTTCCTGCTCATTCCTCGAATCCTCTCTTGATCGCGTCCCAGAGACGGATGCCTTGGGCGATCTCGGCCACATCGTGGACGCGGTGAATCTGGATGCCTTGATCGAGCCCGGCGAGTGTCACGGCCAGCGTACCGGGTGCGCGCTGATCGGCCTCTTCCGCGCCGCCCACGGTCCCGATGAAGCGTTTGCGCGACACGCCGAGCAGGACAGGGCAGCCCAGCCCGTGAAACAGGCTGAGGCCACGGATCAGGGCAAGGTTGTGCTGCGCGGTCTTGCCGAAGCCGATGCCGGGATCGGCGATGATCGCCTCGCGTGCGATGCCGTAATCCTCGGCCAGCGCGATGCGGTCCTCGAGATAGTCGTAGACGTCGAGCAGCACATCCGTGTAGCGCGGATCGTCCTGCATCGTCTCGGGCAGGCCCTGCGCGTGCATCAGGCAGATCGGCGCGCCGGAGGCCTGCGCGACCTCGACCATCGCCGGATCGAATTCCATCGCGGAGACGTCGTTGAGCATCGCGGCCCCGGCCTCCAGCGCCTGATCGGCAACCAAGGATTTGCGGGTGTCGATGGATATCGGCGCGTCGAAATCTGCATCGCGCAGCGCGGCGATCACGGGTGCGGTGCGGGCGATCTCTTCGTCCTCCTCCACCTCCGTCGCGCCGGGACGTGTCGACTCGCCGCCGATATCGAGAATGTCCGCGCCCGACTTGCGCAAGTCGAAGGCGCGTTCGATCGCGGCGTCCTCGACGTCGAAGCGCCCGCCATCGGAGAAGCTGTCAGGCGTGACGTTCAGGATGCCCATGATCCGCGGCGCATCGAGCGTGATCCCGGCGACCGAGGTGCGCGGATTGCACAGCCGCTCCCTCACCTCTTCGGGCAGATGGGCCGCGGGAATGATCTCGGGCTCGCCGTCGCGGCGCAGAAGCTCCACCTCGTCGAACCAGCACCACCCCCCCGCGAGGGTCAGTGCCGTGTCGGGACGGGCGGAGTCGGTTCGGGCGATCGGGCGATAGTAGAGCTTCTCCATACGCTCCATTCACCCGATTGCGTGCGAGAGTTCAAGACGTTCAGAGCGGGCGCGTCTCTACCGGCACGCGGCTTCCTGCCGGGGCTGAAACAGTCCCGTGAAGTTCCAGCCGGGTCGCGGCCATCTGCTCGGCCAGCCAGAGCGCCAGCGCCATCGCGTCGCGGGCGGGGCTTTTCGGACCGTCGGTTGCGTCCAGCACTATCTTGGAGGGCGCCCAGACGACCATCTGGCCGTGGCGCATCGCCCAGTCGATCTCGGTGCGCGTCGCCACCACGACGCAGCGCGGATCGCGCGCAGCAAGACGCCAGGCGTTCTGCTCGATCGCGAGGAGGTCGATGCGGCGCTGCGTTGGTCCCTGCCCGCTTTCGGGAACCTCTCCGTCAGGGAGCCCCACCGCGAGGATGACCGGGTGGCCCGCCTCCTGCAGCACGTCGAGCCGCGCCGACAGGTCCGGCGAGTCGATGGCCGCGTTCGAGAGATAGGCGACGATCGGGTGCAGGCTTTCCTCCACCCCGCTCGCGTCGATGCTTTTCACCGGGACGGAGGCGCGGGAGCGCACGATCTCGACGCCGAGCGCGCCGGGGCCGCGGTCGAGCTTCTCGATCCGCACGAAGACGCGCATCGCCTGCGGGCTCGCGAGGATGCGCTCTGCCACGCCGGCGGCGAGCGTCTCCAGCAGGTTCACCCGCTCTTCGGCCAGCTCCGCCGCGATCGCCTCGGTGATACGGTCGTAGGACAGGATGCGGTCCACATCATCCTCGAGCGGCTCCGGCGTCGGCCGAACCTCCACCACGACATTGAATTGCAGACGTTGCGTATGGCCGCGCTCCTGCTGGAAGGCGCCGATATCGGCCTCCACCACATGGTCGCGCAGCGAGATGCGATCCCGGGGATCGGTGGGCGCAGATGCGGCCGCCCGCGCTTCGGGATGCGAGAAGGCGAGGGAAATGTCGGAACTCATGCGCGCCTCGGGAATTTTTCAGTCATGTCGAGCAAGTCGAGCATAGGAAAAGGGCGGACCGAAGCCCACCCTCAACCGTCGTTTCATCGCCTGCCCGCGACTCGGGCCTCCGAAGACGCGGCCTCAGTTCGAGGCGGTGCGCACCGGGTTGGCGTAGAAGATGTGATGGCCGATCGACGCGGTCTTCGCAAAGCGGCGCGACCAGCTCGGGCGTACGGCGCGGGTATGGAAGTACGTCGCCCCTTCGGTCAGCGAGCGCGGCGCGCCGTCGATCATCGCCCGGGCGACTTTCGCGACCTCGGCGAAGGCCCCCTTGTTGTGGACCGTATCGGCGCGACCGTCGCAGTACCAGCTGAACTGGCACGCGCGCGAGTTGCCCTGATGGACGACGCCGCAAATCGAGCCGGGGAAGCGCGGATCGTCGACACGGTTCAGGATGACCTCGGCGACGGCCTGCTGGCCCTTCACGCTTTCTCCACGCGCCTCGAAGTAAAGCGCCTGCGAGAGACATTCGAATTGTTTGTCGCCCTTCGCAGCGGGTTGCTCGGACAGCCATTTGGCAGAAAGGACATCCGGCAGAGTGGCATGCTTCTTGGACCGGGCCGGCGCCATCGTGAGCGCGGTGACCCGTCGTTTGTCGATCGCGCTCATCGCGGAGCGCTCCGTCCACAGGACCGACATCAGTCCTTGTTCGGCGACCTCAGTGGGGTCGTTCGACTGGCTTACCGTGACTTCGGCACGCAAGCCTCCGGCGAGGGCGAGGAGGATGACAGCACCCCCCGTCCAGCTTTTCAGCAGTGACATGGTTTTCTTCCGATAAGAACAATCGCCGCGCACCCCCCATTGAGCCGCGACGGCGCATCGCTTACCCGAGCGAGCTACCCATGTCTAGGTTTTCACGCAAATATGCGCAGCCCCCTGCGGAGCCACGGCGGATTCTTGCCAAAATGCACGGTGATTTGCGTGCTATGTCCCTCGTCAGTCGCATACCGCGATGAGCGCCGATTTGCCAATGGTATTTGAGAAAAACCGCCGAAATTCCGCCTCTGTGACATTACCTTTACGGAAAGGATCGTCCGCGCGGCGCCAAGAGTGCGAAATGGGCAGCGGCGAGACGGGCGACCGGCACCCGGAAGGGCGAACAGGAGACATAATCGAATCCCGCGGCCCGGCAGAAGGCGATTGATTCGGGGTTTCCGCCATGCTCTCCGCAGACCGAGATCGTGACATCGGGCCGGGCCGAGCGTCCGCGCGCGGCCCCGATCAGCAGCAACTCCCCCACCCCTTCGACGTCGAGAATGTGGAACGGGTCTTCCGCGTAGACCTGCTGGTTGACGTAGGTCGACATGAAGCGCCCCGCGTCGTCGCGTGAGAGGCCGTAGGTCATCTGTGTGAGGTCATTGGTCCCGAAGGACAGGAAAGCCGCGTGCTCGGCGATTTCTCCAGCGCGGAGCGCCGCCCGGGGCGTCTCCACCATCACGCCGAGGCGGTAGGTGAAGTCTGCCTTGGTCTCGGTGCGCACGGCGGCCGCCACGGCGTCGATGCGAGTCTTCACGATCTCCACCTCGCGCGAGGCGGAAACGAGCGGAATCATGATCTCCGGCACCACCTCGGCGCCCCGGCGGAGCGCCTCCACGGTCGCCTCGAAGATGGCGCGAGCCTGCATGTCGTAAATCTCGGGCACGGTCACGCCCAGACGCACGCCGCGCATCCCCAGCATCGGGTTGAACTCGGACAATGCCTCCACCCGGCGCGTGACCTCCGACAGCGGGCGATCCAACGCCTCGGCCAGTTCGCGCATCCCCTCGCGGTCATGCGGCAGGAATTCGTGCAAAGGCGGGTCGAAGAGGCGGATGCAGACCGGCTCGCCCTTCATCAGCTCGAACAGCGCCCCGAAATCTGCCCGCTGCATTGGTAGCAGCCGTTCGAGAGCGGCGCGGCGATCCTCCGGCCCGTCGGCGAAGATCATCTCGCGCATCACCGTCAGGCGGTCTTCGTCGAAGAACATATGCTCGGTCCGGCACAGCCCGATCCCGTCGGCCTCGAACATCAGCGCGGTGCGCGCATCCTCGGGCGTGTCAGCATTGGCGCGGATACCGATGTCGCGCACCAGATCGGCCCAACTGAGAAGCGTACGGAACCCGTCGTCGAGCGCCGGCGCCAGCATCTCCGCCGCACCCACCAGCACCTCGCCATTGGTTCCGTCGAGCGTGATCGTGTCGCCCTCGCGGAACAACCGTCCCTTGGGGCCGCGGAACTGGCGCTCGCGGCTGTTGATCTCGATCTCGGCGCCGACAATGCAGGGCAGCCCCAGGCCGCGCGCGATCACCGCCGCGTGCGAGGTCATCCCGCCGCGCTCGGTCAGCACGGCGACGGCCGCATGCATCCCGCGAATATCCTCGGGTGAGGTTTCGCGGCGCACGAGGATACAGGGCTCGTCGCGCGCAGCAGAGGCCTGCGCAGCCGCCGCAGAGAACACGATCTTGCCGGTCGCCGCCCCCGGAGAGGCCGCGATCCCGCGCGCGAGCACGTCACGCGGCGCGCGCGGATCGACCTGATAGTGCAGAAGCTCGGTGATGGCGCGCGGCTCGACGCGCAGCAGCGCATCCTCGCGCGAGATCACGTCGTCATTGGCCAAGGCCACCGCGATGCGAACAGCGGCGCGCGACGAGCGCGGCACCCGCACCGCGTCGATCACATGGACCTTGCCGCTCTCGATGGTGAACTCGATCTGCATCTCCTCGCGCAGCTTCACCCGGCAGCGCGCGCCGTAATCCTTCAGCGTGTCGAACACGCCGCTATCTGCCTCTTCCAGCGAGGCGCCGCGCGGGTCGCGCGTGAGATAGAGCGTCTCCACCGCGCTGGTGCGGCCCTGGCTCTGGCCGCGGAACCGCCCGGTGATCTGCGGCGCGCCGGTCACGCTGTCGACGAATTGCATCGTGCCCGAGCCCGACAGGCCCGGCCCTATCCCCAGCGCCATCTCTTGCACCAGAAGGCCCAGCACGGCGTCGGGCGGCGCGCCCTTGGCCTGCCGCAGGAGCCGCGCCGTCGTGCCTTCCCAGGCCCGCGCCATGGAGCGCAGCACCTCGGCCAGTTGCCGCGCGCCCGATTGCGGAAACCGCTCGTCGGTTTCTTCCTCATAGGCGTCCAGCGCCGCTTCCAATGCGCCCGGCCCCGGCTCCTGCTGGAACATGTCCGGGTCGAGCCGCGCGACATGGATCGAGTAGAGCTGCACGAAGCGAAGATAGAGCGCGTCGGCGGCCTCGGAGCCGTGCGTATTCGACAGCACCGCATGCATGTCATCATTCATGCCGACATTGAGGACCGTGCCCGGCCCGCCCCATTCGGGATTTTCGGGGCTCGGTCGGACCGAGACCAGCATCTCCGGCCCGAAGCACTCCGCGATCGCGGTCATGTCGAAAACCTGCCCCGACGCGATCGCGCGCACCGTCTCGGCGGGCAGCGCGACGGTTTTCGGGACGGGAAGATCGAGCCGGATCAGCCGCTGAAGGCATTTCGCGCGCCAGCCGTGGCGTGCCTTATCGACCGACGCCGACGGCGCAAGGGTCACAAAATCAGCGTTTTCAACGGGTTTCTGCATCGCAGCGCGCCTTCTCTCTCGACGCAGGATAGGCTGATTCCCGCCTCTCGCAAGTGTGACATTCGGACAGAGGACGCTGCGTCACAGGACCACCCTGTTTCGGCCTTGCGACAGTAGGCGCCGTGCGGGCGCCTCCGGCGGGGATATTTACATCAAGAGGAAGGATCAGCCTTCGATCTTGGTGAGGTCGGCCACATCGAGACAGATCTGCCGGATGCGCGAAAGCAGGTTGAGACGGTTGCGCCGCAGGATCGGATTGTCGGCGTTGATCTGCACCGCCTCGAAGAAGGCGTCGATCGGCGCCCGCAAATCGGCCATGGCGGACATCGCAGCGGCGAAATCCTCTGCCTGCATTGCGGGGGCGATCTTGGCTTCGGCGGCGTCGAGCGCGGCGAAGAGGGCTTTTTCCTCGTCGGTTTCCGCGAATTTCGGATCGGCGCCGAAGCTGTATTCCACCCCGTCCTTTTCCTCGGCCTGCGTGAGGATGTTGTTCGCGCGCTTGAAGCCCTGAATCAGGTTCTCGCCGTCGTCGGTCTTGAAGAAGTCCGACAGCGCCTCGGCGCGCTTCACGACGAGGGTGAGATCGTCAGAGCCCGGCATGGCGAGCACGGCGTCGATCACGTCGTGGCGGATGCCCGCATCGCGCAGGTGGACCTTCAGGCGGTCGTGGAAGAAGGAGAGGAGGTCGTCTCGGGTAGTCACGGTGTCAACTGCGGCGTTCAGCGCGAGGCCGACACAGATCGTTTTGGAAACCTCAATTCGCAGCCCATTCGCCAGCACCAACCGGATCACACCCAGCGCCGCGCGACGCAGCGCGAAGGGATCTTTGCTGCCCGTGGGCTTCTCGTCGATCGCCCAGAAGCCGGTCAGCGTGTCGATCTTGTCGGCGAGCGCCACGGCGACCGAGACGGGCTCGGTGGGCACGTCGTCGGACGGGCCAAGCGGCGCGTAATGGTTGCGACAGGCATCGGCAACGGCGTCCGACAGCCCCGCCTTTTGAGCGTAGTAGCGGCCCATCACGCCCTGCAGCTCCGGGAATTCGTAGACCATTTCCGAGCGCAGATCGGATTTGGCGACGCGGGCGGCCTCGGCGGCGAGGTCGGGCTTCGCGCCGACCAAGGGCGCGATTTCGCGCGCGAGGTTTTCGATCCGGCGGATACGGTCGCCTTGGCTCCCGAGCTTGTTGTGGAAGGTCACGGCGTCGAGCCCCGCGCCCATCCCTTCGAGCCCGTGCGCCTGAACGGTGCGCAGGTCGTTTTCCCAGAAGAACTTGGCGTCCGACAGACGCGCCGAGAGCACCTTCTGGTTGCCCGCGAGGATCGTCGCGCCGTGATCGGCGGTCTCGCGGTTGGCGACGGTCACGAAGCCCTCGATCCGACCGGTCTTGGGGTTCTTCACCGAGAAGAATTTCTGATGCTCTTTCATCGAGGTCTGCAGCACCTCGGGCGGCAGGTCGAGGAATTCGCCGTCGATCTCGCCCATCAGGGTGACAGGCCATTCGACGAGGCCCGAGACCTCGGCCAGAAGGCCCTTGTCCGGCACCACTTCCCAGCCCTTGGCGAAGGCCATTTGCGCGGCGTCGTGGTCGATCGCCTCGGCACGCTCATTGGGGTCGAGCATGACCTTGGCGGCTTTCAACTGCTTGGCGTAGCTCTCGTAGCCCGAGACCTGAAGCATATCGGGCGCCATGAAGCGGTGACCGCGCGTGGTGTCGCCGGCCTTGATGCCGTCCACGTCGAGCGGCACGACGGTCGCGCCGGCCTCGTCGGTCAGGATCGCGAGGATCGAATGCAACGGGCGGACCCAGCGCAGGTTGCCCTCGCCCCAGCGCATCGATTTCGGCCAGGGGAAGTTGCGGATCGTCTTCTCCAGCACCTCGGCCACGATCTCGGTCGCGGGACGGCCGGGCTTTTCGATCACCGCGAAATAGACCTGCCCCTTCTTGTCGTCGCGCGCCTCGAGCTGATCCATCGTCAGCCCGGTCGAGCGCAGGAAGCCCTCGATCGCCTTCTCCGGCGCGTCGGTGCGCGGGCCCTTGCGCTCTTCGCGCAGGGTCGGCGAGTTGGCAGTCAGCCCCTCGACGGTCAGCGTCAGGCGGCGCGGGGTCGAGAAAGCGCCGGCGGAGGCATAGGTCAGACCCGCCTCGACGACGCCATCGGTGATCAGTTTCTTCAGATCCTCGCGGGCCTTGGGCTGCATCCGCGCGGGGATTTCTTCGGAGAACAGTTCAATCAGAAGATCGGGCATGTCATTTCTCCGCTTCGTCGTTCAGTTGGTGCCAGACATAGGCCCGGCCATCGGGATAAAGAGCCACGACCCGGTCGACGCCGGGGTGGATGTTGTGTTGCGACAGGAAGGCCACCGCGCGGCCTGCCTCGAGGTCGGCGCCGATGGTTTTCGCATCGTAGCAGTCGAACCATTTCGGGCCGATCAGCGGGGTCGGTCGGTCATAGACCTCATAGGTCTCGGTCGCCGTTGCGATCGACAGATCGGTGTCGAAGCAGGCGCGGTAGCGCAGGGGCGAGCTGTCCGCGTCGATCCCTTTGTAGCCTTCGGCGTCCAGCGGATCCTGCGTCGTGCCGTCCAGCTCCATCAGCGAGACTTTCGCCGCGTCGGAGCCCGGCGCGATCTCATCGTAATAACCGTATTCCTGCGAATAATAGACCACCGCGCCGAAGACGAGCGCGATCACCACGATGCCGCCTCCGATGAGTTTACCATTCACGCGACGGCCTCGCCGGTTTCGGTTTGGGAGGCCCCGCCTGCTTCGGTGAGCACGAAAGCGTCGGCGCACGCCTTCGCCAGCGCACGGACGCGGCCGATATAGGCCTGACGTTCGGTGACCGAGATCACGCCGCGCGCGTCGAGCAGGTTAAAGAGGTGGGACGCCTTGATGCACTGGTCATAGGCCGGATGCGCCATGATGATCTTGCGGCCCGCGTCGTCGGTTTCAGGCGAGGCGAGGATGCGTTCGCATTCGGCCTCGGCATCCTCGAAATGGCGCAGCAGCGTCTCGGTATCGGCCACGTCGAAATTCCAGCGCGAATATTCCTGCTCTGTCTGGCGGAACACGTCGCCGTATTTCAGCGCGATCGGCGCGGACGGGTCGTTATAGGGCATGTCCATGACGTGATCGATGCCCAGCACATACATCGCCAGACGCTCGAGCCCGTAGGTCAGCTCGCCCGAGACCGGCTTGCAGTCATGGCCGCCGACCTGCTGGAAATAGGTGAACTGGCTGACTTCCATCCCGTCGCACCAGACTTCCCAGCCAAGCCCCCACGCACCGAGCGTCGGGCTTTCCCAGTCGTCTTCCACGAAGCGGATATCGTGCAATTCGGTGTCGATCCCGATCGCGCGGAGCGAGCCGAGATAGAGCTCCTGCAGGTCCGGCGGGCTCGGCTTGATGAGCACCTGATACTGATAGTAGTGCTGCAGGCGGTTCGGGTTCTCGCCATAGCGGCCATCGGTCGGACGGCGCGAGGGCTGGACATAGGCGGCCGCCCACGGCTTGGAGCCGAGCGCGCGCAGCGTCGTCGCCGGGTGGAAGGTGCCTGCCCCCACTTCCATGTCATAGGGCTGCATCACCGCGCAGCCTTTCGAGGCCCAATAGCTCATCAGGCGCAGGATGATTTCCTGAAAGGATTTCGGGGCGTCCGGGTTTGCCATATTTCGCACCTTCCGTTGAAGCGCCTTCTCTCTAGGCAAGGGGCGCGGGGGCGTCAACGCCCTGCAAGGGTTCGGGCAGGCGATCCGCGACATGCGGCGCGCAAAGCTGCGGCCCCTGCCCCACACCGGCGGATTTCGTGATCCGAACGGGGGCGTTTGGGGGGTGACCTCGGCTCGCGTTGCGCTAAGTTCGGGGGAAAAGCTTATATCATCGGGGAGTGGCAATGCGGGCAATTTCACGGACAGTTTCGATCGTCGTCGGGGCCAGCCTGACCGGCATGGTCTGGACCGGCACGGCCTGGGCCGAGGCCTGGGTACAGATCGAGGCGAAAAGCTCGCTTGCCCAAGCCGAAGCGCGCGCCCGCGACTGGGCGGGCATGTTCCCCGACACGACCGGGTTCCGGCTCGATTCCGGCTGGTACGCGATCGCGCTTGGCCCCTTTGCCGACGATGCGGAGGCGAATGCGCGGCGCCGGGTTCTGCGCCGCGAGGGTCTGATCCCGCGCGACAGTTTCGTGGCCGATGGCAACAACTTCCGCCAGCAATTCTGGCCGGTGGGCGCGACATTGAACACAGCCCCGCAGGCGACCCAGCCCGCCCCGCAGGCCGATACGCAAAGCGACGTGCGCGGCGCGCCGATGCCTGCGCCGATCGACGTGGAGCCGCTGGACGGTCCGGATGAGACGGCGCAATCGAGCGATCAGACCACGCCACCGGATGCGATGGCGAGCACACCCGATACGTCTGCGCAAGATACCACCACCGCGCCCGAAGCGCTGAACTCCGACACCACCGCGGCGTCTGACGCACCGGCCCTGCGGGACGTCACCCCAGCCCCGCAAGAGGCTACGCCCGCGCCCGAGCCTGTGGAGACGCTGGCGGAGTCGCGCCGTCTCGAAGCCGCCCTCGATCCGCAGACCAAGCGCGACATCCAGACCGCGCTGGAATGGGAAGGCAGCTATCAGGGCGCGATCGACGGGATTTTCGGCCGTGGCACGCGCGGCTCCATCGCCGACTGGCAGTCGAAGAATGGCTACCAGCCAACAGGCGTCCTGTCCTCGACCCAGCAGGCCGCACTTCTCGACAAGGTCGCCTCCGAGCGCGCGGCGCTGGGGCTGCAGACCGTCACCGAGCAGGAAGCCGGGATCCGGATCGAGCTGCCGATGGGGCTGGTGAAATTCGCCCGCTACAACGCGCCGTTCGTCAATTACGCACCCAAGGACGACAGCGGCGTGCAGGTTCTGCTGATCTCTCAGCCCGGCGACACGGCGCGGCTGCGCGGGCTCTATGACGCGATGCAGACGCTCGAAATCGTGCCGACGGGCGGCGAGCGCAACATCGGCGGCAACAGCTTCACCATCGAGGGCGAGAATACGGCGGTCCATTCCTACACCCATGCGGAGCTCTCGAACGGGCAGATCAAGGGCTTCACGCTGGTTTGGCCCGCCGGGGACGACAAGCGAATGAATCGCGTGCTCGACGCGATGAAGAGAAGCTTCACGCCGATCGGCTCCAAGACGCTCGACGCGACGCTCGGTCAGCCGATGTCGGTAACGCGGGCCGCCCTGATGGCGGGGATCGAGAAACGCGCACCGGTCTTCTCGCGCTCGGGCTTCTTCATCGATGCGGACGGCCATGTGCTGACCGCCGCCGAGGGGCTCGACCAGTGCGGCCGGATCACGATCGAAGACCATGCCGCCTCGCTCAGCTTCGACGGCGGCGCCAAGGGTTACGCGGTTCTGACGCCGCAAGACACGCTCGCCCCGAGGGAAGTCGCGAAATTCAATCCCGACGCGCCGCTGGCCGGGGCGAAGGTCGCGGTGGCGGGCTTCTCCTACCCCGAAGCGCTCTCCGCGCCGGTGCTGAATTTCGGTACGCTCTCGGCGCTCAAGGGGCTGGAAGGACAAGACAATCAGGCTCGGATCGAGGCGCAGACCCGCGCGGGCGACGTGGGCGGGCCGGTGCTCGACGGGACGGGCGCGGTCGTGGGGATGTTGCTGCCCGCGAGTGACGACGCGAACCGGGTGCTGCCCGACAATCTGAGCGTCGCGCTGCAAAGCAAGGCAATGACGCCGGGGCTGTCGGACAAGGGATTCACGCCGAAAGAGGCGGGCATCTCGGCCAACCGCGCGCCGGAAGACCTGCAGCAGATGGCCGACGGGATGGTGGTGCAGATTTCCTGCTGGAAGTGATCAGCCGCGCCAGAAGCGCGGCAGCAGCAGCACGAGCACGCTCATCAATTCGAGCCGCCCGAGACACATCGCCGCGCTCATCAGCCACTTCGCGCTGTCGGGGAAATCCGCGACCGAGCCGTTGGCGGTGATCTCGGGCCCCCATGCGGGGCCGATATTGGCGATCGAGGTCCAGGCGGCGGTCATCGCCGTCTCGGTTCCGAGCCCGGTGAAGGTCAGCGCGATGATCAGCATCCCGAAGATCAGGATGAAGAGCGAAAAGAACGCCATCACCGAGTTGACCACGCTATCCTCGACCGGGCGCCCGCCATATTGCACCTTCAGCAGGCGGTGGGGCGAGTAGAGCCGCTGGATTTGCGCCTTGATCGCCTCCAGCAGGATCAGGTAGCGGAACACCTTGACGGAACAGGCGGTGGAGGCCGTGCAACCCCCGATCAGTCCGGAAATCAGCAGGATCGTGAAGGCCAGATGGCCCCATTGGGTCACGTCCTCAGAGGCATAGCCGGTGCCGGTGAAGGTCGAGACCACGTTGAACGTCACCTCCCGCAGCGTCGGCCAGAAAGAGGCCTCGTGGCGGATCATGCGGTAGAGCACGATGATCGCGATCGCGTAGCCCATCCAGCGCAGGAAGGCGCGCACCTGCGGGTCGCGCCACAGTGGCATCGTATCGCCGCGCATCACCTGAACGAAGCGGATGAACGGCATCGCGGCCAGCGCCATGAAGACCGAGGCCGCGTATTCGGGTGCGCCCTTATAAACGGCGAAGCTGGCGTCGTAATTCGAGAAGCCGCCCGTGCTCATCGTCGTAAGGGCGTGCATGATCGCGTCGAACCCCTTCATGCCGAGACCGATATAGGTCAGCGCGCAGGCAATCGTCAGCCCGACATAGATGCGGATCAGCGCGGTCGAGATATCCATTGCGCGCGGCAGGATTTTCCCAAGCGTGTCAAACCCTTCCGAGCGGAAGAACTGCATCCCGCCGACCTTCATCACCGGAAGGAAGATCATCGCGACGATGATGATCCCCAGACCGCCCAGCCATTGCAGCAGTCCGCGCCACAGGTTCACCCCCGGCGGCAGCGTATCGAGTTGCGGAATCGCGGTGGTGCCGGTCGTGGTCAGCCCTGACATCGCCTCGAAATAGGCATCGACCAGAGACAGATGCGGCACACCCAGCATGAAAGGTAGCGCCCCGAAGAACGGCAGCGTCAGCCAGACGAGCGAGGTCAGCAGAAAGCTTTGATGGATCGAGAGCGTCCGCGCCAGCCCGTCGCGGGAGGCCAGCGCCAGCAGCGCGCCTGCCGTCGTCGTCAGCACCGCGCTTTCGACGAAAACCAGCCAATGCGCTGCACCATGGCCCAAATCCACCGCCGCCGGGATAAGCATCGTCAGCCCCAGCACGGATGTCAGCATTCCGATGATATATCCAACCGGGCGCAGATCGATCATGCGCCCCACCTTGCCCAGAGCGTCAGTCTAGTCAATCCCGGACCGGACCGGGACAGGCGCGCATCGGTGCGGATCGACTTTGCAAACTCTCGCACATTGGTCAGTAAATTTGCCCAAGTTTGCAGGTAGGCCCTTGCGCTGCGGCGCGGCAACTGTACCGTAGCGGCCACTTTCGACAACAGGGAGAACGCTATGTTCAACAAGATCCTCGTGGCCAACCGTGGCGAGATCGCCATCCGGGTGATGCGCGCCGCC
>NZ_QFBB01000032.1:0-1711 GCF_003122275.1 Thioclava sp. NG1 | reverse complement strand
ACGGCTGTGGTCGACGCTGTGTACAATAATAAAGGTGAGGCCGTGGTATCCTGCACGGCGGCGGCGAATAGCAACCTCGGCGGTGCGACCCCGGTCGTTGCGGTGATCGTTGGCGTCGGCCTCGCGGCAGCTGCTATGGGCAGCGGCGGCACTAACGGGACCAATGGAACCAACGGCACCAACTGATCCGCGCGATCCGCGATCTTTCGAAAGGCCTCGCTTGAAGCGGGGCCTTTTTGATTCCGCCTAACCACAGGGGAACGCTGCAAAACTATCCAAATCGACAGTGCTCCAGGCCTTACAAACGCGCACTGATACGCTCGAGTTATGATATGACAATCATAAGACGGGTGTTTGAGTGTTGGGGTAGGAGCCGATGTTGACAGGACTCGCGATTTTTCCTCTCGCGGCCTTGGTGTGGATGATGCTCTGGGAGAGCATTGCGCCTGTGCAGGATGAAGCGCCTTATCGCGAGCTGACCAAGTAGGGAATCGCTTGGGCCGATCTGGGCCCGGGCAAGGTGGTGACGAGCGCCGATCCGCGCAGGATAGGTAAGACTCGACGCGCCGGTCGGCGCGCGAATTCGCTAGTCGACCGCCTGCAAATACGCGTCAGATGTCGATCCGTGCACGACGGGCGTTCGCCATCGCACGACGAAGCTTGCTCCCAAGCGCGACGCGACGATAGATCAGCATGTAGCAGACAAAAACCACGCCGACCCCCGCGCCGAGGGATGCGGGTGAAGTCGCGCTGATCACGGTGATGGAGCACGCGATCAGGCTGAGTGACCAGAGAACGACCGAGGTGATCGGATTGCGCATCTCCGGATGTCCGAGCGCTTCGGCAATTCGCTTCGCACGGCTGCGATAGACGAGGCTGTGCAGGTGCAGCCGATCCGCCGCGCCGGGATGGGTCCCGTCGCGCTTCAGCCTGCGGCGAATCGAGACGACCGTCTCGATCCACGGATAGGCGAGCGCGAGCACGGCGATCAGCGGTGAAATCTCGGGATTGCGGGCGGGCAAGACGATGCCGATCACGGCGAGTACGAACCCTGTCGCATAGGCCCCGGCGTCACCGTAAAACAGCTTTCCGGCCGGAAAATTCATCACGAAGAATCCCGCGATCGAGCCGATCATCAGCAGGCAGATCGCCAAGATCGGCCCGTCATTGGTCTGCTCGGCGATAACCGCGAAAGCAGAAAAGACGATGATCGCGCTGCCGGAGGCGAGCCCGTTCACCCCGTCGATGATGTTGAGCGAATTGGCGATCCCGCCGATAGCGATGGCGCTGAGTGCGATCCCGAACGCCGGGTAGCGCAGCAGGTAATCGAGCCCGGGGATATCCGCGCGTTCAATGTGGTAGCCGGACACGAGGCAAAAAATCAGCCCCGCACATACGGTAGCGAGCAGGCGCCACTTGGCGGAGACTTTCTTGGTGATGTCCTCGATCGCCCCGGAGCCGAATGCAGGGCTCGCGCAGAGGCAGATCGTCCACCAAAGCGCCTGTGTCTGCGCATCCAGTGTCAGACCCGCAACCAACGCACCTGCCAGAAGGGCAAAGCCGCCGATCCGCGGGGTCGGGGCCGCGTGGATTTTCTGGATGCCGTGATCGCCGTCGAGCGTGAGCTTGCCATGAAAACTCTTTGTTGCAACGATGAGGGCCGCCATCAGGAACGATGCCAGGAAAGCCGTCACAACATATTCAAGGCCAA
>NZ_QFBB01000031.1:0-1805 GCF_003122275.1 Thioclava sp. NG1 | reverse complement strand
TGGGAGGCCCCTTACATCCGCAGGCGGAAGTAGCTCATCTCGATATTGCTCTCCATGCCGGTATCGCAATGACCGAAGCGCGAGTTGGAGGTGCCGTCGATCTTGCCGCCAGAGACGATCGCGACTCCTTCGATCCCGTCTGCCTGCGCCGAGAAGCTTACATCCTTCATCGCGAGGATCTGACCGCCGTAGAAGGAAATTTTTGCCGCCGAAGAGACACCGCCCATCGTGATCAGCTTCGCGCCGCCATCGGGTGCGCAATTGTCGTCGCGCCCGATCCTCAGCCCCTGCGGCGCCGAGAAGCTGCGATCATCGGTCGAGGTGTTTGCGAAGATCGCATTTTCCAGCGCGACGCCATTGCCGAATTTCACCGGGCAGTTCGCGATAACCGCGACCTCGGAGATCACGCTCGGGTCGGTCGTCACGGACCCGTCGACCTTGTTCGGGACCGAGATCGTCACGCTCGAATTGCAGTCGAGTATGTAGAGATTGCCGGGCGCGAAATCGGTGGTGTCGAGCTTCGTCCCGTTGAGGAAGGTCGGCGTCCGGTTCGTAATATAGGAGGGCAAATAGCCAGTGCCGTCGCGCATGGATTCGATGATCTTCGGAATGCGGTCGAGCACGCGCAGCTTGTAGAAGGAGGTGCGCAGCGCCTCTTGCAAGCCGTCGTTCTGCTTGAAGCCGGATGCGGGGATGTCGAGCTTGCTGGTGTCGGGCATCGACACGATCGCGCCGCTCTCGAACATGTTGTTCTGGTTGAGCGACACGTATTGCGCCGCGTAGAGGCAGAAGCCCGACGCGAAGCTGTTGCCCGATTGCAGGTCGATGACACCTTTCGCGGCCAAGCCTTCGGTGAGGCAGGCGGGCTGGTATGCTTCGGCGACGGCGCCGGTATTGATCTGCCACCCGTCCTGACCGATCACCTTACCGAAGAAGGTGGGCGCTGCGTTCGCGCGGTCGGTGGTGCGATGCGCCATCACGCGCACCGCGGGGCTGAGATCGAGGTCGGGGGCGTAATCCGTAAGGAAGCGATTGTTGGTCGCGTCGTAATAGCCGAAGGTCACATCGTCTTTGGTGATGACCGAAGTCGCATCGTCGGAGCCGAGGTTGGAGTGGGCCAGCTCGGCCGCGCGGGTCCTCGCCTCGTCTTTGGTGATCAGGGGGTCGGAAGCAAGATACATCGCACCGAGCGCGGCAGCATCCGTCGCATCCTGCATCTGCACCCGCTCGCGATAGCCATTGGAGACGTCGAGCGCGAGACTGCCGACGGCGAGGAACAGGATCGTCCAGAACAGCGAGAGCTGAGTGATCATGCCATCTTCTTCAGCGGTGAAATCGGTAATCGTTACGCGGCTCATCTCAGGACTCCATGTAGCGGTAGTCGCGGACCGTGAGGTCCATGTTCAGAACTTTGGTGAAGAGGCCCGTCGCGACGAGTTCGGACATCGGGATCGTCACGCGGGTCTCGATGATCCCGTCGGTGACGCTCGTGTCGAGCGTGTAGGTGTTTTGGTCATAGGGAAGGAGCGCGCGCAGTCGCGCCATGGTGTCTTCGTCATTCTCGAACCGCCCGACCGAATAGGCGCGATCGACGTCTTGCACGATGCCGAGGATGCGGGACTGGGCGTTGAAAATGAGGGAAACGTCGACGGTTACCGCCAGCATTCCGACGAAAAGTGGCAACCAGAGCAGCGCCTCGATCGTCGTGGCGCCGTCTTCGGCGGACAGAAAACTCATTAATCGTTTCAAGGAGGGATACCCCGTGGATGAAAACGTCCTTTTACATGTTCCTTAGGGAGAAAAAG
>NZ_QFBB01000009.1:0-11841 GCF_003122275.1 Thioclava sp. NG1 | reverse complement strand
CCGCATAAGTCAGTATGTCCAGTGGCTTCGCCGGCACGACGTCAAAGTTTGCGACAAAACCCAGCCGATCACTCCATTCACGAAAACCCTGGCTATCCGGCGGGGGTGGAAAGCTCACTTCGTAGGGCAAATAAGGTCAATGATGGAATCGTTTGACGGCGCCGCCGCCACTTGAATCTCTTTCCACTGGTTCCATTTCAGGCCGCTTGCCACCTTGTCGGAAAGCACTGCCGCGGTCGCGGAACCCAAGCAATCTGAAAGCCCGGACGAATGGCATAGTTCCGTGAAGAAATCTGCGGTCCGGTAGGACATGAAAATGACGCACTTGATACTCCGCCTGCTTATCAAGTCCTGAGTTGCTTCAGACAGGGTCTGCGCGGGTTCGGCTTTGTAGACGACGACACGTCGAGCCTTGTAGCCCCGACAGACTAGATCTTGCGCGATGTCTGCGGTAACGTTCTGTCCACTCAGGTAGGTGATCGTCCCATCCGTTGGCCTGACTTCTTTCAGGATGAGATGGAGAAGGCTTTTTGCGTCACCGTCTGCTTGAAAGGTCCGCGAGAATCCCGCCTGGCGTAGCGGCGCAGCCGTTCCCGCCCCAACGGCATAGATCGGTGTGGTCGTCTTCAGAAAGCCCGCGTTGACGATATACAAAGATGCAAAGGTGGACGTAACAACGAAAATATCGGCTCCGCGGAACGCGTCTGTGTTCGGGCCTGCCGAAGACACGTTCAAGATCGGTTCAACTGAAACCTTGCATCCTCTTTGTTCCAGACAAGGCCGCATGAGTTCGGCTTGGAAGGATGGTCGCGTGAGCAGAACATGCATGCAGAGTGCGCCTTTCTTTCGGATATTTTCGCTCCACGGGCACTTGGTAACACCAGACCTCTGGTGCCCGGTGCTCCTGTGTTCTGATCATGCCAGCAATCGCGAAGAACGCCAATGAACGAGGTGTCACAGGCCCGCCGATAGTGCGACGTCGAAGTCGATCTGATTGACACAACCAATTTGACTGCCTAACTCTGGAGGTATGTTGGAACATGCAGATCATTATCGTTTTCTTCTGCTGAACCGCCCGCTTCCCCGGGCGGTCTAGGCGCGTTTACGCCTGCTGCACCCCCGGGGCCTCCTCAAGTTTCAATGATGAGCACGCGGCCGCGATGGCCATGGGGGAAGTCATGTCCAATATCCACGAACTTCGGTTTTCTACTTTTGAGAAACGGCTTAACGGTCAAAAATGGCCTCGCGAGTGTTCGCTAGTTCCAGAAACTGACTATAACAGGCTGAAGGCATATCAGAAGCAATGCGATGAGCCACAAGACCGTGCTGAGATTATGCTATCATATATTATTCGACACAAGTTGATGACACTGAAACCGGTCAAGAACCTTTACGCAGCGCATATGGTAACGAACGGTCGTCAATTCCAATACGTTATTGACCAAGGTCCGGTTCAGGATGGCTTGCTCGTCCATCGGGCTCGATGGGGGCAGGGCACGAGGGGCATACCTGCATATTCGATCTTGGGCGTAACCCTCATCGGGATGTTGGTCGGTCAACGTGCGCCCTTGCTGTGCGAAAATGGAGCTATTCGATCCGTTACGGTTTCGCGCGTAATCCAGGCAATCTGAAATCTCCTGACAGACCTGACCCAGACCGACGGGGCCGTCTGCTTCCCGCGCGGCTGCATTTTTTCACATAAGGAGCGGCCACCATGGCACCGCAAGAACTTACACAGTAGCGTAGTCGTCGGACACAAAATCCGAAGATTATCATCAGTGCCGATGATCTTGACCATCTGGAAGCGCTGGCAGAAGGCGGGATAGCGCGCAAAGCCGATCCGGCGGAGCGTGCTGGAAGACCTTGGCCGCGAAAATCCTGCGTACGGCGAAGTTCGCCGGCGAATGTGGCCGCGATCGGAAACAGGGTCACGTATACTGATGAATTATCTGGGAGATAAAGAACCGTGACGCTTGTCTATCCCGAGGATGCAGATATCGCGCAGGCAAGATTTCCGTCATGACGCCGATCGGGGTAGCGCTTCTTGAATCGCCCGAAGGCACATCGTTTCATTAGGACACCCGTGCGGAACAGCGCAGAACGTTAACCATTGAAATCGGTCCCGTAACCTCTCGGAAATAGCGAATCCTGACTGTCGCTCTGTCGTCTCTGGCAGGGAGAGAGCGTTTGTTTCACTCTGCACTGAATATGGTCCACAAGGGAACCGGATATGTCAAAGGTTTCAACTACACGCGTCGACAAGCTCTTGTCTTCGATGGGCTATGGCACACGCAAGGACATCGCGCAGTTGGCACGCTATGGTGGTATTGTCTTCGACCAGGAAGAGATATTGGACGCCGCCGTTCGCATCCCTATCAGTGCGGATCTGCCAAGCCGTATGAATGTCGCGGGAAAGGCGCTCGATCCGCTTGCAGGCATGGTCGTTTTGATGAACAAACCTGTAGGGGTAACCTGTTCGCACAAGGAGGCGGGCGCACTTGTCTATGACATCTTGCCCGCACGTTGGCGGCGCCGCGATCCCGCGATTTCAACCATTGGCCGTTTGGATAAACAAACATCAGGCCTGCTGCTGCTGACCGATGATGGTAACCTTCTGCACCGGATCAGCAGCCCAAAAAATCAGATCAGCAAGGCCTATCGCGCCATACTAGCACGTCCACTCGACGGTAAAGAAATAGCACTGTTTGCGTCGGGTACTCTCACGCTCAAGGGCGAAGACAAACCGCTGGCGCCAGCGGTGCTGGAAATCATATCGGATAACGAAGCCCTGATTACCGTGACGGAAGGCCGATACCATCAGGTTCGCCGTATGTTCGCCGCTGCGGGCAATTTCGTCGAAACCCTTCGACGTGAACGTCTGGGCAATCTTTGCCTGCCAGACAGCCTCGACCCCGGGGAGTGGAGGCTGCTTGGCAAAGAAGAGATCGCCCTGGTCTTCCGATAGTTTCCTGATTGGCTCAGATCACCCCACGCATACGCATCGCTTCGGCAACCTGCATGAAACCGGCGATGTTGGCGCGTAGGACATAGGGTCGACCCATTAATCGGCTTGCGACTACCTTGCCGGCGTAATTCACGCTGCCTGACAGATGAGGGCATGCAACCTTTTCTGGCTGAGCGACGAGCTGATGGCGAGGCTGCGGCCGTTCTTTTCAAAGAGCCATGGCAAACCGCGGGTCGATGATCGGCAGGTCTTGAGCGGTTTAGTCTTTATCAATCGTAATGAATTGCGTTGGTCCGATGCGCCGCCAGAGTATGGCCCGCCGAAGAGCCTCTACTACCGATGGAAGCGCTGGAGCGACATTGGTGTTTTCGCCCGGATGATGGAGGGGCTTGCTTCCGAGGCCGCCGACCGAAAGACAGTGATGATCGACGCCACCTATCCCAAGGCGCACCGCACGGCTTCGAGCCAGCGTTTGAAAAAGGGGGCGTGGCAGGCTGATTGCGCGGAAGAAGGGTGGCATGAACACCAAGTTGCAAACCGTCACGGACGCGAACCGCCGCCCGATCAAGTTCTTCATGACAGCGGGCTAGGTCAGCGACTACACCGGTGTGGCGGCCCTGCTGAGTAGCCTGCCCGAGGCCGAATGGCTGTTGGCCGACTGGTATCGTGAAGCCTTGCAGGACAAGGGCATCAAGCCCTGCATCCCGGGCCGGAAATCCCGAGGCATGCCCGTCAAATATGACAAGCGCCGCTAAAAGCGGCGCAACCGTATCGAGATCATGTTCGGCAAGCTCAAGGACTGGCGCCGCGTTGCGACCCGCTACGACAGGTGCCCGAAGGTCTTTCTGTCCGCCGTAGCCCTCGCCGCAACTGTCATCTTCCAGCTTTGAAAATTAACGATTCTGGAGCCTATGCAACAAATGAATTCTGTCAATTGTCCCTACCAGGGTGCGGCGAAGTGGCACCACTATGAGAGTTGGTTCTCACTGCTGCGCGACAATCGAACCGAGGTCAGCGATCCCCGTTGGCGGGGCATCATCCGTGAGCCTCGTCCGCCTCTGATGGCGTCAGTGCCAGAAAGTCGCAGACTGCGTCTTCCTCTTGATAAACACACGTGGAATGCCGATATCTCAGTCATGACCGTGTTCCGTCTTCATACGAGGTTCCTGCTAAACGCAGGAAACACACTGAACCGCCGGTAGCCCCCGGGCGGGATCAGGCCGCTTGCCGGTCCGCGCCTCGGGGTCTTCTCGATCTCTTACAGATCAGTCGAAGTGGCGAACGCGCCAATCTGGCCGGAAGATCACGCCTGTGCGGGTCGCCCGGCTGACGTGGTGCGTGCGTCTCGGTTCAGTTTTTTCCGTCATGGAGCATGACATGCACCCCCACGTCTTCAAATCCAATACCCATCACTTCCCACCCCCTCGAGCGGCCAGTCCGCGCAAACGCAAGCCCGGAGCATTTCGACGTTGGCTCCGGACCACATTTCTCCAATGGCAACGCCGGAAGATGATCGAAACTCTTCGAGGCATGGACGATCGCCTGCTGCGCGACATCGGGATTGATCGCAGTGATATCCCGCGCGTCGTCAATGGTCTCATGGATCGTGAACTGAGCATGCGTCCATTTTCTTCGAATGTGCAGGTCGATGCGCGGTGGCGCGGCGGCCGAGCGGCATAGTCGGGCCAATTCTCGAGAACCCGCACCACGGTACTACCGTGGTGCGCAGCCTTCGCCGTGTAGTGGCTCTCCATTCAAAGATGAAAAGGAGTGACAAAATGATGATTTGCAAGGCAGATTTCGAAGAACTGTTTCCGGAGCTTTTCAGGCCAAGTGACATGGAGAGGTCGGTCGCTGAGCCGAGCGCCAAATGCCTGGCGCGGTGGGAAGACGATGGTGGTCGCACGACATCGACAAACATCATCCCGCTGCCACACCGCCGGCCGATGCAGGAAGCTCGACGTGGCTTAAACTTCGAGGTGCGTAGTAGGTGACCCCCTGACGTCGAAGTCCGCCTCGTGGGCCTCGTCAACAATTCGCCTTCTTCACCTTTGCGGGATCTGTGCATCCTTGTCCGTTCCAATACCCGCCCGGTCTCGAAGATTGACGGGGTGCTCCCAAAGACTAAGGTCTCCGCATGGTCACGCACGAAAACCTTTTTCGGTTTCTGCTTCTGAACCGCCCGGGTCCCCGGGCGGTCTGCGCATAAGCGCGTCTTCGACCACCCAAGGTTTTCTCACATCCTTGCATCTGAGAACGCGGGCTTTACCGCTCCGGGAGACATATCATGACCATTACCAGGATCACCCACCTGCCTACCGGCAGTGACTTTCGATCGCTCTTTGAACGCTCCGCTGTCGAGACAGGCTTTCTTCTAACTGTCGACGACCGGCTCGGTATTGAGCGCCTGCTCCGCCATCGCGGAACCAGGAATTCGCCAAACCCACCTCTTCTAAATGGGCTGCTGCGCCACAAGCTGCGGATCTCGCGCGGAACTCCCGAGCCGGCCTCGCCTGATCTCGTCGTGGCGGGATCCCATGTCACCTACATGATCAGTGGTGAGGGCGCTCGCAGCGGCGTGCTTTCCATGAATCCCGTACTGGTCCCGGGACATATCCTCGTTGCTTCATTGCTTGGAGCCACCCTGATCGGAATGCGAAAGCTGCAGAAGGTTCCGCTCCTGCGGGACGACGGTCAGATCGGAGTCGTTGTCGTGCTGGATGTGCGTCCGACTCCGGACCACGCCGCGGCCTGATGCTTTGATCCGTCCATGACGGGTCGGGGACTAAGACCACCCATAACTCACTCACACCACAAGCAGATTCAAAGGAAACCACTATGAGCAAACAACGCTCCACCTCTTCCGGCACCGGCCGGAGGCCCAGGGTAGTCATAAGCGCCGACTGCCTGGGAAGGCTCGAGGCACTTGCCGAGGGCGCGATCCAGCGTAATCCGGACCTTGCCGACCGGCTGCTCGGCGAAATCGGCCAGGCTCGTATCGTTCCGGCGTCGAAACTCCCGAAGAACGTGGTAGCGATCGGTCGTGCGGTCACATATCGCGACGAAACGACCGGCCAGGAAAAAACTGTAGCGCTAGTCTATCCCGAAGACGCCGACATCGCATGCGGGCGGATCTCGATCCTGACACCGATCGGGGTTGCCCTGATCGGACTGGCAGAGGGCGCATCGCTCCACTGGGATACCAGGGATGGAAAGCGGCGGGTTCTTACCGTGCTCCACGTCGCGTCCCAGGATGCCCCCGAAGGTCTGGAGGCACAATGAACGGACATTCCCTGGGCGCTGCCGAAGCCCATGCTCTGCCCGGAAGGAGCCGCTCGATGCGCTGACGAAGCCACGCCACTCCTTCCGGGATATCGGCAATCGCCGCTTCGGCGTCTTTTCTTCCTGTTGAAAGAGGGGCTCATGAATCGTCACCTTCCGCTTGCCTGCCCGTCCTGCAAGGCGTCGCTTCCCCGGGCTGCCGCCCATCGGTGTCCCAGCTGTCGGCACATTCTCGGGGGCAATACCCCCACTATCCGAATTGCCTGTCGTCTTTGTGGCTCCGCCGTCGAGCGACATGCCGGCGCTGCCGTGACCTGCCTCCTGTGCCGGTCTCGCCGACCATCGCGGCACCAGAAACAGGGCTACTGACATGAGACTTCTCTCTTATCTCCGTCGGCTGATGTGGCCTTCCGTTCTGCTTCTTGTCGCCGCCGGTCTGGTATTCTTCGACCAGGTTCTTGAGCGGATACGATTATGGGAAGCAATCGCGCAACGTCCCGCCACTCAAGGCCGATTTTGTCCCATGTCGTTCCTGACGATGGATGATGTCAACTATTTCGACGGGCTGATCGTCATCTACGAACTGAGCAATGTCGCGCTAATGCACGAGATTTATATCGAAAACTATCTCGCTTCGACGGAAAAATACGGCGTGTGACCTGCCACGGGATTTTTCCTCCACCATCGATTAGAGTCCGACCCAACTTGAGGACGGACAATGAAGCGAACGAGATTCACGGACGAGCAGATCATCGGCATCCTGGCCGAACACGAGGCAGGCGCGAAGTGCGCGGACTTGTGCCGCAAGCACGGCATGTCGGAAGGGACCTTCTATAACTGGAAGGCGAAGTTCGGCGGCATGACGGTGCCGGAGGCAAAGCGGCTGAAGACGCTCGAAGACGAGAACGCCAAGCTGAAGAAGCTGCTGGCCGAGCAGATGCTGGACCTGGCGGCGATGAAGGAACTGGTTTCAAAAAAGTGGTAACGCCTGCCTTGAAGCGCGAGGCGGTCGCGCATCTGAAGGCCCAGTTCGGGCTCTCGGAACGGCGGGCGTGCCGGATTGCCGGGGCGGATCGCAAGATGGTCCGCTACCAGACGCAGCGTGCGCCGGACACGGTGCTGCGCGGGCGGTTGCGGGAGCTGGCCAACGAGCGTCGGCGGTTCGGCTATCGGCGGCTCTTCGTGCTGCTGCGGCGCGAGGGAGAAGCCTCGGGGATCAACCGGATCTACCGGCTCTACCGCGAAGAAGGCCTGACGGTGCGCAAACGAAAGGCACGGCGCAAGGCTATCGGGACGCGAGCCCCGATCCTGGTCGAGGCGCGGCCCAATGCCCGCTGGTCGCTGGGTTTCGCTACGCGGACCTTCGGTTCGTCCACGACCAGTTCGCCAGCGGCCAGCGCTTCCGAGTGCTCAACGTGGTCGACGATGTTACCCGGGAGTGCCTCGCCGCCATCCCGGACACTTCGATTTCGGGGCGCCGGGTGGCGCGCGAACTGACGGCTCTGATCGAGCGCCGCGGCAAGCCGGGAATGATCGTCAGCGACAACGGCACGGAACTGACCTCGAATGCCATCCTGCGGTGGTGTTCCGAGCACCGGATCGAATGGCACTACATCGCGCCGGGCAAGCCGATGCGAGACACGGTTTCGTGGAGAGTTTCATGTATAGACGGCCCCGCGGGCGCAAGTGTTTTGAACGTGATCTTCATCGACCGGTGCGTTCATGTATTCGGCCTGTTCCCGCAGCCTTATACATGACTGCTGGTCCTGATGGTGTCCGCGGATCGAGGCCTCATCAACGGGACGCGTTTTGGCGCGCTTAAAACTCTTTGGGCTTTCTCGATCCTCAGCTCTGCCGATTTGCCATCACGCTGTTATTGCACTTGTGCCATCTCATTGTTCGTTAGTTTGTTGATCCTTCACGGCTGAGCGCTCCGGAACACTTCTCCGGTAGAGAGCATCGCCCATATCGTCCGCGCCAGCTTGTTTGCGACCGCGACAGCAACAACCATGGGTCGGCGCCGCTCCAGCAAAGCCTCGATCCACGGACCATCTACGCGGGAGCGGGCCTTTGGATACCGCACCACAGTGCGCGCTCCCAGGACCAGCAGATGGCGAAGATACCGGTCACCTTGTTTGGTGATTCCACCGAGCCTGTGTTTGCCCCCCGATGAGTTTTGTCGCGGCGTCAGTCCAAGCCAGGCAGCAAACTCCCGCCCTGATCGAAACGCCGAGGGGTCTGGGATAGTCGCTGCAAAGGCCGTCGCGGTAATCGGCCCGATCCCCGGTATGGTCGCAAGCAAGCGACAGATAGAATTGGTTTTGTGGATCTCCGCCAACCGGATGTCTATACTATCGATCTGCCGATTCAGCGCATCCAGTTGCCCGACGAGAGCATCCAAAGCGAAGTACGCATCCTCCGGTAGATCCTCTCGTAGCTCGTCCAGCTTTGCGACGAGGGCATCGACCCGGTGCCTACCCTGTGGGACGATAACTCCATACTCAGCCAAATGCGCCCGGAAAGCACAAGCTGCCATCGTTCTCTGTCGGACCAGAAGCCCTCGGGCTCTGTGCAGCATCAGAAATGCCTGATCTTCGCGCGATTTGATCGGGACAAAGCGCATGTTGGGACGGGTAACCGCTTCACAAATGGCAGCCGCATCAGTGGCGTCATTCTTCGCGCCCCGTCGCACGAAGGGTTTTACGTAACCTGGAGGAATGAGACGAACGTCATGGCCGACCCTCTGCAACTGCCGAGCCCAGTTGTGGGCAGTTGCACACGCCTCAATGCCAATCAGGCAAAGGGGTAGTGATTCGAAGTAAGGCATAAGCTCACGACGCGTAAGTCGCTTGCTGTCGAGCGTTCTGCCGGACGCGTCGGCGACATGGACGTGAAACACGTTCTTGGCCAGATCAAGGCCCACGGTAGCTGGGTTCATGGGAATGCTCCTTCTGCAAAGTAGGACCAGTATACGGTCCCTTCTCAGGAGCGGGGCCGTCTTCCCCATCAACGGGCGGATGCGGGACGAGTTGCTCAACGAGACCATGTTCCGCAATCTGGCCCATGCGCGGATCGTGATCGCCGCCTGGGCTGCCGACTACAATACCGAACGCCCGCACTCGGCCTTGGACTACCAGACACCGGCTGACTACGCGCGGGCCCTGACCTCCGCAATCGCCCGCCCCGCTGCGCGAAATGCTGGATTCGCGATCGTCTCGATTGTACGCTCGATCATAACGCGTAGTTTGCCAAGGGCTAATGGGATGAACTGCCTTCCCACCAACCTGCTGCTATCATTGCGGGCGTAGGTGGAGAGATGAGCATCTGATGGACATCAAGGTTGGGTCGGAGTCTAATCGATGGTCGAGGTTAAGTCCCGTGGAAGATATTTCGTTCTCGATCAGGCCACCTATTCCACATCACGGATATAAAGAGCACCGCTATGAAACACGGAGCTTTTGCTAGGGGCTTCTTCGTTATTTCTGTAGACATTTGATCAGCGCTGCTATGGTCAAAACCACCAATACCAGAATTAGAAGGCCGAAAAGCCAACCGATCACCATTTCGAAACTCATTTCATTTTCCATGTCACTCGAGTCCACTGTTTCGTTCTCATGATCGTCGGTCGACGCGCGGGGACGCACCCGGCTATTCGGGACTGACGTCGGCGGGGCGCACTAATCTGGTGCGAACTCCACCGCGAATGAGGGCGGAGACGAGAATATCCCGATGCCGCGCCCGTCGTTGTCTTCCATCACGCTGGGATCTCTCGAACGGCTTTTTGGTGTGCGGTCAGCACAGCGGATGAAATACGCGGTGCCTCGAGTGAGAGCCGGCGTCACAGTTCGAGCGTGCGTCGAATGGCACCCACTCCCCACAGCAGCAGGCCAGTGGTTAGCGCGCTGATCCCAACGCTGTGCGCCCATGGCCCCGCAATGCCCGTGTCGCCGAAGGTGAAGAGGGTGATTCCGGCCAACGAAAGCCCGAGCCCAGCCATGAGGCGACACTCTCCCGGGGTCGGGCACGGCCTTCGCCCGTCATTGCTCTCATCCTTCGGCGCGGCGGGTTCGCTCCCCGTCACGCTGTTCGCTCCGTTCAAATCGCTGTTTCTCATGGCCTTACGAACCTCCTTTCGAGACACTCTTTCAGCGCGACGTCAGTCGCATAGATCCACAACGCGGGTCGGGCGGGCGGCGAATTCTGACCAATTCGCGGCTTCGAAGGTTGCCCACCGGTCCGGGGCGTGTCGGAGCCTGCGGCGGAGTTCGAGGCTCGGCGCAGATTTCGGACTCGTCAGGCCCCGGCAACTTCTCCCACGCCACGCATTGCGGCCAGACGCGATCCACGAGAGGCTGTCGACTGCCGGAAACCCCTCCGGCCCGGTAAGCTCGTCTAATTCATATGCCGGTGATCTTCCGGTTGTCCGCGAGATGCGCGGGTTCAAGTGTCGCGCGATTCATCATATTGGGAAAGCGAATATAAATGCGATATGATATTTGAAAATACGATGCATGGGGCCTCTATGAACATTGAACATGCCCGAACTTTCCTTGCCGTCGCTGATACCGGCAGCTTCGTCGCGGCCGCCGAAAGGCTTCACGTTACCCAGTCAACCGTGAGCGCCCGCATCCGGACACTCGAAGATCAGTTAGGCACCAGACTTTTCACTCGCAACAAGGCCGGCGCGGCGCTGACTGCGGGCGGTGGCCGGTTCTTGAAGCATGCAGCGCAGATGGTGCGAGCCCTCGAACGCGCGCGGCACGACGTCGGCCTGCCTGGACAATTCCGCGCGCGTGTCGTCATCGGGGCTCGCTTCGGCCTGTGGGAAGGGCTGATGATGCACTGGTTCGCCAATATCCAGCGGTCCCATCCTAGGGTTTCGTTTCATTCCGAAATCGGCTTCGAGCCGGAACTGATGCAGGCGCTGGTCGACGGGCGGATGGATATCGGAGTTATGTTCACCCCGCAGCGCCGGCCGATGCTCGAGCTCCTACCATTGCTTACTGAACAGCTGGTGCTTGTCTCCACCGAACCGACCGCTAGCATGCAGCCTGACGGCTATATCCATGTCGAGTGGGGCCCGGAATTCGACAATCAGTTCCGCGCTGGCTTTCCGGAGTTTCCCGGTCCTGCACTCTCGGCCAATATCGCCTGGCTCGGCCTTCAATATCTCAAGTTCAATGGAGGCAGCGGCTATTTTCCCCGGCGTCTGGTCGAACACCAGATCGATAGCGGCGCCCTGTTCCCGGTGCCCGGTGCGCCGGTGTTCGAATTGCCGGCGTGGATCGTGATCCGCGAGGATCGCAACAAAGCGCTTGTTGATCCGATGGTCCAGAGTTTGATGGCTGGCCTTGATGCGCCTTGATCTGCGATCAATTTCCGCTCTTGTCCTTTCCCAGCGGCCTGTCGCTCGCGTTCGGTATCCTGCTGGAACATTCCCGATCGGTCACCTCGCGTTCGGGCTCGCTGCGTAGTGCTTTCGCGGGATCGAAAAAACTCCTTCCGGCAAGGTTTCGTCCGCCCTTTGGTCGATCGAACCGAGTATGTCTGTCAGAGGCTTCATGCCGCGACCGAGGGTCCATAACTGATCGTTA
>NZ_QFBB01000008.1:0-152396 GCF_003122275.1 Thioclava sp. NG1 | reverse complement strand
GCAGGGCTCGCGCAGAGGCAGATCGTCCACCAAAGCGCCTGTGTCTGCGCATCCAGTGTCAGACCCGCAACCAACGCACCTGCCAGAAGGGCAAAGCCGCCGATCCGCGGGGTCGGGGCCGCGTGGATTTTCTGGATGCCGTGATCGCCGTCGAGCGTGAGCTTGCCATGAAAACTCTTTGTTGCAACGATGAGGGCCGCCATCAGGAACGATGCCAGGAAAGCCGTCACAACATATTCAAGGCCAACCACGCCCGATCCTCCCGCACGAAAAGAACATTATCGCGGTGGCAGACGTTAAAATTCCACTAGCGCAATATTGGGTGAAACGCTGCAAATCGTATATGTGCTCTTGCAGACCGAGTTTGCGTCACTCTTCTCTGAAGTGTCAACGTTCTTATACACGCAGTTGGAGAAAATCCGAGAAACAATACGCCCTTGGTTTGTCAAGAGAGGCGGTAGCTTTGGGCCGAGCGTGAAAATGATCGGCATGCGCGACAAAGCAGCCCGTAGGCGATGGAGTCGGGTTCTGAGGCAGCTAGGGTCAGGATTCATAACCAGTAGATGACGAGAGCCGCTAGGGCGATGGCGGAGAGGAAGACCTTCGGAGATCGGTCATAGCGGGTCGCCACACGCCTCCAGTCTTTGAGCCTACCGAACATTATCTCGATCCGGTTACGGCGCTTGTAGCGGCGTTTGTCATATTTGATGGGCGTCTTGCGTTGCTTTCGGCCCGGGATGCAGGCGCGTATCCCTTTGTCCTGCAACGCGTCTCGGAACCAGTCGGCGTCATAGCCGCGGTCCCCGAGCAACCAGTCGACCTTGGGTAGGCTGCTCAGTAGCGCCCGCGCACCGATGTAGTCGCTGACCTGCCCAGCGGTGACGAACAGGCTGAGCGGTCGCCCTTGGCTGTCGCAGATGGCATGCAGTTTGGTATTCATGCCGCCCTTGGTTCGCCCGATCAGGCGACCGCGCCCCCCTTTTTCGCGGCCAGGCTGGTCGCGGTGCGGTGTGCCTTCAGGTAGGTCGCGTCGATCATCACGGTCTTTTTCTCTCCGTGTTCGGCAGCTAGGCCGGCCATCATCTGGGCGAAGATGCCTTTCTCGCTCCAACGCTTCCACCGGCTGTAGAGCGTTTTGTGCGGGCCATAGGCGGCAGGAGCATCACGCCAACGCAAGCCATTGCGATTGACGAAGATAATCCCGCTCAGCACCCGTCTGTCATCGACCCGCGGCTTGCCGTGCGACTTCGGGAAGAAAGGGGAAAGCTTGGCCATCTGCTCGTCGGTCAGCCAGAAAAGATCGCTCACGTCACCGCTCCGTTTCGGAGCCGTGAATCACGCGACGCAACAGAAATCAATGCATCCTGACCCTAGTTCCGGCCAGAACGACATCGAAATATCGGTTCTTTTCCAGCGGCTTGAAACCGCCAAGATCATAGGCCTCCGGGTTTTCCGAAAACACCCGGCGCGAGCGCATGTTGGGCAGGTCGTAGACAGAGGCTGTGGTCAGACCCTTACCGACATCGGCGTTGAGCCCATCCAGCAGGTAGGCAAAAACCTGACGGGCGGCATCGGCGCCAGCGGCCAGCTTGAAGAGATGTGCGGTATCCATCGGCATCACGCGGCCTTCATGAAGTTACGGGCTACGCGGCCGGATTTCACGACCATGCGCAGAGTTTCCTCGGGGCGGCCCAGAAGGGTGACATCAGCAAAGGGATCGCCATCCACCACGATGAAATCAGCACGAGCGCCCTCAGCGATCACGCCGATTTCGCCGTCGCGCATGCAGGCCATTGCGCCGATCTGGGTGACCGAGCGCAAGATTTCTGCGGGCGAGAGAACCTTGGCCAGGATGTCGAACTCCATTCCGCCGTATTTGCGCAGCTTGCCCAGCAGGTCGGTGCCGAAGGCCATGGGCAACCCGGCGTCGCGCATGATCGCCAGAGACTCCAGCCCCTTGTCACGCACGATGTCGATCTTGGCCTGCTCGGAGGCACCCAAGCCCAAGGCCGCTCCCTCCAGTTTTAGCCCCTCGTAGGCAACCAGCGTGGGCACGGCGAAACAGCCTGCTTCGGCGGCCATCTTGGCCGTTTCGGCGGTGATCAGATTGCAATGCTCAAGGGACTTCACACCCAACTCGACACAGCGGCGGATCGCCTTGTCGTGGTAGACGTGGGCAGAGACATAGGTGTTGGCATTCTCGGCTTCCTCAACCATTGCGAGGATCTCGTCCCGAGAATATTGGATGGAGTCGATGGGGTCGTTGGGCGAGGAGACGCCTCCATTGGCCATGACCTTGATGAATTTGGCGCCTTCCTTGAGCATCTTACGGCAGGTGAAGCGGATGTTGTCCACGCCATCCACTAGCACGCCCATGTTTGCCAGTCGCCAGCCCATTGCGTCAGGGCGGATGTCGGTGCGAGCGCGCAAATCGGTATGACCGCCGGTCATCGAAAGGCCCTTGCCGCAGATGACAAGGTCCGGACCATCGACCAGCCCGTCCTCAACTGCCCGCACTAGACCCAAATCCGCTCCGCCGAGGTCGCGTACGGTGGTGAACCCGCGATCTAGCAGCTCCTCCATGATCTTAGCTGCACGCAGGGCCGCAAGGGAATCGGGGGCCGTGACGTTGCCCCAGAGGTCCAGGGAATGGGCGACGACATGAAAGTGGCTGTCGATCAATCCAGGCATCAGGGTTCGGCCGCCAAGGTCGACCACTTTCGCGCTCTCGGGTGCGGGGTGGCCGATGCTGTCGATCCGGTCGCCTTTCACCACAACAGTGGTGATTCGCCCCAGGCGTTCTGCATCCAGGTCGAGCAAGCGGGCGTTCGTATAGGCGGTCAGGGTCATGTTGATGCATCCAGCTTGTTTGGGCGAACCAGTGCTGCCAGTCGATGGGGGGCAGCGGGCACATAAAAGAGCGTCTTGATTAGGAATTATATATCTAGTCACGCAGGTCTTGTCGACTATAAAAATATAGCGAAGGTGTTTTCATGCATGCGACGACGTCGTAAAGTCTCCGGGAAGTTAGTTAGGAGTGTCGGATGAGCAGGGTGCCTTCAGAGCGCAAGGTGTCGCAAGTCAAGCGAGGTAGTGGGGTTGCCCATGTCTACGAAATGCTGAGGAACGAGATCATCGATCTTAAGCTGGCACCGGGCAGCCCGATTGATGAAACGGAGCTTTCGGAGCGCTTTTCCATGTCGCGCACACCAATCCGCGAAGCGCTTGTGCGCCTTGCGGCAGAGGGGCTGATCACCACACTGACCAATCGCACGACGATCGTTTCCAACATCGATTTTGTGCAGCTGGGCGCCTTCTTCGACGCGCTGACATTGATGTACCGCGTGACTGCGCGCCTGGCTGCACAGCACTATGGTGAAGCCGATCTGGCGGCGATCCGAGAGCATCAGGCGAGTTTCTCCGCGGCGGTGGAGAGTGGCGATGTGCTGGGCATGATCGCCACCAATCGGGATTTCCACGTCGCAATCGCCGAGGCGGGTCGCAACAAGTACTACACGGACCTGTTCCGGCGGCTCCTGGATGACGGGCGGCGTATCCTGCGGCTCTACTACCGGTCCTACGATGACAATCTGCCGCGTCAGTACGTGATCGAACACGAACGCATTATCTCTGCCATGATCGCCCGTGACGTCGAGGAGTCGGATCGCCTGGCGTCTGAGCATGCCGATCAGATCGTCCATCAGATCCGGTCCTATATTTCGGCGGATTCGCGCAGCGCCTCCTCAATCTCACTCTGAAATGGTGTCCTTTGATCGCTGAAACTCTCGCGCGCTGATGGTTTTGAATTTTGTTTGTCGACAAGTCGGCGGCAGGGCGTTAGGAGTCTTCCCAAGGAGGGCTCCGCTTCGATCTGCGGTCCCCGAGAGAACTGGCTCGCCCTGTCAATGATTGCCTCGTGAATTCGAAAGGACACCTCGTGAACGACTCCATTTTCACCGGCTGCATCCCGGCCCTGATGACCCCCTGCAAGGAAGACCGTACACCCGACTACCAAGCCCTGGCGCGCAAGGGCAAGGAACTGATCGAGGCCGGAATGTCCGCGGTTGTTTACTGCGGATCGATGGGAGACTGGCCGCTGCTGACCAATGAGCAGCGCATGAAGGGGGTCGATGCGCTGGTCGAGGCTGGCGTGCCCGTTATCGTCGGCACCGGGGCCATCAACACAAAATCCGCCGTGGCGATCACCGCCCACGCTGCCCGCGTCGGCGCCGCAGGCCTGATGGTCATTCCGCGCGTGCTGTCCCGCGGCACCTCGGTTTCCGCACAGAAGGCCCATTTCTCCGCCATCCTCGAGGCCGCCAACGGTCTGCCGGCGGTGATCTACAACAGCCCCTATTACGGTTTTGCCACGCGCGCCGATCTCTTTTTCGACTTGCGCGCCAGCTACTCCAACCTGATCGGGTTCAAGGAGTTCGGTGGCGCCGCTGACATGTCCTATGCGGCCGAGACCATCACCTCCGGCGACGAAAACCTTACCCTGATGGTCGGTGTCGACACGCAGGTCTTCCACGGCTTCGTGAAATGCGGCGCAACGGGCGCGATCACCGGCATCGGCAACGCCATCCCGAAGGAAGTGCTGCACCTGGTCGAGCTGTGCAAGGCCGCCGCGAAAGGCGACGTCGCGGCCCGTGCTAAGGCGCAGGAGCTCGAAGAGGCGCTGGCCGTGCTGTCCAAGTTCGACGAAGGTGTCGACCTTGTACTCTTCTACAAGTACCTGATGGTTCTGAACGGCGATGCGGAATACACGCTGCACTTCAACGAAACCGATACGCTGACCCCGGCACAGCAGGCATTCGTTGAAACGCAGTACGCCCAGTTCAAGGCCTGGTACGCAGCCTGGGCAGCCTGAGCTCCCATCTGAAGCGTCGAATCCAAGGAGACCGACATGCATGTGATCGACAGCCACACCGGCGGTGAGCCCACGCGGGTCATTCTTGGTGGTTTCCCTGATCTCGGCGACGGGCCGCTGCCTAAGCGGGCCGCCCGCCTTGCTACCGAATTCCGCGATGCCTATCGCGCTGTGGTGCTCGAGCCGCGGGGCCAGGTGGCAATGGTGGGCGCGCTGCTCGTTCAGCCCACCGATCCCACCTGCATCACCGGGGTGATCTACTTCGATGTCGAGGCTGTGCTGGGCATGTGCGGTCATGGCACCATCGGCTTGGCCGTCACGCTCTTCCACATGGGCCGCATTGGCACCGGCAGTCACCGTATCGAGACGCCTGCCGGCGTCGTCACGGTGCTGGTCACCGATGCACATACGGTCACCGTCACCAATATCGAGAGCCGCCGCACCATGACCGAAGTCACCATCGATGTGCCAGGCCTCGGCGCCGTCACCGGCGATGTTGCCTATGGTGGCAACTGGTTTTTCCTCGTCGATCCCAGCCCGCTGCCCGTGGCGCCCGACAATATCCGCGCGCTCACCGATGCCACCGTCGCCACCCGCGAGGCGCTGCATGCTGCCGGTATCGCCGGAGAGAACGGTGGCCTGATCGACCACATCATCTTCTACGGGCCTTCGGAGGATCCGGCAGTGCACAGCCGCAACTTCGTGCTCTGCCCCGATGATGCCTATGACCGCTCGCCCTGCGGCACCGGCAGCTCGGCGCGGCTGGCGTGTCTTGCCGCTTCCGGCCGCCTGGCCGAGGGTGAGCAGATCACCCAGCATTCCATCATCGGCTCGGCCTATCGCCTCTCCTGGGCGGCGGGCCCCACCGGCGGCGTAATCCCCTCGATCACCGGCAGGGCCCATGTAATGGCCGAGAGCACGCTGATTTTCGATCCCGACGACCCGTTCCGCAACGGCATCGCTCCCTGAAACTCCCCCACTGCCGGGCGGGCCATCCGGTCTGTCCGGCATTTTTTCTTCCATTCTAGACGAGCGATCGCAACAGCACAGGCAGCCCCGCCCGGCGGTAAGACGGACGCGGTACAGGCCCAGAAGAGGGGGCAGACATGTCCGAGAGTTACAACCAGAGCGGGGGCACCTCCGTCATCGTCATCGGGGCCGGCATCATCGGCGTCAGCACGGCGCTGGCGCTGCAGGACCGCGGGCATGCCGTCACGCTGCTAGACCGGCGCGGCGTGGCTGAGGAGACCTCGCGCGGCAACGCCGGGGCCTTCGCCTTTACCGATGTCGAGCCGTTGGCCTCTCCGGGCATCCTGCTCAAGGCGCCGAAATGGCTGCTCGATCCGCTCGGGCCGCTGTCGCTGCGTCCTGCCTACGCGCACAAAATGCTGCCCTGGGCGCGGCATTTCTATGCCGCCAGCCGCCCCCGCCGCCATAAGGCCTCGATCTCGGCCCAGGCCCGGCTGATGACCCTCTCCCGTGCCGCGCTCGAACGGCTGATCGCCCGTGTCGAGGGCGAGCCCCTGATGCGCCGCGAAGGGCAACTTCAAGTCTACGAGGGCGAGGCTGAGTATCGTGCCAGCCTACCGGCCTGGGAGCTGCGCCGTCAGCATGGCATTGCCTTTGACTTGCTTGAAAGCCCGGAGGCCATTGCCGAGATCCAGCCCGGCCTTGCGTCGCGCTTCACCCACGCGGGTTTCACCCCCGACTGGATGAACACCGTCGACCCCAAGCTTTGGACCGAGCACCTCGCAGCCTGCTTTCGTGCCGCCGGTGGCGTGCTCGAAACTAACGACGTGCAGGCGATGGTGCAGCAGGGCGATGCGGTTGTTCTCGAGACCACCGCCGGGCTGCTCCGGGCCGATCAGGTTGTGGTGGCCGCCGGTGCCTGGTCGCATCGTCTCGCCCGCACCCTAGGCGATCGCATCCCACTGGAAACCGAGCGCGGCTACAACACTACATTCCCGACATGCACTTTCGACCTACGCACCCATGTCACCTTTAGCAATCACGGCTTTGTCGTATCCAAGATCGGCGACGGGCTTCGCGTGGGCGGCTCGGTCGAGCTCGGCGGGCTCGAGCTGCCGCCGAATTACAGGCGCTCCGAGGTTCTCGTGCAGAAAGCCGTGCAATTCCTGCCGGGCTTCGATGGCACCGGAGGCACCCAGTGGATGGGGTTCCGCCCCTCCATGCCCGACAGCCTGCCCGCAATTGGCCGCTCGCCCCGCGCCGACCGGGTGACCTATGCCTTCGGTCACGGGCATTTGGGCCTAACCCAGTCTGCCGGCACCGCCGAAATCGTGGCCGATATCGTTGCGCGACGGCCTCTCGCGCTCAATATCGCGCCTTACGCCCCCCTCCGTTTTGGTGGTCAGCCCTGACCGGCTGGGACAATCCGGACTAAACGGCGGCATCTTGCAAAGATGCTGGGGACCGTACGGCAGTTTCAACTGGTCGTCAGGGCCTTGTTATGCAAATGCGGCGGGGGATTCACTGCGCGAATCCAGCATGATAGCTGGCGGCCATGAGCAGACCGGCGAAAACCCCGTACAAGACCACCAACTGGCATAGCTACAATCAAGCGCTGAGGCTTTGTCGCAAACTTCTGCGGTTGACGCGAGGAGGGGCGGAGCCAGACGTTGCGTTCATCCAACAACACCAGATAGAGGTGGAGCGATGATCTCGTTCAAGGGCGCGCAGTTTCCGAAGGAAGTGATCCTCTTCGCAGTGTTCTTCTATGTCCGCTACACGGTCTCGTATCGTGGCCTCGAAGAGATCATGGCCGAGCGAGGCGTACGAGTTGACCATGCGACGCTGAACCGCAGGGTGACCAAGTACTCGCCGCTGATCGCAGTTTCGGCTCGGCGGCGGAAAGTCCCGGCGGATCGATCCTGGCGGATGGATGAGACCTACATCAAGGTAAAGGGTGAGTGGGTCTACCTCTACCGAGCTGTCGACAAGCTGGGCAAAACCCTTGATTTCATGCTGTCGAAGCGGCGCAACAAGACGGCTGCGACCAAGTTCTTCGCGCGCGCCCTTGAGGTGAACGGCCTGCCTCGCAAGATCGTCATTGACCGCGGCGGAGCCAATACCGCAGGGATCACCGCGGTAAACCGCATGCTCCGGAACTTTGGATGCCCGATCCCCATCGAGATGGTCCGGATCAAATATCTGAACAACATGGTCGAACAGGATCACCGTACCATCAAGAAGCGCATTCGTCCGATGCTGGGGTTCAAGTCCTTCGTCTCCGCGTCGGCAACGCTCGAAGGGATTGAAGTCGCGAACATGATCCGCAAGGGGCAGTTCACACCCGGACTATGCCCTTTTGCCCAATTCGCCGCTCTGGCCGCATAAGTCAGTATGTCCAGTGGCTTCGCCGGCACGACGTCAAAGTTTGCGACAAAACCACCGCTGGCGCCGGCGGTGCTGGAAATCATATCGGATAACGAAGCCCTGATTACCGTGACCGAAGGCCGATACCATCAGGTTCGCCGTATCTTCGCCGCTGCGGGCAATTTCGTCGAGACCCTTCGACGTGAACGTCTGGGCAATCTTTGCCTGCCAGACAGCCTCGACCCCGGGGAGTGGAGGCTGCTTGGCAAAGAAGAGATCGCCCTGGTCTTCCGATAGTTCTTCGGATTGGCTCAGATCACCCCAAGCATACGCATCGCTTCGGCAACCCGCACGAAACCGGCGATGTTGGCGCCCAGGACATAGTCGCCGGGCGCGCCATACTCATCGGCAGTTTCAGCACAACGATCATGGATGCTCTTCATGATCTGTGCCAGCCGTTGTTCGGTCTGCTCAAAGCTCCAACGGTCACGGCTGGCATTCTGCTGCATTTCCAGTGCCGACGTTGCAACGCCCCCCGCGTTCGCCGCCTTGCCGGGCCCGAACAGGATGCCGGCCTCGCGCAGGATTCGGATTGCTTCGGGGGTGCAGGGCATGTTCGCGCCTTCGCCGACAGCCAACACACCGTTCTTGACCAGTGACTTTGCATCCTTGCCCGTCAATTCGTTCTGGGTGGCCGAGGGCATCGCCACATCACAGGGCAAATCCCAAATTGATCCTTTGTCGGTCGACACGAAATGCGCGCTATCCCCGCGAAGCCGGGCATATTCCGAAATGCGCTTGCGGCGCACGGACTTGACTTCCTGAAGCAAGGACAGGTCAATCCCAGCGTCGTCTATGACATAACCGCTGGAATCCGAACAGGCGATGACCGTGCCGCCAAATGACTGCACTTTCTCGATGGTGTGGATGGCCACATTTCCCGCACCGGACACGACCACGCGCTTGCCGTCGAAATCGGTCTGGCGCGTTTCAAGCATGGCCTTGGTAAAATAGGTGTTGCCGAAACCCGTTGCCTCGGTCCGAGCGCGGGATCCACCGTAGGCAATGGCTTTGCCGGTGAATACGCCCGACTCATAGCGGTTGGTCAGGCGCTTATACTGGCCGAACATGTATCCAATTTCGCGCCCGCCTACACCGATATCGCCGGCTGGTACATCGGTCTGCTCGCCCAGATGGCGGTGCAGTTCGGTCATGAGCGATTGGCAGAAACGCATGATCTCGCCATCGGATTTACCCTTGGGATCGAAATCCGTACCGCCCTTGCCGCCACCGATCGGTAGGCCGGTCAATGCATTTTTGAAGATCTGTTCGAAGCCCAGGAACTTGATGATCCCCAGGTTGACCGAGGGGTGGAAACGCATCCCGCCCTTGTAGGGGCCGAGGGCCGAGTTGAACTGGACGCGAAAGCCGCGATTGATCTGGACGTTGCCCTGATCGTCCACCCAGGGAATGCGAAAAATGATCTGACGCTCTGGCTCACAGATGCGTTCGATGAGCGCTTGCTCAAGATAATCGGGGTTCTTTGCGACCACGCGCCCGAGGCTTTCCATCACCTCGTGGACGGCCTGGTGAAATTCCGGTTCGCCGGCATTGCGCCGCATCACTTCGGCAAGGATCGGTTGCAGCTTTTCATCGATATTGTTCATGTACTTCGTCGCTTTAGGGGGAATGTCAAAGGGGTGCGGAAAATGTGTGCGTCAGCAAGGCAAATGCACATTTATTAATCCATCTATTTGATCCTCAACCGCTGTGCAATCCGGCCTCGGTCAGGATGAGGTCGAGAGGGATATCGTGGGGTTGCGGGTAGATGGTTTTGAGCTGTGCCGACTTGAAACCAATGCCGATGACAAAAGGTTTCGGGTCAAGCGCCGCCAATGTCCGGTCGAAATAGCCCCCGCCATAGCCGAGGCGATAGCCATCCGCCGTCCAGCCGACGAGGGGGGCAAGCGCGATATCGGGCCGGACGACGGGGGCGTCCGGCGGCGGAACGGGTATGTTCCAATCGCCGCGCACCATACGGGTTTCGGGCGTCCAGCGGCGAAAGGTGAGCGGGGCCGCCCTGGTTTCGACCAGTGGCAGGGCGACGGTTATACCGGCCTTGTGAAGCTCGACCATCAGCGGGCGCAGGTCGGGTTCGCCCTTGATCGGCCAGTAGGCGGAAAAGACTTTGCCCGGTGCCCCGCCGAAGCGGTCTTTCAACACCTGTCGCAGATGCCCGGCCAGCGCCTCGCCGATCTCCTTGCGTTCAGCAACCGACAGTGCCAGACGGGCGGCGCGCAGACGGGTGCGTTCGGCCTTGCGCCAACGCGCGACATCACGTGCCTGCTCGGGATCGACAGCCAGCGGATCGAAATACTCTGGTGCGACCTCGGCGGCATAGCAGGGCGGTGAGGAAAAGCCGCTTTGGCAGCGGAAGCTCTTGAAGTCGTCGCTCATGATATCGCCGTGAAACCGTTACGGATTGGGCCCTTCAGGATATGCCGGGCCTGCGCGACCATGGCGTTCAGACGTGCGGCCGCAGGGACGACATCGGGGATGTTTCCCGCGCCCTGACCGGCATAGAGCGCCATCGCTTCCAGATCGCCGGTTGTGGTGCGCAAGGGTGAATCCGTGCTGAAGCGCAGACGGGGCTGATCGTCGTCATGGGCGATGGTCTCGCGCGGCAGGCTGTCCGGGTCCTGACCCAGGTAATTGCCCTTGAGACCCTCCGTCACGCTGTTGCCGATCACCCGCACCGTAGCGCCCTTGGGCCAGTTCAGAACGAACACATCGGTCAGCACCGTATCTTCGCCCGTGGCCTCGACGATGCGAGACTTGTGATAGGAATGCGCAAAGGATTCTTCGGTCGCCAGAAAGGCGGTGCCGCATTGCACGCCGCTGGCCCCGATCGCCAATGCGGCGGCAAGCCCTTCGCCCGTCGCGATCCCGCCCGAGACGACGACCGGCAGGTCGGTCCCGGCCAGTATCCGTTCCGCCAGCCCGAAGGCGGGACTTCGTCCGTGCACATGGCCGCCCGCCTCGATCCCCTGTGCGATGATCACATCCGCCCCGGCAGCTTCGGCCATCCGCGCGGCGGCCTCCGTTCCGACCTGATGCAATACGAGACATCCCGCGTTTTTCACCCGCGCCACCACATCCGGCATCACATCCCAGAAAAAGCAGAAGGCCGTCACACCAAGATCGAGGCAACAGGCGATCTGTGCCTCAAGCAACTGCGGCTCTGTCGCCGCCGGGATCAGGTTGACGGCGAAGGGCCGGTCCGTCGCCGCCCGCATCGCGGTGACCTCCCGTGTGATCAGGTCGATGGGTTCGCGCACCATCCCCAACATCCCATAGCCGCCCGCATTGGCCACCGCCGCCGCCAGTTCCCATCGGGACACGCCGCCCATGCCCGCCAGCAGGACGGGTGCCTCGCATCCAAGCAGATCGCAAAGCGGCGTTCGCAGAGGTTCCGCACTATGTTGGTCTGTCATTTTTCCCCTCCCTTTCCAACCATCGGCGCAGGCAGTCCCGCAGCACGACGGCGTTATTGTGTTCCTCGTCCTTAGAGGCATAGAGCAGCGTGACGACATCGCCCTGCGCGTAGCCGGCAAGCTCACACACCAAATCTTCGCGCGTGGCGAGTTCCGCCCGGTAGCGCGTACTGAAGTCCTGCCACTGATCAGGATTGGCATGAAACCAGTGTCGCAACGTATCGCTAGGCGCGATGTCCTTGCACCAGTCGAACAGCCGGGCGCGGTCCTTCGCCACGCCGCGTGGCCAAAGCCGATCGACCAGAATCCGCTTGCCGTCCGACACCCGCGCCGCGCGATAGATCCGCTTGACGCGGATACGCTCGCCGGGGGTGTCGGGGATGGGGGTCCTTGCAGGGGGCATCAGCTGTCCGGTTGGCCCGTGTCGCCGATCATCTCCACCGCCTTCAGCGCGTGGGCCCAGGCCGCCCCGGCGCGCATTTCGGATGCAACCCAGATGGCTTCCATGATCTGTTCGCCCGAGGCCCCCTCACGCTTGGCCGCCTTGACGTGGCCTTCGATGCACCACGGGCATTGAGTCACATGCGCCACGGCCACCGCGATGAGCTGCTTGGTGCGTGTATCGAGCGCCCCTTCGGAGAACACCGCTTTCGAGAACGCGCGGAATGCGTCTTCGGCATCGGGTGCCAGGGCATGACGCCGGTCGACAAGGTCCCTGGTAGGTTTTGGGAGGTGTAGCTCAGACATGGCCCGTCTCCCGCGTTTCGAATTGCGGAAACAGCACATCGTTTTCCAGCCGGATATGCTCTTCGAGGTCGTCAAGGAATTCACCGACCCCGGTATAAAGCCGCGTCCAGCTTCGGCAGGCGCCGTCCGGCAATGTCAGGTTGTTGGTCAGGTGCCGGATTTGGCCGACTTCGGCTTCGTGGTTGTCATGATCCGCGCGCATTGCCGCAATCGGCGCATCCAGCCCCGCCGCCGCGTTGCGAATGGCGGGGAACAGGATCAGTTCCTCTTTCTTCATGTGAACTTCCAGGTCACCGATCATCCGGTGCAATAGGTCGGCCAAACCCGCGGGAACCTCCGTTTGCCCGGCATGGACCGCTTCGACCTTTTCCGACAAGGTCGCCAGTTCAGGAAGCTGGGCACGGTGTTTTGCGTGATACTCGGTCTCGATGAAACTGGTCAGGTCGCTCGGGTCTTGCGGGGGCATTGGTTTTGTCATGTTCGTATCCTCGGGTCAGAGCAGTGATGGAATTGTCCGGGGCTTCGCATCCTCGACCGCCATATGCAGCGAGCGTGCGATCCGCTCGGCGCGTTCGATGACATGCGCCGCGCCTTCGGGCGGGCAGGTTTCGGCCGCGGTTTCGCGGAACAGCGTCAGCCAGCGGTCGAAATGATCCCAATCCACGGGCAGGCCGACATGCGCCGGGACCGGGGCTCCGTGATACCGGCCCGTCATCAAGGCGACCGAACACCAGAAGGCCACCATGCGCTCCAAGTGCGGGCCCCAATCCGAAATCCGTTCAGCGAAGATCGGGCCAAGCGCCGGATCCGCGCGCACCTTGCCATAGAAGCAATGCACCAGTTCGGTCAGCTTTTCTTCGTCCAGCCCGGTCCGCGCCATGATCTCGGCAGTCATTTGCGGGCGGGCGGAATTGATCTGTGAGACGGCAGTCGACATGGGGCCCTCGGGAAATTGGTCTTGAGTCTCATGCTATCTCTGCTAAATAGGTGTTGTAAATTCCAATTTGAAGATCTGCGGGATGCCATGAACCTTACCTCCTTCACCGACTACGGACTTCGAATGCTGATGCGGATGGCGAGCGCGCCCGACCGGGCGTTCTCAACGGCAGATTTGGCAGAGGAGTTCAAACTGTCGCGCAACCACCTGGCGAAGATCATGCAACGGCTCGCGCAGGCAGACATCGTCGAGACCCGACGCGGGGTGAATGGGGGCGCTGTCTTGCGATCCAGTCCGGCCGACATCCGGCTTGGCGACGTCGTGCGGCTGCTCGAACAGGGACAGTCGCTCGTCGAGTGTTTCGGGCCGGATGGCGGAGACTGTTCGATCGAGAGATGTTGCCGCCTGAAATCCCGGCTTCGACAGGCGGAGCGTCAGTTCATCGCCGATCTGAACAGATCCACGCTCGCCGATATCGCCCTTCCCGAACGGGCGGCCGCATGACGAAGAAAGGCAGATCAAGATGACAGCATCGTTGTCGGTTTCCGAACGTCGGGTTGGCATGGCCCTGTCGGTCCTGTTGGCCCTGATGGGCCTTGCCATGGCTGCATCGGCGCGTCACGGGGTCATGTCGACCCACGGGTTCATGGCGCTCGGGCTCGGGATCGCGCTCGCATTTCTGCTCGGCGGCGCGCTTTATGATCCCGAACCACCGGCCAATCGGTTGCAGCGCTACTACGACGCGCCGACCCGTTTCGGACTCGTCATGACACTGATCTGGGCGATGATCGGCATGGGAATCGGAGTCTGGGTTGCAGCGCTCTTGTACTGGCCAGAGGGAACGCCTCCTTGGCCGGCTACCAGCTTCGGTCGACTGCGTCCCGTGCACACCACCGGGATTATCTTCGGCTTTGGCGGCAACGCGCTGATCGCCACGTCTTTCCACGTCCTGCAACGCACCTCGCGCGCGCGGCTCGCCGACAATCTGAGCCCCTGGGTCGTGCTCATCGGCTACAACCTGTTTTGCGCCTGGGCCGTCACCGGCTATCTGATGGGGTCAACCCAATCCAAGGAATATGCCGAGGCCGAATGGTATGCGGATCTTTGGCTGGTGGTGATCTGGGTGACGTATTTCGTCTTGTATATCCGCACGCTTGCCCGCCGGAACGAGCCGCATATCTATGTCGCCAACTGGTATTACCTGGCCTTCATCCTCGTCGTGGCGATGCTGCACATCGTCAACAACATCGCCCTTCCCGTGCGCTGGACGACTGCAGAGAGCTTTCCGATCTGGTCGGGCGTGCAGGATGCCATGGTGCAATGGTGGTATGGCCACAATGCGGTTGCCTTCTTCCTGACCGCGGGGTTCCTCGGGATGCTCTATTATTTCCTCCCGGTACGTTCCGGGCGACCGATCTGGTCCTACCGCCTGTCGATCGTCAGCTTCTGGGGCATCACCTTCTTCTATATCTGGGTGGGCTCGCACCACCTGCATTACACCGCGCTGCCTTACTGGGCGCAGACGCTCGGCATGACGTTCTCGGTAATGTTGCTGGTGCCAAGCTGGGCCTCGGCGGGCAACGCCATCGCCACTCTGAACGGCGCATGGCACAAGGTGCGCGATGACGCCACGCTGCGCTTCATGTTCGTGGCCGCGGTGTTCTATGGGCTGTCGACCTTCGAAGGATCGTTCCTCGCCATTCGCCCGGTCAATTCGCTGTCGCACTATACCGACTGGACCGTGGGCCACGTCCATTCCGGCACACTTGGCTGGGTGGCGATGATCGTCTTTGGCGCGATCTATACGCTCGTTCCTCAGCTCAGTGGCAAGACGGAGATGGCGTCGCCACGGGCCGTCGAATGGCACTTCTGGCTCGCCGTCGCCGGAACACTCGTCTACGTCGTGTCGATGTGGAATGCCGGCATCACGCAGGGGCTCATGTGGCGGGCCTATAACGAGAACGGCGCGCTATCCTACAGTTTTGTCCAGTCGGTGGAGGCGATGGCCCCCTATTACCTGTTGCGCACCATCGGCGGCGGGCTGTTCCTGACCGGGGCTGTGATCTGCGCTTGGAACTGTCGCGCCACGATGCGCGGAACGACGGGGGATGCCACCGACCGCCCCCTTGTCGCGCAGCCGGCGGAGTGAGCCCATGCTGAAACTGCACTATAATCTGGAAAAAATCTCCATGGGGCTGGTGGCCGCAATCATCGTGGCCGCTTCGATTGGCGGGATCGTGGAAATCGCGCCACTGTTCACCATCGACGAGACGGTTGAGCTTCCCGATGACCTGCGCCCTCATACGCCATTGGAACTGGCGGGCCGCGAGATCTATATCCGCGAGGGTTGTTATGCCTGCCACAGCCAGATGGTGCGCAGCCTGGCCGATGAGGTGGACCGCTACGGTCCCTATTCGCTGGCCTCGGAAAGTGCCTACGATCACCCGATGCTCTGGGGATCGAAGCGCACCGGCCCGGATCTGGCGCGACTGGGCGGCAAGTATTCGGACGACTGGCATGTGGCGCACCTGATCGACCCTCGCAGCGTGGTGCCGGCCTCGATCATGCCGTCCTACCCTTGGCTGACGCGTCCCCTTGATACCGATCTGTTGTCTGACGCGCTGGCCACGCTGGCCCGGCTTGGCGTACCCTATGACGAGGACATGATCGCGGCGGCGGAAGCCGATGCCCTGGCGCAAAGCCGCCCCGACAGCGACGCGGTGGACGGATTTCTGGAGCGTTACGGCGAACGTCCTGCGGCCCGTGTCTTCGATGGCAATCCGTCTCGCCTGACAGAGATGGATGCGCTTTTGGCCTATCTCCAGTCGCTGGGCTCCTTGACCGATGCGCCCTACCGGATACTGGCGGAGGGATCCCAATGACCCATGACATGCTGGTCTATCTGTCCAAGACGGTTGGCCTGATCTGGCTTATGGGATGCTTCCTGATTGTCGTCATCCGCGCCTACAGCCCGTCACGGCGCAAGGCCTATGACGCCGCCGCCCGGTCCGTGCTGCCTTCAAAGGAGGGCGGAGATGACTAACCCGACCGATCCGAGGCAACTGCCGGGCGCCGATCCTCATACGGGCAATCGCAAGACCGATCCGGTCACCGGCTACGACACCACGGGGCACGACTGGGGCGGTATCACCGAGCTCAATACCGCGTTCCCGAAGGTCGTGATCTGGGCACTGGTGCTGACGTTTCTTTATTCGGTCGTTGCCTGGGTTCTCTTGCCCGCCTGGCCGACCGGACGCGATTACACACGTGGCTTGCTCGGGCTGGACCAGAGCGAAGAAGCGATCAAGGGCTTCAACAGCCTTGCCGACAGGCGGCAGGACTGGCTGTCTCGTTTCGAGGGCGAGAATTTCGTCGCTCTGCAATCCGACGCGACACTGATGGCGACCGCAATGCCCGTCGCCGCGCGCCTGTTCGCCGATAACTGCGCGGCTTGCCACGGCACGAACGGGCAGGGAGGGCCGGGCTTTCCGGTCCTGTCGGACGACACGTGGCTCTGGAGCGGTGACGCCGGAGAAATCGCCACGACGATCCGTCATGGCATCAATGCCGACGATCCCGACACCCGCTATGCCGAAATGCCGGCCTTTGACTGGATGGAGCGGTCTGATCGGTTAGCCTTGGCCGATTTCGTTTCCGAGATGCCCGGTGGAGCTGTCGATTTCGAAAGTTCCGTGGGCACGGTCTTCGCAGAGAATTGCAGTTCGTGCCACGGTTCGACAGGGGACGGCGGTCTCGAAATCGGCGCACCGTCCCTTACGGATGAGGCCGTGATTTATGGACAGGACCCGGGAACGGTGATGCAAACGCTCCGACGCGGGCGTCATGGGGTGATGCCGGCTTGGTCGGGTCGCCTGTCAGAGGCCGAAATCAACCTCCTGGCGCTCTATGTGGCCCGGCTTGGCCAATCTGTAGGAGGCGAACAATGAGGCCGGCCGTACAAAAACGGTTGGCGGTCGGCGCGGCGCTGGCCGCCGTCCTGCTGTTCCTCGCCGCGAATGCGCATCTGCTGACCGTTGCCCTGCGATCGCAGCCGGATTGCCGCGAAACGGCCGGGGCGATGCCTGCCAGGCGGTCCTGCTGAAAAGGAGAACGGGATGCTGGAACCACTACCAACCTTGCGAAACCCGGATCGGCCGGCCTCGCCCCACGCACGCAACCTGCCATCGACTTCGGCGGCGGACTGGTTGCGAGCAGGTTGGCGTGATGTCCGCAAGGCTCCGTGGTCCAGCCTTGCCTATGGGCTGTTCCTGACACTGGTATCCTATGCGGTCCTCTGGGCGCTCAACGCTAGCCATCTCTTGTATCTCGCGCTGCCCGCGATCTCCGGTTTCCTGATTGTCGGTCCGTTCCTGGCGATCGGGCTTTACGAGAAAAGCCACAGGCAGGCGCAGGGTGAACAGGTTTCGCTTTCCGACATGCTGGTGTTCCGGCCGGCGTCGGGCGGGCAATTGGCCTATGCGGGATTGCTGCTCGGACTGCTCGTCCTGTTCTGGCTCAGGGCTGCGGACCTGCTCTATGCGCTGTTTTTTGGCCTTAGCCCGTTCCCCGGCGCGGAGGAGGCGTTGACCAACGCATTGACGACGCCACGGGGATGGGCGCTAGTTATCACCGGTACCCTGGTGGGCGGGTTGTTCGCGGCCTTCGCCTTCGCGATCAGCGTCTTTTCCATTCCCATGCTGGTGTCGCGCAAGACCGATGCGCTGACCGCCATGGGGCTGAGTTTTGTCATGGCGGTGCAAAATCTGCGCCCCATGCTGGTTTGGGGTCTGTTTGTCGCCCTGGGATTGGGCCTGTCAGTCGTAACCGGCCTGATTGGGCTGATCGTCCTGTTCCCGGTTCTTGGTCACGGCACCTGGCATGCTTACCAGGCAATCGCAGGTGAGCGGCAGTGAGCTTCCTGTTGCTCATACCTCTCTCGCTCGGACTAGGTTTGCTAGGTCTCTGCGCGTTTTTCTGGGCGCTCAGAAACGGACAGTTCGATGACCCTGATGGTGCCGCGTGGCGCATCATCCCCCCTCATCACCCACTCGAAATGGAAGGAAAACCCGATGGCAGATTGGCTACCGACACTTAAAACGGCAACGCCCGAAGAGGGTTATGACCTTGCGGTAAAGCTTGCACGCGTCGCTGTGAAGCTGACCCAACCAGACGCCGAGGTGCGCGACCGGTTGCGGCCGGAATACGCCGAAGACTCCGATGCCCTTATCGCTGTCAGCCAGGTGGTCGCGACGCATTTCGCCACCGTCGCGTCGGCAAATGACTACTGGCAAGACAGGACATGACCGACGTTGAACGACGCGGGGACCAATTCGTCGTCGATGCGCTGGTTCTGGCCGACGCGTTTGACCTGTCCGTCGAAGAAACCCGTCACCGGATGCAAGGCGGGCAAATCGCATCTCTTTGCGAAACGGGAGAGGGTGAGGACGCGGGCCGTTGGCGATTGACATTCCGTCACCAGAGCCGCGCCCTGCGGTTGATCGTGGATGCCCGTGGCGAGATTCTGGGCAAGAGCACGTTTCCAGTCGGTCATCCGAACAGGGCTGTCCAAGCAAGATAACGTGGAACCTGCCACAACCAGGCGCGCCAAAACCTGAGGGCGAAACATTTCTGCGAACCTTTCTGACTCTGGCGCATCAAAGAGACAGGTGGCCACGACTGTGGCACCCCAGACATTGAAAGGAAGCAAAATGAAATCCGCTCTCACTCTCGCCGCGATCGCGCTCACTTTGTCCACGGGCAATGCCCTTGCCCATGACGAGGACGCCGCTGCAGATGTCACCCCCGGGCGCGCCCTATATCCAGGTCAGCGATGCGCTGCCCCTGCCGGAATTCATCCCGGCTCTCGGCACGCTGTTCGTTGACCCGGATACGCTCCCAGCCGGCCCGTTCCTGGCCTATGACCATTACGGCAAGCTCTCGGCCACGGTATACATGACGCCGTTGGAAGATCTGTCGAACGGGACCGCCTACGACGGTCTGGGGATCGGCAGTCACACGGTGTCCGGCGTCGACGTCTACTTCAACGCCGGGCATCCCGGCGTGGACAGGGCCCATGCCCATGTCGTGCTTTTCCATGACGAGGACGCCAAATCGAGGCTCGCCGAATGATACGGGGACGCCGAGAGTTTCTTAAGGTCGGGGGTGGCGTGATCGCCACCCCCGGCTTTCCGTGTGTCACATTGGCGGGCCCTGTTGAAACCATTGAGATGAGGGGAACCGCCCGGGGAGAGCATGTCTGGTTCGCACCGGTTGGCCTTGCGGTGGCCCCGGGCACGACCTGGCCTGCCACTGAACTTTCATCCAGCCGCGACCGGAGCCCGGTTGGTGTTGATCCGCACCCCAGAGCTCTACCGCCCTTAGGCAGAGTTTCCCGGCTTTGCTCAGGGTGACGGGCTGGTGACGCCCCCTGATTTCGTCAGCGTGATCGGAGCCTTGTTCCCGATCGCGCCGTGTGGCCGTTCCTCATTGTAGTATCTACGCCAAGCCTCCAACTTTTCGGTCGCATCCGCAAGGGTGAGGAACCAATGCTGGTTCAAGCACTCGGTCCGGAACCGGCCGTTGAACGCTTCGATGAATGCATTGTCGGTCGGCTTGCCGGGGCGCGAGAAGTCGAGGGTCACGCCACGCTGATAGGCCCAGAGGTCCATGTCGCGAGACACGAACTCGGTGCCCTGATCGACTCGGATAGTCTTCGGATAGCCTGTCTGTCGGCACACCCGGTCCAGCGTTGCGACCACATCCTCGCCGCGGTAGCTGAACCGGACATCGAGCACTGGCACGTGAGCCGTGAGAAGGTGTCGATGACTGTCAGAACCCTCAGCTTCTTGCCTGTCGCAAGCTGATCGTGAACAAAGTCCATTGCCCAGACGTCGTTCGGGCCGACCGCCTCGGCGCGGTCGTCACGCAGCTTGGCCTTCACACGGCGCTTCGGCGTCTTGTTCCTGAGTTGCAATCCCAACTCCCTGTAAATCCGATAGACTTTCTTGATGTTGATGTTCCAGCCCTCACGTTCGAGCAGGACGTGAACGCGCCGGTAGCCATACCGCACGCGCGTTTCACAGATCTCCCGGATCCGCTTGGCGACAGCAGCCTGATCGGCGCGGCGAGACTTGTAGTGGAACGTCGAACGGTCGAACCCCATAGCCCCACAGGCCTTTCGGATCGAGACCGCCCAATCGCTACACATCCCGCGAACCAGTTCGCGCTTGCGATCAGGCTTCAGAGCTTTCGGCGGATGACGTCTTGCAACATCTCCCGATCCAGCGTCAGGTCCGCGACGATCTTCTTCAACCTGGCGTTCTCATCCTCGAGCTGCTTCAGTCGTCGCATCTCGTCAGGCAGAAGGCCCGCGTATTTCTTCTTCCAACTGAAGTAGGTCGCCTGGCTGATCCCTGCCTTCCGACAGATCTCCGCGACCGGCGTGCCTTCCTCGCCTTGCTTCAAAATGAACGCTTTCTGCGCGTCCGAAAATTTGCTCGCCTTCATGCGAATCCACTCCTCTTCCAGCCAAGGAAGCGTAGCGGAAAACTCCAGCTTCAAACGGTCCAGTTTCCGGGGATCAGATCACTGTGTCTACGCATACGCGGTAAATCCAGATACGGACATTCTTCTTCTCGATGAGCCGGACGCCCATCTTCATTCGAGCCTTCAAGGTGTTCTAATAGACGCGCTGGATGCGCTCATCGAAACTAACGGCAAGCAGGTTTTCGTAGCCACGCACTCGCGAGAGGTTCTGCTTGGCGCGCCTTTGAACAAGATCATCTCGTTCGAAAAAGCCAAGCGGACATACCTCACCAATGAGGCCGATAGAGTGCGAATGTTTTCCGGCCTCGGTGAGATTTATGATCCTTTCATCGACCGGGTTCGAAAGACCAAGCGCATCGTCTTCGTCGAGAACATTTCTGACATGCGGGCCCCAAAGCATTTCGCAGTCGCCCTTGGGCGCCCCTTGCCGGAACTTGAACCTTACGCCACCACAGACAGCCACAAGGACAGGCGCAAGTTTTTCCAGAAACTCGAGAAGGGAATTCCCGGTATTCGCGCCCTAAGCTTGCGGGATCGTGATGGCGCTCCTCTGAATACCGTTTGTGATGCGACGCTTCGCGACAAGACTGACGGTCACGGGCTGGCAAACTTCTCGTCGCGAACCTTGCGCCGGCGCGAAATCGAGAATTACGCGCTTGTCCCAAGGTGTCTTGCAAGAACACTCGGAGTCAACGTTGCAGACCTCCGAGAGTGGTGGGAAACGGATCTCTTCTTGCCATGCTCTGAGGCGCCAGCGACTGATGCGGGACCTGTGCTGGATGGGGATTTCAAGAAGCAACTCGCGGAGAGGCTCGGGCAGAACGGCAAGAAGATGGATGACGTCTGGGCCGAGATGAAGGCGGATGAGATTCATGACGATTTTAAGGGACTAATCGCCCAGATCGAAGGGCTTTAGACGATCAGATGTTCGCGCGCAGTGAAGAGAGCTTGAAGCCCGCCAACATGTGCAGCGTCATCCATCAACTGCTTGTAGGGAAATGTTGTTTCGCCTCTCATTGCGAATGCCGTTCGCAATGAGAGGCTAGTTAAACCATGAGAGTGACCGTTTTCTTCGAAGCTCGATCATCCAGACGACCCAAAGCCAAAGATTGGTTTCTGCCTCTTTTGTCGTGCCGAGATTAGTTGCTGAAGACCGAGCCTAAAGTCGAAGTCGAGCTAAGAAGAGGACATACCCAGGTGAAGACTTCCCGATAATTAGAAGTCGACAACGAGTCTGAAAAATCAAAAAGGAGCTCTCGAAAGGCCGAGAATCTCTCGCGTTCGCCTTGTAGGCCCGAAACGCCAGAAACGAAGCCTAATGGGCGTTTCGCGGAAACTTACGGGCAGCGCGAAGCATTTTGCGCTGCCCTACACCCGATCAGAAATCAAGGTTCTCCACCGCCAGGGCGTTCTGTTGGATGAACTCGCGGCGGGGTTCCACGACGTCGCCCATCAGCTTCGAGAAGATGTCCTCGGCCTCGGCCACGTCCTCGACTCGCACCTGAAGCAGGGTCCGCGCGGAGGGGTCAAGTGTGGTTTCCCATAGCTGCTCGGGGTTCATTTCGCCCAAACCCTTGTAGCGCTGCAGGCTCAGGCCCTTTTCACCCTCGTTCAAGATCGCGTCGAGCAGTTCGAGCGGGCCGTGGATCAGGATTTCGCGCTCTTTGCGCACCAGCTTCGCCGGGCGGTCGTAGACCTCTTGCAGCTGCTCGGTCTGGCTGCCGAGACGGCGCGCTTCGCCCGAGCGCAGCACGGCACCGTCGAGCGTGCGGACCTCTTCCACGCCGCGCAGAACGCGGGCGAGGCGGATGCCGTGATCCTGCGTCGGACGGCCCTGCCAGCCGCGCTCGTATTCCAGAGCGACGAGGTCGAGGCGCTCGGCCACCGAGTTCGCGACGCCCTGCGCGTCTCCGTCGATCTTGCCCGGCACCATCGCGCCTGCGATCGCCGCCTGCTCGAGGATGTGATGCGGGTAATGGGTCGGGAAGGTCGCGAGAATGCGCTTGATCAGGCGCGCCTCTTCGACGACGCGCTTGAGATCCTGACCGGAGATTTCTTCGCCGGTGTTGAGCCGCAGAATCGCCCCCTCGACGCCCATGTCGATCAGGTAATCCTCCAGCGCGGTCTGATCCTTTAGGTAGACCTCGGACTTGCCGCGCGCGACTTTGTAAAGCGGCGGCTGCGCGATGTAGAGGTAACCGTGCTCGATGATCTCGGGCATCTGGCGAAAGAAGAAGGTCAGCAGAAGCGTTCGGATGTGCGCACCATCGACATCCGCATCCGTCATGATGACGATCTTGTGGTAGCGCAGCTTGTCGATGTTGAATTCGTCACGACCGATTCCGGTGCCGAGCGCGGTGATCAGCGTGCCGATCTGATCCGAGCTGAGCATCCGGTCGAAGCGCGCGCGCTCGACGTTGAGAATCTTACCGCGCAGCGGCAGCACCGCCTGGTTCTTGCGCTCGCGGCCCTGCTTGGCTGAACCGCCCGCGGAGTCACCCTCGACGAGGAAGACTTCGGAGAGCGACGGATCCTTCTCCTGACAGTCGGCGAGCTTGCCGGGCAGGGAGGCCACATCCATCACCGTCTTGCGGCGCGTGAGTTCGCGTGCCTTGCGAGCAGCTTCCCGGGCCAACGCAGCCTCGATAATCTTGCCGACGATCTGCTTGGCCTCGTTCGGGTTTTCCTCGAACCATTCGGCGAGTTTCTCGTTCACGAGGTTCTCGACCGCCGGACGGACCTCGGAGGAGACCAGCTTGTCCTTGGTCTGGCTGGAGAATTTAGGATCGGGCACTTTCACCGAGAGCACGCAGGTCAGACCTTCGCGCGCGTCGTCGCCGGTGAAGTCGACCTTCTCGCGCTTGGCGATGCCGCTTTCCTGCGCGTATTTCGTGATCGTGCGGGTCAGCGCCCCGCGCAGGCCCGCCATATGGGTGCCGCCGTCACGCTGCGGAATGTTGTTGGTGAAGGGCAGCACGGTTTCGTGGTAGCTGTCGTTCCACCACATCGCGCATTCGACGCCGATGCCGCGCACCTCGCCGACCATGTAGATCGGGTCCTCCATCACGGCGTTTTTCGATCGATCCAGATATTTCACAAATTCCCGAACGCCGCCTTCGTAGTGCAGCTCGGTCTTGAGCGGCTCGGCGGGGCGCTCGTCTTCGATGATGATACGGACGCCGGAGTTCAGGAAAGCCAGTTCGCGCAGACGCTTTTCCAGCGTGGCGAAGACGAACTCACGGTTCGAGAAGGTACCCTCGGGATCGTCTTCCTTGCTCGACGCGAGGAAGCGCACCTCGGTGCCGCTCTCGTTCGGGGCCTCGCCCACGACATGCACATGCTCGACGCATTCGCCATGCTCGAAGCGCGCCTTGTGGATCTTGCCGTCGCGCCAAACCGTCAGTTCCAGCCAGTCCGACAGCGCGTTCACCACCGAGACGCCAACCCCGTGCAGACCGCCCGACACCTTGTAGGCGTTGCCGTCGTCGTCGGTGTTGTTGAATTTCCCGCCGGCGTGCAGCTGGGTCATGATGACCTCGGCCGCGGAGACGCCTTCTTCGGCGTGAATGTCGACGGGAATCCCGCGCCCATTATCACGCACGGAGACCGAAGAATCCGCGTGAATTTTCACGGCAACGTAGTCGGCGTGACCCGCGAGAGCCTCGTCGATCCCGTTGTCGACGACCTCGTAAACCATGTGGTGCAGGCCCGAGCCGTCATCGGTATCGCCGATATACATTCCGGGCCGTTTCCTAACGGCCTCCAAGCCTTTGAGAACCTTGATGGAATCGGCGCCGTATGCGTTCTTCTTCGGGGTGTCGTCGGTCATGCCTGCCCGTCCTTTATCTGTTGCCGGTTTTATATCGGCTGGGCCCGGGAATGTCACGCGTCAGACACAAGATTTAGGGGGTCACGTCACGGCGATAAGAAGGCCGACGAGGATCATCAGCCCACCCGCGATCCGGTTGAGCTTTGCGAGCTTGCCGCGGCTTTGTACAAAGGCGCGGATGCGGCCCACGAAGGCGGCGAGGATAAGGTTGCCGGTCAGCGGTACGATGGCCGAGATCAGACTGACCGTGGCGATGTCGATCCAGGTCATCGTGGCGATCGGAAAGAAGCCCGGCAGGATGCCCATGTAGAACAGGATCGCCTTGGGATTGCCGATGATCACGATGAGCCCGGCGACGAAGCCCGCCCACATGCCCGGGCGCGTCAGGCGGCTGTCGGAGCTGATCTGATGTTCGGCATGGCGGATCAGGAGCGCCCCCATCCCCACGAACATCGCGACCGCCACCCAGCGCAGCGCATCGAGGAACCAGCTGAATTCGCCGACCAGCCACGATACGCCCAAGATTGCGAGTGCGGGCCAGACCATGTCGCCCACCGTCACGCCAAGCGCGAGCGGCCATGCAGAGGCGAACCCGCCGGCCATCGCGCGAGCGAGAAGGGCGAGCCAGACCGGCCCGGGGGTGAGGAAGAGAACCAGAAGCGCGCCGGTGTAGAGCGCGATCTGCGATAAGGTGAGGGTCATGGGAGGGTAAGGCTTCCGTCGTCGGCCAGCGGCCAGAAGGGATTATGGGCAAGTTCCCAGACATGGTGGTCGGGATCGGCGTAATAGCCCGCATAGCCGCCCCAGAAAGTCTTCTCGGGGGCTTTCAATTCGGTTGCGCCTGCCTTGAGGGCGGCAGCGAAAGCGGCGTCCACGTCTTCGGGGCTGTCGAAGTTCTGCGCCAGCGTCATCGCGCCTGTGCCGAGCCTTGCGCGGGTAAGGCCCTGATCGGCGGCCAGCGCCGGCAAGGAGAACAGGCTCAGCGCCATCCCGTGCAACTGGTAGAAGGCGACGTCCTCCTGCTCGGCATGGGGCTGCCAGCCGAGCGCTGCGTAGAAGCGCTTCGACTGGTCGAGATCGGCCACGCCCAGCGTGATCAGCGTCACACGTTGCTGCGGATAGCTCACGGCATAGCCTCCCTCACCTCAGAGCCCTGCGGCCCCTCGACCACTTCGAGATATTGCCCCCGGTCTCCGAGCGCGTCGAACAGCTCAGCTCCCGTGCCGGTCATCAACACCTGCGCGCCCATCGCGCAGATTTCGTCATAAAGCGCCGCGCGCCGGCCGGAGTCCAGATGGGCGGCGACCTCGTCGAGCAAAAGCACCACATCCTCGCCCGCAAGCGCCCGCGCATTGGCGAGGATCAGCGAGATCAGCAGCGCCTTCTGCTCCCCGGTAGAGCATTGCGCGGCGGGGGCATCTTTCTCGACATATGTGGCGAGCAGATCGGCCCGGTGCGGCCCCTCCAGCGTCCTGCCCGCTGACATGTCGCGCGGGCGATTGGCGTCGAGGGCTGCGGCCAGATCCCCGGGGCCTTCGTTCTCGAGGACCAGATGCGCTGCTGGAAACGCCGTCGCCGCATCCGCCTGCGCCTGCATGATCCGCGTGAGGGCTTCAGCGCGGTTCGCCCGGATCGCAGCGCCAGCTTCGGCCATCTGCGCCTCCAGCGCGTGATACCAGTTCGGATCGCGGACCATGTCCTTGAGCAAGCGGTTCCGCTCGCGCATCGCCTTTTCATAGGCCAGCGTGACCTCGGCATGGGCGGGGGTGAAGCTCATCACCATCCGGTCGAGAAACCGCCTGCGCCCTTCGGCCCCTTCGATCCAGAGCCGGTCCATCGAGGGCACCAGCCACAGCACCCGCAGAATCTGCGCCAGTGCCACCTGCGGCGCGGCTTTGCCATCGATCTCGACCCGGCGGGACTCGCCGGGCAGGGCGGAGGTCTCGATCTCATGGGTGTCGGTGACGGCGCGCAGCTTCCAGCCAACGGCTTCGGCGCGGCGCATCAACTCGTCGGCCTGCGCCCGGCGCAGCCCACGCCCGGGTGAGAGCAGCGACACCGCCTCAAGGATATTCGTCTTGCCCGCGCCGTTGGGCCCGTAGATTGCCACGGGCCGCCCGTCGAAAGCGATTTCGGCACGACGATGCGAGCGGAACTGCAATATCTTCAGTTCACGCAGCATCGCGCCTCTTCTTCTCGATGGAAATATCCCCGCCGGAGGCTTCCGTCAGGCCTCACACGCGCATCGGCATGACCACATAGACCGCCGAAGTGTCGCCACCTTCGCGCATCAGGGTCGGATCGCCCGAGGAATTGAACAGGAAGACGGCATTTTCGCGATCGACCTGGCTCGCGATCTCGAGCAGGTATTTCGCGTTGAAACCGATCTCCAGCGGCTCGTCGGCATAGGCCACGACCAGCTCTTCTTCCGCGGCACCGGCATCGGGTGCGTTGACCGAAAGTACCAGCTTGTCGGCTTCCAGAGCCAGTTTCACCGCGCGCGACCGCTCCGACGAGACGGTCGCCACACGGTCCACCGCTTTTGCGAATTCCGATGCGTCGACTTCCAGCTGGCGGGTGTTCCCGGTCGGGATGACGCGGGTGTAATCGGGGAAGGTGCCGTCGATGACCTTCGAGGTCAGCGTGATCACCGGGGTCGCGAAACGGACCTTGGTTTCCGAGACCGAGACCGCGATTTCCTGATCGTCGTCCTCCAGCAGCTTGCGCAGCTCGTTCACCGTTTTGCGGGGCACGATCACGCCGGGCATACCCGAGGCGCCTTCGGGCAGGCCGGAATCGATACGCGCCAGACGGTGACCGTCGGTGGCGACGCAGCGCAGCACCTGACCGTCTTCGCCGGTCGCGATATGCATGTAGACGCCGTTGAGGTAATAGCGGGTCTCTTCAGTCGAGATCGCGAATTTCGACTTGTCGAACAGGCGCTTGAGCACCCCGGCCTTGGCCGTGAAATTCGCGGTGTATTCCGAAGAAGCCATCACCGGGAAGTCTTCCTTCGGCAGCGTGGCGAGGTTGAAGCTCGACCGACCGGCCTGCACGTTCAGACGCCCGGCAGCCGGGTCGTCCGAGATCGAGACCAGCGCGCCATCGGGCAGTTTGCGCACGATTTCATGCAGCATGACCGCCGAGACCGTCGTGGCCCCGGCCTGTTCGACCTGCGCGGGCGCCTTGTCGACCACCTCGATATCGAGGTCGGTGGCGCGGAACTGGACAGTGTCGCCTTCGGCTTCGATCAGCACGTTAGCAAGGATCGGGATCGTGTTGCGGCGTTCCACAACGGATTGCGCTTGCGAGACGGCCTTGAGCAGCGCGGCGCGTTCGATGCTGAATTTCATGTCGATCCCTCACGACTTTCCGGGGCTGGCAAGGTAGCACCTCGCGCCACCGGCACAACGGTTTTCGCAGACATTCGGTCGCTTTGTCCGGAGCGTCAAGCCCAGCGGGCCAGATCAGCTTTCAAGGAGGCGGCGGAGCAACTCGATATCTTCGGCGAGCTGCGAATCCGTGCCGCGCAGTTCCTCGATCTTGCGGATGCCGTGCATGATCGTGGTGTGATCGCGCCCGCCGAAGCGGCGCCCGATATCGGGAAGCGAGCGGGTGGTCAGCGATTTCGCGAGGAACATCGCCACCTGGCGCGGACGAGCGATGGCGCGCAGGCGCTTGGGCCCCACGAGATCGGAGAGACGGACGTTGTAATGCTCCGCCACCTTGCGCTGGATTTCTTCGACGGTGACCTTGCGCTCGGACTGACGCAGCTGGTCCTTGAGGCATTCCTGCGCCAGATCCATCGTGATCTCGCGCCCGATCAGCGAGGCATAGGCGAAGAGGCGGGTCAGCGCGCCTTCGAGGATACGCACGTTCGAGGTGATCCGGTGTGCCACGAATTCCAGAACGCCGGGGGCGATCTGCAGGTCGGGATACTGAACCTTGTAGGCTTCGGTCTTGGTCTGAAGAATACCGAGGCGCAGTTCGTAATCGGTCGGGTGCAGGTCGACGACGAGACCGCAGGACAGGCGCGACTTGATGCGCTCTTCGAGGTCCTTGATCTCGCCCGGGGCACGATCCGCCGAAATGACGATCTGTTTGCCCTGATCCACGAGCGCGTTGAACGTGTGGAAGAACTCTTCCTGCGTGGAATCTTTCCCGGCGATGAACTGCACATCGTCGACCATCAGAACGTCGATCGAGCGGAACATCTCCTTGAAGTCCATGATCTGCTTTTCGCGCAGCGCCTGCACGAAGCGATACATGAACTGCTCGGCCGAAAGGTAGAGCACGCGCAGATCCGGACGCTGATGCTGCAGGTCATGCGCGATCGCATGCATCAGGTGAGTCTTACCAAGCCCGACGCCGCCATAGAGGAACAGCGGGTTGAACGTGACCGGGCCACCTTCGGCAACGCGCTTGGCGGCGGCATGGGCCAGTTCGTTCGGCTTGCCGACGACGAAGCTGTCGAAGGTGAAGCGCGAATCTAGCGGCGCGCCGGGAAGCGGCTCGTCGGGACGCGGGGTCTTGCGGAGCTTGGCGGCTGCAGCGGGAGCTGGGGCAGGGGCCGGAACCGCAGGGCGGGTCGCGCCATTCGCCGTGCCGTTCATCGGACGACGGGCCGGGACCGAGATGTCGACGCGCTCTGCAGAGATGCCCGCCCGACGCAGTTCGCTCAGGATCGGTTCCGCAAAGTTGCGCGAGACCCAGTCGCACATGAATTTCGTCGGTGCTTGGAATGAGGCGATGCCGTCCTCGAGGTCGATCAGCTCGAGCGGAGCGATCCAGGTCGTGTAGTTGTTTTGCCCAACAGCTTTTTGAAGCTCATTGCAGACCTGCCCCCAAGTTTCGTCCGTCATTTTTCCGCCCATCGCCAAACACAAATAAGTTGCGTCTTCGTCCCTTGGGATTGCGGCAAGCCCGGCTGGCAGCTCGGCCTCGATTACAAACAGACACGACCTACCTGCCGGGATTGAAACCCGGTTTCAGGCAGAGTTGCCGAAAGTGAGGAGTTGGACCCCCTCGAGAATCGGAATCGCATTTCGCTGGTCGCCAACAGGCTTTTTCATTTGTCGTGGCAGACTTATTTGCCCCCGACGGCCAGATAAATGCGTCATGTCCCCCAAGGCGACGTGAATCGCAGGTAGAAGCTAGCAAGCTGGCGAGCCAGCAGGCAACCGACCTTTGCGCTTGACGTGAGATTCCCCGAAACGAATCTGAGGGGGCTGCGCAAAACTGCAACAGTTTCGTGTCAAGGCACTGATTGTCCAAGAAAAAACGCGCCCACCAAATAGGCGGACGCGTTTTTTCTCAAGGAATCCAGCGTATTCCGGAGCCGGCTCGACCCCGGGGCGCAGATCAGGCGTTGAGAGCCTTCACGCGCGACGCAAGGCGCGAGACTTTGCGCGATGCGGTGTTCTTGTGCAGAACGCCCTTGGTGACGCCGCGAGCCAGCTCGGGCTGGGCTGCGCGCAGAGCGTTGGTTGCCGCTTCGTAGTCGCCCGAAGCGATCGCTTCTTCGACTTTGCGGATGAAGGTACGGATGCGCGAACGACGAGCTTTGTTGACGTCTTGGCGGCGCTCGTTCTGACGGGCGCGTTTCTTGGACTGGGGCGTGTTAGCCATGTGTATCTTCCCACTTTCCGGGTCTGTTCAAATCTTTCAATCGCACGACAGACCCCGGGCTCCAGCGAACCTAGATGATTCTAGCCTAAGCGGGCTCCACGCGCATGTGAGGCGGCCTCATAAGGCAAATTGCGCAAAAGGGAAAGGGAATAATGAAAAGCGGGGCCGAAGCCCCGCCATCTGGTGTCGTGCGAGCGGCCCGAAAGGGCTCACTTGTCGCGGAATTGAGGCTCGCGCTTTTCGAGGAAGGCAGCCATGCCCTCTTTCTGGTCGTCGGTGGCGAAGAGCCCGTGGAACAGACGACGCTCGAACAGGATGCCTTCGTTCATCGTCGTCTCGTAGGAGCGGTTCACCGCTTCTTTCGCGGCGCGAGTCGCAAGCATCGACTTCTCGGCGATCTTCTGCGCCGCAGCCATAGTCTCGGGGATCAGCTTGGCATTCGGGACGACCCGGCTGACAAGTCCCGACCGTTCGGCCTCGCCGGCATCCATGAAGCGGCCCGTGAGGTGCATGTCCATCGCCTTGGACTTGCCCACGAAGCGCGTCAGGCGCTGGGTGCCGCCGATCCCGGCGATCACGCCGAGATTGATCTCGGGCTGGCCGAACTTGGCGTTCTCCGCGCAGATGATGAAATCGCACATCATCGCCAATTCGCAACCGCCGCCGAGCGCGTAGCCCGCCACTGCAGCGATGATCGGTTTGCGGATGCGGTTGATGGCATCCGCTTCCTTGCCGAAGAAGTCGCTTGTGAACATGTCCACGAAGCTCTTTTCCGACATTTCCTTGATGTCTGCGCCAGCCGCGAAGGCCTTTTCCGAACCGGTGATGACGATGCAACGCACCTTGTCATTCTCTTCCGCCGATTTCAGCGCCTCGGCCAGTTCCCCCAGCAATTGGGAGTTCAGGGCGTTCAGTGCGTCGGGGCGGTTGAGCCGGATCAGGGCAACGTAATCCTCGATCTCGACGATCAGGGTCTGGTAGGCCATTTCGGTCTTGCCTTTCCTTGTCTCTGAACGGGACTCCTAGCAGAGCGTCAAATCAGATCAAGCGTCTTGTGATGCCGGAGCGCTGCGTCATTTCTGGCAGGCCGGGCAGAAAAAGGTGGATCGTCCGGATTGAACGATGCGCCGGATCGGCGTGCCGCACGTGCTACAGGGGGCGTCCTCGCGGTCGTAGACATGGAAGCTGTGCTGGAAATATCCCAGTTCCCCATCCGCTTGCCGATGGTCGCGCAGAGACGACCCTCCCGCCGAGATCGCCTCGGTCAGCACCTCGCGGATGATCGGTACCAGCGAGGCGATGCGTGCGTTCGAAATCCGCTTCGCCTGACGGCGCGGGTCGATACCTGCCCGGTGCAGCACCTCGCAGACATAGATGTTGCCCAGACCCGCCACGACATGCTGGTCGAGCAGCGCAGACTTGATCGGGGTCGCGCGGCGTTTGAGCGCCTCGACCAGATAGTCTTCGTGGAAGTCGTTGCCGAAGGGCTCGGGGCCCAGGCCCGCCAAAAGCCAATGCGCCTGCTCGCGCTCGGTCAGCACCAGATCCATCGCCCCGAAGCGACGCGCGTCATTGAAGGTCACACGTCCGCCACCCGCCATGTGCAAAACAACGTGATCGTGTTTCGCAGGCGCGGGATGTTCGAGGTGAAAATCGCCAAGCGCCACGCCCGAGACCAGCATGCGGCCCGACATCCCGAGGTGGATCAGCAGGCTTTCTCCGCTGTCGAGATCCGCGAGGATGTATTTCGACCGTCGCCGCAGACGGTCCACGCGGGCCCCCTGCAACCGCTCGGCCATCCGCTCGGGCAGGGGCCAGCGCAGGTCGGGCCGATTGACTTCGGCACGCTCGATCCGATGGCCTTCCATGGCCGGGACCAACCCGCGACGAACCGTCTCGACCTCGGGCAATTCGGGCATAGTTCCTCCTCATCGCATTGTCTTGGGGCAAAGGGCCCCTATAAGAAGGGGGTGAAATGAGGATCGGCAAGGGCCCATGAGCGCAGAGCAATCAAAGACCACGCATTTCGGTTTTCAGACCGTGGACGAAGATGCCAAGGCAGGCATGGTTCACGGCGTGTTTTCGCGAGTGGCATCGAAATACGACATCATGAACGACCTGATGAGCATGGGCATCCACCGCGTCTGGAAGGACGCGATGATGGATTGGCTCGCGCCGCGACCGGGTCAAAAGTTGCTCGACGTGGCGGGCGGGACCGGCGACGTGTCCTTCCGCTTCTTGAAACGCGCAGGCTCGGGCCATGCCACCGTATGCGACATGACCGAATCGATGCTGGTCGAGGGCCGCAAGCGCGCCGAGGCCGAAAGCATGGCCGACAGTCTCGACTGGGTGGTCGGCGACGCGATGGCGCTGCCCTTCGCGGATAATTCCTTCGACGTCTACACGATCTCTTTCGGCATCCGGAACGTGACGCGGATCGCGGATGCGCTTTCGGAGGCCTATCGGGTGCTCAAGCCTGGTGGACGGATCATGGTGCTCGAATTCAGTCAGATCCCGAATGAACTGATGCAGAAGGCCTATGATCTCTACTCCTTCAACGTGATCCCGAAGATGGGCGAAATCGTCGCAAATGACCGCGACAGCTACCAGTACCTGGTGGAATCGATCCGCAAGTTCCCCTCGCAGGAGACCTTCGCGCAGATGATCCGTGAAGCCGGGTTCGACAATGTCTCCTACCGGAATCTGTCGATGGGAATCGCGGCGCTGCACTCGGGCTGGAAACTTTAACCGATGCGCGGACCCCACAACATCTGGCGCCTGATCCGGACGGGCGCGACCTTCATCCGCACGGGTGCGATGCATCAGGCGCTTGAGGCGATGGATGCGCCGCCGCGGCTGCGCGCCGTGGCCTATGCGATCAGCGCGCCCTTCGCGTGGCTTGGCTACAAGGGCGATCCGGAGCTACCGCCGGTCACGCGCGCGATTACCGCGCTTGGCCCGGCCTATATCAAGTTCGGTCAGGTCCTCTCGACGCGGCCGGACGTAGTCGGCGCCGAATTGGCCGATCAGCTGCGCGTGCTGCAGGACAAGCTGCCGCCCTTCGAGACCTCTATCGCCAAGCGTATGGTCGAAGACGAACTGGGCGCGCCCGCCGATCAGCTGTTCATCGAGTTTTCCGAGCCCGTCGCCGCCGCTTCGATCGCGCAGGTCCATTCCGCGCGCCGAGCGGACACGGGTGAACGGGTCGCGGTGAAGGTATTGCGCCCGGGGATCGAGCGCGCTTTCCGTCGCGATCTCGACGCCTTCCATTTCGCCGCCGCGATGATCGAGCGGATTTCGCCCGCGTCGCGGCGCTTGCGCCCGAGCGAGGTAATCAAACACTTCGAATCCGTGGTTCTGGGCGAGTTGGATCTGCGTTTGGAGGCGGCTTCGGCTTCGCAATTCGGCGCCAATACCGTAGGTGATGCGGGCTTCCTAGTGCCACAGCCGGTCTGGAACCTCTCGGCCAAGCGGGTGATGGTGCTTGACTGGGCGGAAGGTCTGCCGATGGGCGACCCGACGGGTCTGCGCGATGCGGGACATGACGTGGCCGCCATCGGCGAGCGCGTGTTGCAGCTGTTCCTTAGCCATGCTCTGCGCGACGGGTTTTTCCATGCCGACATGCATCATGGCAATCTCAAGGTGGCTGGGAACGGGGATATCCTCGCCTATGATTTCGGGATCATGGGGCAGATCGACGAATATACCCGCCGGGTCTATGCCGAGATACTCATGGGCTTCATCCAGCGCGACTACAAGCGTGTGGCCGAGGTGCATTTCGAGGCTGGTTACGTCCCCGCCGATCGCGATGTCGACGAGTTCGCTCTGGCGCTGCGCGCCGTGGGCGAGCCGATCTTCGGGATGGACGCCGCCCATATCTCGATGGCGCGGCTTTTGGCCTATCTCTTCGAGGTGACGGAGCGCTTCGGGATGCAGACCCAGACGCAGTTGATCCTGCTGCAGCGCACGATGGTCGTTGTTGAAGGCGTGGCGCGTTCGCTCCACCCGTCGATCAACATGTGGGAAGTCGCAAAGCCGGTCGTGGAGAAATACATTCGCGAAAGCCTCGGTCCGCGTGCCATCGCGAATGATCTGCGCAAGACGGTGCAGGTCGTGGGTCGCTTCGGGCCGCAACTCCCTGACCTCGTGAAGGCGGCGATCCGCAAGCAGACCGAACCGACACCGCCCCCGGTGACGGTGACCCGCTGGCGCTACGCGGCACTGTTCTCAGCTGGGACGGCCCTTCTGCTGCTTGGGGTCGTCCTGGGCGAGCTGCTTTAACCCTCCCGCAGCGCGCTGACCGTATCGGCGGGAACTTTGGCCCCGCCTTCGAGCGTCAACATCGCGCCGTTAGCGCCTGCTTGCACCTCGACCACCCGGCTATAGGCCGCGACCGGATCGGTGCCGATCAGATTGCCCGCCGCGTAGCTTTGCAGCGAGAAGCGGTATTGCCCAGCCCCTAGCGATTGGCCCGCCTCGTTGGTTCCGTCCCACGCATAGCTTTCGAGCGCAGGCGAAATCAGCTTCTTCGCGACCTGTTCCTCGGTCGAATCCGTGATCACCAGAACGGCTGCGTCGGCCCCCGATTGCGCCGCGGGCGCAAGGTCGATCGGCGTCGAGCCGTCGAAGTAACTCGGTGCCTCGGCGCGGGCCTGCATTCCGACCCAGCTCGCCAGTTCGCTCAAACCGCCAAGTCCAATCTGGCCTGACAGAGCGATCAGCAGATCGTTGGTCTTTACCTGTTGCTCGACGCTGGAGAATGTCGCGAGTTGCACCGCGAAATCGGCGCTTTCGATCGGATTGAGCGGATCCTGATTTTTCATCTGGGCGGTGAGCATCGTCAGGAAGGTTTCGAAATCCGAACTGAGCGCCGATGGGGCTTTTGCATCGCCACTGTTCGCTGCGGCCGTGGCGGCGACGTTGGGGGTCGTCGGGGTTACGGGGGAAGTGGTGGTGGTCATGATGATCTCCTACATGCGCAGGTCGAGCCCGCCTCGGGGTGGGGCTAGGCGGGTGGCGGGGCGCGGATTGGGGTCAATCGGCGTCTCAACGTGGGCGACGCCCGGGCCAGTGCCTGACCTGTCGAATATATCGGGCCGCCGCTGGGGGCGCTCCTCGCGCTGGCTGAACTGAAAATCGAGCGTGCCATAACCCAAGTCGCGTATTTCGCGCGCGAAAGTATCGATATGGCGGCGCATGAGCTCGAGTGTTTCGGCGCGATCGGCCTGTATCGCGACCGTCATGCCATGCTGGCTTGCATGGAGGATCACGCGCACGTGGCCCAATTCTTTCGGCGAAAGCGCAATTTCCACTGGCCGATCGGGCATCCGCTGCAGTGAAATACCAATCTGATGCGCTATTGACTGCGCGATAGAAGCCGGGGCGGGCTGCGGCGCTGAACTTGTCGGCGCCGCCCCGCCTGTCCCCGCAGCCAGTGGTGCGCTGTGCGCGGCTGAGGTTTCGGGCGTCTCAGCCTTACTGAACCGCGCTCTGGGCAACTGGGACCTCTCCGTGTCCCCCTGCGCCGCCCGAAGCGCAGCTGTCCCCAGATAGATAGCCTGAGCATGGCTCATGCGAGCAGTCGGGGCATGGGCCGCAACGTCCATGGGTAGAATATCACGATCCACCCGGACCGAAGGTTCGCGCGCCTCGGCTTTGTCATTCTTGGACGTATCGCTTGGTGTGCTGAAAAGGCGCGCTGTGTTGAACTGTGGTTGTGGCGGCTGCTGCCAGCGGGTAGAGGCCCGCGCAATTTCTGCGTCGACTGGCGGAGCTTTGGCCGCCAAAGCGTAGTGAGGGTCTGATGCTTTCCCGCTCTGCACTACTTTTGCGGACACAGCGACCGTTTCGACCGTTTCCAAGGATGCGCTCCGCCGCACTGTGATCCCCGCAGGTCCCGCGCTTGGAGGCATAGCGTCGGCTGCCTCGGTGCTTGTGGCCGGTTTTGACGTGAAAACCGGCGTCGCGGCTTCGTGGTCGCCTCTGTTCGGGGATGCTTGCGCCGGCGCTGCCTCTGGCCCATGGCGGATTACAGCCCGGATCGCTTCCCCGTTCGGTTTCGCTGCGGTGTTACTCCGCCCCTGAAAAAACGACTCTGCGGATAGAGATGGCGCCTGAGTCCCGGTTTCTGCAGGAGGCGCGTGCGCGGACCGCGCCGTCTCCTCGGTCTCCGCGGGCAAAGTTTCCGGCGAGGCACGGGAACGGAGAGGCTTCGTGCCTCCCGTGTCCCTTTTCCTGTGACGCTTTGATGCAACATGCTCAGCTACTGGCTGCTCATTCTCGGGGGCGGGGGCGAGCGACTCGTTCACGTCGAAGGTTGTTTTCGGGGCATGCTCGGCACTGTGAACGACCACACTATCGGAAGCAGACGCACCGGTTCTTGCCGGCAATGACACCGCAGACGTTTGCCCGGGATTGGCAGTTCTTTGTTCTCGCGCGTCGCTCGGCACCGCGAGTGGCTTTCGGTTCGACAGTGATCGTGGTGCCAGCCCATCCTGTCTGGAGTCGTTTCTTTGGGGCTCGATATGTGGTTGCATCGTGATTCCGCTCGAAACTGGAGCATAAGTCATCACGTTGCCGGAGGTAGTCTCAGCGACTTTTGCTGCGGCTTTTGTCGGGTGCGTTTCGCTGGACTTGTCTGTCTCGGCGCCGTTCTCTCTCCCTCGAGGGCGCGCGACGCCGTCTCTCGCGGCAACGTTCTTCTCCGTGGGCTTCACGATATCGGTCCCTTTGACCTGGTTTCGTTCGACCGTGGAAGCAGACTGCAGTTGGCGATGGGATTTCTGCGGTCCAAGCAGCACGATGACCTCAGACAAGTCATTTGAAACCGATGCGCGGAGAACGGCACCCTCTCTCTCCTCATGCGCGGACTGATCGTCCTCTGATCCTGCGCCGCTCTCCTTTGATGCGGCCGCGTCCGTATTACGAGCTTCGTCGGTAGTCGGCGCCGCTGCCTCGGCCACGAGCGCGAAATCCCCATTCGGCGCTTCATCCGCCCCGGTATTTACGGTCGCTGACTTGATTTGGCTGCCCAAGCCTTTCGGCATTTCTGGCATCGGAAAGGGAATCATGGTCCTCACGACCTCTGTCTGTGTCGAACCCACTATCGCGGCAGGAACTTACCGATTCTTTACGCCCGACTGGCAGAGTGCAGAAAATTATCCGCAATTGGAGAGTTCGATGCTTCGCCCGACCATGTCACCAGGGCCGCGTGCCCCGGCCCTTTCGCCGCAAGACGCCAAACTTTTCGCGCAAGCCAAGGCGCTCGAAGCTGGTTTCCTTTCGGAAATGTTGAAAGAGGCCGGACTGCAGGCTGACGACGGCGCTTTCGGGGGCGGCATCGGGGAAGCGCAATTCGCATCTTTCTTAAGAGTCGAACAGTCGAAGGCCATGGTCGACGCGGGGGGGATCGGCCTTGCCGAAGTCATCTTCGAATCGTTCAAGAACGGAGGACAGGATGCCTGAAACGACTACCGCGGAAGAGCTCATCTCGCTACTGCGCCTCGAACGAGAAGCAATCCGGTCGGCGGAGTTCTCCGACCTCATTGCCTTGAGCGACCGAAAGGAGCGCGCGATGGCCGCGCTGACGAAGCCTGATCGCGGCAGGGTCGAGCAGATTCAGGCGCTTGCTCGCGAGAATCAGGTGCTGCTGGCCTCTGCTCTGGAAGGAGTGCGCGCTGCGCAGGCCCGTCTCAAGGTAATTGTGGCGGCGGCGAAAGGCTTCGATTCCTATGACCGAGAAGGGCGTCCGCAGCCTATTCGCCGCGGTAGTGCGGATTTCGAGCGGCGTGCATAAGCTGTTAATCATGAAAGACATTTCTCAAGATTTTAGGGACAGGATTTAGCAGGTTGTTAGCCTTTGCTCGGCCATTGTGGCGCCGCATCCAAGCGATGGCGCGCTTCAAAGCTCACGAGGCGCATTGGTCAGAAAGCCATGAGCGCCGCGTCGAACACGCGGCTTTGCAACCGAGTGACGCAAAGCGTCGACATTAAAAGGATAAATCATGTCCAGCATTCTGACGAATACCGGCGCCATGATCGCGCTGCAGACCCTGAAAGGGATCAATTCCGGCCTCGCCACCACCCAATCTGAAATCTCGACCGGCAAATCGGTCGGCTCGGCGAAAGACAACGCGGCCGTATGGGCGATTTCGAAGGTCATGGAGTCCGACGTAAAAAGCTTCTCTGGCATTTCGGATAGCCTCGCGCTGGGGGAATCGACTGTCGCGGTGGCCCGTAAGGCCGCCGAAACCGTGACTGACCTGCTGACCGATATGAAAAGCAAGATCGTCGCGGCACAGGAGTCGAATGTCGACCGCGACAAGATTCAGACGGATATCGACGCACTTCAGGAGCAACTGACGTCGGTCGTCGGGGCGGCGCAGTTCAATGGCCTGAACCTGGTCGATGGCTCCTCGGCTGCGACCGTTAAAGTGCTGTCGTCGCTCGACCGCGCCTCGGACGGCACCGTTTCCGCGAGCCATATCGACGTCACCGCCCAAAACCTCTCTGTCGGCAGTTACTCTGCGAAAGCGGCCTTCACCGGTTCGGCCGGGGTGTCTACCGATAAGGATACCGCCGCCACGACTCTCGCCAAGGCTGATACGACGGGAGTCAAAGTCTTTCTCGATGACACGGTTACCTGGGCCGCGGGCGATAGCGTGAAGGTCAGCCTCGGAGATCAAACGGTCAGCTACACGCTCTCCGAAGCGGATGCGGCGCAGACCGGCACTGCACGCACCGACTTGATCGCCGCTGGACTGAAATCGGCGATCGACGCGCTGGGCATCGCCAACCTGCAAGTCGACTTCACCGCCGGTGTGAGCACCACCAGCGACTCGACCCTGACCTTCAAGAATGATGGCGGCGCCGATCTGGCCGGCGATCTGACGATCGTGTCGCAATTCCTCAATGCGGGCTCAGGCGGTCTCGCCGCGGTCGCATCGATCGACGTGACCACTGACGCGGGGGCGACCGCTGCGCTCACCAATATCGAGACGCTGATCCAGACGGCAACCGATGCGGCTTCTTCCTTCGGTTCGGTCGAGGGCCGGATCGGCACGCAAGCCGACTTTATCTCCAGCCTCAGCGACTCGCTCAAGGCCGGTATCGGGTCGATGGTAGACGCGGATATGGAAGAGGCCTCGGCACGGCTTCAGGCTCTGCAAACTCAGCAACAGCTAGGTATCCAGGCGCTCTCGATCGCGAATCAGCAGCCCCAGAACATCCTTTCGCTGTTCCGTTAAAGTTCGGGTAGGGGCGCCTGATCCGGCGCCCCCGCTTCCCTCATGCCCTCCGCACATGATCAGTTTCAGTCACCGGAAGGATTTCCCGTGTACGCGACGACTTTGGCCAAAACGGCCTATTCCAATCCGAGCCAGCCGATGCGCACACCGCGCGGTCTCGAATTCGAGCTATTTGCCCGCATCACGCGTCGCCTTAAACAGGTGTCTTCGCAGGACGTGCCCTTTGCCGCGCTGGCAGAAGCGATCTTCGAAAACCGCCGCCTCTGGACCGCGCTCGCGGCGGATGTGGCGGATCCCGAGAATGGCTTGCCGCAGGACCTCCGCGCGCGCATTTTCTTTCTAAACGAGTTCACGCAGGCGCATAGCCGTCTCGTCCTTTCGGAAAAGCGTTCGGTCGATGTTTTGATCGACGTGAACACCGCAATCATGCGCGGGTTGCGGCAAGAAGGGATCAAACAATGAGCGGCCTCGTGCTTAAACTCGCCCCAAAGGAGAGAGTGCTGATTAATGGCGCGGTTATCGAAAACGGAGATCGCCGATCGCGGCTCGCGATCATGACGCCGAACGCAAATATCCTGCGGCTGCGCGACGCGATCCATCCGGAAGAGGTGAACACGCCTGTCCGGCGCGTGTGCTATATCGCGCAGCTCGTGCTGTCGGGGGACACCGACCCCGAAGAGGCAAGGATGCAGTTGCTTCGGGGGATCGAACAACTCAGCCAAGTTCTCAAGGATCACGATAGCCGGGCGCAGCTGAATGCGGCCACGCTCGCCGTGATCGAGAACCAGCATTACCAAGCGCTGAAGGCGCTACGGACGCTTCTCCCACGGGAGGAACGTCTCCTCGCCGCGGGCGCGTCATGACTTATCAACCCGTTATTCCCTTTTCCGGGTTCGCGGGATGGCGCTTTCTCTCGCGCACGATGGAAACGCAGAAGGCGGCTTTCGCGGCGTCGTCGGAAAACCAGCGTCTTGATCGCTATTTCCGTGAGACGATCGGAAGCATCGATACGGCACAGGAACTGGTCGATGACCGGCGCCTTCTGAGTGTGGCGCTGGGCGCGTTCGGTCTCGATGCGGATATCGACAACAAGTACTTCATCCGCAAAGTACTCGAAGAGGGGTCTTTGGATCGCACGGCGCTTGCCAATAAGCTGTCGGATAAAAGCTATCTCGCACTGACCAAGGCATTCGGTTTTGGAGATTTCGCTATTCCGCGCACCAAGCTCTCGACATTCGCGGATGAGATCCTGAACCAATTCGAGAGCCGGGAATTCGAAGTCGCGGTCGGCGGGGTCGACAACGACATGCGCATGGCGATGTCCCTTCAGCGTGATCTGCCCGCACTCGCGGCAAGGGACCTGTCCGAGCCTGCGAAATGGTACACGATTATCGGATCGCCCGCTTTGAGCCGGGTCTTCCAGACCGCGCTCAACCTGCCGCCGAGTGTCGGCGCTTTGGATGTCGAGCAGCAGCGCGACATCTACATGTCCAAGGCGCAACGCGTCTACGGCACCTCCGATCCGGCTGAACTCGCCGCGCCGGAGAAGCTGGCTGCCCTGACGCGGGACTATCTACTGCGCGCGCAGCTTTCGAACATGGCCAGCGTCTCTCCGCAGAATGTCGCGCTCAGCCTGTTGCGGAACACAGGGACGCAGGGCCTGTCCCTTCGACTCTAGGCTTTAGGGGAACTGCGCTGCACGGCGCAGCTCGCCCGTTTTCAGGCCGCGCCAATTGGTGATGGGCCCGGTCAATCTGCGATGCACCACGGGCGCGTTGGCATCGAGCGCACCAAGGCGGATCAGCAGCGCGATTATCGCCGCTTCCGAGGCCCGGGTTGCGCCATCAGTGATTTTCAGGGCGACGCCGCGCTTCTGATCCGGAAGCATGGCGACGTAGACGCCTTCCGCACCGGTTTTGACGGCGACACGCCCGTTCGCCTCGCGCATGATTTCGGTGCAGGCGCGCCCTTCGCCCGCGACCATTTCAGGATACTCCATCATCGCGTCGACCAGTCGGGCGGCAGCGCGCGCCCGCAGATCGCCGTCCGGTTTCGCCGACGCGAAGAATTGCATCGCACGCGCGAGGCCAGCGAGGCTGGTCGCGAAATTCGGGGCCGAGCATCCGTCGATCCCATAGCGCGGAGAGCTCTCTTCGGTGACCTCTTCAAAGGCGGATTTCACGGCGCGCTGCACCGGGTGATCGATATCGATATAGTCCGGCCCGCCGCCCAGATGCCGGTTCAGCGTCAGGAAGCCGGCATGTTTGCCCGAGCAATTGTTATGTTCTTGGCAAGGCGCACCGTCCGCGCAGATCAGATGTTTCTTCTCGGCCTTGTCGCGCGGCAGATGGGCCCCGCAGCGCAGATCATCGTCCTTCATCCCGAGCGTCGCGAGCCAGTCTTCGACTGCGGCGCGGTGCATGCGAGCGCCGGAATGGCTCGCGCAGGACAGGGCCAACTGGGAAGTGGTCAGTCCAGCCGCCTCCGCCGCCCCGCTTTCCAGCAGTGGCAAAGCCTGAATCATCTTCACGGACGATCTCGGAAAAATTACTGTTTCGGGATCGCCCCAAGCCGCTTCGATGCCCTCGGGGCCGAAGATCACTGCATGGCCATGATGGACGGATTCACACATCCCTCCGCGCCATAGCTCAATCATTGCCTCGGGTGCCGTCATCGCCTGCCTCCTATGCGCGAAATCTCGCCGTCGCGGGGTTTTCCCCCTAGGCTTTTTAGGGTTAAATGAGTGTTATCGAGAGGAAAACGCATCCGCCACCGAAAACAGGGTGACCAGCCCGGGCGATGCAGAGGCAACGTGACAGCTGGAGGCTGTAAGCATGATGATGAAGGGTCTGCGGATCGCGGCGGTCGCCGCGCTCATGATCGGGGCGGGGCACGGCGCAATTGCGCAGGAAAGCACCAACCGCGTCGCTGCGAATACCGATTGGAGCGTCTTCGTCGATAACGATCCGAAAGAATGTTGGGGCGTGTCGAAGCCGAAGAAAACGGTCAACACCAAGGGTGGGAAGGTCGTACAGGTGAACCGCGGGGATATCCTGCTCTTCGTGACCTATCGTCCGGGTAAGGCGCCCGAGATTTCCTTCATGGGCGGCTATCCTTTCGCGGATGGCTCGACCGTCGATCTGGAAGTCGGGGGGCAGAAATACACCCTCTTCACCGACGGTGGCGGCGCTTGGGCCGGATCGCCGGAAGAGGACGCGAAGATCATCGCCGCCCTCAAGGCTGGCGCAGACGTGAAACTGACCGGTCGTTCGAGCCGTGGCACCCAGACCGAGGACACGTTCTCGCTGATGGGCTTCACCGCCGCGACCGACGAGGCCGAGCAGCGCTGCAAGTAAGCGACCCTCGCGCCTGACATTCGAGCCCCGGCCATGCGCCGGGGTTTTCGCGTTCGAGCCAAAAGCGCGACGCCCCCTGTTAATGCAGGGGCGAATCCCCTATATGAGGCGCCTCATTTCAAGGAAACATGCGATGACCCAGTCTCAGGCTCCGATCACGCAAGACGTGCACACGATCCCGCGCAAGCTGCCCGAAGGCGGCAAGGTGAATCTCATCGGCCTCACCCGTGACCAGCTGCGCGCGGCGCTGATCGAGGCGGGCACGCCCGAGAAGCAGGCGAAGATGCGCGTCGGCCAGATCTGGCAGTGGATCTATTACTGGGGTGTGCGCGATTTCGCGGCGATGACCAACCTCGCCAAGGATTACCGGGCGATGCTGGCCGAGACGTTCGAGATTACCCTGCCCGAGATCGTCTCGAAGCAGGTCTCCGAGGACGGCACGCGGAAATACCTTCTGAAGATCGCGGGCGGCCACGAAGTCGAGGCGGTCTACATCCCCGAGGAAAGCCGCGGCACGCTGTGCATCTCGAGCCAGGTGGGCTGCACGCTGACCTGTTCGTTCTGCCACACCGGCACGCAGAAACTCGTGCGCAACCTGACGCCCGGCGAGATCGTCGGCCAGGTCATGCTCGCACGCGACGATCTGGGCGAATGGCCCGAGAAGAACAGCCCGAAGAACGAGACCCGTCTGGTGTCGAACGTCGTTCTGATGGGCATGGGCGAGCCGCTTTACAACTTCGAGAATGTCCGCGACGCGATGAAGGTCGTGATGGATGGCGAGGGGCTGAGCCTCAGCCGCCGCCGGATCACGCTCTCGACTTCGGGCGTGGTGCCGGAGATCGCGAAGACCGCCGAGGAGATCGGCTGTCTGTTGGCGGTGTCCTTCCACGCCACGACCGACGAAGTGCGCGACAAGCTGGTGCCGATCAACAAGCGCTGGAATATCGAGACGCTGCTGAACGCGCTGCGGGAATATCCGCGCCTGTCGAACTCCGAGCGGATCACGTTCGAATACGTGATGCTCAAGGGGGTGAACGATAGCGACGAGGACGCGCGGCGCCTGGTGAAGCTGATCCGCGGCATCCCCGCGAAGATCAACCTGATCCCGTTCAACGAATGGCCGGGCGCGCCCTACGAGCGCAGCGACTGGGAGCGGATCGAGAGCTTCGCCGACATCATCTACAAGGCGGGCTATGCCTCGCCGATCCGTACGCCGCGCGGCGAGGACATCATGGCCGCCTGCGGTCAGCTGAAATCGGCGACCGAGCGGGCGCGCAAGTCGCGGGCGCAAATTCAGGCGGAGGCGGGTCTTTAAGGAACCCGCTTCGCCGGGTCCGCATTGACGCTGGGTGTGGCTAGTTTCCGGAGACGTCATGACGCGAGAGGCCATCGCCCCGCTGCCAAAGCCCTGCAATGCCGAGGGAAAACCGCGCCGCACCGGCGTGGAGATCGAGTTCGCGGGGCTGACCGAGGCGCGCATAGCGCAGATCGCTGCGCGGGCCTTGGGGGGCGAGGCGCAGCGCAGCGACGGTCAGGACTGGGAAGTCACCGGTACGAAGCTCGGCGATCTGCAGGTCTATCTCGATATCTCGCTGCGCAAACAAGCCGGTGGGACGCTTAAAGAGCTTGGTCTACGCATCGGGCGCGAGGTCATTCCGGTCGAGATCGTGACCGATCCGCTGGACCGCGAAGGGCTCCTGCAGCTATCTGATTTCCTTGACTTGCTGCGCAGCGAGGGCGCGCAAGGAACCGGTCGGTCGCTGCTTTATGGTTTCGGGCTTCACCTAAACCCGGAGATCGCGTCCAGCAACGCAGAGGACATCGTCCGCCCTCTACTGGCCTTCGCGCTGATCGAGGAGTGGATGCGGGAGACATGGCCGATCGAGGCGACCCGCGAAGTGCTGCCCTTCACCGCCCCTTACCCCAAGAAGCTGATCGAAGATTTGGCGCGGCTCGGCCCGGATGCCGCGCTCGACGCGGTGATCCTGGCTTATCGCAAGCACACGCTGTCGCGGAACCACGGGCTCGACATGCTTCCGATCTTCTGCGAACTGCGACCCGACCTGATCGCGCCGGAAGAAGGGAAGGGTGGCACCGTTTCGCCGCGTCCCGCCTTCCATTTCCGGCTGCCCGATTGCCGCATCGACGATGAGACATGGTCGCTCGATAACGAATGGAAGCGGTGGTGGTTCGTGGAGACGCTCGCGGCAGACCCTGAACTGCTGGGTCTGATGTGTCGCGAATGGTTGACGGCGAAAACCGAATTTCATCTGCTGGGTGGGAAATGGCTCGAAACCTGCGAGAAAATTCTGAGGCTTGCCGGGCATAAATGAAGCCTCTGATCGGCATATCGACCTCGCGTCGCACCGGGTGGCGGGTCTATCCTTTCATCGCCTTCGGCGTCTGGCTTGCGGGCGGGCGTTCGGTGCGCTGGGTCGCGGGCAAACGCGCCGAGGTGCGCCATGTCGATGGCGTCATCGTGGGCGGGGGCGACGACATCTCTCCAGAGCTGTATGGCGGCGATCTGATCGCGAGCGCGGTCCTCGATCCGGCGCGCGACGAGTTGGAGAAATGTCTGGTCGAGGAGGCGATGGCGCAGGGAAAGCCGGTGCTGGGGATCTGCCGCGGCGCACAGATGATCAACGTGGCGCTCGGCGGTGATCTGCATCAGGACGCCTACGACCATTACAACGCGCGCAAACACACGACGCTCTTGCCGAAAAAGGATGTGCGGATCGAACCCGGCACCCGCCTCGGTGCGCTGGCCGGCCTGGAGCCGATGCGGGTCAACGCGCTCCACAGTCAGGCGGTGGATCGGTTGGGCGATGGCCTACGGGTCGCGGCGCGCGACGGCTCGGGCATGGTGCAGGCGGTGGAGCGGATCGAGGAACCTTTCGCCCTCGGCGTTCAGTGGCACCCGGAATACCTCACCTATGCACACCGGCAACGGGCGCTGTTTCGGGCGCTGGTGGCGGCCGCGCGCGCCGGTGTCGAACATCGCGCGCAGCTTCCCGAGGTCAGCGCCGAGGCGAAGGCCTGAGCCCACGCCTCAGCAGTTGTCGTAATCCCAGCCGTCGATGATCGCGACTGCGTCTTTTGCGGTCTCTACGAAGCTGACGAGCTCGAGATCTTCGGGCGAGATCGTCCCGGCCTCGGCCAGCCGATCCCAGTTGATGATCTCTTCCCAGAATTTTCGCCCGAACAGGATGAAGGGGATCTTCGACATCCGCCCCGTCTGGATCAGCGTCAGCGCCTCGAACATCTCGTCGAGCGTGCCGAAGCCGCCGGGGAAAACGCAGACGGCGCGGGCGCGCATCAGGAAATGCATCTTCCGGATCGCGAAATAGTGGAAGTTGAACGTCAGATCGGGCGTCACGAATTCGTTGGGCGCCTGCTCGTGCGGCAGCACGATATTGAGGCCGATGGACTGTCCGCCCGCTTCATGCGCGCCGCGGTTGCCTGCCTCCATCACGCCGGGGCCACCGCCGGTGCAGATCACGTTCTCCCGGCCATATTCCTGCATCGAACGCTCCGTCATCGCGCGGGCGAAGCTGCGGGCCTCCTCGTAGTAACCCGACAGTTCCGCGAGATATTCGGTCTTGGCGCTCGCCTTGTTTTCGGGGGCAGGGATGCGTGCGCCGCCGAACATGACGATGGTCGACTCGATCCCGCGCTCGTCCATGATCAGCTGCGGCTTGAGCAATTCGAGCTGCAGCCGAACCGGGCGCAGCTCGTCGCGCAGCATGAAATCCACGTCCGTATAGGCCAGCCGATAGGCGGGCGCGCGGGTCTGTGGCGTGTCGGGAATGTTCTTTGCGGTCTGCGCGTCTTCCCGCGAGTGGCGGAACGAATGCGTCGTGTCGTCCTTCATAGGGGCACCTGCTCATTGCGCGATTGGCTCTGACCAACTATAGGCTGAACGCTGTAAAGGCCACCTGAAAGAGGATTTGCCCATGTCGAACGCCGCGCTCGAAACTGCAATCGAAGCCGCTTGGGAAGCCCGCGACACGATCACCCCGTCAACCGGCGGTGAGACCCGCGAGGCGATCGAGGACACGCTCAACGCGCTGGATCGCGGCGAGCTGCGTGTGGCCGAAAAGCGCGAGAACGGCGATTGGCATGTGAACCAATGGGCCAAGAAGGCGGTTCTGTTGGGCTTCCGCCTGAAGGACATGGAGCAGCAGGATGGCGGCCCGCAGGGCGGTCACTGGTGGGACAAGGTCGACAGCAAGTTCAAGGGCTGGGGCGACAACGAGTGGAAAGCCGGAGGTTTCCGCGCCGTGCCGAACTGCATCGTGCGTAAATCGGCCTACATCGCACCGGGCGTGGTGCTGATGCCCTCTTTCGTGAACCTCGGCGCCTATGTCGACGAGGGCACGATGGTCGACACCTGGGCCACCGTCGGCAGCTGCGCGCAGATCGGCAAGGGCGTTCACCTCTCGGGCGGCGTCGGCATCGGCGGGGTGCTGGAGCCGATGCAGGCCGGCCCGACCATCATCGAAGACAACTGCTTCATCGGCGCGCGCTCGGAAGTCGTCGAAGGCTGCATCGTGCGCGAAGGCTCGGTTCTGGGCATGGGCGTCTATATCGGCAAGTCGACCAAGATCGTTGATCGGGAGACCGGCGACGTGATGTATGGCGAAGTGCCACCCTATTCGGTCGTCGTGTCGGGCTCGATGCCGTCCAAGAACGGCATCAACCTCTACTGCGCGGTGATCGTGAAGCGCGTCGACGCACAAACCCGGTCGAAGACCGGCATCAACGAGCTGCTGCGTGACTGACAAGCCGGAAAAGCCGAAGAAGAAACCCTCGCGCCAGCAGGTCTTCACCCTGCTGGTCGAGGTCGGTCGCTCGCCCAATGACGGTCTGCCGAAAGGCGCGTCCGGCGCGGGGCTGCTCTGCTACGCATCGGGGGTGGACGAGGCAGAGGCCGTGCGCGAGACCGTGGCGATCCTCAAGCAGGCCGAGATGGCGCCGCTTGACGTTACGGGTTACGGCACGCTCGCGGAACGCGAAAAACAGGGGCACGAGATCGACGACGCTGAACGTGAATTGATGCAACGGGCGCTCGACGAGAACTCCGTGATAATCGCCCAGATGGAGCCGTTTTTCGGCAACGACAAGAAGCCGCTGCAGTAAGCCATAGAGTGTCTTTTGACGCCCGTTGAAACCTCACGAACCGTTGATACAGTGGTTCAAAGGGCAAAACAGCGAGCAGGCAACATGGCAATTCCGGGCAAGATTATCCCACTGACATTCATGGCGTTTTCCGCGCTCTCGGCCTGTGCGGGGCCTCCCGAATCCTCGCCTCGGCCGCTGGCGCGGGGCAGCGCGCCCGTGGCGGATCCGATCCCGCCGACGGACGCCGCAACGGAAGCGCGTTTCGAGTCCTGGCTCGCAGGCTTCAAATCACGCGCGCTGGCGAACGGCATCACCGAGTACACCTGGAACCGCGCGATGGCCGACGTGCGCTACAATCCCAAGGTGATCGAACGCGACCGCTACCAATCGGAATTCACCAAGTCGATCTGGGACTACCTCGACAGCGCGGTCTCGGATGAGCGCGTCGCCACCGGCAAGCAGATGCTGCGCCAATATGGCCCGCAGCTGGATGCGATCGAACGCAAATACGGGGTCGACAAGGAAGTCGTCGTCGCGATCTGGGGCATGGAGAGCCGTTACGGCGCCTATCGTGGGAAGACGGCGATCATCCCGGCGCTCGCGACGCTGGCCTATGACGGGCGACGCGGCGAGTTCTTCGCCAAGCAGCTGATCGCCGCGCTCAAGATCATCCAGTCCGGCGACGTGGATGCGCGGCACATGACCGGCTCCTGGGCCGGGGCAATGGGCCACACGCAGTTCATCCCGACCTCCTATCTGTCCTATGCGGTTGATTTCACCGGCGATGGTCGGCGCGATATCTGGTCGGAAGATCCAACCGATGCCCTGGCCTCGACGGCGGCCTATCTGGCGCGCTCGGGCTGGTCGAAGGGGCAGCCCTGGGGCGTCGAGGTCATCCTGCCCTCTGGCTTCAACTACGGCCTCACCGGCAAGGGCACGAAGAAGAGCCCTGCCGATTGGGCGGCGCTTGGCGTGCGCTCGGCCACGGGCGGCACGGTGCCGAATTATGGCTCGGCGTCGATCCTCGTGCCCGCAGGCGCGAAGGGACCGGCCTTCATGATCTTCGGAAACTTCCGCGCCATCTCGCGCTACAACTCCGCCGACAGCTACGTGATCGGCGTCGGGCATCTGTCGGATCGTCTGAAAGGGAAGGGGCCCTTCGTGCAGGATTGGCCCCGCACGGGCAAGCCGCTCAATTCGAAGCAGAAGGTCGAGCTGCAGGAGAGGTTGACCGCGGCGGGCTTCGATACGGACGGGACCGACGGCAAAATCGGCGCGAATACGTCGAAGGCGATCGTGGCCTTCCAGAAATCGCGCGGTCTGCCGCCCGATGGCTACGCTACGCTGGAGTTGCTGCAGGTGCTGCGCGGCTCGTGAATTGCTAGGCGTAAAGTTCAGGGGCGCGGGGGGTTACCTCCGCGCCTCTTGCTTTGAGATCTGCACCGCTAGAATGCCGCCTGCGATCACCAGCACGCCAAGCGCGTCGTGCCAGTCGACATGCTCGCCCAACACCGCCCAGGCGATCGCAACGCCGAAGACCGGCGTGAGGAAGTGGAACGTCGCCGCGCGCACCGCGCCGATGCGGCCCACGAGGCGGAACCACACCCAGGTCGCCATCAGGCCTGGCACGATTACCGTATAGGTGAAGGCCAGCGCCAGTTTCGGCGTGACGGTCACGTCCAGATGCTCGGTGAAGGCGGAGACCACGGCGAGGCTCACGGAACCCACCAGCATCTGCAGCCCGACGATCATCAAGACGCCGCCGCCGCCGCCGCCGCTCGCGCCGCGCACGGTCAGCGTGGCCACTGCCAGTGCCAAGGCGCCCGCGACGCAAAGACCCAGCCCGAACGGATCGATCCCGCCTTGCAGCCGCGCCCCCATGATGATGCCAACGCCCGCGAAACCCGCGATCAGCCCGGCGATACCGAGGAGCGGAATCCGGTCGCGGAAGACGATCCATCCGAGCGCGCCGACGATCAGCGGCATGGTCGAGGCGATGATCGCGGCGACCGAGGCTTCGACCGTCGTCATCGCGACCCAGTTAAACCCCAGGTAGAGCGCGTTTTGACAAATACCGAAAATGATCGTGGCGCGCCATTGGGCCCGGCTCAGCCGCCAGCTTTGCCCGAAGGCCAGCGCAAGCGCGATGCCGATCCCGCCGGACAGGGCGAACCGCAACGCCAGCGCCGCAAGGGGCGGCGCCTCCGCCACGATGATATGCGTGGACGTGAAAGCCGAAGACCACATCAGGGCAAAGGCGAGCCCCATTCCGATCGCGCGCAGATCCATCTTTCCTCCGGGCCTGAAAAAGGGCGCCCCGATTGCTCGCGGGCGCCCTAAAAACTTGGCTGTCCCTCTCTAGAGAGAGTCCTGCGATCAGGAGTTCACGCTGTCCTTGAGCGCTTTCGCCACGGTCACTTTGACCTGCTTGTCAGCCGGCTTTTGCATCTGCTCGCCGGTGGCCGGGTTGCGGACCATGCGCTCGGGGCGCTCGCGGCAGTAGACTTTGCCAATGCCCGGCAGGGTAACGGCGCCGCCGTTCGACACTTCTTTGGTGACGACGTCGGTGATTGCGTCGAGCGCGGCCGAAGCCGTCTTCTTGTCGGCGTCCATCGCCTCGGCGAGGGCTGCCACCAGCTGGGTCTTGGTCATCGGTTTCGACATGTTCGTTCCTCTCTCCGCCCCGGTAATCCAGGGTCAATTTCGTCCGCGTTGCACGGTTGGTGGGCCATGTTCCACACGTTTTTATTGAGCATGGCAAGCCCTTTTCCCAGAATGCGCGGGTTTTTCCCACGTCACAGAAAAGCTGTTTCCTCGAAGCTACGCAATTTCCGGCTGTGAATACGATCCAGAGGCATCTCGCGAAGTTTCTCCATCGCGAGGATGCCGATCAGCAAATGGCTCGCCACCTGCGTGCGGTAGAATTCGGTCGCCATGCCGGGCAGCTTCAGCTCGCCATGCAGCGGTTTGTCCGAGACGCAGAGAAGCGTGCCGTAGGGCACCCGGAAGCGGAAGCCGTTCGCCGCGATCGTCGCGCTTTCCATATCGAGCGCAACTGCGCGCGACTGGCTCAGCCGATGGACCGGGCCTGACTGGTCTCTCAACTCCCAGTTGCGGTTGTCGATCGTCGCTACCGTACCGGTGCGCATGATCCGCTTCAGCTCGTAGCCTTCGAGTTTCGTCACCTCTGCCACCGCTTCCTGCAGCGCGATCTGGATCTCGGCCAGCGCCGGGATCGGTACCCAGACGGGCAGGTCGTCGTCGAGCACGTGGTCCTCGCGCAGATAGGCATGGGCTAGCACGAAATCGCCCAGCTGCTGCGAATTGCGAAGCCCCGCGCAGTGACCGACCATCAGCCACGCATGCGGGCGCAGCACGGCGATATGGTCCGTCGCGGTCTTCGCATTGGACGGGCCGACGCCGATATTGACCAGCGTGATCCCGCCGCCATCGGCGCGCTTGAGGTGATAGGCGGGCATCTGCGGCAGTTTGGCGAGGCCCGGGATATCGTCCTGCGGATCGGTGATCTCCTGATTGCCCGGCGCGACGAAGCTTGTGTAGCCCGAGTTCTTGTCGCCCAGCAGGCGGCGCGCAACGGCCTCGAACTCGTCGACATAGAACTGGTAGTTCGTGAACAGCACGTGGTTCTGGAAATGCTCGGCCTTGGTCGCGGTGTAATGCGACAGGCGCGCCAGCGAGTAATCCACCCGCTGCGCGGTGAAGGGCGCGAGATGGCCCGAGCCATCCGGGTTCGGCCCCGCCATGCCGTTGACGATGTCGTCGTTCATTCCCGCAAGGTCCGGCACGTCGAACACGTCGCGCAGCGAGAAGTCGAGAACGCCTTCCTGCGGCACCGTCACTTCCGGATGCGCGGCGACGGCGAAATGCACCGGGATCGGGGTTTCCGACGGGCCGACCGTGACCGGAATGTTGTGGTTCTTGATAAGCAGGCCCAGTTGCTGCGTCAGGTAGTTGCGGAACAGGTCGGGGCGCGTGATCGTCGCCATGTAGGTACCCGGCAGCGCCACATGGCCAAAACTCAGCCGGCTGTCGGCCTTGATATGCGATGGCACAGAGATGCGCACTTCCGGGTAGAAGGCGCGAAAGCGGTTCCGCGCGGTCTTGCTCTCCAGTGTCTCGTTGAATTTCTCGAGCAGGAAGGCGGTCGCCTCGTCATAGAGCGCCTCGAGCCGGGCCACGGCCTCGGCGGCATCGGTGAAGCTCTCCGCAGGGGCTGCGTCAGGGGTGATGAGGTCTAGCGTTTCATTCATTCAAAAAGATCCGTCAGTTCAAAACGCGTCACGTCGACAAGGCCAAGATCCGAAATGCGGATCTCGGGAATGACGACGAGCGCGAGCAGCGAATGCTGCATGTAAGCGTTGTTCAAAGTGCAGCCGCAGGCGCCCATCGCCTCGACCATCTTGGCGGCGCGCGCGGCGACCGTTTGTGCCGGATCGTCCGACATCAGCCCTGCGATCGGCAGCGGGACGGCGGCGATTTCTGCGCCGTCCTTCCAGACAGAGACGCCGCCGCCCATTTTTCCAAGCGCATTGGCGCAGGCGGCCATCATCTCGCGGTCGGTGCCGACCACGATCATGTGGTGGCTGTCATGGGCCACGGTCGAGCCCATGGCCATGCGCCCTTTGTAGCCGAAGCCCGAGACGAAGCCGTTGGTGACGCCGCCCGTGCCCTGATGGCGCTCCACCAGCGCGATCTGGGCGATGTCCTTGGGGGTGTCGGGCTGGGCGAGCCCGTCGGTCACGTCCAGCTCTGCGGTCAGCGCCTTGGTCGGGGCCTGGTTCTCGACCACGCCGATCACCTTGGCGGTCACTGTGTTAGCGCCCTCCGGTGCCGCGATCTCAAAATCCGCGGCGGTAAGGGTCTTGCCCAGATGCACCGTGTTGCGAGCGCTCTCGGGCCAGTCGTAATGCGGGCAGTCCGCCACCAGCTTTCCATCCTTCGCCACCGTGCGCCCACGTGCGATGACCTGCTCGACCGGCAGGGTCGCCAGATCCGAGGTCAGGATCACATCGGCCCGGCGGCCCGGCGTGATCGAGCCCAGCTCGCGCTCCAGCCCGAAATGGGTCGCGGTGTTGAGCGTGCACATCTGCAGCGCGACCAGCGGATCGGCCCCGCATTCCACCGCATGGCGGAAGACGCGGTTCATATGCCCGTCATTCACCAGCGTGCCGGAATGGCAGTCGTCGGTGCAAAGAATGAAATTGCGCGGGTCGAGACCCTTCTCGGTGACGGCAGTGATCTGCGTCTCCACGTCATACCAAGCCGAGCCCAGCCGCATCATCGAGCGCATCCCGTTGCGTACCCGCGCGATCGCGTCGGCCTCGCAGGTGCCTTCGTGATCGTCGGCGGGCCCGCCCGCGACATAGGCCCGGAACGGCGCGCCCAGATCGGGGGAGGCGTAATGTCCGCCCACGGTCTTATGCGCGTTCTGCGTCGCTGCGATCTCGGCGAGCATCTTCGGGTCGGCATTGATCACGCCGGGGAAGTTCATCATCTCGCCCAGACCGATGATGCCGGGCCATGTCATCGCCTCGGCCACATCTTCGGGGGTGATCTCGAAGCCCGTCGTTTCCAGCCCGGGCGCAGAGGGCGCGCAGGAAGGCATCTGGGTGAAGATGTTGACGGGCTGCATCAGCGCCTCGTCATGCATCATCCGCACGCCGTCGAGCCCCAGCACATTCGCGATCTCATGCGGATCGGTGAACATGCTCGTCGTGCCGTGGGGGATCACGGCGGCGGCGAATTCGGCGGGCGTGAGCATCCCGCTCTCGATATGCATATGCGCGTCGCACAGGCCCGGCACCATATAGCGCCCTCCGGCCTCGATCACTTCGGTATCGGGTCCGATGCTGTCCGAGAGATCGGGGGCCACGGCCGCAAATCTCCCCTCGGCCACGGAAATATCGTAGCCGTCGAGAACCTCTCGTGTGTGGACATTGACCCATTTGCCACCCCGGATCACGAGGTCGGCAGGTTCGCGCCCGGCAGCCACGGCAATCAATCGCGGTGCGGCTTCGGGCCAGGATTTGATCTTGTTCTTCTGTTCCATGTCCAAGCCTGTCATTGCGTGCGGGAAGGTTCAAGAGACGTTGTTATGCCTTCACACAGCCTCTACCTATGACGGATGACAGAAACGCAAAGGAGGCCGTGATGCCGACGCTTCTTTCCATCGGGCACGGCTATTCCGCCCGTGCACTCGCACCGCTTCTTCTGGCGCGTGGCTGGCGCGTGATCGGCACCACGCGCAGCGACGAGAAGGCCGAAATGCTGCGCAGCGAAGGCGTGGAGCCGCTGGTCTGGGAAGGTGGGCCTCTGCCGCTCGATCAAGCGACGCATCTGCTGTCTTCGGTGGCCCCGGGACAGGAGGGTGATCCGGCTCTCGCTGCGCAGCATTCCGAAATTGCTGCATCGCGGCATCTGGAGTGGATCGGCTATCTTTCGACCGTCGGCGTCTATGGCGATCACGCGGGCGGCTGGGTAGATGAGGCAACGCCGCTGACCCCCTCGACCAAGCGCGGGCAGGCGCGGGTGGAGGCCGAGGCGGCTTGGGGTGCGCTGGCCGCAGCCCATGACCTGCCGCTGCATATCTTCCGGCTCGCGGGCATCTACGGCCCCGGGCGCGGGCCCTTCGAGAAGGTGCGGCAGGGCAAGGCCCGGCGGATTATCAAGGAGGGGCAGGTCTTCTCGCGCATTCATGTCGAGGACATCGCGCAGGTGCTGCTCGCCTCGATCGACCGTCCCGATCCGGGCGCGGTCTATAATGTCTGCGACGACGATCCCGCGCCGCCGCAGGACGTGATCGCCTATGCTGCGGAACTGCTCGACCTGCCGCTACCGCCCGAGGTGCCGTTTGAGGAGGCCGATCTTAGCCCGATGGCGCGCAGCTTCTATGCGGAGAGCAAGCGAGTGCGAAACGACAAGATCAAACACGACCTCGGAGTCACGCTGCGCTATCCGGATTACCGCGCAGGGCTGCGCGCGCTTCTCGATCAGGCGGGCTGAAGCTCCACCCGCTTCTCGCGCACGGGCAGGTGTACGATGGCGGAGAAGGCACCCACGCCCACGCCAACCCACCAGACCAGCGTATAATCCCCGTAGATGTCGTAGAGCTTGCCGCCCAGCCAGACGCCGAGGAAGGCGCCCACCTGGTGCGAGAAGAAGACTATCCCGTAAAGCGTGCCCATGTAGCGCAGCCCGTAGATATGCGCGACCAGCCCCGAGGTCAGCGGCACGGTCGCGAGCCACAGCGCCCCCATCGCGAGCGAGAACATCAGCACCGTCGCGGGCGTCATCGGCGTCAGGATGAATGCGGCGGCGACGAATGTGCGCAGCAGGTAAACTCCCGCCAGCAGGTATTTCTTCGACCATCGCTTGCCCGCCCAACCCGCATAGATCGTGCCAGCGATATTGGCGAGGCCGATCACCGAGATCGCGGCGGCGCCGAGCGCCGAGGTGGTCTCGATCCCGATCCCGGCCAGCAACGATCCGGGCGGCACCGCGCCGCACATCTCGGTCACCATCGCGGGGAAATGCGCCGTGATGAAGCCCAGCTGATAACCACAGGAGAAGAAGCCGAGGAAGATCAGCGTGTAGGACGGATCGCGGAAGGCGCGCATCAGAACGGTGCCCATGCTCTCGGCCATCTCTTCGCGGCTGGCGCGCTCAGGCGCGCGGATCAGCGGCAGGAAGGCCAGCGAGGCGAGGATCACGGCGGCGAAGATCACGAAGACGGTCTGCCACGGGAAATGGCCTAGCAGCAGCTCCGCCATCGGCGCGCCGAAGACCTGACCGGCCGAGCCTGCCGCCGTCGCGATGCCAAGCGCAAGCGAGCGGTTCTCGTCCGAGGTCGCTCGGCCTACCACGGCGAGGATCACGCCGAAGCCGGTACCCGCGATGCCGAAACCCACGAGGATTTCCAGAAGCTGATGCTGTCCAGGCTCCACCGCGAAGGCCGAGAGCACGAGGCCGAGCGCATAGACCAGCGCACCGAGGATGATCGCCAGCCGGTCGCCCCAGCGCTCGGCAATCGCGCCGAAAATCGGCTGACCGATGCCCCAAGCGAGGTTCTGCACCGCGATGGCGAGCGAGAATTCGGCGCGTGGCCAGTTGAACTCGCTGGCGATCGGAATCTGGAAAACGCCGAAGCTCGCCCGGATGGCGAAGCTCAGCATCAGGATCACGGCCCCTCCGATCAGAACCGGCGTGAACAGTCTGCCTTGTGTCATTCTACGTCTCCCGGCGGATCTCCCTTCCGCGCGGGCGGCATATCGCCATGGATGCTGCAGCGCGTCAATCGCGAGCTTGTCTCGGTCACAATCGCGCGGGAATGCCCCAGAGCCGCTCTTGAACCTCCCCCGCAGCCATGGCCCAATGGCGTGACTTTCGAGGGGAGGTAGGATGTATACGGTTATCGGAACGGTCGGCTCGCGGACGCTGCGCGTGTTGTGGATGCTGGAGGAGCTGGGCGCGGAGTATCAGCACGTGCGGGCCGCGCCGCGCTCGGAGGATGTCGTGGCCTTCAACCCGGCAGGCAAGGTGCCGGTGCTCGTTGTCGACGGCACGCCGATCACCGATTCCACCGCGATCCTCACTTATCTTGCTGATGCGCATGGGAAGTTCACCCATGAGGCGGGTACGCTGGAGCGCGCGCGGCAGGACAGCCTGACGCAATTCCTGCTCGACGAGTTCGATGCGAATCTCTGGACCGCCGCGCGCCACAGTTTCGTCCTGCCCGAAGAACTGCGGCTGTCGGGCATCAAGAATTCCCTGCGCTGGGAGTTCGAGCGTTCGCAGCGCACGCTGATCCACCGAATGGGGGATGGGGAGTTCGTGATGGGCGAGGAAATGACCGTGCCCGATATCATCCTGACGCATTGCCTCGACTGGGCGCTGATGGCGAAATTCCCGATCGTCGAGCATCGGCTGAGCGAATATCACGACCGGATGCGGGCGCGCCCCGCCTATAAGCGCGCGGTCGCGAAGCGGGACGAGTAAGGGGCTCTTCCCCCGGTGCTACGGACCTCCCCCGGGATTTTCTATCAAGAAGAAGCGAGCCGTTGGACCGCGGCGCGTCCGGCATGGCGGCCGGAGGCGAGGCAGGCGGTCAGCAGATAGCCGCCCGTCGGGGCCTCCCAGTCGAGCATTTCGCCCGCTGCGTAGAGGCCGGGCAGGGCGGTCAGTTCCAGATCGTCGGTGAGGCTGTCCCACGCGATGCCGCCCGCGCTGGAGATCGCCTCGGCGATCGGGCGCGGCGCGCCGAGAGGCACGGGCAAGGATTTGAGCGTTGTCGCAAGTTGCGTCGGGTCCTTGGGTAGCGGGCGTCCCCATTCCAGAGCGAGCGCGAGTTTCACCGGGTCCAGCTTCGCGCCTTTGCGCAGGCGGTTCGTAAGGCTCTGTTTGGGCGGGATCTTCGCAAGCCGTGCGGCAAGGTCTTCGGCGCTTTGATCCGGGGCGAGATCGAGGCTCAGCGGCGCGCCTTCGCGCAATTCGGCGGAAAGTTCATAGATGCCGCCGCCCTCAAGGCCACGCTCCGAGATCACGAATTCCCCGCGCGTGCGCTGGGTCGGCGTGATCAGCGCGGCACCTTTCACGGGCTGGCCGAGCTGGTTTGCCATATGCGCTGACCAGTCGATCTCGAACCCCATGTTGGCGGGGGCAAAGGGGGCGATCTTTACGCCTTTCGCGCTCAGCCAAGGCGCCCATGCCGCATCCGAGCCAAGCCGCGGCCAGCTTGCGCCGCCAAGCGCGAGAATCGTGGCATCGGGGCTCAGGCTCTGGCGCCCCTCGGGCGTGTCGAAGATCAGCGCGTCGCCGTCGAAGCCCTGCCAGCGCCAGCGGGTGTGGATCGTGACGCCGAGAGATTCGAGCCGCGCGATCCAGGCGCGCAGCATCGGCGAGGCTTTCATCACTGTCGGGAAGACCCGACCGGTGGAGCCGGTGAACAGCTCGATACCCAGATCGCGGGCGAAACTCTGCGTCGCCTCGGGGCCGAACGCGCGCGTGATCGCGGCGATCTGCGGGTGGGAATAATGGGACAGGAAGACGTCGAGCGGCTCATCCTTGGTCAGGTTCAGCCCGGACTTTCCCGCCATCAGGAATTTGCGCGCGAGCGTCGGCTTGGCCTCTGCCAATGTCACGGCGACACCGGCCCGCGCCAGTTCCTCGGCTGCCATCAGTCCCGCCGGGCCGCCACCGATGACGAGCGCGGATTTCGCCGCCGCGCTCACCGCCGGGCCAGCATCGCGAGCCGCATCAGCGCGCGCTCCATCACCGCCATCTGCGGCGCGCGGCTGGCGGAGCGCAGGGTCAGGTCGGTCTCGACCAGTTCCTTCAGCGCGGTCTCCAGCTTGAACATGCCCCAGCTTTGCGCCTGCCGCTGCATCCGGTCGCGGCGCGGGCCGAAGATCGGCGGACGCATCCGGGCGATGCCTGCACCGGGGCCTTGCGGGTCGGAGGCCGCGGCATGCAGCGCGCGGAAATGGCGCATCGCGGCGATGGCGAGCTGCACGGGTTGCACCCCTTGGCTTTCCAGCCGCCGCATAACCGGACCAAGCTCGGGCGCGCGGCCCTCGGCCACGATGGAGAGCACGTCATCGACGCCTGCCTCGACCGAAGACGGCGCGCAGGCAGCCACATCGGCAGGGGCAAGCGGCGTAGTGTCACCGAATTTGTAGAGCGCGATCTTCTCGACGGTCTGGCGGAAATCGCCCGGATCGAGCGCGCGAGACAGCGCCACGAGATCGGTCATCGCGTCGTTCGAGATGTCGCGCAGCCCGGCGCGGCGCAGGATATCCTCGATTTCCTCGCGGCTCGGCGGGTCGTCGTAAATCCCTACAGAATAGGCGTTGTTGTGACCCTCGAAAGCTTTGCGCAGCTTCGATTTCGCGGCGAGCGAGCCTGCGGTGATCACGATCTGCGCATCGCCTTCGCGCCATGCGTCGAGCGCGTTTTTCACTGCATCGGCTACTGCGTCGGTCGCGTCTTCGACGAAGGCCACGCGCGGGCCAGGGAAGAAGCCGACCTCCTTGATCGCATCGAGCAGCAGCGAGGGTTGCTTGCGCAGATCGCCGCCCGCGATCCGGCTCAGGCGCATCTCCTCTTCGCCCTTTGCGCCAATCAATGCGGCGATGACTTCCTGACGGCGGAGGGCCACGCGCATCGCATCGCCCCCGAAGATCAGCAGGCCGGTGCGCTCTGGCTCGGGTTTGGCGAAATAGCGGGTCGCTGCTACGCCGGTCAGTTTCATTCCGGAAGGCTCGGTGCTTGGGACAGCAGGCGCGTCACGATCTGATCGGCAAGGATCACCATCAGACGGCGATGCGCGTCTTCCTGCGCGGCCTGTGAGGCGACCACGGTGCCGGTCGCGGACCACGAGGTGAAGGAGGTGACGCGTCCGGTCAGCAGTACGGCGTTATCGGCCGCATCGCGCAGCGTGTAATCCACAGTGCCGTTCAACTGGTAGCGCGTGGTCGCGTTGTCGGGCGAGATGCCCTGACCGACCGCCTCGGTGTCGATCTTGTAATCGAGCCGGTAGCGGGTGGCCTGCGACGGGCCGAGCCGGGCATTCAGCTGCTGAACGAGGGCGAAGGCGTCGCGCGTCGTGGGCGCAGCCGGTTCGACCCCTTCGAGCAGTTTCGCAGCCCCGCCCTGAGGCCCGTAGGCCGGGGTGAAGCCGCAGCCCGCGAGCAGGCCAGCGGCCCCCGCGAGCCCCAGAAATCCGCGTCTGTCAGATGACCACATTGACGATCCGCCCCGGCACAACGATCAGCTTCTTGGGCTGGCCACCGGCCAGCGCCTTGACCACAGCTTCGTCGGCCAGAACCAGCTTTTCAACCTCTTCCTTCGGCATGTCCTTGGGCACCGAAATCTCGGCGCGGCGCTTGCCGTTGATCTGGATCGGCAGCGTCACCGAATCCTCGACTAGCAGGGCCGGGTCCGCCTCTGGCCAAGGGGCTGCGATCACGAAACCTTCGCCGCCCAGCATCGACCAGACCTCTTCGGCGAGGTGCGGGACCATCGGCGCCATCAGCTGCGCCATCAGCTTCATCGCTTCGCGCTTGGTCTCGGCCCCGGCCTTCGATTTCGACATCGTGTTGGTCAGGCCGTAGAGCGTCGCGACCGCCTTGTTGAAGGTGAAGCCCTCGATCGATTTGGTGACCTCGTCGATCGCCTTGTGGGTGGCCTTAAGCAGCGCCGTATCCTCGGCCTCGTTCGCGGGCGCATCCGAATTGGCGATATCGTCGGCAATGCGGTGCACGCGGGCGAGGAATTTCGACGTGGCTTCGGCGCCAGCGGCGGTCCACTCTACGTCCCGCTCGGGCGGGCTGTCGGACATCACGAAGAAGCGGGCGGTATCGGCCCCGAACTCGGCGATGATGTTCATCGGATCGACGACGTTCTTCTTCGATTTCGACATCTTGGCCGAGGGGATCGTCTCGACCGCTTCGCCGGTCGCCTTCAGCTTGCCGTCCTCGACCTCTTCGGGGAGGTGGTAGACGGGGCGATTCTTGGCGTCGCGCGTGAGGTAGATCTCGTGCGTCACCATGCCTTGTGTGAAGAGCGCATCGAACGGCTCGATCGCTTTCGCTGGCAGGTGGCCGGTCTTGTGCATCGCGCGGGCATAGAAGCGCGAATAGAGCAGGTGCAGAATCGCATGCTCGATGCCGCCGATATATTGATCGACGTTCATCCAATACTCGGCCTCGGCCGGATCGGTCGGCGTGGCGGCACCGGGCGAGGTGAAGCGCGCGTAATACCAGCTCGAATCGACGAAGGTATCCATCGTATCGGTCTCGCGCTGACCCGGCCCGCCGCAATTCGGGCAGGTGCAGTCGCGCCAGCTGGGATGACGGTCGAGCGGGTTGCCAGGGATCGAGAAGTCGATCTTCTGGCCGTCCTCGTCGTAAGGCAGCTCGACGGGCAGGTTTTCCTTCTTCTCCGGCACCACGCCGCAGGTCTCGCAATGCACGACCGGAATCGGGCAGCCCCAGTAGCGCTGGCGGCTCAGGCCCCAGTCGCGCAGGCGGAACTTGGTCACGCCCTGACCGATGCCGTTTTCCTCGCAGAAGGCGATCGCGGCTGCTACGCCCTCTTCGCCGGTCTGCACTTCGTCGCCTGCGAAGCCTCGGATATAGCGGACTTTTTCCGATTTCAGCGGGACGTATTCGGCGTCGGAATAGTCGCCCTCGAGCGGCTCGAAAACGGGCGTGATCGGCAGCTTGTATTTCGTCGCGAATTCGAAGTCGCGCGCGTCATGCGCCGGGCAGCCGAAGATCGCGCCGGTGCCGTAATCCATCAGGATGAAGTTCGCGATATAGACCGGCAGTTCCCAGCTCGTGTCGAGCGGGTGGCGGACCTTGATGCCGGTATCCATCCCGAGCTTCTCGGCAGTCTCGATGGCTTCTTCCGTCGTGCCGCCTGCACGGCATTTCGCGACGAATTCCGCGACCTTGGGATCGTGGCGTTCCAGATGCTTGGCGAGCGGGTGATCGGGCGAGATCGCCGCAAAGCTAGCACCGCGCAGCGTGTCGGGGCGGGTCGTGTAGACCTCCAGCCGGTCGAAACCTTCCGGCGCATCGACGGTCGAGAAGGCGAATTGCAGGCCGCGCGATTTCCCGATCCAGTTTGCCTGCATCAGGCGCACCTTCTCGGGCCAGTCTTTCAGGTTGTCGAGCGCGTCGAGCAGTTCTTCGGCATAGTCGGAAATCTTGAAGAACCACTGCGTCAGCTCGCGGCGTTCGACCTCGGCGCCAGAGCGCCAGCCCTTGCCGTCGATCACCTGTTCATTGGCAAGCACGGTCATGTCGACCGGGTCCCAGTTCACCACCGCGTTCTTGCGATAGACGAGACCGGCCTCGAGCATGTCGATGAACATCGCCTGCTGTTGGCCGTAATAGTCCGGGTCGCAGGTCGCGAATTCGCGCGACCAGTCGATCGAGAGGCCCAGCGGCTTCATCTGGTCCTTCATTACGGCGATATTGCCGTAGGTCCAGTCCTTCGGGTGACCGCCATTGTCCATCGCGGCGTTCTCGGCGGGCATCCCGAAAGCATCCCAGCCCATCGGATGCAGCACGGAAAAGCCCTTCGCCATCTTGTAGCGCGCGACGACGTCGCCCATCGTGTAGTTGCGCACATGGCCCATATGGATGCGGCCCGACGGGTAGGGGAACATCTCGAGGACGTAATATTTCGGCTTGGCCGGATCACGGCGCGCGGCGAAGAGATCCGCCTTGTTCCAGGCCTCTTGCCATTTCGTCTCGCTCTGGCTCGGTTCGTAGCGTGCCATGTCGGGCCCCTCATCACGTCGAATTCTGCGCGAGCTTGCTACACTGGCCTTGGGGGCGAGGTCCAGCCGCCGCGCTCATTTGGACAGAAATATCCCCGCCGGAGGCTGGCTCGGGCGGGGATCTGAATGCGTCCTGCGGTCGACTTTCGGGATCAGAGTTGTGAGTCGCGGACCCGCAGCTGACGTGCGCGGGTGAGAATCGCGTTCTCCACGGCGCGCTGCGTATCGGCGGAAACTGCTCCGCCCCGGGTGCGGATCGACACTTTCAGCGAGCGCGCATCGAGCGCCGGATCGGTGACGTAAACAGTGGCTTTGTAGGCGCGACCGCCGCCCGGCGGGGTGCCGTAGCCGGTCACGATGACGCCGGAGAAGGGGTCAACCTCTTGAATCGGCAGGAAGTCGAGCACTTCGAGCGAAGCCTGCCAGAGATACTTGTTCACCTCGACGGTGATGTTCGGATCGCCCTTGCCGCTGAAGAGGTCCCAAACGGTGGATTTTTTCTGAACCCGGCGCGAGGGCCCGTCGATTACGGCCTCGTTGGAGCCGGACAGGTGGTCGAGCTGATTGGCATCGCGCTGCGCGGGGGTGCCACCGCTACCCGAGAAGATGTTGCCGCTCGAGATACCCTTGCCGCAGCCTGCGAGCGCGAGGCACAGGCCCAGAATTGCCGTGCGTTTCAAAAGGGTTCTGGAAGTCATGCGAAGCTGTCCCCGTCGGCCTGCGTCATTGGTTGCCTTTTCTCTAGCCCATGGCCCCAAGCCCGACAAGGTTTTTCCCTTTTCGCCCCGGAATTCGCCCGATCGGCCCGCTGCCATTCGCGGGTCTTGTGCCGCTATACACGCACATGAGGGCTCTCGCGAGGCGATGGCAAGGAAAGGCTGCAAGGGCGGGCTGACGTTACTGTGACATGTCTGCACCATCAAACGCCCTATTCGACCGGGGCGGGCGCTTTGAGTTGCAATAAAAGGGGTGGGGAGAGAAAACACCGTCATACCCAACTTCGGATTCCCCAGGTTGGGGGTTACCTGTAAGACAATGAGGGAAAACGATGAAAAAGGTTCTCTTCGCGACGACCGCGCTCGTGTTCTCGGCTGGCATCGCTGCCGCTGAGGTCTCGGTTGGCGGCGACGGCCGCATGGGTGTCGTGTACAACGGCTCCGACTGGAACTTCTCGAGCCGTGTCCGCGTCTCGTTCACCGCTTCGGGCACCACCGACGGTGGTCTGGAATTCGGTGGCTCGATCCGGGCTGACAACGCTGGCGGCGGCGCTGCTGGCACCGCTGGCTCCGTCTACATCTCCGGCGCATTCGGCAAGCTCTCGATGGGCGACGTTGTCGGCGCTTCGGAAGCTCTGTTCGGCGACTTCTACGAAGTTGGCTACACCGACCTGTCCTCGCAAAACACCATCCCCGGTTCGGGCACTGGTTTCTCGAACGACATCCTGTACCTGACCGGTGACAACGGCGGCAATGTTGGTTCGTCGATCACTCCGATCACCGGTACCGGCACCACGGCAACCGGGATCGCTGTTGCGAACACCGGCCCGAACCTGCTGTACACTGGTACCTTCGGTGCGTTCTCGGTCGCAGCCTCGATGTCGGACGGCAAAGCTGGCTCGGTCTCCGAGAACCAAGAGTACGCTGTCGCTGGTGCTTACACCTTCGGCAACTACACCGTTGGTCTCGGCTACGAATACCTCGACGGTACCGGTGCTACCTGGACCGCGGCGGGCTTCAGCGGCAAAGCTGACATGATCACCCTCGCTGGTGTCGCTCAGTTCGGCAACACCTCGGTCAAAGCTGGTGTTGCTCACATCGGCAAAGACCTGGACGCTGACTGGTACGGCATCGGTGCTTCGTCGGTCTTCGGCGCGACCACCGTCGGTGGCTACGTTCAGCACATCGAAGACAACAACGCCAACATGGACGTGACCTGGTACGGCCTCGGCGCTGAGTACGACCTCGGCGGCGGCGCTTCGATCAAGGGCGGCGTTGCTGACAACGACCTCTCGGGTTCGGACATGGTTGCTGACCTCGGCGTGAAGTTCTCGTTCTAATCCTTCGGGACAGAACGATGGGAAGAGCGGGCCTTGCGCCCGCTCTTTTCTTTTTGGGCCCTTCGGTGTTTCTTGGGCGCGCTGACGAGGGAGGGCCAGATGGGACTGAGCGAGATTCAGGCGCGGATTGCGAAAGCGGAAGACGAGGCAGGGCGCGACGCGGGATCGGTGAAGCTGATCGCCGTGTCGAAAGTTCAGCCCGCAGAGCGAGTCGAGGCGGTTCTGCGCGAAGGCCATCGGCTGTTCGGCGAAAACTACGTGCAGGAAGCGCAAGGCAAATGGCCCGCCTGGCGCGAGGAATTTCCCGGCTGCGAAGTCCACATGATCGGGCCGCTGCAGTCGAACAAGGCGAAGCTGGCGGTGGAGCTGTTCGAGGCGATTCACACGCTCGACCGGCCCTCGCTGGGCAAGAAGCTGGCCAATCTAGCGCAGGCGCGCGGGGCTTCTCCCGATCTTTTCATTCAGGTCAATACTGGCGAGGAGCCACAAAAAGCGGGCGTGCTGCCCGATGATGTCGACGCTTTCGTCGCGGACATGCGGGCGAAGGATCTTCCGGTCGTCGGGCTGATGTGCATCCCGCCCGAATCCGAAGACCCTGCGCCGCATTTCGCGATGCTGGCCGAGATGGCCGGGCGCAACGGGCTCGACGGTCTCTCGATGGGGATGAGCTCGGATTTCGAGAAAGCGATCGCGGCGGGCGCAACCCATGTGCGCGTGGGTTCGGCAATCTTCGGCGCGCGCGACTATTCCTAAGCTTTGTCCCGGGCGTCGAGCGCCGGGGGCTTTCCGCCCCCGGACCCCCGGAGGATATTTCCTCCAAGCCGAATTGGAATGTCGAGCGGTTCGCCCGGTGCAACATGCCGCGCGATCCAGATCAGGTGGTCCCGGCGGAAGGCGAGGCAGCCTGCGGTAGGGTAGCCCGCGCGGCGGCGCTGATGCAGGAAGATGGCCGAGCCTTTGCCCGCCTGCGCCTGCGGATAGTTCCAATCGGTGACCAGTACGATGTCGTAAAGCGGATCGGCGCGCCGCATCGCTTCATGCGAGGCGGGGTAGGGGGCGCGAACCAATTGGTTATAAGCCGAATCCCCGGAGGCGTCGCACCACAGATCGCGCGGCCCGATCGGTTCGGCCCAGTCCTGAGGCGCTAAGATTCGATCCGCGCGGTAAAACATCCGCAGGATATGCAGCCGCCCCGAGGGGGTCGCGCCGTCGCCCTCCTGCTTGCTGCCGGTGATGCCGCCGCGGCCGATCTCGACCGGGAAACGGCGGCCGCGAAACAGCAGGCCGGTGGGCGTCAGGTGCATCACAGGATATGCCCCGATTTCGCCGCCTTGGTGGCGAGGTAGTTTTCGTTATGGCGGCTCATGCCGACCTTCAGCGGCACGCGCTCGGTCACGTCGATGCCGTTGGCCTCCAGCATCGCAACCTTGGCGGGGTTGTTGGTCAGCAGCCGCACCTGCGAAAACCCGAGCTTGCGCAGCAGCGCCGCGCCGATCCGGAAATCGCGCTCGTCATCCTCGAAGCCGAGGCGGTGGTTCGCCTCCACCGTGTCGAATCCCTGATCTTGCAGCGAATAGGCGCGCATCTTGTTGGCAAGCCCGATCCCGCGCCCCTCCTGATTGAGATAGAGCAGGATGCCCGCGCCCTCATGGCCCATCAGCGTCAGCGCCGCGTCCAGCTGCGGGCCGCAATCGCATTTCAGAGAGCCCAGAACGTCGCCGGTGAAACAGGCCGAATGCAGCCGTGCGAGAACCGGTTTCGAGCGATCGGGGCGACCGATCTCGATCGCGTAATGCTCCTCGGCGCCATTGTCGGGGCGGAAGATATGCAGGCGCCCCGCTTCGGCGGCGCGCATCGGCACGCGCGCGGCAGAGACCGGGGCGAAAGCCTGCGGGATGTCGGCAGCGGCGAGCGCCTCTTCGGCGGTGATGCAGGTCAGATCCGTCGGCGTGGGGTCGGGCGCTGCGACCATCAGCGCTGCGGGCAGAAGCTGAGCGGACTTTGCCAGCCGGATAGCGGCACGGGAGAGATCCGCATCGCCGCCGCGAAGGGCCTTGAGCGGGCCTTTCATCGGCACGCGCAGATCGTCTGCCGGATCGGCGAGCGCGCGCAGCCAGAGCAGATCGGCGTCTGCAGGTACTTCGATCCGGGCGATATCGGCGTCATAGACCCGGGCTTTTAGCGTCTCGGCCCGGCGCGCGGTCAGCACCAGCGTCAACGGCCCCAGCGCGCGCAACGCCGCTAGCCGCTCGGGCGAGAGCGTTTCGACCGCCACCGCGAGGTGATCTGACAGCAAGACGGGCAGCCCCATGCGCAGATCGGCGCGGGCGCGATTCAGTCGTTCAGCCGGGCTCGGCCCGAGGGAATAGGTACCGGTCATGCGCTCTGAGATAGCCTCGACTGTAACAAATTGAAATATCTGCCGGTGATTCGACACGTCAGCGTGAGATAGGTTTCACCACCCTTGCCATCGCTGTGAAAGGGCAACAGCTATTCGTCAAACGCAAATGGAGGCTCAGGACATGGCATCATTGAAGAAGGTCCTTTTGGTTGACGATGACAACGATCTGCGCGAGGCGCTCGCCGAGCAGCTCGTCGCGACCGATGATTTCGAGGTGTTCGAGGCCAGCAATGGTCACGAAGCGGTAGATAAGGCGAAATCGACGCTTTACGACCTCGTCGTTCTGGATGTGGGCCTTCCCGACACCGATGGCCGTGAACTGTGCAAGAAGCTGCGCAAAAGCGGTGTGAAATGTCCGATCGTGATGCTCACCGGGCATGACACCGACGCCGATACGATCCTCGGCCTCGACTCCGGCGCCAACGACTACGTCACCAAGCCTTTCAAGTTCCCGGTGCTTCTGGCCCGTCTGCGCGCCCAGCTTCGCACCCATGAACAGTCCGAAGACGCCGTATTCCAGCTCGGCCCGTATACGTTCAAGCCCGCGATGAAGATGCTGGTCGACGACAAGGACCGCAAGGTGCGTCTGACCGAGAAGGAAACCAATATTCTCAAGTTCCTCTATCGCGCGACCGACGGCGTGGTGCCGCGCGACGTGCTGCTGCACGAGGTCTGGGGCTATAATGCGGGTGTCACCACCCACACGCTTGAGACGCATATCTATCGCCTGCGTCAGAAGATCGAGCCCGATCCCTCGAATGCACGCCTGCTGGTGACGGAATCGGGCGGCTACCGACTGGTGGCCTGAACTGAAGCGTTTCGCGCGGCATGGGCTGCGTGACGCGCGCCAAGGTTGGAAATGAGGAAGGCGGCTCCTGCGGGGGCCGCCTTTTCCTTGTCCGGCGCTTGGGATGCGCGGCTCAGACCGTGGGGTAGATGTCTTCCTCGGCCTCTTCGAGCGAGATACCAAGCGCATTCAGCCCGTCTTCGAGATGATCGGCCAGCATCGGATTGCCCAGCAGGTAATCTTCGGTGGGCGCGGTGGCCTCGGCCTTGGCGGTGGCGATCGCCTCATCCAGTTCCGACGCGTCATAAGTGTCGCGCCCGACCCACATCACCGCAGTCAGACCTGCTTGCTCATCCTCGTTCAGCGCGGCGATGAAGGCACGCAGCTCACGGGCTTGGCCGGAGCCGGGCACGCCCGCGTCGAACTTGCGGGCGCGGATGATGACATGGGCGATTTTGGCGGGGCTGATGGTGAGCATGTATCCCTCCTGAGGCTTGAGTTTGCGCCTCCGCCCTCTTTTGCGCAAGCGGCAATAGGTGTCAGTCTTCCTCTTGCACGAGCGCCGGGGCGGAGACCGCGCGCGGATGGCTGTCGACCAGCGCGGGCGTCTCCAGCGTGCCGCCATCGGGCACGACGCCCATCTGTTCGAAGCGGCGGGCGGAAGGCAGCACGCGGCTTTCCAGCGAGCCCACCGCCTTGTTGTAGCTCTCGACCGAGCGGGTCAGCGCCTTGCCGACGGATTCGACATGGCCGCCGAAGGTCTTGATCCGCTCGTAGAGATCCTTGGCGGTCTTCTGCACTTCAATGGCGTTGCGGGCCATCTTCTCCTGCTGCCAGCCATAGGCGATGGCTTTCACCAGCGCCATCAGCGTCGTCGGCGAGGCGATCAGCACCTTGTTCTCGAACGCGTATTCGATAAGGCCCGGATCGGCCTCGGCGGCGGCGGCCACGAAGGTCTCGCCGGGGATGAACATGACGACGAAATCGGGCGTCTCGTGCAGCTGGTCCTGATAGGATTTCGAGGACAGCAGCTTCACATGCTGACGCACCTGCTGCGCGTGGCGGGTGATGGCCGCGTTCTGCAGTTCCGGGGTCTCCGCCTCCAGCGCATCGAGATAAGCCTCGAGCGGGGTCTTGGCGTCGATCACGATGCTCTTGCCGCCGGGGATATGCACGATCGCATCGGGGCGGCGCGCGCCTGCATCGGTCTGGAAATGCTGCTCAAGGTGGAAATCCACGTTCTCGGACATCCCCGCCATCTCGAAGACCTGCCGCAGCTGCATTTCGCCCCACCGCCCCCGCGTCTTCGGCGCCCGCAGCGCCTGCACAAGCTTGCGGGTCTCCTGCCCCAGATGCGCTTGCCCTTGGGCCAGCGTCTTCACCTGCGCATGGATCGCGCCGTAAGCCTCGTTGCGGGCCTTCTCGATCGACTGAATCTGCTCGCCAAATTCGTTGAGCCGGGTGTTGAGCGGCTTCACCAGATGCTCGATCGCGTCGCGGCGGCGGTCGAGTTCCTCCTGCGCGGTCTTCTCATGGGTCTTGAACCGTTCCGAGACGAGCGACAGGAAAGCCTCGGAGTTCTTCTGCAGCACGCCGGAGGCGACCGAGGAGAACCGATCCTCGATCTCCTTCTTCATGCCGCGCAATTCTTCGAGGCGCGCCGCATGTTCGCGCTGCAGGCTCTCATAAGCCTCGGACTTGGCAACGCGCGCCCGGTATTCGTCGTTGAGCGCGTTTCGCGTACGCTCCAGCGTGGCCTCGACCTCGTGCAGACGTTCTGCCGCAGCTTCAGAGGCAGCGAGCGCCTCGCGCAGGTTCTGGGCCTCTTCGCGATAAGGTTCGGCCTCGGCCAGATCGGCATCCAGTTCCGCCGCGCGCTTGCGCGCAGACAGCCACAGCCCGGCGAAGGTCAGCGCGACGACGACTGCGCCGATCAGAGCCTGAACCACGGGATCGTTGAGGTCGAGCGTGAGGGAACCGAGCTGGATCATGTGCGGCCAAACAGTCTTTCAATATCGCTGAGCTTCAGTTCGACATATGTCGGACGTCCATGGTTGCATTGGCCGGAATGGGAGGTGGCCTCCATCTGGCGCAGCAGCGCGTTCATCTCGTCGGCGCGCATCTGGCGGCCCGAGCGGATCGAGCCGTGGCACGCCATGCGGCTGAGTACCGCTTCGATCTTGGCCTGCACCAACTGGCTGTCGCCCAGATCGGACAGCTCGTCGAGCACGTCGCGCAGCAGCCCCTCGGCATTGATTTCGCCCAGAACGGCAGGGGTCTCGCGCACCGCAATCGCGCTGCCGCCGAAGGGTTCGATGGTCAGCCCAAGGTGGGAAAGCGCGTCGGCATGTTCCAGGAGCAGCGCGGCGTCGCCTTGGGAAAGCTCCACAATCTCGGGGATCAATAGCGCCTGCGCGGGCACGCCGTTCTCGGCCATCTGGCCCTTCAGCTTCTCATAGACCAGCCGCTCATGCGCCGCGTGCTGATCGACGATGACGATGCCGCGCTCGGTCTGGGCGATGATGTAATTCTCATGCACCTGCGCGCGGGCAGCCCCCAAGGGCTTTTCGGTCAGCGCGGGCTCTGCGGGGGCCGGGGCCTCGGCCCGCGCCGAGGGCGCATAGTTGAAGCTGGGCGCAGGGACCTCCTGGAAGGATGGCTGCGGGTAGGATGGGGGCTGATAGGCCGGATCGGGCAGCGGCGCCTGCGCGGAGTAGGACGACCGCATCGCGCCAAGGCTCGGGCGATCCATCTGGTAAATGCGCGGCGGCTGATCGGCGGTCGGTTCGGGGCGCATCGCGCCGAGAGTCGCATCCGAGACGGTAGAGGACGCCCGATGCCCCGCTTGCGCCAGCGCATGGCGCAGCCCCGTCACGATCAGCCCGCGCACGGTCGCGGCCTCGCGGAAGCGGACCTCGGCCTTTGCGGGGTGGACGTTGACGTCGACGCGCTCGGGCTCGCAGGTCAGGAACAGGCAGGCGGCGGGGTGACGCTCGCGGCTGAGGAAATCCATGTAGGCCGCGCGCAGCGCCCCGGTCAGCTGCTTGTCGCGGACCGGGCGACCATTGACGAAGAGGAACTGCTCCACCGCCGCGCCGCGCGAATAGGTGGGCAGCGCGGCATAACCGGTCAGACGGATATCTTCGCGCTCGGCGTCGATCTTCACCGCGTTGTCCGAAAAGGCCCGCCCGATCACCCGGGCCAGACGCTCGGACAGCGCGTCGAACAATTCGCCCTGCTCGCCATCGGCGCGGAAAATCTCGCGCGATTTGCCGTTGGACACATCGGTGAGGGTGAAGCTGACATAGGGCTCCGCCATCGCCAGCCGTTTCATCACATCGGCGATCGCCTGCGCCTCGGCCCGGTCGGTGCGCATGAATTTCAGACGTGCGGGCGTGGCGAAGAACAGGTCGCGCAGTTCGACCACGGTGCCCCGGTTTAGCGCCGCCGGTTTCACCGGCCCGATCTGGCCGCCCGCCACGCTGATCTGGAAGGCGTCGAGACCATCGACACGCGAGGTGATCGTCAGCCGTCCGACCGCGCCGAGCGAGGGCAGCGCCTCGCCGCGAAAGCCGAAAGTGTGGATGTTCAGAAGATCCGAGCCGTCGATCTTCGAGGTGGCATGGCGCGAGAGCGCCAGCGGCAGATCCTCGGCGGTCATCCCGCAGCCGTCATCGGTCACGCGGATCAGCGTCTTGCCGCCATCGCAATATTCCACCGCGACCCGCGAGGCGCCTGCATCCAGTGCGTTCTCCACCAGCTCCTTCACCGCCGATGCCGGACGTTCGACCACTTCGCCTGCCGCGATGCGGTTTGCCGCAGCGTCATCGAGCTGCCGGATCACGGGACGCTCAGACGCGCCGATATTGCGGTTGTGCTGGTTCATTCCACTAGGGATAGCATGGCGCGGCGCTCATCTAAAGAGATTCGCGCCAGCTATCCCCAGCGAAATCAGTTCAGGCCCTGCGGGCGTCCGACGACCACGAAGGTGAGGTTGTCGGGGTTCAGGATGCGCTTGGCCACGCGCTGGATATCCTCCTTCGTGACCGCGTTCACCTTGTCGTTGCGGGTGTCGATATAGCTCGGCGCCATGTCGTTGAGCTGCATCCCCGTGAGAATGCCCGCGATCGTGCCATTGCCGTCGAAACGCAGCGGATAGGCACCGGTGAGGTAGGTCTTGGCGTCCTCCAGCTCCTTGTCGGTGACCTTGCCGGTCGCCGCTTTCTTCCACTGTTCTTTCACGACCGAGATCGCCTCTGCGACCTTCTCATTGGCGGAGGCAAAGCTGCCCTGCCAAGTCTTCGCCAGATCCTTGTCGACGATATAGGAGGCGATGCCATAGGTCAGGCCGCGTTTCTCGCGCACCTCGTCCATCAGGCGCGACGAGAACCCGCCCGCGCCGAGGATCTGGTTGAGGACATAGGCCGCGAAGAAATCGGGGTCTTTCAGCCCGATCCCCTTCTGGCCGAACATCACCACCGATTGCGGGCTGTCGAAATCGACCGTGGTCACGCCGCCCTTGAAGCTCGGATCCGCGGGGGGTGGCATGTCGGCGCCCTTGGCGGGCAGATCGCCCAGCAGCTTGTCGAGCATCGGCCCGAGTTCTTCCGGGGTGATGTCGCCCACTGCGGAGACCACCATGTGATCGCGGGTCATCACACGGTCCTTGGCCTCGAACAGGTCCTCGCGCGTCAGGCCCTTCACGCTCTCGGTGGTGCCGTTGAGCGAGCTACCATAGGGATGATCGCCATAGGTGATCTCGCGGAATTTCTCGCCCGCGATGTCGTTCGGGTCCTGTTTGCTCGACGCGATCACGGCGAGCACCTGCTGGCGCACGCGTTCGATTGCGCTTTGATCGAAACGCGGATTGACCAGCGCCTCGCGCAGAAGATCGACGGATTTGTCGCGGTTCTCGGTCAGCATCCGGGCCGAGATGTCGAGCGAGTCGTCGCCCACATCGAAGCCGAACTGTGCGGCCAGTGCTTCCTCGGCCTCGGCGAATTGCTGCGAGTTCTTCTCTCCCGCGCCTTCTTCGAGCGTGGCGGTCATCAGGTTGATCGCGCCGCGCTTGCCTTTGGCATCGAGGCTCGCCCCGCCCCGGAAGGCGATGTCGAGCGCGGTGAAGGGGATGTCGTGGTTCTCCACCAGCCACGCCTTGATGCCGCCGGGCGAGGTGACCTGCTGAATGTCGATCGCACGGGCGGGCAGCGCCAGCACGAAGGCGAAGAGCGACGCCATCACGAGGCGCGCGGTGATCGGGAAACGGGTATGGATCATTGCGTGATCTCCTGCGCGGTCACGGGCGGCGCGGCGGGGGCCGCAGTCTCGGCGGGGGCGTCATCGGGACGCTTGGCATAGCCCGTCACCGAGGACTTGTTCTGGAACAGATCGCGGGCCGCGGCCATCACGTCCTCCTCGGTCACCGACATCAGAACGTCCGGCCAGTCCTCGACATCCTTCACCGTGAAGCCCGAGGCCAGTGCTTCGCCATAGCGCCGTGCGAGGCCCTGCGTGTTGTCGCGCGAATAGATCTCGGAGGCCTTCACCTGCGTCTTGATGCGGGCAAATTGCTCCGGGTCGATGCCTTCCTTCAGAAATTGCGCCAGCGCCTTGTCGAGCGCCTTTTCGGCCTCGGGGAGGCTCACATCCTTGGCAGGCATGACCGAGAGGTTGAACGTCGTCGGGTCGATCGACATGCCGTCATAATAGCTCGACGCGTAGATCGCGGTGCCGTCGCCGTAGATCAGCTTTCGGCCAAGTACGGAGGTCGCCTGATTGCCACCGAGAATCTCCGACAGAACGGTCAGGGCGGCCGCGCGCTTCTGATCGCCCGGATTGCGCTCGGGGGCGAGATAGGTGCGGACCAGATAGGGCTGGGCGACGCGGGCGTCCTCGAAGGTCAGGTGGCGCGCGGCGCGTTGCGGCGGCTCTTGCGGGCGGGCGCGGGGCGACAGGTCCTCGGTCGGTTTCAGCTTGCCGTAATACTTCTCGGCGAGCGCCTTCACCTCGTCGGGCTTCACATCGCCCGCGACCACGAGTACCGCGTTATTGGGCGCGTAATATTCGTGATACCACTTGAGCGCGTCCTGCCGGGTCAGGCCTTCCATTTCCTTGCGCCAGCCGATGACCGGCGTGCCATAGGGCGAGTTGAGGAACTGGGCGGCGCGCTCCTGTTCGTTGAACAGCGCCTGCGGGTTGGAATCGGTACGCTGCGCACGCTCTTCCAGGATCACCTGCAGCTCGGTCTTCGCGTCGTCGGGCGAGATACGCAGATTGCGCATCCGGTCCGCTTCCATCTTCATCACCAGCGGCAGTCGGTCCGCGGCGATGCGCTGGAAATAGGCGGTGTAATCGAAGCTGGTGAAGGCGTTGTCCGAACCGCCATTGGCGGCGACCGTCTTCGACAGCTCGCCGGGGGCCATGGTGTCGGTGCCCTTGAACATCAGGTGTTCAAGGTAATGCGCGATGCCGGATTTGCCGCGCTTCTCGTCGGCCGATCCGGCTTTGTACCAGACCATATGGACCACGACGGGCGCGCGGTGATCTTCGATCACGACGCCTTTCAGGCCGTTTTCCAACTCGAAAGTAGAGACGTCACCGGCCACCGCCGGGCTCAGACCTGCCAATGTCAGCAGGGCGAACAGGAATGCACGCAATGCCCAACTCCTCACAAGACACAGTTTCGGCGAAGATAAGCACTCTCGCTTCGCGTGCAAACGCCGGTGACGTTCTCGTGATGATTTTCCGGATTACTTGACCGCTTGCTGCGCTTCACCCGAGGGCGGGGCGCCCGGGGTGACGACGCCGAGACGGCGCCAGCGCTCGAGCTCTGCCGACTGGTCGAGCTCCATCGGCTTGTAGGCTTTGTAGTAGACCGAAACCTGGAACAGACGTTCGAGCAGGCGACCGTCGTGATCCTTGCGCCACTGGTAATCTTCGGCGGCGAGGGTCTGGCGGATGCCCGCCTGGCTGCCGTAACGCGAAGCCGCGGAGACGAGCGCCCGATCCGACGTCGGCACCTGGCCGTTCCGATCGAGGCGGCGCGGATTGCCACCAAGGGCGGCGACGGCATCAGCTTCGGGCGTGGGATCGGTGATGTTCGCGCCGCCCGGCGTGGGCGGCGGCAGGGCATCCAGATTCTCCGGCATCTCCAACGGCTTCGTCGGAATTACGCCGAATTCGTCCGGGCCTTGGTGCGAAGATCGCAGATTCATCAGGCTGGGGTCGCGGGAATTGCCGCAGGCAGCCAGCGTCAGTACCGCTGTAAACGCGAGTCCGAGCGTGCCGATCTTCGCCTGCATGAACCACTCCCTTGCCAGTTCCGCCCCCGTCTTAACGCAACATTGGAGCGTCGTCACCTGCGAAAAACAGGCTAGCCTTCGTTGGGGCGATGGTCCTTGCCGGTGAACAGCACCAGACCGACAGCGCCGAGGAAAATCGCCACATCTGCCACGTTGAAAGAATAGGGGTTCTCCCAACCCGGTAGCGACATGTTGAGAAAATCCGCCACCGCGCCGTAAACGAGCCGGTCGACGACGTTTCCGAGCGCGCCACCGACCAGCAGCCCGGCCGAGATATTCACCCGGCGCGAATGCGGCTCACGCGCGATCCAGACCCAGACCCAGAGCGAAATCACCAGCGCGACGACAATCAGCACCCAGCGCATCCAGTCGGTTTCGCCGGAGAACAGGCCGAAATTGACGCCGCGATTCCATGCCATGCGAAAGTTGAGGTAGGGCGGCACCACGTCGATCGCGCCGCGCTGGTCGAGATGCATCCCCTGCACCACGATATATTTCGACACCTGGTCGAGGAGCAGGACGCCCGCTGTCACTTTCGCTGCTAGCCGCATCTGGCCCTCGTTTGTTTCTCGTCACGTCTTCATGCCAGAAGGTGCAGCCCGGCATCCACCGGGCTACGCAAAGATACGGGCGGATCAGTGGCGGAAATGGCGCATTCCGGTGAAGACCATCGCGAGACCACGCTCGTTCGCCGCGTCGATCACTTCCTGATCGCGCATCGAGCCGCCGGGCTGGATGATCGCGGTGGCGCCTGCCTCAGCCGCGGTGATCAGGCCGTCGGCGAAGGGGAAGAAGGCGTCCGAGGCCACGACTGACCCCTTGGTGGGAGTCACGCTCAGACCAGCGGCTTCCATCATGTCTTCCGCTTTGCGCGCCGCGATCCGGGTCGAGTCGACGCGGCTCATCTGGCCTGCGCCCACGCCGACGGTCGCGCCGTCCTTGACGTAGATGATCGCGTTCGACTTGACGTGTTTCGCGACTTTCCACGCGAACAGAAGGTCTTTCAGCTCCTGCTCGGAGGGCTGGCGCTCGGTCACCACTTTCAGATCGTCCAGCGAGATCACGCCGTTGTCCTTGTCCTGTACGAGGAAACCGCCCGCGACCTGACGATAGGTCGTGATCGGTGCGGTGATGTCGGGCAGGCCACCGGTTTCGAGAAGGCGCACATTCTTCTTCTTCGCGATAACCTCTTTCGCCGCCTCGTCCACCGAGGGCGCAATGATGACTTCGGAGAAAATCTTGGTGATCTCTTCGGCGGTTGCCGCGTCGAGCGTCTGGTTCAGCGCGATGATGCCGCCGAAGGCCGAGGTGCGATCGCAGTCGAAGGCTCGCTTATAGGCCTCGATCACGGTCTCGCCGGTCGCCACACCGCAGGGATTGGCATGCTTGATGATCGCGACGGCGGGCTTCTCGGTGCCGAATTCCGAGACCAGCTCGTAGGCGGCATCGGTGTCGTTGATGTTGTTGTAGCTCAGTTCCTTGCCCTGCAGCTGCTTCGCGGTCGCGACGCCGGGCCGGTTCGTACCGTCGAGGTAGAAGGCCGCCGACTGGTGCGGGTTTTCGCCATAGCGCAGCGTTTGGGCGAGCGTACCCGCGAAAGCGCGGCGGCGCGGGGTCTGCTCGCCGATGGCGCCGGCCATCCAGGTCGAGACGGCGGCATCATAGGCCGCGGTGCGCGCATAGGCGATCTGGGCGAGGCGCTGGCGGAACGGGTAGGAGGTCGCGCCATCATTCGCGTCGAGCTCTTCCAGCACGGCGGCGTAATCTTCGACATCCACGACGGTCGAGACAAACGCGTGGTTCTTCGCCGCAGCCCGGATCATCGCCGGGCCGCCGATATCAATGTTCTCGATGCAGGTGTCGTAATCGGCGCCTTTCGCCACGGTTTCCTCGAACGGGTAGAGGTTCACCACCAGCAGGTCGATCGCCTCGATCTGATGCGCTTCCATCGCGGCGAGGTGTTCTTCGTTGTCGCGCAGCGCCAGCAGGCCGCCATGCACTTTCGGGTGGAGCGTCTTAACGCGACCGTCCATCATCTCCGGGAAGCCCGTCAGATCGGCCACGTCGCGCACGCTGAGGCCAGCTTCGCGCAGGGTTTTGGCGGTGCCGCCGGTGGATAGCAGTTCCACACCGCGCGCAGCAAGCGCTTGGGCGAATTCGACCAGTCCGGTCTTGTCGGAAACGGAAATCAGCGCACGGGTCAGGGGGATCGGGCGGGTCACGGGCAGCTCCTCGCAAGGCTCAGGTCAGGGGCGCCCGGCCATCCTTGGGGGATTTGCCCCAAGGTCAGGGCGCGTCGATGGCCGAGGGGTTATCGCGTGCTTGCGAAAAGGTCCAGCCAATCTGGCAGGCCCGGTCCAGAACCTTGCTGGAAAGCACGATCTGTTGTGCAGGACGCGGGCGAATGCGCCCTTTTTCCAGGTAAACCGAGGGTTCCAATGCCAGATCGGCGACCCCGTCATGGCGGAAAATCCAGATTTCCCCGGTGCGCAGCGCGACCGAAACGGCGGTGCCACCGAGATCGAGTGCCGCGTCGCAATCGGGATGCAGGTGAAAGCGGATGTCGAAGGGAATGCCGCGCAGGCCTTCACGCTCGAAGATCTGGTCGAAGCGCTCGATATCCTGAGGCGTCATCGCGCCCAGCGTGTCGCGCCCGCGCAATTCGCGCCCGTCGACGGAGAGGTCCAGCTCGCGGATATGCGACATGCCGTGGGTCTCGGCATAGCCGTCATGGCCGAAGATCATCCCGGTCTCGGACAGGTCGTCGGGCTTGAACCAGACGTTTTTCGGCGTCTTGTCGAGAAAGGCGCGCGGTGCCCGTCCGAAGAGGCGCTCGGGGCCGAGGCGCGACGAGGAATAGCCGCGGATCGAGAGGGTCGAATGGCTGGCGGTGGCCCGGCCCGCCCGGTGCCAATCCGCGCCGAACTGCGCGCCCGAGCCGCAATTGACGATCAGCGGGCGACGACCGGAGGTCAGCTCGAAGGCCAGCGTCGACGCATGGGCATTGGCCGAGGCCTCGCCCTGCGGAGGTCGCGCCGCGTCGATGATGAGAGAGCCGCGCCCCCCCTGCATTCGCACATAGCCCATCGCGATCGGTTCGCGCCGCACGCTGCGGATGCCGGTCGCCGAAAGCGCTGCGTCGAGACGTCCTTCGGGGCCGCGTCCGCCGCCGTGAAACCGCGCCAGCGCCCCATCGGAGTGGCGCAGTGCGCGTAGGGTGGGCGCAATCCGAGCGATCGCATCGAGGAGCGGACCCGGCGGCGTGCGCCCCGCCGTTTCCAATGCCTCGGCTGCCCAGTTGAGAAGCGTCAGGATCTCGAGCAGTTCCTCGGGGTTCCGGCTGGCGATCCCGCCCTCCGCGTCGATTTCCTGCGCGCAATCGCGCGACAGCGCCTCGAGCGCGGGGGCGGCGTGCCGCTCCATCCCGGTCAGCGCAAGTCCCGCATAGACGAGACCGGTCAGCGCCTCGAACCGGGGCAGCCCCTGCACCGCGCCGGACCAGCGCTTCGAAAGGAAGATCGTCTGCTTGCCCAAGGCGTGGAAGAAGCGGTCGGCATCCACGCGCTCGCGCCCGTTCAGAAGCAGGACCGCGTGGTTGATCCAGCGGATCAGGCGGCGCCCGGTCAGATCGGGCGTCCAGCCCGGCCCTTTGCCGTCGCCGAAGCGGTCGATCCAGCCGAAGACCCAATCCTGCGCACGGATCCGGGCCTCGCGGGTGCCCAGCGCGGCGAGATCGTCCAGCCAACCGCAACCGTGAAGCGCATCCTCGAACGCGGGGTCAGGCATCGGCAGATCCCAGATGTTGACCCCCGGGCCTTCGATCAGGAAGCCGGCGAACAGGAAATTGCCCTGAACGAGTTGCCGCCCCTTGGCATAAGAGCCGATCGTGCGCGGTTCCGGCTGGCTGACGAAGCCGGTCACGGTTTGCGCACGGCCCGCGCGCGCAGCAGCGAGCCGGTTCAGCGCCATGCCGAATTTTGCCGATGATCGGGTTCTGTCCTTGCCCATTCCGTCGCCGCTTGCATGCCCTTCTGTCGGGGAATGCGGTCACGTTACTGGGAGGCAGGCGCGCTGTCACCGCCTGCGGTGCCAGTTCACGCAGAGCGTTGCAGTCGCGCCATGTAGAATCCGTCCATCCCCCCGAGATCAGGCCAGAAATCGGGCCGCAGGCGCAGCCCGCCTTCCTCGGTGATCCACGCGGGATCGACGCCGGGCAGATCGGGGCGGATCACGGTGAGGTCCGGATGCCGGGTGAGCGCCGCCTTGATCTGCGCCTCACCCTCTTCGGGCAGAAGCGAGCAGGTCGCATAGACCAGCATGCCGCCGGGTTTGAGCCATTGCAGCGCGCGGTCGAGGAGTTGTTCCTGAAGCGCGAAGAGCGGCTTGATCGAGGTGCCGTCCTTGATGAAGGGCAGGTCGGGATGGCGGCGGATCGTGCCGGTGGCCGAGCAGGGCGCATCGAGCAGGATCGCGTCGAAAGGCGCATCCGGCTCCCATTCGAGCGCGTCGGCGGCGACGATCTCGGCCTCCATCTGCGTCCGGTCGAGGTTCTCCGCGAGCCGCTCCAGCCGCGCCTCGGAAATATCGAGCGCGGTAACATCGGCCCCCATCGCGGCGAGTTGCAGCGTTTTGCCCCCGGGTGCTGCACAAAGGTCGAGGACGTGCGCACCAGATGCCGGAGCGAGCAGCTTCGCGGGCAGCGCGGCGGCGGCATCCTGCACCCACCACGCGCCGTCTTCGAAACCGGCTAGCTCGGACACTTTGCCCGGATCGGTCAGCCGCAGCGACCCAGTGGGCAGAAGCGTCGCGCCCAGTGTCTCGGCCCATCCTGCGGCATCGTCCTTCACGCTCAGGTCGAGCGGCGCACCGGCCAGATGCGCGACTTCCATCGCCTGCGCGGCCTTCTTGCCGAAGGACGACATGACGCGCCCGCGCAGCCAGCCCGGCATTTCGGGCGCAGGCGTCGTGGCCCATTTATCGCCCTCCTCGGAGACCTTGCGCAGCACGGCATTCACCAGTCCCGAGAAGCTCTGCAACTTCGGTCCGGCCGATTTCACCAGCGTCACGGCGGCATCGACGACGCCATGCGGGGCTTGCTTTTCCTCCAGCAGCTCGACCGTGGCCAGCCGCAGGATCGCCATCACGTCCGTCGGCGTGCGACGGCGCAGATGCGGTTTGAGAATCCGGTCGGCGCGGCCCAGATGGCGCAGCGTCGTCGTCGCGAGGCGCTGGGCGCGAGCGCGTTGCGCAGGCTCCAGCCCGTCGAGCGCTTCCGCGCCGATTTGCTCGGAGAGGCTTTCGCGATCCTCGAGAACGCCCACGATCAGGCCAAGGGCTGCGCGGCGCGCGGGGTCGGGTCTGGACATGGGCTGCGGCTTCCTGGCTTGTTGCGGCTTAAGCGCAGGCCTATATCATGCCCCGATCCACAGACAAGAAAGGACGCGCCATGTCCGATAAGCCCGAAGATAAGCGCGACTTGCCGCCCGCAGCCCTGCGCGCGCTCGCCGAAGCCGAGGAGCGCCGCAAGAACGCGCAGGCGGCGGAACTGCCGACCGAGCTTGGCGGTCGCGACGGACCCGAGCCCGTGCGCTACGGCGATTGGGAGAAGAAGGGCCTCGCGATCGACTTCTGATCGCGGCGCCCTTTGATGCCGGGGCAGGGGGCGTCGCCCCCTCGGCGCGTTGCGCCTCACCCCCAGGATATTTGAGCCAATCCGAAACTGCTGTGACTCAGAGCCCCAGCACGTCGAGCATGTCGTATTCGCCGGGGCGCTTGTCCTGACCCCAGAGCGCGGCCTTGAGCGCGCCGCGCGCGAAGATGGCCCGATCGGTCGCGACATGGCGCAGGATGATCCGCTCGCCCATGCCGGCAAACAGCACGTCATGCTCGCCCACGATATCGCCGCCTCGAATGGCCGAGAAGCCGATCGCGCCATGCTTGCGTGCGCCGGTGATACCGTCGCGGCCCGACTCGCGATTGTCTTCGAGCGAGACGCCACGGCCTTCCGCCGCCGCCTCGCCCAGCATCAGCGCGGTGCCAGAGGGTGCGTCGACCTTCTTGTTGTGATGGGCTTCGATCACCTCGATATCCCAGTCGGCATCGAGCGCCTGTGCGACTTTCTTCGTCAGCTGGGTGAGCAGGTTCACCCCGAGGCTCATGTTCCCCGCCCGCACGATCACGGCATGGCGCGCGCATGGCTTGAGCGCCGCGATGTCATCGTCATCCATGCCGGTCGTGCCGATCACATGGGTCAGGCGTGCCTGCGCCGCGATCTTGGCGAATTCGCGGGTGGCGGCAGGCGCGGTGAAGTCGATCACGGCCTGCGCCCCGGAAAACGCCTCCAGCGGATCGTCGGTCACGATCACGCCGTTCGGTGCGCCGCCCATCGCCTCGCCCAGATCCTGTCCGACCCAGTCGTGGCCCGTGCGTTCGACGGCGCCCACAAGGCGCGCCTTGTCGCTCTCGCTCACGGTGCGGATCAGCATCTGGCCCATCCGGCCCGACGCCCCGGTGATCACGATGCCCGGCAGGTCGCTCATGTCTTTCTCCTTCGCGGTTTCGCGCTATCTAGCTTGCGCAGGCGCGCTTGGCAAAGCCCCCGTTGCGCAAAACCCGCAGACGCCCTATGTGAGCGCCATGGCAAAGAACCGTTTCTCCTCGGGCGATGGCCCCTCGCAACGTCAGCTTCGCATGGGCGAGTTGATCCGACGCACGCTGTCGGACCTCCTGATGCGCGGCGACGTGCATGATCCCGATCTCAGCCGCTTCTCGGTGACGGTGGGCGAAGTGCGCTGCTCTCCAGACCTGAAGGTCGCGACCGCCTATGTCACGCCCTTGGGCGGGGAAGGCGGCAAAGAGCTGATCGCGGCGCTCGCGCGCAACAAGGGCGAGCTGCGGCGTCTGCTGGGCAAAGAAATGACCGCGAAATACAGCCCCGATCTGCGCTTCCGGCTGGACGAGACTTATGACCGGCTGGACGAGACGCGCCGTATGTTTTCGGACGAGACGGTGCAGCGCGATATCGCTGCGCGGGACGATGACGAAGACGATGAAGACGATCGCAACTAATGCTGCCGCGCTGATGCTGCTGGCCACGCCTGCGCTGGCCGACGCTCCTTGCGCGGATCGCAGCTTCGACGGCGTGACCTACACGGTCTGCGAAGCGCAGCTCGGGCAGGACCTGAAGCTGTTCCTCGACGATCCCGATGGCAATCTGATCGGAACGCCCGAGCGGCTTTCCGAAGTCGTCCCCAAAGGCGACCGCGTTATCTTCGCGATGAATGCGGGGATGTACCATCCCGATCGCAAGCCGGTGGGCCTGTTCATCGAGAACGGCAAGGAACTGCATTCGATCGTCACCTCCGAAGGGCCGGGCAATTTCGGCCTGCTGCCAAATGGTGTCTTCTGCATCGGCGAGACATTCTCGGTGACGGAATCGCGCGCCTTCGCCGCTGACCCGAAGGACTGCACCTATGCGACGCAATCGGGGCCGATGCTCGTGATCGACGGCGCGCTGCATCCGAAATTCCTCGCCGACGGCACCTCGAAGAACATCCGCAACGGGGTGGGTGTCTCGGCCGATGGCAAGACCGCCTATTTCGCGATCTCCGATGCGCCGGTGAGCTTTCACGAATTCGGTCGTTTCTTCCGTGACGAGATGCAGGTGCCCAACGCGCTCTATCTCGACGGAAAGATATCTCGGCTGACCATTCCCGGCCAGGGGCGCGAGGATATGGGCCTGCCGATGGGGCCGATCGTGGCGCTGATCGCACCCGCGGACCCCGCTGCTGGAGATTGACGGCTCGCGCCGCTTGGGCTAGCAGGCGGCCCCTGTTGACTACGGAGGCCTCATGGCACGCAAGAAGGGTCGCGACATTTCCGGCTGGTTGATCGTGGACAAGCCCGCGGACATCACCTCCACCTCGGTGGTGAACAAGGTGCGCTGGGCGCTGGGCGCCAAGAAGGCGGGCCACGCGGGCACGCTCGACCCGGCGGCGACCGGGGTTCTGGCGGTGGCGCTGGGCGAGGCCACGAAGACGGTGCCTTTCATCACCGATGCGCTGAAGTGCTATCGGTTTCAGGTGCGGCTGGGGGCTGCGACCAAGACCGACGATGCCGAGGGCGAGGTGATCGAGACCTCCGATCTGCGCCCCACCGATGAAGAGATCGCCGCCGCGCTGACCGCTTTCGAAGGTGATATCGAACAGGTGCCGCCGCAATTCTCCGCGGTGAAGGTCGATGGCGAGCGCGCCTATGCCCTGGCCCGGGCGGGCGAGGAAATGGAACTCGCCGCGCGGCCTCTCTATGTCGAAAGCCTCGTGATGCTGGGCCGGCCCGATGCCGATACGGTCGAGCTGGAACTGGTTTGCGGCAAGGGCGGCTATGTGCGCTCCATCGCGCGCGATCTGGGGCAGAAGCTGGGCTGTCTCGGCCACGTCCTCTGGCTGCGCCGCGAATGGTCGGGGCCTTTCGAGGCGAGCGACGGGATCACGCTGGCGGAGATCGACGAACTGGCAAAGACGCCCGAACTCGATGCGAAACTGCTGCCTGTGGAACTTGGTCTTGACGATCTGGTGCAACTGAAAGCCACGCCCGAGGGCGCGGTGCGGCTGAAGAACGGCAATCCGGGCATGGTGCTGCCGGGTGACGCCGAATGGGGCGAGGAAGTCTGGGTCAGCCATGAGGGCAAACCGCTCGCCGTCGGCATCTACAAATCCGGCGAGGTCCATCCGAGCCGCGTCTTCAATCTTTGACGCGCCCTTCCCCTTGATCCAAATATCCCCGCCGGAGGCCTCCGCCCTCTGCCACACACGCAACGGTCAGGACGAGAGATGATCACCCGCGAGCATATAAAAGGCGACGCCCCCTCCATCGCGGTCTATTCGGATTGCGAGAACTACCGCTACCTGCTGACGCGGGTCTGGGACGACAGCAAACCCCGGGCGCTTTTCATCATGCTCAACCCCTCGACCGCGACCGAAGTGCAGAACGATCCCACGGTGGAGCGCTGCGAGCGCCGCGCGCGGGCGCTGGGTTTCGGGGCGTTCCGTGTGACCAATATCTTCGCCTATCGCGCAACCGATCCGAAGGTGATGCGGGCGCAGGAAGATCCGGTCGGTCCGGAGAATGATGCGTCGATCCGCGAGAGCCTCGATTGGGCGAGCGGTCCCGAAGACCGGATCATCTGTGCCTGGGGGGCGCATGGGGCGCATCTTCAACGGGGCGCCGCAGTAGAGGACTTGCTGCGCGCCAGTGGCCGGGCGCTGCACCATCTCGGGCTGACCAAGGCAGGCGCGCCGAGGCATCCGCTCTACATCGCGTACGAACATCAGCCCGAGCTGTGGTTCGCCCCGGAAGGGTGAGCGTATCGTTAAGCATTTAACGCTTAAGTCCTAGGGATTTCTTCTCCGCGACCGTAACGTCCGCGCATCTTCACAGGGGTGCTCGAGATGTTGTTTCTGTCGGGATTTCTGGGTCTGCTGATGGCGGGTGCCACGGCGGGTCTCATGGTGGTTTCCTCCGACAATGAGGAGGATGAGCCGCCGCAGGGTGATCCGGATGGCACGTCCATGAAGAGTGACGGCAACCTTCTTACCTTGGTCAGTGCCGGAGAGGCTTCGCCGGTACCGGTCGATCCCCCAGCGCCCGGCCCGGAGGATTACATGACCTGGGGTGATGCGTCCGACGATGCGATCGCGGGGGCGGCGGGCGATGACCAGATCGATGGATATGGTGGCGATGACATCCTGCTTGGCGGCAGCGGTGATGACGAGCTTCTCGGGGCGGCCGGCAACGATACGCTGCGCGGAGAGGCGGGGGCGGACACGCTGATCGGCGGCGACGGCGCGGATGTGCTCGCAGGTGGCGCGGATCCGGATTTCCTCTCCGGTGGGTCAGGGGCGGATCGGCTCTCTGGTGAGGCGGGGGGCGACACGCTGGTCGGTGGCGTGGGAGACGATACACTCGCGGGCGGCACTGGGGACGATACGATGGTCGGAGCGGATGGCGCAGACACGCTGACCGGGGACGCCGGGCGCGACGAGTTGAATGGCAATGCAGGAAACGATCTGCTGCGCGGCGTCACGCTGCAGACGCGCGATCTGGGGGCGGCCGATGCCGATACCCTCAATGGCGGGGCAGGGGAGGATGTGCTCCTTGGCGGCTCCGGCGATTGGCTGCATGGTGGCGAAGATCCCGACAGCTTTGCGCTGAGCGACTGGATCGACCCGGCGACGCCCGCAACGATCGCCGATTACACGGCGGGCGAGGATCGGCTGGCCGTGATCTACGATCCGCGGGGCGCGGCCTCGCCGCAGATCAGTGTCGAGCCCTCGGAGGTTCATTCCGGTGCGGCGTGGATCCTGCTCGATGGGATGCGGCTGGCCGAAGTGCTCGACGCGCCGGAGTTGAGCGCGCAGGACATCGCACTCATCACGCCCGAGCAATTCGCGGCGCAACAGGCGGCAGGTGCTTTGAAATAAGGCTTTTCAACAGGCCGATTCGCGTCTATACGCGCGCATCTGTTCCGAAAGGGACAGTCTATGGACCTTGCTGGACGACATCCCGGCTTGCGCCCGAACCCTCAATGTAAGGAGATCCCGATGTCGATCACTGTGGAAGACAAGAACGCGCTTATCAAGGAATACGGCACCAAAGAAGGTGACACCGGTTCCCCCGAAGTTCAGGTCGCAGTCCTGACCAAGCGCATCGCGAACCTGACCGAGCACTTCAAAGAGCACAAGAAAGACAACCACTCGCGTCGTGGTCTTCTGATGCTCGTCGCGCAGCGCCGCAAGCTGCTCGACTACCTGAAGGCGAAAGACGTCGCACGTTACCAGTCGCTGATCGAGCGCCTCGGCCTGCGTCGCTAATCCGCCTAGGATTGGAATTCGAAACGCCCGCGCATACCGCGCGGGCGTTTTCATTTGCGTAATTCCGTGTGAATTGCCTGAAATGACATGATTGGGCTCTGTTCCCATGATTGGCGAGATTTTTGGGCGAATGGCCTTCCAATGAAAAAACTTTGGTCGGTTCGACTTCTTGTCCTCCTGTATCGTCCGCTCCAAACGGGAAAACGCGCGCATCTGCCCTAGTTTGCAGATGCGGTAACAGGGAGGATACAAAATGCAGATCGGAGTCTGGATCAGCTTGGCACTGTATTTCGTGCTGATGCTGGCCATTGGGGTCTACGCGTGGCGCAAGTCCACGTCGAGTTCCGAGGAATACATGCTGGGCGGGCGCAACCTGCCCCCCGCGGTTGCAGCTCTCTCGGCAGGCGCATCGGACATGTCGGGCTGGCTGCTTCTGGGGCTGCCGGGCGCGCTCTTCGTGTCGGGCCTGACGCAAAGCTGGATCGGGATCGGCCTTTTCGTCGGTGCGTTCGTGAACTGGATCGTCGTGGCGCCGCGCCTGCGCGAGCAGACCGAGCGTTATGACAACGCGCTGACCATCCCCGGCTTCCTCGCCAATCGCTTCCCGAGCCACGCGACCTTGCTGCGGATGGTTTCGGCGGTGATCATCGTGGTCTTCTTCGCGGTCTACACCGCGTCGGGTCTCGTCGGCGGCGGCAAGCTCTTCGCCAGCGCCTTCGGTGGCAGCTACATGACCGGGGTCATCCTCACGCTGGGTGTCGTTCTGGTCTACACGGTGATCGGCGGCTTCCTCGCCGTGTCGCTCACCGACTTCGTGCAGGGCTGCATCATGATGCTCGCGCTCGTCATCATGCCGATCGTGATCCTCACGACCGGTCAGGGCGACGGCGTGGACGCGGCTGCGAGCCGGCTGAGCGATATCGACCCGAACTTCCTGTCGATGACGAACGGGCTGACCTTCGCGGGCTGGCTCTCGGCCGTCGCCTGGGGGCTGGGCTATTTCGGCCAGCCGCACATCATCGTGCGCTTCATGGCCGTGCGCTCGGTCGCCGATGTGCCGAAAGCGCGGAATATCGGCATGGGCTGGATGGCGATCTCGCTGATCGGCGCGATCTCGGTCGGGATCTTCGGCCGCGCCTATGCGCAGCGTAACGGGCTCGACGTGCAGGATCCGGAGACGATCTTCATCATCCTGTCGAACCTGCTCTTCCATCCGCTGGTGACGGGCTTCCTGTATGCCGCGCTTCTGGCGGCGATCATGTCGACCGTATCGAGCCAGCTTCTGGTGTCGTCCTCCTCGCTGACCGAAGACTTCTACAAGATCGTCTTCAACAAGGAGGCCTCGGACCGTGCCTTGGTGAATGTCGGTCGTCTCGCGGTGCTGGCCGTGGGGATCGCGGCGATCATCATCGCCTCGAACCCGGACAGCAAAGTGCTTGGCCTCGTCTCGAATGCCTGGGCCGGGTTCGGTGCCGCCTTCGGTCCGCTGATCATCCTGTCGCTGACGTGGAAACGGATGACGGGTCTCGGCGGCGTGGCTGGCCTCGTCGTCGGCGCACTGACCGTGATCGTCTGGATTTCGCTGGGCTGGGGCTCGTTCCTCTACGAGATCATCCCGGGCTTCATCGCGGCCTTCATCGCCATCATCGTGGTGAGCCTCGCAAGCGAAGATCGGGGCGAGTTCCGCCCGATCGAATGATCCTCGCGACTTGAGATGTGAAAGACCCGTCCAATGTGGCGGGCCTTTTGCGTTACTCCTTCGCGGCGCGTCTCGCGAGCCAGCCGACGCTCAGCCCCTGCACCACGATCGAGAAGACGACGATCACGTAGGTGGCCGAGAGGATTTCATCCGTCCACTGCGAGTCCGGCAGGGACAGCGCGAGGGCGACCGAGATGCCGCCTTTCAGCCCGCCCCATGTCATCACGCGGGTCACGCCGGGGCCGAAGTTGCGGAACGGGCGCAGCGCGAGGATCGGCACCACCACCGCGACCAGCCGGCCGACCAGCGCTAGGCCGATCGAGGCGACCGACGTCGTCAGGATATCCGCGTCGAACCGGATCGCGAAAATCTCCACCCCAATCAACAGGAAAAGCACGGCGTTGAGTATCTCGTCCACCAGCATCCAGAAAGCGTCGACATACTTGCGGGTCTCCTCGGACATGCCGAACCGCGCCCCGACATCTCCGATCAGAAGCCCGGCGCAGACCGCGGCGATCGGGCCGGAGACATGCAGGAACAGCGCCAGCTCATAGCCACCGAACGCGAGGCCAAGCGTCAACAGTACTTCCAACGAGGGGTCGTCGATGAGGCGCATCACGCGAAACAGCCCCCAGCCCATCGCGAGGCCGAGCGCCGCGCCGCCCACCGCTTCGCGGAAGAACAGGGTGCCCGCCCCGGACAGGCTTGAGGCTTCGGAGTGGCCGCTGGTGAAGGCGAGGCCAGAGAGGATCAGGAAGACCGTGTAGCCGACGCCGTCGTTGAACAGGCTCTCGCCCGAGATCACGGTCTCGAGCGTGCGGCGCAGATTGGCCGAGCGCAGTACGCCGAGCACGGCGACGGGATCAGTCGGCGAAATCAGTGCCCCGAAGGTCAGCGCGACCATGATCGGCGCGCCGGTCAGCCAGTGAAAACCGAAGCCCACCACGAGGGTCGACAGCACGACGCCGATCGTCGCCATCACCAGAACCGTCGGCCAGACCGCCCGCAGGTCCGACAGCTTCACATGCAGCGCCCCCGCGAAGAGCATCAGCCCCAGCATCCCGTCGAGCAGCGCTTTCGAGAAGTCGATGCTCTTGACGTAATCTTGTACCTGCTGCGCGAGGTTCAGCCCGAAAATGCGATCGACGATCATCAGTCCGATCGAGGTCATCAGAGCGACGATCAGAATCCCGATCGTCGGCGGCAGGCGCAAAACGAAGTGATTGATGACGCCGAACAACCCAGCGAGCACGATGAGGGCGGCGGCGAATTGCAGAACGGTCATGGGGGCGGCTCTCGGCGTGATTGTCCGTTTAAGGTAGCCCGGAGCACCTCAGGGCAAGCGGCGCATGCCCTCCATAGGGGCGCCGCATTGATCCCGAGATCGCGGGGCGGGGGCTCTATTGGGCGGCGATGACAAGCTGTGCGAAGCCCTTCGCGCGGTAGCGGACGAAAGCCTCCGGGCCCTTGGGGTCGAGGTCGTAAAGATGCGGACGCCCGGCAAGATAGGGGCGCCAGCGCTTTTCCGGCGTTTCACTTATCAGCACATCGTGAGACTTCTTCATCTCGCACGCGAGGTCCTTGATCTTCATTCCCCGGCCTTCCTTGCTGTTCTGCGCGATGACCTGCCGGATCTTGTGGTCGAGTTGGCCGATTTTGCTTTCGGGCGGGGCCACCTCCTTCGGCTTGCTCTTCGGTAGGCCGATTTCGTGAAACACGGAGCAGCTTTTCCGAAACCCCGCGGGCGCCTTCTGTTCGCCGATGCCGATGACTTCAAAACCCTTCTCGCGAAGGCGGGTCGCGAGATGCGTGAAGTCTCCATCAGAACTTGCGATCACGACACGTTCGGCCAAACCTTCGAAAGCGATCTCCAGCGCGTCGAGGGCAAGCAGCAGGTCGGACGCGTTCTTGCCGGTGCCCGAATGTATGAGCCGGATCGACGGCACGTCTCCCCAGTTCTTGATCTGCATGATATCGCCATAGGCGCGCCGGATGAACGCGCCGGGTGCGAAGGATAGGATCTTCGGCGCGTGGCAGGCGGAGATGTTCTCGCCGTCGATGAAAAGGGCTGTGGGTTTGCTCATGGTCTCACAATGTTCAATCTTAATAACTACGGGCTGAGGATGGCGCGCCAATCTGGCCAGAATTGGGCGCGGGCCGTTTCCTTCGCCAAGGACTCTTTGCTTCCCAAACCCCTTCATTTCCTGTATTGGCAGGCCCATCTGAGACGTGACGCCTCGAGCCCCCGGGCGCGTGCAAGAGGATAAGGGGGCGGCGGCAATGGGGCCGCCATGCAAATCGGGAGACACGGGATACGCCTGTGAGAGCTCCCAGAAGGATACGCTGAATGTTCAACACCGTTAAAAAATCGATCCAGTGGGGCGAAGAAGAGCTCACGCTGGAGACCGGCAAGGTCGCACGTCAGGCTGACGGCTCGGTTATCGCCACGCTGGGCGAAACCTCCGTCATGGCCAACGTGACCTTCGCCAAGGAACCGAAGCCGGGTCAGGATTTCTTCCCGCTCACGGTTCACTACCAAGAGAAATACTATGCCGCCGGTAAAGTGCCGGGCGGCTTCTTCAAGCGCGAGGCCCGTCCGTCCGAAAAAGAGACGCTCACCGCGCGCCTGATCGACCGTCCGTGCCGTCCGCTCTTCGCGGAAGGCTTCAAGAACGAAGTGCTCGTGATGTGCACCGTTCTCTCGCACGACCTCGTCAACGAGCCCGACATCGTCGCGATGATCGCCGCGTCGGCCGCGCTGACGATCTCGGGCGTTCCGTTCATGGGCCCGATCGCCGCTGCGCGCGTCGGTTTCGCCGATGGCGAATACATCCTGAACCCCGAAGTCGACGACATGCAGAAGCTGCGGGAGAACCCCGAGCAGCGTCTGGACCTCGTCGTCGCGGGCACCAAGGACGCCGTGATGATGGTGGAATCGGAAGCTTACGAGCTGTCCGAAGCGGAGATGCTGGGCGCGGTCAAGTTCGGCCATGACGCGATGCAGCCGGTGATCGACCTGATCATCGACCTCGCTGAAGCCGCCGCGAAAGAGCCCTTCGACTTCCAGGCGCCCGACTACTCGGCGATGCTCGAGACCGTCAAAGCTCTGGGCGAAGAGAAGATGCGTGCTGCATATGCGATCTCCGACAAGCAGGAGCGCGTGGCCGCCGTCAACGCCGCCAAGGAAGAGATCAAGTCGCAGCTCACCGAAGAGCAGCTTGAAGATCCGACCCTCGGCACCGCGATGAAGAAGCTGGAATCGGCTGTTCTGCGTGGTGACGTCGTGAAGAACGGTCGCCGCATCGACGGTCGTGCGCTGGACGAGGTTCGCCCGATCGTGGCGGAAACCGGTCTGCTGCCGCGTACCCACGGCTCGGCGCTGTTCACCCGCGGCGAGACGCAGGCGCTGGTCGTGACCACGCTGGGCACCGGCGACGACGAGCAGATCATCGACGCGCTGCACGGCAATTCGCGCTCGAACTTCCTGCTGCACTACAACTTCCCGCCCTACTCGGTCGGCGAAGTGGGCCGCGTCGGTTCGCCCGGCCGTCGTGAGATCGGTCACGGCAAGCTCGCATGGCGCGCGCTTCAGGCGGTTCTCCCGGCTGCGACCGACTTCCCCTACACGATCCGCCTCGTCTCCGAGATCACCGAGTCGAACGGCTCGTCCTCGATGGCGTCGGTCTGCGGTGGCTCGCTGGCAATGATGGACGCGGGCGTTCCGCTGAAGTCGGCCGTGGCGGGTGTCGCGATGGGTCTGGTGCTGGAAGAGGATGGCTCCTGGGCCGTTCTGACCGACATCCTTGGCGACGAGGATCACCTCGGCGACATGGACTTCAAGGTCGCAGGTACCGAGGAAGGCATCACCTCGCTGCAGATGGACATCAAGGTCGCCGGCATCACCGCCGAGATCATGGAGAAAGCTCTGGAGCAGGCACGCGCTGGCCGCATGCACATCCTTGGCGAAATGAACAAGGCGCTCTCCGCAGGCCGTTCGGAATTCTCCGCCCATGCTCCGCGCATCGAGACGATGACCGTTCCCACCGACAAGATCCGCGAAGTGATCGGTTCGGGCGGCAAGGTCATCCGCGAGATCGTGGAAGTCTCGGGTGCCAAGGTCGACATCAACGACGACGGCGTGATCAAGATCGCTTCGGCCAATGCCGAGGCCATCAAGAAAGCGCATGACATGATCCACGCTATCGTGGCTGAGCCTGAAGAAGGCCAGATCTACACCGGCAAGGTCGTGAAGCTCGTCGATTTCGGCGCCTTCGTGAACTTCTTCGGCAAGCGTGACGGCCTCGTCCACGTCTCCCAGATCGCCAACAAGCGCCTGAACCACCCGAGCGATCTGCTCAAGGAAGGTCAGGAAGTGAAGGTAAAACTTCTGGGCTTCGACGATCGCGGCAAGGTACGCCTTGGCATGAAGATGGTCGATCAGGAAACCGGCGAAGAGATCGCGCCGGAAAAGCGTGAAGAGAAAGCCGATTGATCGGTTTGATCCGCTAGACGATTTAGAAAGGCCCCGGAGCGATCCGGGGCCTTTTGCTTTTGGTCCTTCGGGGTCGGGCGAAAATGAAAAAGCCCCGGGCGTTGCCGGGGCTTTTCCGCAATCGGACGAGACTGCTCTCAGCCCTGCGCTTTCACAGTGCGTAGGTAGGGCAGCTTGACGTCGACTTCGCCGAATTTCTCTTTCGCTTCCTCGGTCGACACTGAGAGGGCGACGATCACGTCCTGACCCGGGACCCAGTTCGCGGGGGTCGCGAAGGGTTTGCCATCGGTGGCCTGAACGGCATCGAGGGCGCGGATGATCTCGGCGAAGTTGCGGCCGACCGACATCGGGTAGGACATGGTCAGACGGACCTTCTTGTCGGGTCCGATGATGAAGACGGTGCGCACGGTCGCCGAGTCCGCCGGGGTGCGGCCGTCGGGCAGGTAGGCGTCGGCGGGCAGCATGTCATAGGCTTTCGACACGGCCAGCGAGGTGTCGTCGATGATCGGGAAATTCGCGGGCGCGCCGGCGACTTGCTCGATATCCGATTTCCACTTCACATGCTCTTCGACGCTGTCGACCGAGACGCCCATGACCTTGGTGTTGCGCTTTTCGAATTCGGGGGCGAGCTGCGCCACAGCGCCGAATTCGGTGGTGCAAACCGGGGTGAAGTCTTTCGGGTGCGAGAACAGGATGGCGTAACCGTCGCCGATCCAGTCGTGGAATTTGATCTCGCCAGCGGTCGAGTCGGCGGTGAAATCGGGAGCGGTGTCGTTGATACGCAGGCCCATGAAAAACCTCCTGTGTTTGCGTAAAATTACGTCTTTGCGGGATATAAGTCCTCGCCGGGGTCCATTCCAGCCAGTTTAGAATCTTTTCAAACTTGGGGTCTGCGACCTATCGTCAGGCCTTGCGCAGGGCCGAGAGTGGTGAAACGCTCTTTCGCAATATCTGTGTGCGGGAGGCTGAAATGATCGAGAAACGGAATTTCTACATCGACGGGGAATGGGTCGCACCCAAGGCTGCGCAGGACTACGAGGTGATTGATCCATCGACCGAAGATCCCTGTGCAGTAATCTCGCTGGGCGATCAGGCCGACACGGACGCGGCAGTCGCGGCAGCGAAGGCGGCGCTGCCCGGTTGGAAAGCAACCGACCCGGCAGAGCGGATCGCGGCGGTCGAGCGGATCGCCAAGGTCTATGCCGAGCGCGCCGAGGACATGGCGCAGGCGATTAGCCTCGAGATGGGCGCGCCGATCGATCTCGCGCGCAAGAACCAGTGGGGCGCGGGCGCCTATCACATCAAGAATTTCATCGACGCGGCGAAGGCGTTCAAGTGGGTGCATCCTTTGGGCGACGGCACGCCGGGCGCGATGATCGCCTATGAGCCGGTGGGTGTCGTCGGGCTGATCACGCCGTGGAACTGGCCGATGAATCAGGTGACGCTCAAGGTGATCCCGGCGATCCTCGCGGGCTGCACGATGGTGTTGAAGCCGTCCGAGGAAGCGCCGCTGTCTTCGCTGATCTTCGCGGAAATCCTCGATGCGGCGGGGCTGCCCAAGGGCGTGTTCAACCTCGTGAATGGCGACGGCGCGGGCGTCGGCACGCAGCTCTCGACCCATCCGGATGTCGAGATGATTTCCTTCACCGGCTCGACCCGTGCCGGGCGCGCGATCTCGAAGGCGGCGGCCGATACGCTCAAGCGCGTGACGCTGGAGCTTGGCGGCAAGGGCGCCAACCTGATCTTCGCCGATGCGGACGAAGATGCGGTGGCCCGCGGTGTGAAGCATTGCTTCCAGAACTCGGGGCAAAGCTGTAACGCGCCGACGCGGATGCTGGTCGAGCGTTCGGCCTATGACCGCGCGGTCGAGGTCGCGCGGCAGACCGCCGAAGCCACGCAGGTCGCCAGCCCTCGCGAGGAGGGCAAGCATATCGGTCCGGTCATCAACAAGGCGCAGTTCGACAAGATCCAGGGCCTGATCGAGACAGGCATCGCGGAAGGCGCGAAACTCGTCGCGGGCGGTCCCGGACGGCCCGAACATCTCAATCGCGGCTTCTATGTCCGTCCGACGGTCTTCGCCGACTGCGATCCCTCGATGACGATCATGAACGAGGAAATCTTCGGCCCAGTCCTGTCGATCATGCCCTTCGACAGCGAGGAGCAGGCGATCGAGGTGGCCAACGCCACGCCTTATGGTCTGACCAATTACCTGCAATCGGGCGACGGCGCGCGACGCAACCGGCTGGCGCGTCAGTTGCGCTCGGGCATGGTCGAGATGAACGGTCAGGACCGCGGGGCGGGGGCACCGTTCGGCGGCGTCGGTTCCTCGGGCCGGGCGCGCGAGGGTGGCCGTTGGGGCATCGAGGAATTCTGCGACGTGAAGTCGATCTCCGGCTGGGCGGAATAAGGGGCGCTGCCCCTCTTGGCCTATCGGCCATTTCACCTGCCGATATTTTTATTGAGAAGAACAGGGGCGGTTGCGCAAGCGGCCGCCCTTCGACATGATCGCGCGGCTTTTGGAACGGGAGAATGAGATGAGCTTCACGCTGGCGACCTGGAACATCAACTCGGTGCGGCTGCGCGAGGGGCTGGTGCGCAAGCTGATGGAGGAAGAGGCGCCCGACGTGCTCTGCCTTCAGGAATGCAAGAGCCCGGTCGAGAAGATCCCGGTCGAAGGTTTCAAGGAACTGGGCTACACGCACATGATCGCGCGCGGCCAGAAGGGCTATAACGGCGTCGCGATCTTCTCGAAAATTCCGATGGAAGAGAACAGCGCCCATGATTTTGCCGATCTCGGCCATGCACGCCATGTCGCGGGTACGCTCGAGAATGGCGTCACCATCCACAACTTCTATGTCCCCGCAGGCGGCGACGTGCCGGATCGCGAGGTGAACGAGAAGTTCGGCCAAAAGCTGGATTACCTCACCCAGATGCGCGATCACTTCAAAGCGGAAGGGCCGAAGAAGTCGATCCTCGTCGGCGATCTGAACATCGCCCCGCGCGAGGATGACGTCTGGAGCCACAAGCAGCTGCTGAAGATCGTCAGCCACACCCCGATCGAAGTCGAGCATCTGCATGACGCGATGGAGGCGGGCAAATGGGTGGACATCACCCGGCAGGACATTCCCGAGGGGCTTCTCTATTCGTGGTGGTCCTACCGGGCGCGCGACTGGGATGCCGCCGACAAGGGTCGCAGGCTCGATCACATCTGGGCGACGCCGGACATCTCGAACGCGGCGCATGGCAGCCGGGTGCTGCGTGCCGCGCGGGGCTGGGAGAAGCCCTCCGATCATGCGCCGGTTTTCGCGACTTTCGATCTGTAATCGCTTGCGGCAGCGCGCCGCGGTCAAACGGGTTTGCGTTCGGCCCTTCCGAGGCCATATAGGAAAGCAAATCCTCCGCAATTTCGGGAGACGGACATGCTGGAACTGGGTGGCGGCGCCAAGGCCGCAAGCAAGAGCGAATACGTCACGGACGTGACCGAAGCCAACTTCATGGCCGAGGTGGTCGAGAAATCGCAGACCGTGCCGGTCATCGTGGATTTCTGGGCGCCGTGGTGCGGCCCGTGCAAGCAGCTCGGCCCGGCACTTGAAGCCGAGGTCGAAGCCGCGAAGGGCGCGGTCGTGATGGCCAAGGTCAATGTCGACGAAAACCAGATGATCGCGGGCCAGATGCGCGTGCAGTCGATCCCCACCGTCTACGCTTTCTGGCAGGGCCAGCCAATCGACGGGTTCCAGGGCGCGCTGCCCCCCTCCGAGATCAAAAGCTTCGTGGCCAAGCTGATCGAAGCGTCCGGCGGTGAGGCGGGCAACGGTCTGGGCGATGCGGTCGCGGCGGCGGAAGCCATGCTGGCCGAAGGCGCGGCAGAAGATGCGGCGGAAACCTTCGCGGCGATCCTCGAAGAAGATGGCGAGCTGGCGGAGGCGCATGGCGGCCTGATCCGCGCACGCATCGCGCTCGATCAACTGGATGCGGCAGGTGCAGCCTTGGCCGCGGTGCCGCCGAAGCTCGCCGACAGTGCCCCGGTAGAGGCAGCGCGCGCGCAGCTCGATCTGGCGAAACAGGCGCAATCGGCCGGTCCGCTCGACGATCTGAAATCCAAGGTCGAGGCAGATCCGAACGATCATCAGGCCCGCTTCGACTATGCTCAGGCGCTCTACGCGGCCGGGAATGCCGAAGAGGCCGTGGATCAACTTCTCGAGTTGTTCCGGCGGGATCGCGAATGGGACAACGAGGCCGCGAAGACGCAGCTTTTCACCATTTTCGACGCGCTCAAGCCGAACGATCCGATCGTCGCAAAAGGTCGCCGTCGTCTGTCGTCGATGATATTTGCCTGAGGACTTGGGCGCGCTAGTTTCATCCGCATGATGAAGAAAGGCGACTTGCCCGAAATCCTTCCGCTTTTTCCGCTGCCCGGTGCGCTGCTGCTGCCCCGGGCGCGGCTTCCGCTGCACATCTTCGAGCCGCGCTATCTGCAGATGATCGAAGATTGCATGAAGACCAAGTCTCGACTGATCGGGATGATCCAGCCGATCAAGGGGCCGGAGGGGCAGAACCACCTCAACACGATTGGCTGCGCGGGCCGTCTGACCGGGTTTTCCGAGACCGAGGACGGACGCTACATGATCACGCTGTCGGGGATCTCGCGCTATCGCATCCTGCAGGAGGTCGAAGGCTTCACGCCCTATATCCGCGCCGAGGTCAGCTGGGCCGGGTTCGAGCGCGATCTGGGCCCGGCGGAGCATGACAAAGGCTTCGATCGAGACGATTTTCTCGACCTGTTGTCCAAGTTTTTCCACGCCCAAGGGCTGGATACTGATTGGCAAACGCTGAAGGATGCCGATGACGAGTTGCTGATCAACTCGCTCGGGATGCTTTTGCCGCTGGAGCCCGAGGACAAGCAGGCGCTGCTGGAGGCGCCCTGTCTGGCCACCCGGCGCGAAACCCTGGTGACCCTGATCGAATATGCGCTGCATGGCGGCGGAGAGGAGCGGTTGCAATGAGCGAAGAGACCGAGAGTGCACCGGCTGCGGAGAAACCGCTATTCGACCGGCACATGCTGGAGGCGCTCGTCTGCCCGCTGACCCATGCGGTGCTAAAATACGATGCCGAGAAGCAGGAGCTAATTTCGCAGCCCGCGAAGCTGGCCTTCCCGATCCGGGGGGGTATTCCGATCCTCTTGGAAGACGAAGCGCGCCGGATCGACGAATAAGGCGCGGTGCTTACAGTGCGCGGCCCTGCAACAGGCGGGGCAGGGGGCCCGAAAGCCCCGCCGCTTGCTGCATGAACCCGCGCCGCAGCCCCGGGATTGCCTGCACCAGACCCATTCCCAGATCGCGCCCCGCCTTCAGTAGCGGATTGTCGTTCGAGAACAGCTTGTTCACGGTATCCATGCCGAGTGCGAGCGACGTCGAGTCGAAGCGTCGCCAACCCTGATAACGCTCCAGCACGTCCTCGGCCCCGATATCCTCACCCCGGCGCATTGCTTCCACGACGATTTCTGCCAGTGCCGCCACGTCGCGCAACCCGAGATTCAGGCCCTGTCCCGCGATCGGATGCACCCCATGCGCCGCATCGCCCACCAGCGCCACGTGCGGCGCGACATAGGCTTTCGCAAGCGTCAAATTCAGCGGGTAGGAGAACCGTGGTCCGGCCAGTTTGATCTCGCCGAGGAAATCCCCGAAACGCGGGCGCAGCACAGCGAGGAAATCCTCGTCATCCAGCGCCGAAATGGTCTTTGCGTTTTCTTCGGTCTCGCTCCAGACGATGGAGGACCGATTGCCTTTCAGCGGCAGGATCGCGAGCGGTCCGGTCGGCATGAAGAACTGATGCGCGATGCCGTTATGGGGCTTCTCGTGCTCGACCGCCGCGACCAGCGCGGTCTGACCATAGCCCCAACCCTCACGGGTGATCCCGGCGCGTTCGGCCACGCCCGACCGGCGACCGTCCGCGCCGATCAGCAGTTTCGCGGTCAGGGTCTTGCCGGTGGACAGGCTCACCTCGACCCCGCCGGGCACGACCTGCTGTCCCGTGACCTGCGTCTCATGCAGCAGCGTGATCTTGTCGCTCGCCTCCATCGCATCGAGGAACGCGCGATAGAGGTAGCGATCCTCCAGCATGTACCCGACCGGTGCCTGATCCAGCTCGCGCGCGTCGAAATGCAGGAAGAAGGGCGCCGCCCCTTCGCCTGCGTGACCGTCGGCGGCTTTCACCTCCATCATCGGTTGCGCCCGATCGGCAAGCCCGTCCCAGACGCCGATCGCGCGCAGCAGTTTTTGCGACGCGATCGCCAGCGCATAGGCGCGTCCGTCGAACGTGTCGGTCGCGCGTTGGCGCGCGGGAGCGGCGTCGACGAGGGTCACGGAAAGGCCGGCGGAGGCCAATGCAAGCGCCAAGGCGGGGCCGTTGAGCCCGCCGCCTGCGATGATGACGTCTGAATCGTGTTTCATGGCGCTTACTATGGCGCTGGAAGCGGGATTGTCCATGCGCGGGACTGTCGCTAGCGTGGCGGAAAGAACGAAGGAGGTGGGGTATGGAATGGCGTCTGGCAGGGGCTGCGGAGCAAGGGCGGGCGATCGCCGCCGGGCAGCTCGATCCGGTGGAACAGACCGAGGCCTATCTCGCAGCGGCTGAAGCGTCGGAAGACATCTATGCACGCCTTACGCCGCAGCGCGCCTGCGACGAGGCGATGGCCGCGCATCAGCGCGCCAAGCAGGGCCGTCGGCGCGGGATGCTCGATGGCGTTGCGCTGTCGTGGAAGGATCTGTTCGACACCGCGGGCGTGGCGACGGAAGCGGGCACGCGGTTGCTGGCCGGGCGCGTGCCCGAGCGCGACGCCGATGTGCTGATCGAGGCCACGCTGGGCGGCTCTGTCTGTCTAGGCAAGACGCATATGACCGAACTGGCTTTCTCCGGGCTGGGCGTGAACCCGATGACGGCGACGCCGCCGAACATCCAGGATCCCGAACTCGCGCCGGGCGGGTCTTCCTCCGGAGCGGCGCTGTCGGTGGCGCGCGGCTTGGCGGCGGCGGCCGTCGGATCGGACACGGGCGGGTCGGTGCGCATTCCTGCGGCATGGAACGATCTGGTGGGGCTTAAGACCACGCATGGCCGGATCACGACCAAGGGTGTCGTGCCGCTGTGTAGGAGCTTCGACACGATCGGTCCGTTGACACGCAACGTCGAGGACGCGGCCCATGTGCTGGCGCTGCTCGAAGGGCGTGCCGCGCCGGATCTGCGCGACGCAAGCCTCAGGGGCAAACGGCTGCTGGTGCTCGAAGGGCTGCCGTTCGAGGGCACCCGCGAAAAGCCGGTGCAAGGCTTTGAGCGGGCCGTTGAGGCCTTCGCTAAGGCGGGTGCGGTGATCGAGCGGCGGGGCTTGCCGATGGTGCGCCCGGCGATGGACCTTTCCGGCGTTCTCTTCGCCCCCGAGGCCTATGGCGAATGGAAGCACGAGATCGAAGCCGCGCCCGAGAAGATGTTCGCAGCGATCCTCGAGCGGTTCCGCAGCGGGCGCGACGCTCTGGCCTCGGATTACGCCAAGGGGTGGCACGCGCTGGAGGGCTATCGCGCCGCCTATCTGGAGGCGACTGCGGAATATGACGCCGTTCTGGTGCCGACATCGCCGATCCTGCCGCCCGATGTCCGCCGCCTTCTCAGCGACAAGCGCTATTTCCAAGAGGAAAACGTGCTCGCCCTGCGCAACACCCGGATCGGCAACGTGCTGGGGCTGTGCGCGCTGAACCTTCCGACGGGAATCCCAAGCTGTGGGATTTCGCTGATGGCGCCGCCCATGACGGAGGATCGATTGCTGCGTTTGGGCATGGGCGCCGAATCGGCGCTGGCCTGAAAACCACATTTCTTGTGGTCAACCCGCTCTGGAGCTTGTCTTTTTCTGGACGAAACGGCGGAGCTTTTGTAACCTCGTCGGTAATAAGGGGCGACATAGACCCCATTCGATGAGGCACAGATGGACTTTCCCGAGCGGTTTTCGAACCTGCCCGAATACGCATTTCCGCGTTTGCGCGCGCTGCTCGATTCGCATGAACCGGGCGGCGACGTCTTGGCCATGTCCATCGGTGAGCCGCGCCATCCGATGCCCGAGTTCGTGGGTGATGTCATTGCGCAAAGCCTTGGAGAGTTTGGGAAATATCCCGCCAACGACGGCACGCCCGAATTGCTGGATGCGATCTCGGACTGGCTCAAGCGGCGCTATTCGGTCGATATCGGACCCGAGCGGATCATGGCGCTCAACGGCACCCGCGAGGGTCTTTACAACGCCGCGATGGCGCTTTCGCCCGAACAGAAACGCGGCAAGACGCCCGTGATCGCGATCCCGAACCCGTTCTATCAGGTCTACGCGGTGGCCGCGGCAGCGGTCGGCGCGGAGCCGGTTTTCGTGCCCGCAGGCGTCGAGACCGGGTTTTTGCCTAATTATTCGGCACTTCCGGCGGAGGTGCTGGACCGCGTCACCGTCGCCTATCTGTGCTCGCCCTCGAACCCGCAGGGCGCAGTCGCGAGCCGCGAATATCTGGCCGATCTGCTGCATCTGGCCGAGAAGCACGACTTCATGGTTTTCGCCGACGAGTGCTATTCCGAAATCTGGCGCGAGGCCCCGCCGCCCGGTGCGGCACAGGTCGCCGCCGAGGAAGGCATCGACCCCGAGCGCGTGGTGATCTTCCATTCGCTCTCGAAGCGGTCGAACCTGCCGGGTCTGCGCTCGGGCTTCCTCGCCGCCGGGCCGCAAAGCATTAAACATATCCGTCGCCTGCGCGCCTATGCCGGTTCACCGCTGCCGCAACCGCTGCAGCGCGTCGCAGAACGGGCTTGGGCGGACGAGGCTCATGTCACGGAAAATCGTCGCCTTTACGCCGAGAAATACGAGATCGCGGGACAGATCTTCGACGGCGTCGATGGCTTCCAGCTGCCGCAGGGCGGCTTCTTCCTCTGGCTTCCCGTCGAAGACGGGGAGGCAGCGGCGCTCAAGCTTTGGAAAGAGACCGGCATTCGCGTGCTGCCGGGCGCCTATCTCGCGCGCGAGGTGAACGGGGAAAACCCCGGCCAGAAATATATTAGGGTGGCTCTGGTCGCCCCAAAAGCAGAAACGCAGCGCGGGCTCACGCAGCTTCGCGACTGCCTATACGGTTGAGGACGGTAGGTTATGGCATCTTATCAGGTTCGACAGCGCGATCCGCTTTTCGATCAGGACACGCAAGCCGTTCTGGAACGGCGTGGCAAGGAATTGGTAGGGGGGCTGCTGGTCGTCTTCGGCCTGCTCGCCGCGATGATGCTTTTCTCCTATCATCCCGAAGATCCAAGCTGGATGGCAGCCTCGGATGAGCCGGTGCAGAACTGGCTCGGCCGGATCGGCGCCGGGATCGCCTCGCCGCTGTTCGTGATCGTGGGTCACGGCGCGTGGTTGCTGCCTGCGGCGCTGGTGGCCTGGGGCCTGCGCATGATCACCCATCGCGGCGAAGAGCGCCTCGTGTCGCGGATGATCTTCTTCCCGATCGCCGTGGCCGTCGCCTCCGTCTATGCAGCGCTTCTGGTGCCGGGCGATCAATGGGGTCAGGCCTTCGGCCTTGGTGGGCATTTCGGCGATATGATCGCGGGTGCGATGCTGGGGATCGTCCCGATTTCCGGCGTGGTCGGGCTGAAGCTTCTTTCGCTGGTCCTCGCCGCGGCGATGCTGGCGATGGCGACCTTCGTTCTCGGCTTCACCAAGCCCGAGTTGCGCGCGATCACGCGTTTCATGTGGCTGGGCACGGTCGCGGTCTATGTCGGTGTGATGAACGTTCTGGGTCGCGGGGCCTCGGCCTCGGTCATGGGGGCGCGCTCGGCGGCGGAGCGTGCGCGCCAGCGTCGCGCCGAAGCCGCCGAACGTGCCGCTGAGCAGGCGGCTTGGGAAGAGCAGCAGGCGCTCGCCGCGCAGCATTGGGCCCCGGAGGTCGAAGCCGCCCCGGCCGCGCGCCCGTCCTTCCTGTCTCGCATCCGTCGCCCGGTGGAGCCGGACTACGATCCCTATGATGCCTCGCCGGAGCTGTTCGAGACCGAGCCCTATTGGGACGACCAGCCGCCGGCCGCGCCCACCGAAGATCGGATCCGTGCGCGCATCAGCCAGGCGGTGCAGAACCGCAAGGCCGCACCGGTCGCCACCGATTACGCGCCCGAGCCTGCCGGAGCGCCGCTGCATCACGATATGCCCGAAACCTTCGCCGAGCCCGAGCCGGCGCCGCCGCGTCCTTCGGCCTCGGTGCTCGCCGCAGTCGCCAAGCGTCTCGCGCGCGGCCCGCGCCAGCCGCAGGTGGTCCATCAGGAACCGCCGCTGCGGGCCGAGCCGCAATTGCGTGCGGAGCCACCGCTTCGGGCCAAGCCGCGTTTCATGCCGGGCTTCGGCGCACCGGCCGCAACCGCCCCGGAGCGCGCGCCCGAAATGGCGACCTATGCCGAGGCCGAAGAGCCGCATATGACGGCTGCCGAGCAGGTCGCACAGGAACGCGAATACGCAGGCGAAGAGAGCCGCGACTGGACCCACCCGGATTACGAAGGCTTCGAACCCGATCTCCGCGATATGCGCACCGAGCATTTCTATGCCGGCGAGCCACATTCCTTCGACGAGACCGGCAATGCGCAATGGATCGAGGAAGACGTGGTGCCGGAAATCCCGGCCTCGGCGCGTGGCCTCGACCGTCAGGTCATCAAACAGCCCGAGCCGAAGCGCGTGGTGCAGCCCGCGGCGAAACCCGCGGCCCCGTCGCGTCGTGCGATCGAAGAGGCGCAGCCCAAGATGACTTTTGAGAAGCCGCAGACTGCGCCCTTCGAAATGCCGCCGCTGTCGCTGCTGACCAATCCCACGACGATCCAGCGTCACCAGCTCTCGGATGAGGCGCTGGAGGAGAACGCACGGATGCTCGAGACGGTGCTCGACGATTACGGCGTGAAGGGCGAGATCGTCTCGGTCCGCCCGGGCCCGGTTGTCACGATGTATGAACTCGAGCCCGCGCCGGGTCTCAAAGCCAGCCGCGTGATCGGTCTGGCCGACGATATCGCCCGCTCGATGTCGGCGCTGTCGGCACGCGTTTCGACCGTGCCGGGCCGTTCGGTGATCGGGATCGAACTGCCGAACGATCACCGTGAAAAGGTCGTGCTGCGCGAGATCCTCTCGGCGCGCGACTTCGACGACAAGAACATCAAGCTGCCGCTGGCGCTGGGTAAGACGATCGGTGGCGAGCCTATCGTGACCAACCTCGCCAAGATGCCCCACCTGCTGATCGCGGGGACGACCGGTTCGGGTAAATCCGTCGCGATCAACACGATGATCCTGTCGCTCCTCTACCGTCTGACGCCGGAAGAGTGCCGCCTGATCATGATCGACCCGAAGATGCTCGAACTCTCCGTCTATGACGGCATCCCGCATCTGCTCAGCCCCGTCGTGACCGATCCGAAGAAAGCCGTCGTCGCCCTGAAATGGGTCGTCTCCGAGATGGAAGAGCGCTATCGCAAGATGTCCAAGATGGGCGTGCGCAACATCGAGGGCTACAACGGTCGCGTGAAGGAGAGCCTTGAGAAAGGCGAGATGTTCAAGCGCACCGTGCAGACCGGCTTCGACGAGGAGACCGGCGAGCCGATCTTCGAGACGGATGAATTCCAGCCCGAACCCTTCCCCTATATCGTCGTGATCGTCGACGAGATGGCGGACCTGATGATGGTCGCAGGCAAAGAGATCGAAGCCTGCATCCAGCGTCTCGCGCAGATGGCGCGGGCCTCGGGCATCCACCTGATCATGGCGACGCAGCGCCCCTCGGTCGATGTCATCACCGGCACGATCAAGGCGAACTTCCCGACCCGGATCTCGTTCCAGGTGACGTCGAAGATCGACTCGCGCACCATTCTGGGCGAGCAGGGCGCCGAGCAGCTTCTGGGCATGGGCGACATGCTCTACATGGCGGGCGGCGGCAAGATCACCCGTTGCCACGGGCCCTTCGTGTCCGACGAGGAAGTCGAGGAAATCGTCAACCACCTCAAGAGCTTCGGTCCGCCGGCCTACATGTCGGGCGTCGTCGAGGGCCCCGATGACGAGGTGGCTTCCGACATCGATCAGGTGCTGGGCCTCAACACTGGCGGCAATACCGGCGGCGAGGATGCGCTCTATGATCAGGCGGTGGGCATCGTGATAAAGGATCGCAAATGCTCGACCTCCTACATCCAGCGCAAGCTGGGCATCGGCTACAACAAGGCCGCGCGCCTCGTGGAGCAGATGGAGGATCAGGGCGTCGTGTCCTCGGCCAACCATGTCGGCAAACGCGAAATCCTCGTGCCCGAACAGCAATAAGCCGGTCACAATCTGAAATGCAGAGCGCCCCGGGGGAGACCTCGGGGCGTTTTACATTGGGCCGCACGGGCTATCCACACCCGGTGCGCTGTCATCCGATACTGGGGGAGATGTTATTGAATGACATCCCCGGTTCGGCGCAAATGCGCTCAAGACGGACCCGCAGCGCGATTGGCGCGTTACGGCGGGACTTCCGCTTTCGCAAGGAGTGCCTAAATCTATGGTCATGAAACAGATCCGCATCCTGCTCGCCGCGATCTTCACGCTGGCGCTCGCCCTTCCGGCTTCGGCCGGGAAAGTCTCGCTGAATCAGATATCGTCCTATCTGAACTCGCTGACCTCCGCTTCGGCGGATTTCACGCAGGTCAACTCGGACGGGTCTATCTCGACCGGCAAGCTGTTCATCAAGCGGCCCGGCCGGGCGCGCTTCCAATACAATAACGACAAGACTTTGGTGCTGGCCTCGGCTAACCGCGTCGCTGTGTTCGATCCGAAATCGAACCAGCCACCGGAGCAATACCCGCTGGTGAAGACGCCGCTGAACCTGATCCTCGGGCGCAATATCGACCTGAATCGTAACGGTATGGTCGTGGGCTACACGACGGACGGGCCGAAGACGATCGTCACCGCGCAGGACCCGCAGCATCCTGAATACGGGAATATTCAGCTCATCTTCACTGACGGGCCGGTTGAGCTGCGCCAATGGGTGATCACCAACCAGTCGGGCGAGAAGACCACGACGATCCTCAACAACCTCCAAAAAGGCGGCAACTTTGCCACCTCGATGTTCTCGATCGACCAGGCGTTGGCCCAGCGGCGCTGATTGTTCAGCGCCGGCAGGCTTGAAGCTGTATCTCGTACATCTGCGCGCGGGATGCGACTCGGTCGGCCACGGCTAGAAGCCAGGATTTCGACCGGTGTGACCCGCGCGAATAGCCGCCGCGCCCTTCGTGATAGGCGAGATACTGGTTGCGCGCGTCGGCCTTGGAGATGCCGAGCTTCTTCTGCGTGCCATCCATGTACCAACCCATGAAGTCGGTGGCATCCGAGATGCGGTTGCGCCGGGCACCGAAGCGACGGGTATCTTCGCGATACTCGTCCCAGGTGCCGTCGAGGGCTTGGCTGTAGCCGTAGGCAGAGCTCTGGCGGCCCAGCGGGATGATCCCGAGCGCGAAGCGCTGCGGTGTCTTCGCGTTGCCGTCGAACTTGCTTTCCTGGTGGATCGTGGCCATCTGAACCGCGACCGGAACGCCCCATCGGGCCTCCGTCCGGCGCATGGCGTTGAAATATTGCGGACGCTCCTTGATGATCGCGCAGGCGTCATCAAGGTTGCGCGGGGGCTTGGACGGTCCGCCTCCGCAGGCGGCCACCGCAAGCAATACGCCGAGGGCGAGGTATTTCTTCATAGCTGCTCTTCTTTGCTCTGACGGCCTTGTTTTTTGTCATCCTATGCGTAATTGGCCCGTTCGAAAACCGGGAAACGCACGATGTCAGCGGACTGTCGCGACGAATCGGACAATCTGTTTCCGGCGGAAATGAGGCGAAAACGTGGACCTGAGCGGTTTCACGATTTAGGTATTAGGTATGAGGATAGACATGCATACCACGCACGCGAAATATCACATCGGCCAAGTGGTGCGACATCGCAACCACCCGTTCCGGGGGGTGGTCTTCGACGTCGATGCAATCTTCTCCAACTCGCAGGAATGGTACGACGCGATCCCCGAGGAGTCGCGCCCGTCCAAGGATCAGCCCTATTACCACCTGCTCGCGGAGAACGACGAAAGCTACTATGTGGCCTATGTGTCCGAGCAGAATCTCGTCGCGGATTTCTCCGGCGAGCCGGTGAGCCATCCCGATCTCGATGATCTGTTCGGTGAGTTCGGCAACGGCTCCTATCGGCTGCAATTCCAGATGAACTGAACGACCCTGCGGGTTCGGCGCCGGCTTATCCCTCTTGGAGTATCTCGACCGGTTCCAGCGGCATCCGGAAGGCCAGCAGATTGCGCCCGTCCTGCCGGTGATAACCAAGATCGGTCGCGAGGTCGCGGATCAGGAACCAGCCGAAGCCGCCTTCGGGCAGGCTGCTCGGGTCGGGCCGCTCCGGGTCGCGGTCCCGAAGGTCGAGGCAGGCCGGGGGCAGTGGGATCCCGTCATCGCTGACCGAACAGTTGAGCCCTTTTCGGTCGCGGACGATGGATAACGCGATCACGCCCTCCTCGCTTTCGCCGTAGCTGTGTTCGACGATATTGTTGAGGATTTCCGCGAGGATCAGTTCCAGCGTTCCGGCCTCTTCCTCGGTCATCAGACGGATGAAACGCGCCACCGCAGCCCGCAGGGCATCACGCACCGCGATCGGCGTCGCCGGAAAGCTGAGGTTGAAGACGCGCACCTCGCCCCCATCCGGGCGGGGGTCTGGGCGCGCAGTCGTGGCGGGGGCTCTTGCATTCAGACGCTCACGCATATCTCCGGTCCTTCCCCAAGGCGGTAGCGAGATCGGCATGGATCGGCAGGACCGAATTCATGCGGGTGAGGCGGAAAACTTTCACCACATTCGGTGTCAGCCCGCAAAGCTCCAGCTGTCGGTCGGGGGCGAGCGATTTCATCACCGCCACCACCGCGCCGAGGCCGGAACTGTCGAGAAACTCCACCTTCGAAAGGTCGAGCAGTACCCGCGGCGCGGGCTGCATCGTCACATCGCGCATCCGTTCCTTGAACCTGAGGGCGATCGCAGCGTCCAGCCGCGCCTCGGCCAGATGGACGACAAGCGCGCCTTCCAGCGCTTCGGCAGTAAGGTTCATGTACGCCTCCCGCGATTGATCTGACGGGAAGGCTAGACGGCAATGCTTACCATTCGGTATCCGTGGAACAGGATTTTGGAGGATATCATGGAAAACGTGGTGATCGTCGGAGCGTCGCGCACGCCGATGGGTGGGATGCAGGGCGTCTTTGCAGGTGTGTCTGCGTCCGAACTGGGCGGTGTCGCGATCAAGGCGGCGATGGACGGTGCGGGTGTCGCGCCTGCGCGCATCGAGGAAGTGCTGATGGGCTGCGTGCTGCCCGCAGGTCAGGGGCAGGCGCCCGCGCGGCAGGCGGGTTTCGCGGCGGGCCTCGGCGAAGAGGTGCCCGCGACGACGCTGAACAAGATGTGCGGCTCGGGCATGAAAGCGGCAATGGTGGCCTATGACCAGATCGCGCTTGGCCAGACCGGGGTGATGGTCGCGGGCGGCATGGAGAGCATGACCAACGCGCCTTACATGCTGCCGAAGATGCGCGCAGGGGCGCGGCTCGGCCATGCGCAGGTGCTCGATCACATGTTCCTCGACGGGCTGGAGGACGCCTATGACAAGGGTCGTCTGATGGGCACCTTTGCCGAAGATTGCGCGCAGGCGTTCCAGTTTACCCGCGAGGCGCAGGACGATTACGCGATGGCGTCGCTGAACCGTGCCGTTGCCGCGGAGAAATCCGGGGCCTTCGCGGGTGAGATCGCGCCCGTGACGGTGAAGAGCCGCAAAGGCGAGACCGTGGTCGCGATCGACGAGCAGCCGGGTAATGCGCGCCCCGACAAAATCCCCCAACTCAAGCCCGCCTTCCGCAAGGACGGCACGGTGACGGCGGCGAATTCGTCCTCGATCTCGGACGGGGCGGCGGCGCTGGTGCTGGCCTCCGAGGCCGCGGCGAAGGCCGAGGGGCTGCCGATCCGCGCACGCATTCTGGGCCATGCGAGCCATGCGCAGGCGCCGGCCGATTTCCCGACGGCTCCGGTGCCGGCGGCGGAAAAGCTGCTGAAGAAGCTGGGCTGGACGATCGAGGATGTCGATCTTTGGGAGGTCAATGAGGCCTTCGCGGTCGTGCCAATGGCCTTCATGCACAAGCTGGGCATTTCGCATGACAAGGTAAACGTGAATGGCGGCGCCTGTGCGCTTGGCCATCCGATCGGCGCGTCGGGTGCGCGGATCATCGTGACGCTGCTCAATGCGCTGGAAAAGGCCGGTCTCAAGCGCGGCGTGGCCGCGATCTGCATCGGTGGGGGCGAGGGCACGGCCATCGCGATTGAACGGGTATGAACGTGGATTACCAAGACCTGACGAAACGCATCGCGGCGCTGACCGAGGGCGAGACCGACGAGGTCGCGCTGATGGCGACGCTCGCCTGCGAAATCCACCACGCGGATGACCGCTTCGACTGGACCGGCTTCTACCGGGTCACCGAGCCGGAGCTACTGAAGATCGGCCCCTATCAGGGGGGGCATGGCTGTCTCGTGATCCCGTTCTCGCGCGGGGTCTGCGGGGCGGCGGCCCGCGAGGGGCGCACGCAACTGGTGCCGGATGTCGAGGCTTTCCCGGGCCATATCGCCTGCGCCAGCTCCACCCGTTCGGAACTGGTGATCCCGGTCTATGCGCAGCGGGGCCTCATCGCGGTGCTGGATATCGACAGCGACCAGCCCGACGCCTTCACCGAGGCGGATGCCGCGGCGCTGGAAGCGATCCTGAAAAACGTGTTCGGCCATTTGTGAGGAAGCGATGAAACATACCGGCGCGTGCCTGTGCGGGGCGGTCAGCTACGAGGTCGAGGGAGAGATGCAGCCCGTGGTGGCGTGTCATTGCTCCCAGTGCCGCAAGACCTCCGGCCATGTCTGGGCCTCGTCGCAGGTCGACGCCCATCAGCTCGTGCTGATCAACCGCGACGGGCTGCGCTGGTATCGCTCTTCGGAGACGGCGGAGCGGGGCTTTTGCGCGGTCTGCGGCAGCTCGCTGTTCTGGCGTCTGGATGGGGAGGGGCGGATCTCGATCGCGGCGGGCACGCTTGACCTGCCGACCGGGCTTTCGATGGCGGAGCATATCTTCGTGGGGAACAAGGGCGATTACTACGAAATAGAGCCGGGGCCGCCCCAATCGCCCTGAGGCTTGACCCGACAGGCGGCGCAGTGCATCTCGCAGTCCATGAGTTATGTCTATGACCCGCCACAGGAGGCCCCGCGCATCCTTCATGCCGATCACGAAATCCTCGTGGTCGACAAGCAGGCGGGGCTTCTCTCGGTGCCGGGCAAGGGGCCGGACAAGGCCGATTGCCTCATTGCGCGGCTGCGGGGGATTTACCCCGAGGTGCTGCTGGTCCATCGGCTCGATACCGATACCTCGGGTGTGATGGTCTTCGCGCTGACGCCCCATGCGCAGCGCCATCTCGGTCTGCAATTCGAGAAGCGCCAGACGAAGAAAGCCTATCAGGCGCGGCTCTGGGGGGAACTGGCCGATAAGGAAGGCCGGGTTGATCTGCCGCTTTGTGTCGACTGGCCGAACCGCCCGCGCCAGCATGTCGATCACCAGAACGGCCGTCCCGCGCAGACCGACTGGCGGGTTATCCGGCATGAGGATGGCACGACGCGGGTGCGGCTGATGCCGGTGACCGGGCGCAGCCATCAGCTGCGGGTGCATATGGCCGAACTGGGCCATCCGATCCTCGGCGATCCGCTTTATGCGGAAGGAGAGGCGCAGGAGTTCGAGCGTCTGATGCTCCACGCCGAGACGCTGCGCTTTCGCCATCCCGATGGCGGGATGCATATGACCTTCACCGCGCCGGTCCCGTTCTGAAACCGATACAATCGCAGGTCTTTTCCCCGCCTGCGCGCGCAGGCATACTCCTGCGAGACCTATTGCGGAGAGCCCGATGTCCAAACCCTTGCGCCTTGGTGTGAATATCGATCACGTCGCCACCGTGCGGAATGCCCGCGGCTCGGCCTATCCTGACCCGCTGCGCGCCGCGCGTCTGGCCGAACAGGCCGGAGCCGACGGGATCACCGCGCATCTGCGCGAAGACCGCCGCCATATCCGCGACGCCGATATCGACGCGCTGCGCGGCGGCATCGACATCCCGCTGAATTTCGAGATGGCCGCAACGCCCGAGATGCAGAAGATCGCGTTGCGCCATTTGCCCCATGCCTGCTGCATCGTGCCGGAAAAGCGCGAAGAGGTGACGACCGAAGGCGGTCTGGACGTCGCGGGCGATGTCTCGCGGCTGACCGATTACGTGGGGCCGCTCGTCGAGGCTGGCATCCGCGTGTCGATGTTCATCGGTCATGATCCGGCGCAGATCGAAGCCTCCGCCAAGATCGGCGCGCAGGTGATCGAGCTGCATACCGGCCATTTCTGCGACATGCATTACGCGGGCGATTTCGCCGCGCGTGATGCCGAACTGGAGGCGCTGAAAGCGGGCGCAGCCTATGCCGACAGTCTCGGGCTGGAGGTCCATGCGGGCCACGGTCTGACCTACGAGACGGTCGAGCCGATCGCCGAGATGAAGCAGATCCGCGAGTTGAACATCGGCCATTTCCTGATCTCCGAGGCGATCTTCGTGGGGCTCAGCCCCGCGATCGTGCATATGCGCAAGCTGATGGACGCGGCGCGGGGCTGAGGCGGCATGATCCTCGGCATCGGCACCGATCTCGCGAATATCGAGAGGATCGAGCGCACGCTCGAACGCTTCGGCGACCGTTTCCGCAGCCGCGTCTTCACCGAGATCGAGCAGCGCAAGGCCGAGCGCCGCAAGGATGTGGCGGGCACCTATGCCAAACGGTGGGCGGCGAAAGAAGCCTGTTCCAAAGCGCTTGGGACCGGGTTGCGGATGGGCATCGCGTGGAAGGATATGGCGGTCACGAATCTGCCAACGGGACAGCCGGTGATGCAGGTCACGGGCTGGGCGGCGGACCGGCTTAAGGAAATGACACCAGAGGGTTACGAGGCTGTCATCCATGTGACGCTGACGGATGACCACCCCTGGGCGCAAGCCTTTGTCGTGATAGAGGCCCGCAAGCTTTCTTGACTCGGGCGCGAGGCCGCGTATTGAGGCCAAGGAATTTTGAGGCAGGGTAAGAGATAATGGCGAAGAACAAGGCCGAGGGCGGTATCCTCGACACGATCAAGACGATTGTCTGGGCACTGGTGATCGCGGGGGTGTTCCGCACGCTGTTCTTCCAGCCCTTCTGGATTCCCTCCGGCTCGATGAAGGACACGCTGCTGATCGGCGACTTCCTCTTCGTGAACAAGATGGCCTATGGCTATTCGCGCTATTCCTGCCCGTTCTCGGCCTGTCCCTTCGACGGGCGCCTGCTGGCCCGCGACCCCAAACGCGGCGACGTGGTGGTGTTCCGCCATCCGACGAAGAACGTCGATTTCATCAAGCGTCTGATCGGCCTGCCGGGCGACAAGATCCAGATGATCAACGGCGTGCTGCAGATCAACGGCAAAGCGGTCGAGATGAAGCCCGAGCCCGATTTCGAAGAAGTCATGCAACCGCAGGGTCCGCAGGGGCTGTTGCCGCGCTGCTCGAATTCGCCGGTCGGCATGGGCGATACCTGCATCAAGAAACGCTATGCCGAGACGCTGCCCAACGGCGTCACGCATGACATTCTGCAGATCAACAATGACGGTCCCGTGGACAACACGCCCGTCTACACCGTGCCCGAGGGCATGTATTTCTTCATGGGCGACAACCGCGACAATTCCGAGGACAGCCGCTTCCCGCAATCGGTGGGCGGTCTCGGCTTCGTCCCGAAAGAGAACCTGATCGGCCGGGCCGACCGGGTGATGTTCTCCTCGGCGGGTCGCTCGCTGTTCTACTTCTGGACCTGGCGTCCGGATCGGTTCTTCAAGGCGATCAATTGAAGCTGAGCGCGGAGATCAAGGCATTCGAGAAGCGCCTCGGGCACAAGTTCAAACGGCCCGAGCTGCTCGCGCGCGCGCTGACGCATAGCTCGATCTCCACGCCGACCCGGCCCGACAACCAGCGGCTGGAATTTCTGGGCGACCGCGTTCTGGGCCTCGTGATGGCCGAGGCGCTGTTCCTGGGCGACCGTGCCGCTTCCGAGGGGCAGATGGCGCCGCGCTTCAACGCGCTCGTGCGCAAGGAAGCCTGCGCCGATATCGCCCGCAAGATCGACCTTGGCGCGGTGCTCAAGCTCGGCCGATCCGAGATGATGACCGGCGGGCGGCGCAAGCTGGCGCTGCTGGGCGACGCGATGGAGGCGGTGATCGCCGCCGTCTATCTCGATGGCGGGTTCGAAGCGGCGAAGGAGCTGATCCTGCGGCTCTGGGAAGACCGGCTCGACAGCGTCGAGGAGGACGCCCGCGACCCGAAAACCGCGCTGCAGGAATGGGCGCAGGCTCGCGGTCTGCCGCCACCGCGCTACGAGATCACCCATCGCGACGGTCCCGATCACGCCCCCAATTTTACCATCGAGGTGAGTCTGGAGAACGGCGCGCGCGAAACGGCCAAGGCCGGATCGAAGCGTCAGGGCGAGATGACGGCGGCGAAGACGCTGCTGAAACGTCTGGAAGACGACGCCGAGGGCTGAGATTTCGGTGGGACCGGGGCGACCAGCCCCGGGCCGCGCCCGACCCTCCCCATGGGAGGGCGCATTGGCGATGTCGGCGCGGGCATATCCGCCACTCAGGCTTGAAAGATAAACTGCCCGGCCACGAATGGGGCGAAGCGCCCACCCAAGGATCGGGCGCGGCCCTCGTCGCACAAGCCACATGACAAGATGACTGGCAACACGCGCCGTTATAAGCTACCCCGCGCCCCGTATCGCTTTCGCGTATCGCCAAAAAGGAATCCACATGACCACACGCGCCGGTTTCGTCGCCCTGATCGGAGAGCCCAATGCGGGCAAATCCACGCTGCTCAACGCGATGGTTGGCGCGAAGGTCTCGATCGTCACCCACAAGGTGCAGACCACCCGCGCCCGAATCCGTGGCGTCGCGATGGAAGGCCAGAGCCAGATCGTCTTCGTCGACACGCCCGGCATCTTCCGTCCGCGCCGTCGTCTGGACCGCGCAATGGTCAATGCCGCCTGGGGCGGGGCGGCCGATGCCGACATGATCGTCCTCCTGGTCGAGGCGCATCGCGGCCTCACCCCGGGTGTCGAAAGCATTCTCGAGGCGCTGCGCGGTCGCGACGGCACGCAGCCGGTGGCGCTTGCGATCAACAAGATCGACAAGGTGAAATCCGAGGAGCTTCTGGGCCTGACCGCGAAGCTCAACGAAGCGTTCGAGTTCACCAAGACCTTCATGATTTCCGCAGAGCGTGGCTACGGCGTGCAGGATCTCAAGGAATGGCTTGCGGGTGAGATGCCCGAGGGGCCGTGGCTCTATCCGGAAGACCAGATCGCCGACCTGCCGATGCGCATGATCGCAGCCGAGATCACCCGCGAGAAGCTGACCCTGCGCCTGCACGAGGAACTGCCCTACCAGCTGACGGTCGAAACCGAGAGCTGGGAGGAGCGCAAGGACGGCTCTGCGCGGATCGATCAGGTGATCTATGTCGCCCGCGACGGCCACAAGGGGATCATCCTCGGCAAGGGCGGCGAGACGATCAAGGCGATTTCCAAGGCCGCGCGCGAGGAACTGATCGAGTTTCTCGACCGGCCCGTGCATCTGTTCCTGCAGGTGAAGGTGCGTCCGAACTGGCTCGAAGAGGCCGAGCGCTATTCCGAGATGGGTCTCGATTTCAAGGACTCGAAGTGATGGCCGAGGCGCGTCTGACCACGGATTTCTGGGTCCGCGCCTATCTCAAGCGGCTGGAGCTCGCGAATATTCCGGCCTATGTCACTGCGCATGGGCAGGCATCTTCCGGTGCCGTTCTGGTGAAATGTGCCCGCCTCGACGGGACCGCGCAAAGCTACGAGCGGCGGGCGGATCTGATGACCGGAGAGAGCGCGTGGATGCTGCTGCATGACGGGCCCGAGGCCGAGGTCGATGCCAGCATCCGCAAGCAGCGCAGTTTCGACCCCGACCTCTGGGTGATCGAGATCGAGAGCCGCGACGGGCAAACGTTGTTGGAAGAGGACGGCCTCAGCGGCTGATCCCGAGCCGGTTGAGACCGCGGCCCAAGGTCACGATCACCAGCCCGCCGATCCAGAAGGCGACGAGGAACTTCACGCACCATAGTCCCAGCCCGCCCCAGCCGAGCTTGTCGAGGTTGAGGAAGAAATACGGGTAGAACCCGGTTTCCAGCCCCCGGATCACCGCATAGACCAAATAGATCAGCGGCCAGGCCAACCAGATCACTGCGTGATGGCTGGTCAGCCCACCTTTCGGCGCGAAGGCCAGCCACCAGACCGGAACGAGTATCGGGGCTGCGGTGTGATAAAGCAGGTTCGAGACGTAATCGAGCCCGTGCAACGGCGTGTCGCCAGCCAGAAGCAGGTGATAGACCACGCCGACGATCAGCATCCACAGCACCAGAGCGGCAAGGAACGGTTTGGCCAGCGCCCGCTTGCGCCATGCCATCCAGCCGAAGGCGAGCCCCGCCAGCGTATTCGTCCAGATCGTGAAATAGCGAAACATCAGCCACAGGATGCCCAGCGGCACGGCGGCCTGCGGATGTTCGGCCATGTTGTCGAGGAAGCTTGCGCCGAACGCCGTCAACTCGACGAGGGCGATCAGGGCGGCGAAAAGGGTCGAGGCGCGTGTCATGCGACAAACGCTAGTGCGGCGCGGGGCGTTTGCGCAACTCACGAAGCCGCTTGCGCCGCAACGTCACGGAAAGGATAGTCGCAGCCATGGACTGGCAAGACCTCGGCACGATCCTCTCGGCACGACCGCATGGCGAAAGCTCGATGATCGTCGAGCTGTTCACCTCGGCGCATGGGCGTCACGCGGGCGTGGTGCGCGGCGGGGCGTCGCGCAAGATGGCGGGAATTTTGCAGCCGGGAAACCGGGTGACGGCGACGTGGCGCGCGCGGCTGGAAGATCACCTTGGCAGTTATATGATCGAGCCGCTGCAAAGCCGGGCGGTGATCCTGTCGGACCGGCAGGCGCTGGCCGGGCTGAACGCGGCGACGGCGCTGCTGCGGTTCACGCTGCCCGAGCGCGAGGCGCATGACGCGCTGTTTCTGGCGTCCGAGGCGCTGTTCGACGCGATGGCCGACGGCGGCGATTGGGTGCCGACCTATCTGCGCTGGGAGTTGGGGCTACTAGAGGAGATGGGCTACGGGCTCGACCTGTCGCGCTGCGCGGTGACCGGGTCGCGCGACGATCTCGCCTATGTCAGCCCGCGCTCGGGGCGTGCGGTGAGCCGTCAGGGGGCCGGGGAATGGGCGCCGAGACTGCTGCCGCTGCCGCTCTGCCTGCTGGGGCAGGGGCCCGCGAGTCTGGGCGAGATCGTGCAGGGGCTGCGGCTGACCGGGTTCTTCCTTGGCGAGCGGATGGCGCCGGATCTGGGAGACCGGCCCTTGCCCGAGGCGCGGCAACGGTTCGTGGATTTGCTGGGGCGGAACGCGCGGTAGCTCATGGAGCGTGGCGCGGGGCGACCAGCCCCTGGCCGCGCCCGCCCCTCCCCCCGGGAGGGCGCATTGGTGATGTCATCGCGGGCACATCCGGCATGCGGGCTTGCGAGATAAAACGCCAAGCCACTGGCGGAGCACAGCGCCCACCCAAGGGTCGGGCGCGCCCCTCACCTCAAGCTCAAGGCCGCTCGCGATCGTCCAGCAACAGCGTCAGCAGCGCCAGATCCAGCCAGCGCCCGAACTTCTTGCCAACCTGCGGCATCAGGCCAACCTGAGTGAAGCCCAGCCGCTCGTGCAGCCGGATCGACCCGTCGTTTGCGGCATCGATCGCGCCGACCATGACGTGAAACCCGCCCTCTTTGGCACGCTCGATCAGTGCCGCCATCAGCTTCGCACCCTTGCCGCCCGCGCGGTGGTCGCGATGGACATATACGGAATGCTCGACGCTCAGGTGATAGCCGTCATGGGGGCGGAACGGGCCGAAGCTCGCATAGCCCACGGCGCGCCCATCTTCCTCCCAGACCAGAACGGGATAACCCGCCGCCTGCCGATCCGCGATATAGGCGCGGCGGTTCTCGGGGCCGACTTCGATCTCGTTCCAGATCGCGGTCGTGTTGCGCACCGCGTCATTGTAAATCTCGGTGATCGCCTCTGCGTCTTCGGCCTTTGCGTCGCGGATCATCTGTGCCCCTCCAGTTCGTCGCGCCAGATTTGGCCGCGAAACCGGGCGAGCGCAACGCTATTTCTGCGCGATGAAATGTCCGGTGCGGCGCACGGCCTCGGCGGCGGGCACGAATTCCACGCCCAGATCGCGCGTCGCGGCCTCGTTGCTGAGCCGCATCGTCATCCCGAGCATCGGCTTGATCAGCGCGATCTGTTCGTCGAACAGCGCGAGGATCGAGACGATCCAGTTCGGCGCCTTCCGGGTCGGGATCTTGCGGTCGGGGAATTCGGCCTTCAGTACCTTCGCCATCTCTAGGAAGGACATGAAGCTTGCCGCACAGATGTAGCGGCGACCGATGCTCTCGGGGCGGTCGAGCGCCGCGACATGGCAGGCGGCGACATCGGCCACATCGACCACCGGAATGTCGAACTCCGGCGCCATCGGGTCCTTGCCCGCCATCAGCCGCTCGATCACCGCGACCGACGAGCCGGTATGGCGATCCATCGGCGTGCCGCAGACGAGGCCCGGATTGATCACTGTCAGCTGCATCTCGTGGTGATCCTCGATGAATTCCCACGCCGCTTCCTCGGCGAATATCTTCGAGCGCGTATAGGCGCTGGAGGTCGGCGCGCGCGGGTTCGACCAGTCGGCTTCCGTAATCGGGTCGGAGGTCACGCCATGCATCACCGCCTCCATCGAGGAGGTCTGGATCACGCGGGTCACGCCGGCGGCCTGCGCTGCGCTCAGCACCCGCTTGGTGCCCTCGACCGCGGGCTGGATCACCTCGGCCTCGTTCTTGGGCTTGCTGAGCGGGAAAGGGGAGGCGGTGTGGATCACGGCATCGACCCAGGTCATCGCCGCGTCCCATCCCTCATCCGCCATCAGATCGGCCTCGACGAAGCTCAGCCGCTCCAGCGCCTCGGGGCCGAGGTCGCGCAAGGCGGCTTTCACCTCTTCGCCCCGGCTAGCCTTGCGCAGCGTGCCGCGCACCTTTTCGCCCTGCGCGAGCAAGTCATAGGCGATGCGTTTGGCGATGAAACCGGTGATGCCGGTGACCAGAATTGTGCGGGCCATTCGCGCCTCCCTGCTTTGAACTCTTTCGTTCAGCTTGCGAGGGCGGCGGGCGGGAGTCAAACGAGAACGGGGCGATGCGAGGATCGCCCGCATCGCCCCGTGTTTTTCAGTGTGCCCCCGGCGCCGCGACGCGCGGCGCGTTCGTGCGTGAGAGGCTCAACTGGAGCCTCTCCGAGACGGCACTCACCCCAAAAGCCTGCGCGCAATCACCTGCGCCTGAATCTCGGCGGCACCCTCGAAGATGTTCAGGATGCGCGCATCGCAGAGGATACGGCTGATCTGGTATTCCAGCGCGAAGCCGTTGCCGCCATGGATCTGCAGCGCGTTATCCGCGGCCGCCCACGCCACCCGCGCACCGAGCAGTTTCGCCATGCCAGCTTCCAGATCGCAGCGATGGCCGTGATCTTTTTCCCAGGCCGAGAAATAGGTCAGCTGGCGGGCGATCATCGTCTCCACCGCCATCATCGCGAGTTTCGAGGATACGCGCGGGAATTCGATCAGCGACTTGCCGAATTGCTTGCGGTCGATCGCGTATTGCATCCCGATCTCCAGCGCCGATTGCGCCACGCCCACGGCGCGGGCGGCGGTCTGGATGCGGGCGGATTCGAAGGTCTCCATGAGCTGCTTGAAGCCTTTGCCCTCTTCGCCGCCCAGAAGGTTCTCGCCCTTCACGCGGAAATTGTCGAAACCGAGCTCGTATTCCTTCATCCCGCGATAGCCGAGCACTTCGATCTCGCCGCCGGTCATTCCCTCGGTAGGGAAGGGGTTGTCGTCGGTGCCCGGCGTCTTCTCGGCCAGGAACATCGACAGGCCTTTGTAATTGTCGGTAGCCGGGTCGGTGCGCGCGAGCAGCGTCATCACATGGGTGCGCTGTGCATGGGTGATCCAGGTCTTGTTGCCGGTAATCAGCCAGTCATCGCCATCCTTGACCGCGCGGGTGCGCAACGAGCCCAGATCCGAGCCGGTATTGGGTTCGGTGAAAACGGCGGTGGACAGGATCTCGCCAGAGGACAGGCCCGGAAGCCATTTCTGCTTCTGCTCCTCGGTGCCGCCGCAGATGATCAGCTCTGCCGCGATCTCGGAACGCGTGCCGAGCGAGCCGACACCGATATAGCCGCGCGAAAGCTCCTCGGTCACGACGACCATCGAGGCTTTCGACAGGCCGAGCCCGCCATATTCCTCGGGGATGGTCAGGCCGAAGACGCCCAGTTCGGCGAGTTCCTCGATGATTTCCATCGGGATCAGCTCGTCCTTGAGGTGCCATTCATGCGCGTTCGGCTTCACGCGATCTTCGGCGTAGCGGTAGAACTGCTCGCGGATCATCTCGAGATCTTCATCGAGACCGGACTGCCCGAAGATCGAGCGGCCCTGAACGTCGCGCATCAGCTCGACCAGACGCATCCGAGCGGCGTTGGAATTGCCCGCGGCGATCAATTTCGCGGCCGCGTCCGAGGGCGTCCAGCTGACGCCCATATCGGTCAGGCGCACCATCTCGCCCTGGTTCATCTGGATGCCGCCCGCGATCTGCGCGAGATATTCGCCGAAACCGATCTGCAGGATCAGTTGCTCCATTTCGCCCAGCTTGCCGTCCTCGGTCAGGCGTGCCGCCCAGCCGTGCAGTTGTTTGAGCGCCTGCTGATAGGTCGTCAGCCATGCAAGGCCGTGGGCGCGATACTGGTTCGCTTCGAACGCGGCGCCGGAAATGCGACCGTCTCTCTCCGTCGCGTTGCGCAGGCTTGCGGTCGCGTCGGAGACCAGCGTCTCCAGCTCGGGCAGGCTCGCTTCCGCAAGGCTCAGGAGGTCATCCAGAATGATCGTCGTCGGCATATCGGCCCCGTCATGTGCCATGAGTCGGCTCCTTATTCTGCAGTTGCAGCCTGTGTAGATACTTCGCAACCGCAGCGCAATAAAAATTCGCCAGCGGATACAATTGCGACGGATAATGTCGCGGAGATTGTCGGCGCGGTCGGGTATCCGCCTGATTTCACGTCGCTTCCCGGCTGTATCCCACCGCGTAACCCGATAGAAGCGATGCGGGACACGAAGGGGAGCGCGCATGTTCGGGATGGAAGTTTGGCAGATATTCGCGGCGCTTGGCGTCACGCTTTTCGCGGGTTTCGTGAAAGGCGCGGTCGGCTTCGCGATGCCGATGATCATGCTGTCGAGCTTCGCGTCGTTCCTGCCTCCGCATCAGGCGCTGGCGCTTCTGATCCTGCCGACGCTGGTGACCAACGTGATGCAGGCTTTCCGTCAGGGGGTCGGCGCGGCGGTGGGTTCGATCAAGAATTATCGGCTGTTCATCGCGATGATCATCATCTTCATCCCGATCAGCGCGACCCTCGTCGACGTGATCCCGCAGCCGGTGATGTACGCGCTTCTGGGGGCGCCGATCCTCGGCTTCTCGATCTGGCAGATCTCGGGACGGCAAATTCCGATGCCCACGCGCCATCGCGCGGTGACCGAGACGGGCTTGGGCGTGATCGCGGGACTCTATGGTGGGATTTCCGGCATCTGGGGGCCGCCGCTGATCATCTACCTGATCTCGATCGACGCGCCGAAACAGGAAGCGGTGCGCATCCTCGGCGTCGTCTTCCTGACCGGGGCGATTATCCTGACCGGCTCGCATCTGGTCTCGGGCGTGCTGAACGCGCAGACCATACCGCTGTCGCTGTTGATGATCCTGCCCGCGCTGGCGGGGATGAAACTGGGCTTCAAGGCGCAGGACCAGCTCGATCCGGTGCGGTTCCGGTGGTGGACGCTGATCCTGTTGGGCGTGGCCGGACTGAACCTGCTGCGCCGCGCGCTGATGGGTTAAGCCACGAAGGGGCGCAGCCCCTGACGGCGGGCGGAGGCCAGCGTCTTCGCCTCATAGCCCGAGACGATCTTGCGCACCGGCTTGCGATGGAGCGGTAGCCCGCCTTCGCGGACTAGCCCCGCAAAGGCCGTGGTCGCCGCCAGAAGCGGTTGCCGGGCGAGCCGCCCGATATGCAGGCTCTCCAGCTTGCAGCCATCCGCCATCAGCAGGTGATGACCGCCCAGCAACAGCCCGTGCCACTCCAGCACGCCGGGGCAATCGGGTTGCAGCGCGGCGCAGCCATCGGCCAGCGACCGCGCCTCGATCAGCACTTCGTCCTCGCCGAAGATGAAATCCACCGACGGCCCGCTCAGCGCCACGCGGTGTTGGGGCATGACCCAGAGGTCCTGACGCGCCGAGAAGACTGGCGCACAGAGTTTCACCGGACGCAGGTGCCCGATCGCAGGCAGGCTGACCCGGCCCGACCAGAGCACCGGCTGCGGCCCGGCATCGAGGGTCTCGACCAGATCGCCCGCGCGCAGACGTGCGGCAGGCACCACGCCCTCTGGAGTCTGGATTGGGGTCGCGGGGGCGAAGCAGCCCGCCGGTCCCATCGGTTGCAGATGATCCCCAAGCGCCAGCCAATCGACGCGCGGCCCGATCCGCGCGGGCCCCGCCGGATCGAGCAGGGCCGCGGCCTCGTCACGGGTCAGCGGCAGTGGCGCCATGCCCGCCTGCTGCCGGATCGTGCGCTGGTCGAGCGCCTCCAGCGTCAGCAGGCTCTCGCGTCCCGGCCCGTCCCAGCGCCAAGTGAGCCGCATCCGCCCGCCGGTCAGCCGCTCCTGCGTGGCGTCGATGGAGATCGCATGGACCGCCGAGCCGCGCCGCTGCGCCAGCACGATCCGCCCGTCGACATCGAGATTGAGCGAGAGGAAATTCCGCCAGCCTTCGCGCTGATGCAGATGGATCAGCGGCAGGGGCGATTGCTCGCCGCGCATCAGTGTGAATTCGAGCATCAGGCTGCCCCGTGCGAGCAACTCCGGCAGTCTGCGCTCGTCGAACATGACCGCGCCGCGATGTGCGATCTGCGCACCGATCCAGCCCTGTTGCGCCCTCATATGCGACGCTCCGATTGCTGCCTTGATCCCATGCCTGTCTCCGCGCCCGGGGAAGCCGACACGGAAAACGTACGCCGCCCGAGAGGGCCGCGCGTTGGTCTGCTGCGTCTGAATCCGGGCTTTGCCCTGCTCGATACGCCCGATTCCGGGCTTTTGCTTTTGACATATCATGGCACCGTGACCTGCCATTGGGTAGTCCCTGTCTCTGCGTCACATGCTCCCGGTGGCGGGCCTGCAACAGCCATTGCCCCTAGGGCTTCGGCACTCTAAGCCTGTAGCGCTGAAAAGGAGTGCCCATGACGACCGACCCCATCCGCCTGAGCGCCGATCTGATCCGCTGCCCCTCTGTGACCCCGGAGGAGGGCGGCGCGCTGGTCTTGCTCGAAGAGCTGCTGAGCGGGGCGGGCTTTTCCTGCACGCGCGTCGATCGCAACGGCACGCCGAACCTCTACGCGCGCTGGGGCGCGAAGGGGGCGGCGAAAAGTTTTGGCTTCAACGGGCACACGGATGTCGTGCCGGTGGGCGATGCGGCTGCCTGGACGCACGATCCCTTCGGCGCCGAGATCGTTGACGGCGTGATGTGGGGGCGCGGAGCGACCGACATGAAGACCGCCGTTGCTGCCTTCGCCGCCGCAGCGGTGGATTTCGTGACCGAGACGCCGCCCGAAGGCGCGGTGATCCTCGCCATCACCGGCGACGAGGAAGGGCCGGGCCGCGACGGCACGCGGGCGCTTCTGGATTGGATGAAGGCCGAGGGCGAGGCGATGTCGGTCTGCCTCGTGGGCGAGCCGACCTGCCCCAATGAGATGGGCGAGATGATGAAGATCGGGCGGCGTGGCTCGCTCAGCTTCTATATCGAGGCCGAGGGCGTGCAGGGCCATGCCGCCTATCCGCATCGCGCGAAGAACCCGCTGCATGCGCTGGTCGATCTGCTGGGCCGGATGACCGCAGAGCCGCTCGATCATGGCACCGATCATTTCCAGCCGTCGAGCCTGCAGATCACCACGATCGATTGCGGCAACCCGGCCAATAACGTGATCCCGGCCAAGGCGCGCGCGACCGTGAATATCCGCTTCAACGACGCCCATACCGGCGAGGGGCTGATCGCCTGGGCCGAGGCGATAGCCTCCGAGATCGCCGCCGAGACCGGCATCCGTATCGCGCTCAACCCCGACATCTCGGGCGAAAGCTTCGTCACGCCGCCCGGACCTTTCGTCGACCTCGTCGCGAAATCGGTCGAGGCGGAAACGGGCCGCGCGCCGGAGCTGTCCACCTCGGGCGGCACCTCGGATGCGCGCTTCGTGAAGGATCACTGCCCGGTCGTGGAATTCGGCCTCGTCGGCGCGACGATGCATCAGGTGGATGAACGTGTCCCGCTCGATCAGATCGAAACCCTCACGCGCATCTATGCCCGCATATTGAAAGACTATTTCGCATGATCAAGATCGAGCCGGTCACCGATTACACGCCCTGCCACGCGCTGCGCCGGGCCGTGTTCATCGAAGAACAGGGCATCCCGGAGCCCGAGGAATGGGACGATCTCGACGATCAGGCGATCCATCTGCTGGCCACGGACAACGGCACGCCGCTCGGCACCGCGCGGCTGATCCGCAAGGGTGAGACCGGCAAGATCGGTCGCATCTGCGTCGCGAAATCCGCGCGTGGCACCGGTCTTGGCGCGGCGCTGGTGCGCGACGCCTGCGCGCGGTTCGAGGAGATGGGCTGTACCCGCGCCTATCTCTCGGCCCAGAGCTACGCGATCCCGTTCTATGAAAAGCTCGGCTTCGTGCCTTATGGCGAGGATTACGACGACGCGGGCATTCCGCATCGCGATATGGAAAAGCCGCTCTGAGCGTCCTCTTGGCGAAAATATCCCGAGGGCGCGTCAGCGCGGGGGCAGAGCCCCTCGACACCACTCATTCGCGCCACACTCTTTGAGTGACGCCCCTCACGCCCCATGTTAGGCAAACCCATGAGCAAACCCGCCCCCATCCCCTCGCGCCAGCAGATCCTCGACTGGCTGAACGACAACCCCGACCAAGGGGCCAAGCGCGACATCGCGCGGGCTTTCGGTGTGAAGGGGCAGGCGAAGATCGAGTTGAAGCGCATTCTCAAGGACATGGCCGACGAAGGCCTGATCGAGAAGCGCCGCCGCAACTTCCGCGACCCCAATGTGCTGCCGCCGGTGTCGGTACTGCGGGTAATGCGCGAGGATAGCCAGGGCGATCAATGGGCCGAACCTGCGGAATGGGGTGGCGAGGGGCCTGCGCCCTTGGTTCTCTTCGTTCCGAAGGACGGCGATCCTACGCTGGCCGAGGGCGACCGTATCCTTGGTCGCCTGACCCCGGTCGAGGATGAGGATTACGGCTACGAGGCGCGGCTGATCCGCAAGATCGGCCAGGCATCGCATCGCATCGTCGGCATCTTCCGCAAGAATGCCGAGGGCGGGCGGATCATGCCGATCGACAAGGGGGTCGGCAACGAATGGCAGGTGCCGGCGGCGGTCACGCAGGGCGCCAAGGATGGCGAGCTGGTCGAGGCCGAACAGACCGGGCCGCGCGGCCGCATGGGCCTGCCCAAGGCGCGCGTGATCGAGGTGCTGGGCGATCCCTCCGCTCCGAAGGCGGTCTCGCTCATCGCGATCCATCAGCATGGCATCCCCGACGATTTTCCCGATGCGGTCGTGGCCGAGGCCGATGCCGCCGAGCCTGCGCCTCTGGGCGAGCGCGAAGACCTGCGCAAGCTGTCTTTCGTCACGATCGACCCGGCGGATGCCCGCGACCGCGACGATGCGGTGCTGGTGATCCGCGATGACGATCCGAAGAACGAGGGCGGCTTCCTGATCTGGGTGGCGATTGCCGATGTGGCGCATTACGTCACGCCGGGCTCCGAGTTGGACCGCGAGGCGCGCAAGCGCGGCAACTCCACCTATTTCCCCGACCGCGTCGTGCCGATGCTGCCGGATCGTCTGTCAGGCGATCTGTGCTCGCTGCACGAGAATGTGGACCGTGCGGTATTGGCGGTGCGGATGAAGATCGACGCGCAGGGGCGGAAGGTCTCGCATCGCTTCACGCGCGGGATGATCCGTTCGGTCGGCTCGCTCGAATACGGGCAGGTGCAATCGGCGCGCGACGGCAACCCGGACGAGAAGACCGAGGATATGGTCGAGGAGATCATCGACCCGATCTACGAGGCTTACGAGGCGCTCAAGCATGCTCGTGCGATCCGTCAGCCGCTGGAACTGGACCTGCCCGAGCGGCAGATCGTGATCGGAGACGATGGCCATGTCGCCTCGATCCGGTTCAAGGAACGGCTCGATGCGCATAAGCTGATCGAGGAGTTCATGGTGCTGGCCAACGTGGCCGCCGCCGAGGAACTGGAGAAGTTGCGCCGTCCGCTGCTGTATCGTGTCCACGAAGAACCCAGCCTCGAGAAGATCGAGAGCCTGCGTGAAGTGGCGCAGGCGTCGGGCTTCACGCTGGCGAAGGGGCAGGTGCTGCAGACCGCGCATCTGAACAACCTGCTGAGCCAGTCCGAGGGCTCCGAGTTCGACGAGTTGATCAACATTTCGACGTTGCGCTCGATGACACAGGCCTATTACGCGCCGACGAATTATGGCCATTTCGGCCTCGCGCTGCGGTCCTACGCGCATTTCACCTCGCCGATCCGGCGCTATTCCGACCTGATCGTGCACCGCGCGCTGATCCTCGGCCATGGCTGGGGCAAGGACGGGCTGAGCGCGTGGGATATCGAGAACCTCGAGGACACGGCGAAGCAGATTTCCGATACCGAGCGCCGTTCGATGGTGGCCGAACGCGACACGACCGACCGCTATCTGGCCGCTTACCTGTCGGACCGCGTGGGCAGCGAGTTCACCGGCCGCATTTCGGGCGTGCAGAAATTCGGCGCTTTCGTAAAGCTCGACGAGACCGGCGCGGACGGGCTGATCCCGATCCGCGAGATCGGGCGCGAGTTCTTCCATTTCGATCGCGAGGCGCAGGAGCTGGTGGGCTCCGATACCGGCATGGTTATCACGATCGGGCAGCGCGTCCGGGTGCGGCTGTCGGAGGCCGTGCCGATCACCGGCGGGCTGATGCTGGAGCTGCTGGAAGTCGAAGGGCAGGGGATGCCCTCGGGCGACGGCAAGCGCCGCAAAGGACGTCGTCCCGGCACCCGCCCGCCGCGCAAAGGGCCCGGCAAGGGACCGCGCAAACCGGCCCGCGACGCTGCCAAGAAGAAGGCTGTCGCGCGCAAGGTGAAACGCACGCGCAAGAGCTGAGGCCTTAGAGCATCCACTCGATCGGCAGACGCTGCGCCACCCACAGGAAGATGCGATGCGAGAAGGGCACGCCCGGCTCGCGCTTGCGGACGCCGTGACCGGGCCGCGACCAGCGCAATTGCTGCGCACGGGTCAGGCGCAGCCGCCATGCGCGGGTGGGGATGAACTCCTTGAACGTCTCGGAGATCTCGCTCGCGATCTCGGGTGCAGCGATCACGATCCCCAACTCGGTATTCAACCGCATCGAGCGCGGATCGAAATTGAACGAGCCGATGAAAACCCGCGCGCGATCCACCGCGAAGACCTTGGCGTGAAGCTTGTTGCGCGAAAACGGCGAGGTCCCGCGAATGTCGGAGCCAAGCAGCCGTTCGCGCCGGTTACGCTCGTTCGGGCGGCGATCTTCGGCATCGGCGGCGTATTCGTAAAGCTCGATCCCGGCGCGCAACAACCCTTTGCGTCGATGGGCATAGCCCGAATGCACGAGCGCCACATCGGTCGCGGCATAGGAGTTCGTCAGCACCTTGATCTTCGCCCCCGATTTCGCGATCCGCTTTAGATAGCGCACGCCGGTCCGCGTCGGCACGAGATAGGGCGTGATCAGCACCAGTTCCTGCATCGGCTGGCCGAGGGCACGCACCAGATATTGCCAGAGCAGCTTGCGCCCCTGCAAAAGCCCGTGAATCTTCGACGGGTGGTCGTAGATCAGCTGCGCCTCGGCGAAGATCACCGGCGCCTTGCCCGACAGCAGCCGAGAGAGCCGGTCGGGATGCCGCAGGTCCGCGGCATAGCGCTTCGCCTCTGGCTCGGAGAGACGAACCTCCTCATCCTTGATAATGTCTTCGGCTTCCGCTGCCTTGCAGCTACCCAGCATTTTCTCCGCCGGGATCGCGGGCGGGGCGTTCCAGTAAAGGTCGAACTGCTTTCCGATCTGCGCCAGAACGGGCCCTGCGACGGCGACGTCGAGATCCATGTAGAGCCCGCTCTCGGAGAGGCTGTTGAAGTAGTCGTCGCCGATATTGCGCCCGCCGAGGATCGCCATCCTTCCATCCGCGATCATCGCCTTGTTGTGCATCCGGCGGTTCAGACGACGAAAATCGGACAGGTAGCCGAGAACCCGCGCGGTCCGGATCGGGAAGGGGTTGAAGAGGCGCACCTCGACATTGGGCAATTCGTCGAGCGCGGCCAGCGTACGGTCCATCCCGGCGGTGCCGTTGTCGTCGATTAGAAGCCGGACATGGACCCCGCGTCCGGCCGCCCTGCGCAGCGCGCCGAGCATGATCGCGCCCGCAGTATCGTTCTGCCAGATGTAATATTGCAGATCGAGAGAGACCTCCGCCGCTTCGATGAGTTCCAGTCGGGCCGCAAGCGCATCGAGCGGATCGGCGAGCAGCTGGACCGCGTTTTTCGTTTCGAGCCCCGCAAGCCGGTCCTGCAGCGCGGTGGCAAAGCGGCCGGTTTCGGGGGCGACCTGCATCTTCGACTCGGGGAAGGGCCCTTTCGGTCGCCGATGCGACAGCCTCGCGACGATCAGAGTCAGGCCGGCCAGGGCGATGAGGCCAGCGAGCAGGGCGAAGCCCAGAATATGAAGCAGTTCCAGTTTCATGGCTGGCATCATGTAGGCGGTTCAAGGGTTTAGGAAAGTGGGCTTCGCGCATGAAAAAGGCCGGCGTGATCGCCGGCCCCTTTAAATATTTCGTGTTCCCGGTTCAGCGCATCAACCGATCGCAGCGGCTTTCACATCGTCGTCGATGTAGGGCACGTATTGCGCGAAATTGTCCGAGAACATCTCGACCAGTTTCTGCGCCTGCGCGTCATAGGCGGCCTTGTCGTCCCAGGTGCGGCGCGGATCGAGGAGCACGTCCGAGACGTTCGGGACCGAGACCGGAACCTCGAAGCCGAAGTTGGGATCCTTGCGGAACTGCACGTTGTGGAGCGAGCCGTCGAGCGCGGCTTTCAGAAGCGCACGGGTCGCCCGGATCGGCATCCGCGAGCCGGTGCCGAAGGCGCCGCCGGTCCAGCCGGTATTGACCAGCCAGCAGGATGCGCCAACGTCGCGGATCTTCTCCTGCAGCAGCTTGCCGTAGACCTCGGGGCGGCGCGGCATGAACGGCGCGCCGAAGCAGGTCGAGAAGGTCGGGATCGGCTCGACCACGCCCACCTCGGTGCCCGGCGTCTTCGAGGTGAAGCCCGACAGGAAATGATACATTGCCTGCGCCGGGGTCAGTCGCGCGATCGGCGGCAGCACACCGAACGCGTCGCAGGTCAGCATGATCACGTTCTTGGGCTGGCCCGCCATCGCGGTATCCGAGGCGTTCGGAATGTAATGCAGCGGATAGGCGCAGCGCATGTTGTCGGTGATCGAGTTGTCGTTGAAGTCCAGCTCCAGCGTCTCCTCGTCGAAGACCATGTTCTCGATGACCGTGCCGAACATCGAGCACGTATCGTAGATCTCCGGCTCCGCCTCTTTCGAGAGGTTGATCGTCTTGGCGTAGCAACCGCCCTCGAAGTTGAAGATGCCGTTGTCGGACCAGCCATGTTCGTCATCGCCCACGAGGATGCGTGAGGGGTCGGCCGAGAGCGTCGTCTTGCCCGTGCCCGAGAGGCCGAAGAAGACCGCCGCGTCGTCGGGATCGTCGATCGCGTGGTTGGCCGAGCAGTGCATCGCCATGACGCCTTCGCCGGGCAGAATGTAGTTGAGAAGGGTGAAGACGCCCTTCTTGTTTTCGCCCGCGTAGGCGGTGTTGCCGATCAGGATCGTCTTCTTGTCGAAGTTCAGCGCGATCACGGTTTCCGAGCGGCAGCCGTGCTTCGCGGGGTCGGCCTTGAAGCTGGGGCAATTGATGATCGTCCACTCCGGATCGAACGCGTCGAGCTCCTCGCGCTCGGGGCGGCGCAGCATGGTGCGCAGGAACAGTCCGTGCCATGCAAGCTCGGCCACCAGGCGCACGTCGAGACGGTGCTCCGGATCGGCGCCGCCGAAGAGGTCCTCGACGAAGTAATCCTTGCCCTTCATGTGCTCCAGCATGTCGGCGTGGAGGCGATCAAAGGCGTCGGGCTCCATCGGGGCGTTGTTCTCCCACCAGATGGTGTCCTCGACGGAGGTGGTGCGCACGACGAACTTGTCTTTGGGCGACCGGCCGGTGTGCTTGCCGGTCGTGCAGTAGAAGGCGCCGCCCTTGCCGAGTATGCCTTCGTCGCGCTTGATCGCTTCTTGGATCAGCGCCGGTTCCAGCAGGTTGTAATAGACATTCCCGAGACCTTCGATGCCTTGATCTTCCAGTCGTTTCGCGGGGTTAACGCGTCCAATGTCCATCTGATGCTCCCGATGCCGTCGCGCGGCGTTCACAGGGTTATTCCCGGCGCGTCGGGGCCTCGAAGCGCCGATCCAAGCAACAATCTTACCCGGATGGATCGCCTATAGCATGACATTTTTGCAATGGAACAGAATGGTAGGGTGCAGTTAGCGCAACCATCCGGAGGTTTAGCGCAATCACGGCGAAATGTCGCGGAAAGGTGAGGCAAATTAGTCAAAGGTTGGGAAATTCTGGCTCTATTGATTCGCGAAAACTTGGTGATTCGCAGCTTTTTGTTGATTTGAAGGCAGTGAACGCGGAATATGTGCGTAAACGCGGAATAAGTGCGTAATAACTATAAAGTAGCAGTGAAGGGGTATTCCGACATGTCGAGAATCGCGCTGGTCGATGACGACCGCAATATTCTGACCTCGGTCTCGATGACGCTCGAGGCGGAAGGTTACGATGTCGAAACGTATAACGATGGACAGGCTGCATTCGACGCGTTTACCAAACGCCTCCCCGACATGGCGGTTCTGGATATAAAGATGCCGCGGATGGACGGCATGGAGCTGCTTCAGCGGCTCCGGCAGAAGACCGCGATGCCGGTGATCTTTCTGACCTCCAAGGACGATGAGATCGACGAGGTTCTTGGTCTTCGCATGGGGGCGGACGACTACGTCAAGAAGCCGTTCTCGCAGCGTCTTCTGGTCGAACGCATCCGCGCGCTGCTGCGCCGGCAGGAAGCGATCTCGACCGGCGAGGTCGCCTCGACCGAAGACACCAAGGTGATGGTGCGCGGCTCGCTCGAGATGGATCCGCTGCGCCACGCGGTGACCTGGAAGGGCAAGGATGTCACGCTGACCGTGACCGAATTCCTGCTGCTTCAGGCGTTGGCCCAACGGCCCGGTTTCGTGAAGTCGCGCGATCAGCTTATGGACGTGGCCTACGACGATCAGGTCTATGTCGACGACCGCACGATCGACAGCCACATCAAGCGCCTGCGCAAGAAGATGCGCAGCGTCGACGATGATTTCTCGGCGATCGAGACACTCTACGGCATCGGGTACCGGTATAACGAAGAGTGATCCCACGTCGATGAGTATTGCCGGGAAGATCGGATTGGCTCGAAAGCGCTCCTCAAACTTCGCCCGTCGCGCGCCGGAAACGGATGTCGTGCTCGGCGAGGATTGGGTCGGCCCAGCCGATATCGTCGATGACGATCTGCGCAAGGGGCGGGCGCGGCGGTCCATGTTCTCGCTCAACCGCTCGCCGCTGGCGCGCAAGATCATCACCTTCAACCTGTTGGCGATGATCGTGCTGGTGACAGGCGTGCTTTACCTCAATCCGTTTCGCGACAGCCTCGTGCTGCAACGCGAAAGCGGGCTCGTGAACGAGGCGCAACTGGCTGCCGACGTGTTCGAGGCGCAGCTGCCCGCGGGTGCTCCGGTCAATCTGGCGGCGGGCGACGGGCTCGATCCGCTTGCGACGATCCGCGGGATGGAGCTGCCCGAGGGCGCCGATCTCTACCTGTTCGACCCAAGTGCTGCATTGCTCGGCACTACGACCACGGGCGACCGCGCGCCGGTCGAAGAGGTCGATGGGCTCAATTTCGACAAACGCTCGACCGTGCTCAGCGATTTTCTGGGCCAGATCTGGGACTCGGTCGCCGGCCTGTTCGAGCGGGGCGGCGGCACCGCAGCCGATAGCGCGCTCGATATGGTGCGCGATCTGGTGCCCTCCGCGCTGGAAGGGCGCACGAAGATCTCGTCGCAGAAGAACGCGGCGGGCTCGACAATATTCGCCGTCGCCACGCCGATCCGGCAGGGGGATCGCGTCGTTGGCGTCGTGGGCCTGATCTCGGTCGCGGGGCAGATCGATGCGCTGGTCCGCGTCGAGCGCGAGCAGGTGCTGCAGATGTTCGTGATCGCGATCATCGTCTCGATCGGCCTGTCGCTGGTGCTGGCCTCAACCATCGCAAATCCACTCTCCGATCTCGCGGCGGCGGCCGAAATCGGGCGCGACAAGAATGCGCGCAAGATGGCGCCCGCCCGGGTGCGCATCCCCGACCTCACCGCCCGACCCGACGAGATCGGGCGGCTGTCGGGCGCGATGCGCGGCATGGTCGGCGCGCTTTACGAACGCATCGACGCGAACGAACAATTCGCCGCCGACGTCGCCCATGAAATCAAGAATCCGCTGGCCAGCCTGCGCTCTGCCGTGGCCTCGCTGCATATGGTCAAGAAGGACGAACAGCGCACGCGTCTTCTCGAAGTCATCGATCACGACGTGCGCAGACTGGATCGTCTGGTGAGTGACATCTCCAATGCGTCGCGGCTCGATTCCGAGCTGGTGAAGGAAGAGGAAGAGCAGTTCGACCTGATCAAGATGGTGTCGAACCTCAGCGAGTTCCTCGGTCAGCAGGCGCGCGAGAAGGGTGTCGACTTCATCACCGATCTGCCGTCGCAGTCCGTGATCATCTCGGGGCTGGAAGCGCGTCTGGCCCAGGTCTTCGTGAACCTGATCACCAATGCGACCTCGTTCTGCGAAGAGGGGGACGCGGTGCGGGTCTGGGCACGCCAGCGCGACAACCGCGTGCTGGTCGTGGTCGAGGATACCGGGCCGGGCATTCCCGAAGAGGCGCTCACCAAAGTGTTCAAGCGCTTCTACTCGGAGCGTCCCGAGGGGCAGTTCGGCGACCATTCCGGCCTCGGCCTTGCGATCTCCAAGCAGATCGTCGAAGCGCATGGCGGCGTGATCTGGGCCGAGAATATCCGCCCGACTGATGCCGACCGGACCTCCGATCCTCTGGGCGCGCGTTTCGTCGTGGGCCTGCCGGTAAGCTGAATGACCGGGTCGGACGACCTCTCGACCAATCTCCATGCCAGTGCCGTCGCGCTCGACCCCGAGCGCGGCGTTCTTATTCGCGGCGCGTCGGGCAGCGGCAAGTCTCTCCTCGCGCTGCGGTTGATGGCGCTGGGGGCGTCGCTCGTAGCCGACGACCGGGTTGACCTGCGGGTCGAGAACGGGGAGCTGATCGCCAGCGCGCCGGAGATGATCGCGGGCCGGATTGAGGCGCGCGGCGTCGGTATCCTGAGGGCCGATCCCCTGTCGCATGCCCGCATCATCCTGCTCGTCGACCTCGACCGGGAAGAGACCGCGCGCCTCCCAACCTGTCGAAAAGACAGTATGTTGGGGGTCAGTCTGCCCCTTGTGCTGCGCGTGCAGCATCGTCATCTTGATGTGGCAATCCTGCAATGGCTGAAAGGGGGCCGATGGGCGTGACCCGATCCGATCCGGTATGGGCACAGGCTGGCCAGCGCGTCGTGCTGGTGACCGGCCCCTCAGGTGCGGGCCGCACCACCGCAATCGGCGCCCTGGAAGATCTGGGCTACGAGCCGATCGTCAACCTGCCGCTGAATCTCGTACCGCGCCTTCTCAAGGGCCATCTGACCGGCCCGGTCGCGCTTGGCGTCGATGTGCGCGGGCGCGATTTCTCGGCTGCGACGCTGATCGAACTGGTTGATATGCTGACCAAACGTCCGGATCTGGATCTCGACTTGCTCTATCTCGACGCGCGTCCCGAGGTGCTCGAACGGCGCTATTCGGAGACCCGCCGCCGTCATCCGCTTTCGCCCGAGGAAGACCCCGGCGCCGGTATCGCGCAGGAGATGGATCTTCTCTCGCCGATCCGGATGCGCGCCGATGTCCTGATCGATACCTCCGAGATGAGCCCGCATGATCTGCGCGCCGAGGTCGGGCGTTTCTTCGACACGGGCCGCACCGAGCCGCTCTCGGTCACAGTGAATTCCTTCAGCTATAAGCGCGGGGTGCAGCGCGGGCTCGATCTGATGTTCGATTGCCGCTTCCTCGCCAATCCCCATTGGGAACCGGGGTTGCGCGCGCGCGACGGGCGCGACGCGGCGGTCGCGGAGTATGTCGCCGCCGATCCCCGCTTTGCCGAGTTCCACCAGCGCGTTCTCGATCTGCTTCTGTTCCTGCTCCCCGCCTATGTCGCGGAGGGCAAGGCCTATCTCTCGGTCGGCTTCGGGTGTACCGGGGGGCAACACCGCTCGGTCGCAATGACCGAGAGCATCGCCAAAGCGCTTGCGGAAGCAGGGTGGCGCGTGTCTAAACGTCATAGGGAATTGGAGCGTCTCGGCCATGCCGAGAACGAAGAAACGAAGGTGAGGTCGGGCGCGTGATCGGTATCGTGATCGTGGCACATGGTGGTCTGGCGCGCGAATATCTCGCCGCTATAGAGCATGTCGTGGGCCCGCAGCGCGGCATTCGTGCCATCACGATCGAGGATGATCACGACCGCGCGGGCAAGCAGGCGGAGATTCGCGCCGCCGCCGATGCGGTCGATGACGGCACGGGTGTCGTGGTTGTGACCGACATGTTCGGCGGCTCGCCCTCCAACTTGTCGCTGATGGCCTGCGAGGCGCGCGACCGCGAAATCATCTACGGCGCGAACCTGCCGCTTCTGATCAAACTGGCGAAATCGCGCAGCCTCGCCGTGCATGCCGCGGTCGAGGCCGCGCTCGATGCCGGGCGCAAATATATCAACAGTTACAACGCCCAAGCGGGAGTGGTGAAATGTCCGTGACCCGCGAATTGGAGATCGTGAACGAGAAAGGCCTGCATGCGCGCGCCTCCGCCCGTTTCGTCGAGGTTGTCGAGGATCACGACGCCCGCGCCACGGTGGCGAAGGACGGCCAGTCGGTCTCGGGCGACTCGATCATGGGGCTTTTGATGTTGGCAGCTTCGCGTGGAACCACTATTGAAGTGACGACAAGCGGGGCCGAAGCCGAAAAGCTCGCCGATGCGCTTCAGGCATTGGTGGCCGACAAATTCGGCGAAGGTATGTGACGCGCTCCGCACCCAGCGAGGGGGTTCGACCAATGAACCAAGAGAGCGACATCGCAATCGAAGCCGCGCAAGCCGTATCGAAGCCGTATGATAAGCGTCGCCTGTCCTATGCGGGAACGTTTTCCAACCCGTTCAAGGTCGGCACGATCCGCACTCTGGAATGGATGACGGCGAAGGCGCAGCTTCTGCACCTGATCCGCAAGTTCGAGAAGCGCGGCGCCCCGGTCGGGGCCGAGTTCTGGCCGCAAGCGCTCGACGTGATGGGGATCGATGTCACGACGCCACCAGAGCAAATCGCCCATATCCCGAAAGAGGGCCCGCTGGTGGTCGTCGCCAACCACCCGCATGGGCTGGTGGACGGGATGGTGCTGGCCTACCTGATCGGCCAAGTGCGCGACGATTTCCTGATCCTTACCCGCTCGCTGCTGACCGGGATTCCCGAGGTCGAGCAATACATGCTGCCCGTGCCCTTCCCGCACGAGCCCAATGCCCGCGAAGACAGTCTCAAGATGCGCGCGGCCTGCATGGCGCAGCTCAAGCGCGGTGGCGTTGTGGTGCTATTCCCTGCGGGGCAGGTGGCGCATTCCGAGACGCTGATGGGCCCGGTGATCGAGCAGGAATGGAATCCCTTCACCGCGAAGATGCTCGCCCGGTCGAACGCCTCGGTGTTGCCGATCCACTTCCCGGGGCAGAATTCGCGCGCCTATCAGATCGCCAACAAGCTGAGCGCGACGGTGCGCCAAGGGCTGCTGTTGTATGAAATCAAGCGCGCGCTGAACAAGCCGCAGAACCCCGCGATCGGCCCGGCAAAGCGGCCCGAAGAGATTGCCGAGGCCCTGAAGAACCCGCGCAAGTTCCTTGCGGATCTGCGGGCGGAAACCCTGGCGCTGTAAGACGGCTGACGGCGAGGGCTCTGTCCCCGCGGTTCCGCCGTTCCCCGGGATATTCGACCCAGTTGGAAAGAAGAACGCCCGGCTATGCCTCTTAGGTCAGGGCAAGCCGGGCGCTTCCAACTGCGCGGGAATCGGCGTCCCGCCTGTTCCGCGAGACCATTTAACTGGAGCTGGGTAAAGAAAGCCTGAGCGGCTTTCCAGCTGCCCGAAATATCCCGGGGGGAGCGACGAGTCGCGAGGGGCAGCGCCCCTCAACCCCATCGGTTCAGCGCGTCGGCACCGGCTCTTCGCCGCGATAGTCGTAGAAGCCGCGCCCGGTCTTGCGACCAAGCCAGCCGGCTTCGACATATTTCGTCAGAAGCGGGCAGGGGCGGTACTTGGTATCGGCCAGTCCGTCATGCAGCACGTTCATGATCGCGAGGCAGGTGTCGAGCCCGATGAAGTCGGCCAGTTCCAGCGGCCCCATCGGATGGTTCGCGCCGAGCTTCATCGACTCGTCGATCGAGCGCACGTTCCCCACGCCTTCATAAAGCGTATAGACCGCCTCGTTGATCATCGGCATCAGGATGCGGTTCACGATGAAGGCCGGGAAATCTTCGGCAGACGCGGCGGTCTTGCCGAGTTTTTCGACGACCTCGTGCAGCGTCTTGTAGGTCTCCTGATCGGTCGCAATGCCGCGGATCAGTTCGACCAACTGCATCACCGGCACCGGGTTCATGAAGTGGAAGCCCATGAACTTCTCGGGGCGGTCGGTGCGCGAGGCGAGCCGGGTGATCGAGATCGACGAGGTGTTCGAGGTCAGGATCGTCGTCGGCTTGAGATGCGGCAGCAGGTCTTCGAAGATCGCCTGCTTGACGGTCTCGCGCTCGGTTGCGGCCTCGATCACCAGATCGGTCGGGCCCAGTTCGCTCAGTTTCGTGGTCGTGGTGATCCGCTTCAGCGCGGTGTTCTTCTCGTCTTCCGAGATTTTCCCACGCGACACCTGCCGATCGAGGTTCTTGGTGATCGTGGCGATCGCCTTCGTCAGCGCCTCGTCGCTGATGTCGTTCAGCAGAACGTCATATCCGGCCAGCGCGAAGACATGGGCGATCCCGTTGCCCATCTGCCCTGCACCCACGATGCCCACTTTCTCGATCGCCATAATTTTCCCTCTCACGCTTTGCGCCCTGACCATAGTTCTCCGCTCGGTCCATGCAAGCGAAACGCAGGGCTGAGATCATTTTAACATTAGCCGTTTGGCAAGACTTCGGGCGCATTCTGGCCTCGGGCGAGTCGAATACAGACTGAGGTGGGAAAATGGCTTTCGAATTTACGGGCGATGGCGCTCTCGATTACTTCCCGTGCAGATATGGGAAATCCAAACTGCTGTTCCGCGGGCCGCGCCGTGCGCTGCAAGGCGATTTCATCGCGGCGATGGGCGGGACGGAGACCTATGGCAAGTTCGTGGAGCTTCCTTGGCCCGCGCTGCTCGAGGCGCGGCTGGAGATGCCGGTGGTGAATTTCGGTTATCTGAATGCCGGGATCGACGTGTTCCTGCACGAGCCGCAACTGGCCGCCGCATCGGAGGCCGCGAAGGTTACGGTCATCCAGTTGCTCGGGGCGCAGAATATGTCCAACCGCTTTTATGCCGTGCATCCGCGCCGCAACGATCGGTTCCTGCGCGCTTCGAGCCTGATGCGCTCGATCTTCCGCGGCGTGGATTTCACCGAGTTCAACTTCACGCGTCACATGCTGAGCACATTGAAAGAACGCGAGCCCGAGAAATTCACGCTGCTCGAGGCCGAATTGCAGGAGGCGTGGCTGCAGCGGATGACCGCGCTTCTGGCCAAGATCAAGGGGCGCAAGCTGCTGCTGTGGCTCGGGGCGTTCAACGACTCCGCCCGGAGCGACGATCTTGGGCCCGAGCCGTTGATGGTCACCGAACCCATGGTGGAGGCGCTGCGCTCGCTCGTGTCGGACGTGGTCCGGGTCAAGCCTTCGGCGGCGGCACGTAGCGCGGGCACGGCGGGGATGCACTTCACGCCGCTTGAGGAACCAGCCGCGGAAATGGTGCCGGGGCCGCTGGTGCATGAGGAGATCGCAGCGGCGCTCGCGTCTGCTCTGAAGCCATTGCTCTAACAGGAAAGGGCGGGGGATTTCCCCGCCCTTTCGATTTGGTTCCACTATCGCGGGGGTGCAGCGCCCCGTCCGCGGATCAGAGCTTTTCGGTCAGCGCCGGAACGGCGTCGAAGAGGTCCGCGACCAGGCCGTAATCGGCGACCTGGAAGATCGGCGCTTCTTCGTCCTTGTTGATCGCGACGATGATCTTCGAGTCCTTCATGCCGGCGAGGTGCTGGATAGCCCCCGAAATGCCGCAGGCGATGTAGAGCTCGGGTGCCACGACCTTGCCGGTCTGACCGACCTGCCAGTCGTTCGGCGCGAAGCCCGAGTCGACGGCGGCGCGCGAGGCACCCACAGCCGCGCCAAGCTTGTCGGCCAGCGCTTCGATCACCTTGAAGTCCTCTTCCGAGCCGACGCCACGGCCGCCCGAGACGACGATCTTCGCCGAGGTCAGCTCCGGACGATCGCTCTCGGCGACCTTGTCCTCGATCCAGCTCGACAGAGCGGGCGCGTCCGACATGGCGACGGTCTCGACCGAAGCCGAACCGCCTTCGCCGGCGGCGTCGAAGGTCGAGGTGCGGAAGGTGATGACCTTCTTCTCGTCCTTCGATTTCACGGTCTGGATCGCGTTGCCCGCGTAGATCGGGCGCTCGAACGTGTCGGCATCGACGACGCCGGAGACATCCGAGATCACCATCACGTCGAGAAGGGCTGCGACACGCGGCATCACGTTCTTCGCATCGGTCGTGGCAGGCGCCACGATATGCGAGTAATCGCCCGCGAGCGACACGATCAGCGCGGCGGTCGGCTCCGCCAGACGGTGGCTCAGCGACGGGTCCTCGGCCACGAGAACCTTCGCGACACCGTCGATCTTCGCGGCGGCTTCACCGGCCGCGGCAGCAGAGGCACCCGCGCAGAGCACGGTCACATCGCCGAGGCTTTTCGCGGCGGAGACGGCCTTGGCGGTCGCGTCGACCGACAGTTCGCCATCATTCACTTCACCCAGCAGCAGAACGGCCATCACACGACCCCCTTCTCTTTGAGTTTCGCAACCAGCGTGTCGACATCCGGCACCATTTCGCCAGCCTGACGCGCTTCGGGCTCGGTGACCTTCACCACTTCGAGGCGCGGCGAGACGTCGACGCCGTAGTCGTCGGCGGTTTTCTCCTCGAGCGGCTTCTTCTTCGCCTTCATGATGTTCGGCAGCGAGGCGTAGCGCGGCTCGTTCAGACGAAGGTCGGTGGTGACGATCGCGGGCAGCTTGACCTCGATGGTCTGCAGACCGCCGTCGACTTCGCGGGTGACCTTCGCGGCCTCGCCCTCGACCACGACTTCGGATGCGAAGGTCGCCTGACCCCAGCCCAGAAGTGCGGCCAGCATCTGGCCGGTCGCGTTCATGTCGTTGTCGATCGCCTGCTTGCCGAGGATCACCATGCCGGGCTGCTCTTCCTCGACGACCTTGGCGAGGATCTTGGCGACGGCCAGCGGCTCGATATCGGTTTGCACGTCATCGGCAGCGACCACAAGGATCGCACGGTCCGCACCCATCGCGAGCGCGGTGCGCAGCGTTTCCTGCGCCTGCTTCACGCCGATCGAGACCGCGACGATCTCTTCGACGGCGCCCTTCTCCTTCAGACGGATCGCCTCTTCGACAGCGATTTCGTCGAACGGGTTCATCGACATTTTGACATTGGCGAGATCGACACCGCTTCCGTCCGCTTTCACGCGAGCTTTCACGTTGTAGTCGATCACGCGTTTGACGGGTACCAGGACCTTCATGCGTGTCTCCCTTGTCTGGTCCGCCAAATTGCGGCGAACGGATTCATTCGGCAATTTTGTTACAAGAGCACGGGGCGAAGGGACAGGGGGAAAACGCCTCGTTTTGGCCCTGAAACGTCACGTCTTTTCGACTGTTTGCGCTAGCGGTCGGGGCCCATTGCCGTTGCGTCGCCCCGGTACCGTCTCGCCGATGGCAAAAAGGCCGCCCCGGGGGACGGCCTTTCCTTGATTTGGCTTTCCGGCTGCGAGCTCAGTCCTGGCGCCGCTCACCGGCGATCCGCGCGTCGTTCTGCATCTCGAGCCACATCGCGTTGGCGACGGCGACCAGAGCGGCCAGCGGAAGTCCGAGGATCCATGCGAAGTACCACATCTGTCTGTCTCCTTAATAAGCTGTATGGCTGTCGCGCTCGACATCTGCGACCGTCACCTTGCCCCACAGAACCTTATAGACCCATGCGGTATAGGCGAGGATGAGCGGCATGAAGATCAACGCGGCGATGAGCATGATGAAGAGCGTCTGGTGGGAGGACGACGCGTCCCAGACCGTCAGCGAGGCGTCGGGCATTTTCGAGCTCGGCAGGATGAAGGGGAACATCGTCAGGCCGACCGAGGAGATCACGCCGAAGATGCCCAGTTTCGACCAGAGCAGCGTCGAGACTTCGCGGCCGGCGCGCAGCCCCCGCACCGCCATGGCGATCCCCGCGAGGCCGAGAATCGGCGCAATCGCGATCCACGGGCGGTCCGCATAGGCCTGCATCCAGCTCCCGCCATGCTCGACCGTCGAGAATAGCGGGTTGGAGGGGCCATTCGCCGGCACGACCGAGGTGACGTGGTAGCCCTTGATCCCGAAGGCGAGCCAGATGCCAGCGACGATATAGGCAACGAAGGCCGCCATGCCCGCAACAGAGCCGATCTCGGTCGCGCGGACCTTCACCGCGCCTTCGGTCTTCACCGAGAGCCACGCCGCGCCATGCATCATCAGCATCGACAGCGACACCACGCCTGCAAGCAGCGCGTAGGGGTTCAGAAGGCCCAGCAGCTTCATGATGAAGTTGCCCGGATAGAGCGGCATCAGCATGTCGTTGAGCTCGAAGGGCACGCCTTGCAGAACGTTGCCCACGGCCACGCCGAAGATCAGTGCCGGAACCGCGCCGCCCACGAAGAGCGCCCAGTCCCAGCCATTGCGCCACGCAGCCGAGTCGCGCTTCGAGCGATACTTGAAGCCGACCGGGCGCAGGATCAGCGCCGCGAGCACGAGGAACATCGCGAGGTAGAACCCCGAGAAGCTTACCGCATAGAGGGGTGGCCAGGCCGCGAAGATCGCGCCCCCGCCGAGGATGAACCAAACCTGGTTCCCTTCCCAGACCGGGCCGATCGTGTTGATCGCCACGCGGCGCTCGCTATCGGTCTTGCCGACGAAGGGCAGCAGTGCGCCCACGCCCATGTCGAAGCCGTCGGTCAGCGCGAAGCCGATCAGCAGGACGCCCAGCAGCAGCCACCAGATGACGCGTAGAACGTCGAGGGGGATAAGTTCATAGAGGATCATTGGTTCTTACTCCGCAGGCATGGTGACAGGGTTGCCGCCGCGACCGGACAGGCGATCGTCATGTCGTTGCAGCCACTCCTGGGTGACCTCGACATCCTGATACGGGCCTTTCTTGATGTATTTGAGCATCAGGCCCATCTCGACGACGAAGAGCACGGTATAGAAGGCGACGAAGCCCAGCAGCGTGAACAGCAGGTCGCCCACCGAAAGGTGGCTGACCGAAAGCGCCGTAGGCAGCACGCCGTCGACGGTCCAAGGCTGGCGTCCGAACTCGGCGGTGAACCAGCCCAGTTCCGCGGCGATCCAAGGGGCGGGGATGACGATCACGGCCAGACGCAGCGCCCAGCGGGGATAGTTCATGCCCTTCCAGTTCGAGACGACGAAGAAGTAGACCATCAGCGCGATGAAGGAGAAACCTAGCGCAACCATCAGGCGGAAGGACCAGAAGATCGGCCAGACCGTTGGGACCGTGTCGTTCGCGGCCTTCTTGATCTGCGCGTCGGTCGCTTGACGCGGATCGTCCACGTAGCGTTTGAGCAGGTAGGCGTAACCGAGATCGCCGACGTTCTTGTTGAATTCCGCGGTGACGTCAGCGGGGACATCCCCCTTCGCTTCGCGAATTTTCAGCAGATCATTATAGGCGACGATGCCGTTGCGGATCCGCTCCTCCGAGCCTTTGACCAGATCGTCGATCCCGGTGATCTGCTCGGTCAGCGAGCGGGTACCGATGAGGCCCATCACCCACGGGATGTGGATCGCGTATTTGGTCTCGCGCGCTTGCTGATCGGGAATGCCGAAGAGCGTGAAGGAGGCGGGGGCCGGTTCGGTCTTCCACATGGCTTCCATCGCGGCGAGTTTCATCTTCTGGTTATGCGTCGTCTCGTAGCCCGACTCGTCGCCGAGGATCACCACCGACAGCGCCGAGGCGAGGCCGAACGCAGCGGCGACCGCGATGGAGCGGCGGGCCAGTTCGAGGTGACGCCCCTTGAGCATGTACCAGCTCGACACGCCCATCACGAAGACGGCCGCTGTGACGTAGCCAGCGGAGACCGTGTGCACGAACTTGGCCTGGGCCACCGGGTTGAACACGACATCGAAGAAGGAGGTCATTTCCATCCGCATCGTCAGCGGATTGAACGCCGCCCCGACCGGGTTCTGCATCCAGCCGTTCGCGATCAGGATCCACAAAGCAGAGAAGTTCGAGCCGATGGCGACCAGCCACGTGACGACCATGTGCTTGACCGGGCTCAGCTTCTCCCATCCGAAGAACATCAACCCGACGAAAGTCGCTTCCATGAAGAAGGCCATCAGGCCCTCGATCGCGAGCGGTGCGCCGAAAATGTCGCCGACGTAATGCGAGTAATAGCTCCAGTTCATGCCGAACTGGAATTCCATCGTGAGGCCCGTGGCCACGCCCAGCACGAAGTTGATGCCGAACAGCGTGGCCCAGAACTTGGTCATTTGCCGCCAGACGGGGCGGTTGGTCATCACATAGACCGTCTCCATGATCGCCACGATGATCGACAGACCAAGCGTCAGCGGCACGAAGAGGAAGTGATACATCGCTGTCATGGCAAATTGCAGCCGTGACAGCTCGACGATCCCGAAATCCATTCTCGTTCTCCGTTTCCCTACTTGCATCCGGCGCGATGAAAAGCCGGATTCTCCGGAAATGTTTTTCCTGGATGCAGGTTATGAGGAGGCGGTCGGCGCGCGACTTTGAGCCAAATCAAATTGACGATGTGTCGCACGCGGACGTGAACAGAGGTGAACGGGAATATGTCTCGTGATTTTAGGGGCTTATCGTCGCAGGTCGTGCGTCATTTCAGCGCGATCGTGGCCGTGGCGGCGCTCTGGTCGGGCTGGCGGTGAGAGACCAGAACGAAGCCCGCCTCGGGCAGAAGCGCCCGTAATCCGGCCAGCGTCGCGGCGGCGGTTTGGGCGTCGAGTCCCTCGGTCGGTTCGTCCAGCAGAAGGATGTCGGGCCGGCGCAGCGCCGCACGGGCCAGCGCCAATCGTTTCGCCTGCCCGCCGGACAATCCCGTGCCGCCTTCGCCAAGCCGTGCTTCGAGCCCGCCGCGCGCCACGATCACTTCATCCAGCGCCACGGCGCGCAGCGCGGCCCATGCCGCATCGTCATCGAGTTGCGTTCCGGGAGGCAGGGCGAGCGCGAGATTCTCGGCAATAGTGCCGCCGATCAACTGGCTGCGCTGCGGCACCATTGTGAGGACATCGCGCAGGTCTCCCTCCGGCCAGTCGGCCAGCGCGCGGCCCATCGCCGTGATCTCGCCACCGGACGGCTTGAGAAGGCCGGACAGCACGGCGAGTGCGGTGGATTTCCCCGCGCCCGAGGGCCCGGCAAGCATCACGGTCTGACCGCGCGCGAGGGTGAAGGTCAGATCGGAAAAGAGCGGCGCGGCGCTCTTGGCGCGGGTGAAGGCAACTTGGCGCGCCTCGAGCAGCGGGGCGTCCATATCGGTGGGGGCGTGGCCGTCGGGCTGGGCGCTTGTGGGCGTATCGGTCAGCTCCATGACCCGCGCGCCCGCCTCCTGCATGCGTCCAATCTCGGCCATGCCTCGGCGCAGCAGCATCAGCGACTCGGCCAGTGCCAGCGCCACGAACAGGCCCACCGCGGCGCGCGCGGGCGTGATCTGCCCGGCCAGCGCCATCTGTCCGGCGATCGCCAGGGCGGCCGCCCCGGCAAGCGCGGTGGTGGCGGAAATCACCGCCCCCACCCGGCGGTCGAGCGCCTCGAGATTGCGCCGCGCGAGCGCTTCGGCCTCGACCTCGGCCAGGGTCTGCGCAGTTGCGGCCTCCAGCTGTCCGGCCACGGCCAGATCGGCTCGCGCGCGCATCGTCTCCAGCGCGCGGCGGCGAATGTTCTGCAGTGCCGTTTCGGCGGCGCGGGCATCGTGGCGGGCGGCTCGGGCGACCCAGATCAGGCCGAGCCCACCGCCCAGCAGGTAGATCAGGAAGACCGCGAGCCCGATCGGCAGCCCTTCGAGCCACCCCAGCATCAGAAGCGCCGCGATCTGGACCATGCCGCCTGCAAGGAAGGGGATGACCAGCCGCAGCAATACGCCATCAAGCGCATCCACGTCCGAGGTGATCCGGTTCAGCGCCTGCGCACCGCGCAGCCGCGCCTGTTCCTCATGCGGGCGGCGCGAGACGCCATCCATCAGGTCGATGCGCAGCTTCGCCAGCGCACGCAGCGTGGCGTCATGGGTCAGCAACCGTTCGCCATAGCGCGAGACTGCGCGACCCAAAGCCAGCCCGCGCACGCCTGCCGAGGGGGTGAAGAAATTGAAGTTGAGGCCCAGCCCCGTAATCCCGGCCAAGGCCGAGGCGGTGATGAACCAGCCCGACAGGCCGAGCAGCGCCGCCCCCATCGCGAGCACGAGGAACGACAGCGCGAGGCCCCTGCTGAAGGCCCATTTCTGATCGCTGATCAGGCGAGCGGTGAGGGTCAGAAGCGTTCTCATGCTGCGCCCTCCAAGTCGATCTGACGGTCCATCGCGGCAACGAGGGCAGGGTCGTGGCTTGCGACGATCAAGGTCGTGCCCTGCGTTCGTAACGCCAGAAGAGCCGCGATGACTTTCGCGCCCGTCTCGGCATCGAGATCGGCGGTCGGTTCGTCGGCCAACACGATCGGGCGGCCCGCGTAGTGGGCCCGCGCGATCAGCAGACGCCGCGCCTCGCCGCCCGAGACGCCGCCGCCCATATCGCCCAGCCGGGCGTCGAGCCCGCCGGGAAGGCCCGCGACGACCTCGGTGGCCTGCGCGGCGTCGAGCGCTGCATCGAGGTCGCCGGGACGGTTCAGCGTGATCAGTTCGCGCAGGCTCGCATCGGCGAAGCGCGGGCTTTGAGGAATCCAGCCGAAGGCTGCGCGCCAGTCATCGGCGTTTTCCTCTGTCAGGGAGGTATCGCCCAGCGTGATCTTCCCCGCCTCGGGATGGATCAGACCGACCAGCGCGGTCAGAAGCGTCGTCTTGCCTGCGCCCGACGGTCCTGTGATCGCGACCGCCTCGCCCGGGGCGATGTCGCCATCGGGCAGGGGGAGCGGAGCGGCGGCCTCGCCGGGGCGGATTTGCAGCCCGTGCCAACGCAGCGTGCCAAGCGTCGGTGCCGTGCCTTCGCCTCCAGTGCCCATCAGCGTGTTGGCCTTGGCGATTGCAGTCTCGGTCGTCTCCAACTCGGAGGCTACGGCGAGCGCAGCGGCCCGGTCATGCCATGCCGCAGCGAGATCGCGCAGCGGCTGGAAAAACTCGGGCGCGATCATCAGCAGGAAAATCCCCTCGGCCGGAGTCATCTTGCTGCCCCATGTGCCGAAATTCATCCAGCCGATCAGCGAGAAGCCGACATAGACCGCGACCAGCGCCACGCCGATCGCGGCGAAGAGTTCCAGAAGCGTCGAGGAGAGGAAGGCAACCCGCAGAACCGCCATCGTGCGGAGGCGCAGGTCTTCGGATTTGGTTTCCAGATCGGCGCGCGAGCGGGCCTCCGCGCCCAGAAGTCGCAGATCGGTGATCGCGGCGATCCGATCGATCAGCAGCCGGTTGAGCGAACCGATTTCGACCATCTGCTTTTCCGAGGCGTCCTGCGCGGCCATGCCGACAAGCGCCATGAAGATCGGGATCAGCGGCCCGGCGATCAGCAGGATTCCCGCGACCGCCCAGCTTTGCGTGGCAGCGAGCAGGATGAAGGCGAGGGGGATGATCCGGGCGCGCAGGAAGGCGGGCTGATAGCGCGTGGCCCATGGGCCGAGCGCGCCGAGCTTCTCCGCGGACAGCGAAGCCAGTTCCGCAGGCGACAGCGCGGCGGCGCCGCTAGCCTGACGCAGCGCCTTTCGGATCAGCTTCTCGCGGCTCTCACGCAGCACCACCTCGGCGGCATCGGCCGAGAGCTTCTGCGAAATCCAGTCGAGGACGATCCGCACGAGCGCCAGCACCACGAAGCCAGCAGCCCCGGCGAGCGGCGAGAGCGACGGGCTCACCCCCGGTGCGACCAGATCGCCAAGTACCAAACCGATCAGAGCGGCCTGCGCGGGCCAGATCAGCGCCGAGGCCACACCGAGCCACCCGGCGAGCTTCAACTTGCCCGCGACGGGCTGAGCGATGCGGGTCAGAACGGCTTTCGGCTTCGGCGCTTGGGTCGTGGCGTCTGTCATGCGGGTTTTGGGGTCTTTTCCTCTTTCGCGCTTGGCTGTCGAGATAGCCGGGCAGAGGGGCTGCGACAATGGAGTGCGACAATCCGCGCTTGTCACGTCTGCGGTACGAACCTTCATGCCGACATGAAAAAAACCGTTCGGATGAGGGTCCGAACGGTTTTCGAGGTTACCTGTGGCGGGGCCTTAGCAGGGCGCGATGTACTCGCGGCCATACGAGTCACGATAGCGGCACTGACCCGGCTGGTTGGCTTTACCGATCAGGGCGCCGGCAACGGTGCCGACTGCGCCGCCGATCGCGGCGTTTTGAACGCGGTCGCCATCATCCGAAACGGCAGCGCCGATCGCGGCACCGGCAACACCGCCGGTCGCGGCAGCGCGGTCCTGTTGCGACATCTGGCAGCCTGCAACGGCAACGGTGGCGCTGAGCGGCAGGATCAGGAACATCTTCTTCATGGTACGTGTCTCCCTTCTGTGTCTTCGGACATCCAACGTCGCCCCTCTCCGGGCAGTTCCAAGTTTTTCTTAATTAGTTTTGAGCATCTATTCTGGAGCCGTGATGACCCAGCGGCTTGACATGCGCGGTCATTCGGGGGTCAAGCAAAGAAAGACATCTCGAGACATACGACAGAAAGACCCGCCTATGAGTTCGACCGCCTGGCGCGTTCCCCTGATCGGAGCGCTTTTCCTTTTCGCATTGAGCGCGGTGGTGTTGATGATCATGCGCCCGCTGATGGCGATCGACGAGACGCGCTATGTCACCGTCGCCTGGGAAATGTGGCAGGGCGGCTCCAAGCTGGTGCCGCATCTCAACGGGGCGATCTATTCCGACAAGCCGCCGCTTCTGTTCTGGCTCATCAATATCGTCTGGAGCGTGACTGGCCCCAGCGAATGGGCGGCGCGGCTCGTGGCGCCCGCCTTCGGGCTGCTGTCGGTCGGACTGGTCGCGGTGCTCGCGCGCAAGCTCTGGCCGGAGGAACCGGAGCGCGCCGGACTCGCCGCACTGATCCTTGGGACGAGCGGCGTGTTTCTGCTCTTCGGCTCGACAACGATGTTCGACACGATGCTCACGGCGGCGACGCTGACGGGAATGCTCGCAGTCTGGGCGATGCGCGACACGGAGCGCTTCGCCCCGGTGATCGGGCTTGGCATCGCGCTGGCCTTCGGCGTCTTCGCCAAGGGGCCGGTGATCCTGGTGCATGTGCTGCCGACCGCGCTTTTGATGCCGCTTTGGGCGACCGGGGCGGAGCGGCCCGCGCTCAAGCAGTGGTATGCGCGGATCGGAATCGGTTTTCTGATCGGTTTCGGCATCGTCCTGCTATGGCTCGGCCCCGCGATCATCTTCGGCGGTGCTGAATACCGCGAGCAGATTCTGTGGAAGCAGAGCGCCGGGCGGATGGTGGAAAGCTTTGCCCATGGTCGCCCCTTCTGGTTCTTCGTGGCGTTGCTGCCGTTCTTCCTCTGGCCGTGGGGCTGGAGCCGCGCGGGGCTGGCTACGTTCAGGCCGTCGCGGCTCTGGGAGGATGCGGGCACGCGCATGGTGACGGTCTGGTTCGTCACCGCCTTCCTCGCCTTCTCGCTGATCTCGGGCAAGCAGGCGCATTACCTTGTGCCGGAAATGCCCGCGCTGGCGCTGATCCTGTCGGGATTGCTGCCCACGGCGGAGCGCCGGATGCGCTGGCTGCGCCTGCTGTGGCTTCTGCCCGGCGTGGCGACAGCGATTGCTGCGGCTTCGGTGCATTTCGGGGCGTTCCCCGAACTGCCCGAGGGCACCGGATCGTGGCTCTTCGTGATCGCTGGCGTGGCGCTGCTCGTGGGCGGCGCGCTAATCGTGCTGAAAGCGCGGCAGGGCTGGTTCGCCGAAGCCTTCGTCGCGCCGCTGGTGCTGATCGCCATTCAGATCATGGTCTGGCCGATCCTCTGGAAAGTCTACGATCCGGCACCAATCGCGAGCCTGATCGCTTCGCATTCGGAAAATGGCGTGGCCACCACCGATCGCGGCTATGCGGGGCAGTTCTCCTTCGTCGCGCGGCTCGAGAACCCGGTGACGGTGCTTGGCAACAGCGCCGATCTCGGGCGCTGGATGGCGGCGCATCCCGACGGGCTGGTTCTCGCAGCGAATCCGATCGAGGGCGTCGACGGTCTGAGCCAGATCGCCGAGCGGCATTTCCGGCAGAACGACTGGCGGCTCTATCAGGTCGCGGAGGCGATTGCGCCGTCTGCTTCGGATGCTGCGGCCACGCCCACCAGTGCGAACTGACACTTCAAACTAAAGACACGCCCGAAGCGGATGCTCCGGGCGTGCCTTCAAACCGATAGACTGCAAGTATTACGACTTGGTCTTCTCGGTGGGCCGCTCATCGAGAGTGACGGAGAGCGTGAGCGGCTTGTTCGCGCGCAGCAGCGAGAGCTGCACTTCGGTTCCCGGCTCGTCGGACCCGATCGCACGGGTCAGATCGCGGGGGGCTTTCATCGGCTTGCCATCCACGCCGACGATGATGTCGCCGCGCTTCAGACCAGCTTTCTTCGCGGGCGTGTCGGGCGACACGTCGGCTACGAGCACACCTTCCGGTTGGTCGAGCCCCAGCGCCGCGGCGATGTCCTCGCTGACCGGCTGGATCTGCACGCCGAGGAAGCCGCGCTTCACCGTGCCATTGTCCTGCAGGTCGGCGACGACGCTCTTGATGGTGTCGGAGGGCACCGAGAAACCGATCCCGACGGAACCGCCAGTGGGCGACAGGATCGCGGTGTTCATGCCGATCACCTGGCCTTGGTCGTCAAAGAGCGGGCCACCCGAGTTGCCTTTGTTGATGGCTGCGTCAGTCTGGATGTAGTTATCGAAGGGGCCCGATTTCAAGTCGCGGCCTTTGGCCGAGACGATGCCGGTCGACACGGAGGTGCCGAGGCCGAACGGGTTGCCGATCGCCACGACCGGCTCGCCGACCTGCGCGGCCTGACTGTCGCCGAAGCCCACGGTGTCGAGGTCCTTGTTGGTATCGACCTTGATCAGCGCGATGTCGGTGGCCTTGTCTTCGCCGATCACTTTCGCATCCGCGGTCGAGCCGTCGGAGAAGGTAACCTTCACGCTCTCGGCGCCGTCGACGACGTGGGCGTTGGTGACGATATGGCCGTCTTTCTGGATGATGAAGCCAGTGCCGAGACCGGTGATCTCAGGACGCTGCATCGGCTGACCCTGACCGTTGGGGCCCATGTCGGGCATGCCGAAACGACGCTGGAAGAACTCGAAGGGGAAATCCTGAGGCATCCCCATCTGGGCCATTTCCTGATCGTTGGCCTGCTTCTTGATCTCGATGGTGACCACGGCGGGCATCACCTTCTTCACCAGGTCGACGGTGTTGGTGAAGGTTTCGGCCGCAGCCACGTTCGGGACCAGTGCCAGACCGCTCGTCGCCACGGCGCCGGCGCCGAGCATGGCGGTGGTGGCGAGGGTGCGCAGCAGGGGAGCTTTGCGAATGTCCTGCATGTTTCTCTCCTTTTTGACAGGTATGCACCCTATGTGAGGGCCTAGCCTGTCAGGGACTCTGCGGGAAGATTGCAGAGTTGTTATCCTTTTCACCTTTAGGGGAGGGGTGCGTGACTTGTGCGGTGTCATCGGCCACATATGTCGCGAACCGAGAAAGCGAGTGCGATGAAACTGCTGTTGATCGAAGACGACGCGACCACCGCCGATTACGTTCTGCGTGGCCTGCGCGAAGAGGGCCACACGGTCGACCATCTCGCGAATGGCCGCGACGGGCTGACCCAGGCGCTGGGCGGCAGCTACGACGTGATGATCATCGACCGGATGCTGCCGGAGCTGGACGGTCTCTCGATCACCCGCGCGATCCGGGCCGCAAAGGTCACGACGCCGATCATCTTCCTCACCGCGATTGGCGGCGTGGACGACCGGATCGAGGGGCTCAACGCGGGTGCCGACGATTATCTCGTGAAACCCTTTGCCTTCGGCGAGTTGTCGGCGCGGCTCGCGGCGCTGGCGCGTCGCCCGCAAGCGCAGTCGGAGCAGGTAATGCTGGAGGCGGGCGATCTGAAGATGGACCTGATCGCGCGCAAGGTGACGCGCGGCGGACAGGAGATCGACCTTCTGCCGCGCGAATTCTCGCTGCTGGAATTCCTTCTGCGTCGCAAGGGGCGGGTGCAAACCCGGACGATGCTGCTGGAGGGCGTGTGGGATCTGAATTTCGATCCGCAGACCAATGTGGTGGAGACGCATATTTCGCGGCTCCGGAACAAGGTCGACAAGCCGTTCGACCGTGATCTCATCCACACCGTGCGCGGCGCGGGCTACCGGATCGAGGGCTGATGAAGGCACGTCTGAATCGCGCGGAAATCCTTGCCTCGACGCCGCTGCGGCAGGCGCTCGGGCTGATGGGGATCGTCTTTGCGATCCTGCTGGTGACGCTGGGCTTCGCCTATGTCGCGCTGCGCTCCTCGACCGAGGAATCGATCCGCGCTGATCTAAAGCAGCAGACGGCAGTGTTTCAGGTTGCCGCCAACCCCGAGACGCTCTCTGTGATCGTGTCGGCGGAGGCGCGGGCGTCCGATCCGTCAGAGCGCGCCATCGCCTTCGTGATGTCGGACGGGCGGCAGGTCGGCAATGTGCGGGTCACCCATGAGGGCGACAGCTGGGTCATCTCGCGTCATCCCGAATATGCGCCGCTGTCGAAACATGGATATTTCACGCTGACCATGCCGCTTGCGGGCGGCTTGCTGGTGATCGGCGAAAGTCGCGCGCCGATTGCGGAACTGACCTCGACCTTCCTCGCGATTCTCGTCTTCTCCTTCGTACCCTCGCTTCTGGTCTCTGCCGCCTATGGTGCGTGGGTCGGGATGCGGGCGCGCAAACGGGTGAGCGCGATCGAGAACACGCTGGACGATCTTACCGAGGGGCGGCTCGAGGCGCGGGTGCCGCGCGACGAGGTGAAGGCGCGGCGCGGCGATGACCTCGCACGGATCGGGGCGCGGCTTAACGTGATGGCCGAGACGCAGGAGGCGACGGTTGCGGCGCTGCGTCAGGTCTCCGCCGATATCGCGCATGACCTGAAGACGCCGATGCAGCGGATTTCGGTGCTACTCTCGGAGCTGCAAGAGGCCTTGCCCGAGGACGCGCCGCCCCGCGCGCTGGCCGAGCAGGCAGGCACCGAGGCCGAGCGCGCGGTCGCCGTGTTCCACTCGTTGCTGCGGATCGCCCAAATCGAGGGCGGCAGCCCGAAGGCACGTTTCGCGACGGTCGATCTGGGCGCGCTCGCCGCCGATATCACCGAGCTTTACGAGGCCAGCGCCGAAGAGGCGGGCGGTTCGCTGACCCTGCAGCGGCCAGACGCGCCGCTCATCGTGCAGGGCGATCGGGGGCTTCTGGGACAGATGCTGTCGAACCTGATCGAGAACGCGATCCGCCATGGCGGGCCTGCGCCGAAGATCGCGGTGAGTCTGTCTCGCGAGCGCGGTGCAATCACGCTCAGCGTCGCCGATCGTGGCCCCGGCATTCCCGAGGCCGAGCGCGAGAAGGTTCTGCGCAGGCTCTATCGGCTGGAACGCTCTCGCACGACGCCCGGAAACGGGCTGGGCCTTGCGCTGGTTCATGCGGTGGCGGGGCTGCACGAGGCGGAGCTGGAGCTGTCCGACAACAATCCCGGTCTGATCGTGTCGCTGCGCTTCGTTGGGTCCGCTCAGTCGGCCTGATCGGGCAGATCGATCTCGGTCAGGAAGCGCAGGCTCAGCGGCAAGGTCGCGGCCCCCAGCGCGCGCGCATCGGGCCCCACCTGACCCTCGCGCACGATCGGAACACCCGCGCCCGAGAGATTGATCTTCGTCAGCTCCGCTTCGGTGGCGGCGACGAGCCGCGCGCGCAGATCGTCGGGCATCCAGCCGTCGATCACGATCGCATCGAGATCGCAAAGCGCCGCCGAGGATGCGGCGACAGTCGCAAGGCCCCGCGCCGCTTTCGCGAGCCAGTCGTTGACGATGTCTTCGGGAAGATCCCACTCATCGCGCCGCTCCCAGAGGAAACTCGCATCGAGCCCGCGCTCCGTCATCGCGGCTTCGATGACCGACAGCGATGCCACGTCGAGCAGCTGGCACTGGCCGCCGTGACCGTCGGGCACCGGCATCGAGGCAAGCGCGCCCGCATTGTTGTTGGGGCCGGTCACAAGCGAGCCGCTCATCACCAGCCCGCCACCTACGAAGAAGCCCACGAACGCATAGAGGAAATCGTCGGGCAATGTCTGATCGCCCAGCAAAAGCTCTGCCGAACAGGCGGCAGAGGCATCGTTTTCCAGCACCACGGGAAACGGATAGAGCGCCTCCAGTTCGGTGCGGATATCGCGTTCGCGCCAATCGGCCATCGCGCTTTCCTCGAGCCCGAGCGCGACGCCCCAATCCCACATCCTGAACGGCGCCCCGATGCCGAGGCCGGCGATGCGCTCGCGCTTCGAGGCGGGGAGTTCTGTCACCATCCGGGCGATCGCGTCGATGGCGAAGGCTATCGTGTCAGCCGCCGTGGGGTAGTCGTGGCGCGCGACACGGCGCGAGACCGGCGTGCCCATCATGTCGATCAGGATCACCTCGGTCCGGCGACGCCCGACCTTCAGGCCAAGAAAATAAGCCCCCTCGGGGTTCAGGCGCATCGGCACGGTGGGCTGGCCCACCTTGCCGCGCACCGGGTCGCAGCGCAGCAGGAAGCCTTCATCCTCGAGCGCGCGCATGATGACCGACACTGTCTGTGCCGAGAGCCCCGTGAGCCGTGCGATCTCGGATTTCGCCAAGGCGCCGCGACGGCGAATCAGCGACATCACGAGCCGCTCGTTGCGGTTGCGCATCGCGGAGTGATCCGAGCCGATCTTCCCCGCTCCGGTCTTGATCAATTCCATCACGCGGTGGGCCAAAATTCATTCTCCGAGGCTGCTCGCGCATAAACTACGCCTTGTATTTATCGGCTTCCAGAGGCTCTTCTGTCAATTAATAAATCCATTTGATTTATCTATTGACGAGTCGGCCCGTGTTCGCACATGATTTACCTCGAAGCCGATCGGAGGACGGCTGGACATGTTTCTGGGAGGAGACCTGACATGAAGAAGACAACCGCGATTCTGGGAGCGACGGCGCTTGGTCTGATGGCGACCGGGGCCTGGGCGGAGACGACCGCCTGCCTGATCACGAAGACTGACA
>NZ_QFBB01000030.1:0-1943 GCF_003122275.1 Thioclava sp. NG1 | reverse complement strand
CGCTCGTTTTCGGAGCCGTGAATCACGCAGTGCGACCGAAATCAATGCATCCTGACCCTAGGGAACCCTCCGAGTCGTATTCGGTTTAGATGTCAGACAAATGTCTAACTATCGTTTGATCAATGAAGGGAGGGCATCATGAACCTCAAAAGAACTTCGTTCGTGTCGCTCGTGGCAGCAAGTTTCGTTTTCGCCCCGGTCGCGTCGAGCCACTTCACTGGCTATGACATGGCCTTTGCCAAGGGAGGCAATGGTGGTGGAAATGGAGGTGGAAACGGCGGCCATGGTGGAAACGGTGGCCACCACGGCGGCGATGCTAGCGGAAACTCCGCATTTCACGGCAAGCCATCGAGCCCCGGCAAGAAGAGCAGTCATACGACGAATAAGATCATCGCCAAGCATGCCAAGACAGGTGTTCGTTCGACTACCCCGACCGATTACGCAATCGCAGAGTCTCCGCGGCCCAATGGCAAGCCTGAGTTGTCCACTGCCGCCCTCACTAAGCAGGGGGCGCTCGCCTCGGAGCTCAAAGGTCTGAATGCCGCCCATGCGAGCCCGACCGCGCTCGCGAATGCCGCGCCCAACAGTCAGGTCGGACGGATTGCCGCTTATAAGGCAGCAGTTCTGGCGACGGGCGAACTCGACCAACAGCTTGCCGACGCGCGGCAGACGCTTTCTGAGCTCCAGTCGCAGGTCGCCCGGACGCCGGACGCGGTCGAAGCCGATATAGATGCACTCGATCCAACCGCGCCGGATTACCGAGACCAGCTTGCCGCGCTTCAGTCCGAGCTTGACGCTTCAACAGCCTACGAGACTGAACTCACATCCGCGCAGCAGGCCGTGAGCGATCTCGAGGCGCAAGCCGGTGATTACCGTTCTCCCTCCGATATCCAGGCGGATATTGACGCCCTCGACCCGACCGTGGCGGACTATCAAACCCAGCTCGCTGCGCTGCAATCGGAACTCGACGGGGCGCAAGCCTATGATCAGCAGCTCGCGCAGGCCCAACAGTCGCTGAGCGACCTGCAGTCGCAGACCCTCCGTTCGCCGGACGCCATTCAGGCTGATCTCGACGCGCTCGATGCGACCGATCCGGCCAATGCCGATCAAATTGCCACTTTGCAGGCAGAGCTCGAGGCGTCGCAAACTTATCAGGCCGAGCTCGCCAGCGCTCAGCAATCAGTAAGTCAGCTGGAAGCCGAAGTCGCGGGCGCAACGCAAGAGCAGCAAGACGCACTTCTTTCGGCCTCGAACGGGCGTGAACTCTCGCCCGAGGCCTTGGCTTATCTCAACGAGCTGCTCGGTCTACCCGCGCCCGACACGAGCACGCAGGACGCTGTCGTCGACCCGATCGCGATCATCACCGCGCCCTCTGCCACGCCCCCTACGAACGCCTCGGACTGAAGGTGACCGCATGTTGAACCGGAAAGGGCCGCCCATTGGGCGGCCCTCGTCCATTTCAGGAAAACTCTCGATCCCGAAGCGGAACAAAAATACGGGGATTATCGCATAAACGAGCGGTCGAACCCCCAATCACTGCACTGAAAAGGGTTTCTTTAAGAGATGCCTCTCATGACAAAGGAGCAACATCACGATGAGGTTCCTCCGCTATGGGCAAGACCAAGGCTGGTGGGCGCAACTAGGAGTACCGCAACGGATCCAATTATCCCTATGGTTCATAAGGAGTTTAATGTAAGATCATCGTGTCTTATCTATCTCAACCTGATCGGAGGTTTCGATGACGCAGTTCTTTACGGGGGCCATTGCAGTGGCAGTCACGCTTGCCGGTGCTCTTCCGGGTGCGGCGCAAGACCTGCGCGCACCGGCTAATCTCAGCCATGACGCGCTCGTTGTCTGGGCAAAATCGAATAATGTTTGCGATACGGCTGTGGTCGACGCTGTGTACAATAATAAAGGTGAGGCCGTGGTATCCTGCACGGCGG
>NZ_QFBB01000029.1:0-2024 GCF_003122275.1 Thioclava sp. NG1 | reverse complement strand
TGATCTTCCGGTTGTCCGCGAGATGCGCGGGTTCAAGTGTCGCGCGATTCATCATATTGGGGAAGCGAATATAAATGCGATATGATATTCGAAAACACGATGCATGGGGCCTCTATGAACATTGAACATGCCCGAACTTTCCTTGCCGTGGCTGATACCGGCAGCTTCGTCGCGGCCGCCGAAAGGCTTCACGTCACCCAGTCAACCGTGAGCGCCCGTATCCGGGCACTCGAAGATCAGTTAGGCACCAGGCTTTTCACTCGCAACAAGGCCGGCGCGGCACTGACTGCGGGCGGTGGCCGGTTCTTGAAGCATGCAGCGCAGATGGTGCGAGCCCTCGAACGCGCGCGGCACGACGTCGGCCTGCCTGGACAATTCCGCGCGCGTGTCGTCATCGGGGCGCGCTTCGGCCTGTGGGAAGGGCTGATGATGCAGTGGTTCGCCAATATCCAGCGGTCCCATCCCCGGGTTTCGTTTCATTCCGAAATCGGCTTCGAGCCTGATCTGATGCAGGCGCTGGTCGAGGGGCGGATGGATATCGGAGTTATGTTCACCCCGCAGCGCCGGCCGATGCTCGAGCTCCTGCCATTGCTTACTGAACAGTTGGTGCTCGTCTGCACCGAACCGACCGCTAGCATGCAGCCCGACGGCTATATCCACGTCGAGTGGGGTCCGGAATTCGACAATCAGTTCCGCGCTGGCTTTCCGGAGTTTCCCGGTCCTGCACTCTCGGCCAATATCGCTTGGCTCGGCCTTCAATATCTCAAGCTCAATGGCGGCAGCGGCTATTTCCCGCGGCGTCTGGTCGAACAACAGATCGATAGCGGTGCCCTGTTCCCGGTGCCCGGTGCGCCGGTGTTCGAATTGCCGGCGTGGATCGTGGTCCGCGAGGATCGCAACAAGGCGCTTGTTGATCCGATGGTCCAGAGGTTGATGGCTGGCCTTGTGGCGTCTTGATCTGCGGTCAATTTCCGCTCTTGTCCTATCCCAGCGGCCTGTCGCTCGCGATCGGTATCTTGCTGGGGCATTCCCGGTCGGTCACCTTGCGTTCGGGCTCGCTGCGTAGTGCTTTCGTGCGATCGAAGAAACTCCTTCCGGCAAGGCTTCGTTCGCCCTTTCGTCGATCGAACTGAGTATGTCTGTCAGAGCCTTCATAGCCGCGACCGAGGAGCCATGACTGGTCGTTATGACGATCATCCGCGCAGAAAGCAGTCGCGCCAGTTCTTTAACCGGCGCGCTAAGCGAGGTGGTGAGCAAAAACAGCCTTGGCAGCTGATCTCTTGAATTCGTCGTTCATGGCTTTGACTTGAAAGCACGTCAAAACGGGCGTCCCAGGAGATGGCGGGCCTGCGCGACCATGCCGTCCAGACGTGCAGCGGCCTTGGGGACGTCGTTGAGTGCACCCACACCCTGGCCCGCATAGAGTGCCATCGCCTCCAAGTCGCCGGTCGTGGTTCGCAGCGGCGAGTCCGTGCTGAAGCGCAGGCGCGGCTGATCGCCGTCGCGGGCGATGGCCTCGCGCGGAAGACTGTCAGGGTCGTGGCCGAGATAATGTCCGTCCAAGCTTTCGGTCACGCTATTGGCGATCACCCGCACCGCAGCGCCCTTGGGCCAGTTCAGAACGAAAACATCGGTCAGAACCGTGTCGTCGCCGGTGGCCTCCGTGATTCGGGATTTGTGATAGGGATGAGCGAAGGATTCCTCGGTCGCCAGAAAGGCCGTGCCGCATTGCACGCCATCGGCGCCGATGGTCAACGCAGCGGCGAGCCCCTCGCCCGTTGCGATCCCACCGGAGACGACGACCGGCAGGTCGGTCTGCGCAAGGATTTGCTCGGCCAGCCCGAAGGCCGGATGTCGTCCATGCACATGACCGCCCGCCTCGACGCCCTGCGCGATGATCACATCCGCTCCGGCCTCTTCGGCAATCCGTGCGGCCTCGATCGTGCCGACCTGGTGCAGAACGAGGCAACCGGCACGTTTCACGCGGGCCACCACGTCAGGCATCACGTCCCAGAAAAAGCTGA
>NZ_QFBB01000028.1:0-2153 GCF_003122275.1 Thioclava sp. NG1 | reverse complement strand
AGCAGCAGCTTTTTTTGCAGCTTTGGTTGCATCATTTGCGGCCTTCTGAACGGCAGCAGCAGCCTCATTCGACGCTTCTTTGCCAGCGGCAACAAGCAGTTCAACAGCTTCGGTCTGTGCTTTGCGAGTGATCTCGGCAAAAGCCGTGAGGTTTTTAGTAGCCTGGTCGGCCGCAAAGTTGGCGAAGTCGGTCACCCCCCCCCCCTTATAATTGTGAACGGCGGAGCAATACTCGGCCACGGTAGCAGCGCCGCTGTGGTGTCGCGGGCGGCGTAAAAGTCGGCCACTTTTGCCCTTTCGGATTTCGGGAGGGCTTGGGGATATTCACCGTGGACTTGTATTTGAAGGTGCGTCGGGCTCACTTCCAAGATGGCTTGAGCGGGCGCCAGATTGCCCGGGATTTCGGTATCAGCCGGGACAGTGTTGCGAAGATGTTGGCCTATTCGGAGCCGCCTTGGTATCAGCGGATGGCGCCGATCCGGCGGCCGAAGCTGGATCCTTTCACGGATCAGATCGACCAGTGGCTTGCCGAGGACAAAGCTCGTCCCCGCAAACAGCGTTACACAGCCAAGCGCATCTTCGAGCGGTTGCGGGATGAGTGTGGGTTTGATGGCGGCCGAGTTCCTGATCTTGTTTGTCGGAGGTATCGGTTCGCTCATGCAAGCCAACGACTACGCTGGATTCACGAGATGAACCTCTTGACGAATTTGAGCGACAGAGCCGCGGGAAACCGCACTGCCAATAGCCGTTTCAATCGGCGCGGCGGGAAACGACTGCGATCGCAAACTCCACCAAATAATCATTGAGAGCCAGCGAAGCTGAATGTGCCGCGTCTCTATCGCCATCGGCGATCGCGTTCAAAATCCGGCGGTGTAGGTCACGGCCACGACCAACTTCGAGGGCTTCGTCACGCACGTGCACGACCCAAAAACGACGCGATAACCCTTGTAACGGCAACATGATTGAACCGAGATATTGGTTGCGCGCGGCGTCGATGATCAAACCATGAGTGTCTCGGATTGTGTTCGTGTATTCTTGCAAGGTGAAGTCTTGATTCATCACGTCAGCAAGTCTGCACATCGCTTGGCGTTGGTTTTCATCCGCCCGCTTGCAGGCTAATTCTACCGCCAAGACCTCGACCGCCCGTCTGACTTCCAGTCGACTGAGTTGGTCCTCTACGGTGATCGCAGGAATTTCGATTCCTTTGCTGGCGTGAATGCGAATCATGTAGCTCGGAGCTAGGCGGTGGATCGCTTCGCGGACCGGTGTTCGGCCCAATCCAGTAAGATCCACTAAGACCTTTTCCGAAATCATCGTTCCCGGAGCAAGTTGCCCTGTCTCAATCATTCGTTGAAGAAGTTCAATGGCTTGCTGTGTCTTGTTGGCCATTCAAAGCGGTCCTTACATCCCAGTTAGACAATTCCATATCACTGAAAGCTTGACATATCACCGATATATCGGGGGTATATTTATTGAGTTTACCCAGTCAAGCAGAAGGAAGATTGATGAAATACGCACCCGGTTCCGAGTCGTGCCCCCTCCCGTTTTCGCCCTTCAAAGCTTGCACCGTGCCGCGCCCGATTGGATGGTTGTCGAGCATCAGCGCAACCGGCGTAGAAAACATCGCGCCTTACAGCCAATGGAACAACCTGACGTTTGATCCTCCGATGGTGATGTTTGCGGCCAACCGCTATCCCGATGGGCGGCGCAAGGACACGGTGATCAATGCCGAGGAAACAGGGTGGTTCGCTTGGAACCTGGCGACATACGACCTGCGCGAGGCCGTGAACATCACCGCAATGGCGCTTGCGCCGGACGAAAGCGAATTTGACCGGATTGATGTGACACGGGTCTACGCCGAAAATGGCGGCGTGCCGATGGTCAAGGAGAGCCCCTGCAAGTTTGAGTGCCGTTATCTCAGCACCCACACACAGAAGGGCAACTCATCCATGGGCACAGTGGATGTGGTGTTTGCTCAGGTTGAACTGATTCATATCGACGATCAGTTCATCCAAAGCGATGGTCGTCTTGATATCGCCGCGATCCAGCCAATCGCGCGACTTGGGTATTTTGACTACACCGTCGTGCGCGAAACTTTCGAAATGCGCGTGCCGGGGTCCGATAAAGATGCCCGCGCCGGTCTGGAAGGCCGC
>NZ_QFBB01000007.1:0-287804 GCF_003122275.1 Thioclava sp. NG1 | reverse complement strand
TTGCACATATCTGCGATCCCCCAGGAAGGGGATCGTCACATCTGCTTGTCGTCTCCAGTATCACCAGAGCCGCCAAACAGTGAAGCTGACACTCTCATCATCGCCTAAGCTAGAGAGCCGATATGCTCCGGTCCGCATCGATCATCGACCAAACCGCCCGCATATCTCTTCAGATATCTATCAATGTCAAAGAGCGCGAGGCCAAAAAGAACCGGAAGCGCTTATCTTAAGCGCAGCCCGCCCTAAAACCTCAGTAGTTGTCGTTGCCTTCCGTGTCAGCGTCGCTGGCCCTTCCGGCGCCCCGTTGCGTTCCGTTTGTTCCGCTTCGGTGAGGGGGGTTCTACGCATAGGCGCCGGGGTCCGCAACAGCTTTTTTCATCTGATCGTCACTTTTTTCTCGATACCCTTATTTTGTTGGTCAAAAAACCGGCAAAAAGCGAAGTCGAGGGGATGGCCCCCGACAGAGGCAGGTGGAATCGCCTTTGCCTGCCCTTGGGGCACCCGATTCCGTTTCGCGTAAATCACCCGTATTCACGCCGATCGCCCGGGTGAATCGCATCTCTGCCTGATGAATCGCTCCCCTGCCCTCGCGTCCCCGCTGAATAGCGCTTCTGAAACGCAAACGCCGCCCCGGGGAGGGGCGGCGTTCAGTCGTCTCAATCAAGCTGCGGGGTCACGCGCGCAGGATCCGGCCCCGTGCCTTCCAGATCGCCGGGATCAGCATCACCGCGTAGATCGCGGCAAGGATCACCATCAGCAGCCAGATCCGCGTGAACACCATGCCGACCGCGATCACCGTCCCGATCAGGAGAACACCGACGGCGCGACGCGGAATGCGCATCGCTTTCGGCGAGAAGGTCTTGATCCGCGAAATCATCAACAGACCGACGAAGCCCAGCCAGAAGGCCACGACCACCGGCACCGCGCGCGCGTCGCCCAGTTCGGCAAAGCTGATGAACATCGGCAGGAGCGCGAGCCCTGCCCCGGCCGGGGCGGGAACCCCGGTGAAATGGCGCATCGAGTCGGGCTCGGCGCGCATCACGTTGAACCGCGCGAGACGCAGGCAGGCCGCGCCGGTATAGACCAGCACGAAGACCCAGCCGAACGCATGAGTCTCTCCCAGCGCGAAGCGATACAGCAAGAGTCCGGGTGCCACCCCGAAACAGAGGAAGTCGGACAGGCTGTCGAGCTCTGCCCCGAAATCCGAGGACGCGTTGAGCCGCCGCGCCAGCAACCCGTCCATCCCGTCGATCAGCGCCGCGAGCAGGATCAGCACCACCGCGGATTCGAACCGGTCGTCCATCGCGAAACGGATCGAGGTCAGCCCCAGCCCCATCCCGGCGATCGTGACGAGGTTCGGCACCAGCTGCAGAAACGGCAGCCGGTCCTTCTCGTGCGGATCGATTTCGTGGTCTTTCATCGCGCCCTCCCCGAGCCTCTCTTACCGAATGCCGCCGGAGCGCGCTTGTTCCGTGCTCTCGAGATCGGCGATCACGGTTTCGCCCGCGACCATGTTCTGGCCGATGCAGACCAGCGGGTTCACTCCCTCGGGCAGGTAGATGTCGAGGCGCGAGCCGAACCGGATCAGACCGAAGCGCTCGCCGGTCAGCAAGGACTGGCCCTCTTTCGACCAGCACATGATGCGGCGCGCGACGAGCCCTGCGATCTGCACCACCCCGTATTGGCGGCCATCGGGCAGGGTCACGGCAAGGCCGTTGCGCTCATTGTCCGAACTGGCCTTGTCGAGCGAAGCGTTGAGGAATTTGCCAGGCCGGTAGGCGACCTTCGAGATACGCCCTGCACAGGGAAGCCGGTTCACATGGCAATTGAAGACCGACATGAAAACCGAGATCCGCATCATCGGCTTGTCGCCGAGCCCCAGCTCCGCCGGAGGCACCGCCGGTTCCAGCAACGAGACGATCCCGTCGGCGGGCGATACCATCAACCCCTCGCGGGTAGGCGTCACCCGCGGCGGGTCGCGGAAGAAGTAATAGCACCAGACCGTCAGCCCGACCCCGATCCAGCCGAGCGGCTCCCAGATCAGGAACAGGATGAAGGCGATCCCCGCGAAGATGGCGACGAATTTGCGCCCTTCGGGATGCATCGGTTTCACGAAGGTGGAGAGCATGGAGACGGACATACGGGCCTCTTGAACTGTTTGCCCGTGCTTACCCCAGTTGCACGCCGATGGAAACGGGGGCGGGAGATGGCACCGCGCGACCCGATACCCGACTCTTTCCGTCGGATTGACTTTTCTGACAAAACTACTCACCTATAGGGGCAGATACCCACCTCCCCCGGAATCAGGGCGCGCAACCATGATCATTTGCCATTGCCAAACCATTACCGATCGCGACATCCATGCGGCGATCGACTGGATGCGAAAATCGGACCCGAGCACGATCATCACGCCGGGCAAGATTTATCACGCGCTCGGCAAACGCGCCGATTGCGGCGGATGCATGCCGCTCTTTCTTTCCACGATGCGCAAGAATACCAATTTGAAAGTGCCGGTCGAACTGACCGGGCTGAGACAGGCACCAACGGAAGGAAGACGACATGAAGGGCGACGCTAAGGTCATCGAATATCTAAACGCGGCTCTGCGCAGCGAATTGACGGCCGTTTCGCAATACTGGCTGCACTTCCGGATGCAGGAAGATTGGGGCCTTGCCGCGATGGCAAAGAAATCGCGTGAGGAGTCGATCGAAGAGATGCATCACGCCGACAAATTGATCGCGCGCATCCTGTTCCTCGAAGGCCATCCGAACCTGCAGAAGCTCGACCCGCTGCGTATCGGCGAGGGCCCGCGCGAGACGCTCGAATGCGACCTCGCGGGAGAGCATGACGCGCTGACCCTCTACCGCGAGGCCCGCGACCATTGCGAAAGCGTGCGCGATTACGTCTCGAAGGATCTGTTCGAAGAGTTGATCGCCGACGAGGAAGGTCACGTCGATTTCCTCGAGACCCAGCTCGACCTCTACGACCGCGTAGGCGCACAGAATTACGCCCTGCTCAACGCCGCAAAGATGAACGAGGCGGAATAATCCCCGCCTCTCTCAGGGCAGACAGGCTCGAAGGCGCTCCGAACGGGGCGCCTTCATCGTTTGCACCGGTCGGAATTCGGGGGCCAGGGGGCGAAGTCCCAAACGAAAAGCGGCCCCCGTATGGGAGCCGCTTTCCAAAGCGTATCTCGCGAAGTTTAGCGCTTCGAGAACTGGAAGCTACGACGGGCTTTCGCGCGGCCGTATTTCTTACGTTCCACAACGCGCGAGTCGCGGGTCAGGAAGCCAGCGGCTTTCAGAGCCGGACGCAGCGAGGGATCGTAGAGCTGCAGCGCTTTCGAGATGCCGTGCTTGACTGCACCGGCCTGGCCCGAGAGGCCGCCGCCTGCGACGGTCGCGTAGACGTCGAACTGGCCGTCCACGTTCGCCACGCCGAAGGGCTGGTTCACGATCAGCTGAAGCACGGGACGCGCGAAGTACTTGTCCATCGCCTTGCCGTTCACTTCGATCTTGCCGGTGCCCGGCTTGACCCAGACGCGGGCGACCGCGTCTTTACGCTTGCCGGTGGCATAGGAGCGGCCTTGCGCGTCGCGCACGGGCTCACGGGGCGTGGAGGTTTCGGTTTCGGTGGCGCCAGCGTTGTCCGAGCCGGTCACGACCGATTTCAGATCGTCGAGGGTCTTGATATCGTCGGCCATGATCAGCTCCGGGTGTTCTTCTTGTTCATCGACTTGACGTCGAGAACTTCAGGCTGTTGCGCTTCGTGCGGATGCTCGGCACCGGCGTAGACACGCAGGTTCGCCATTTGCGCACGACCCAGACGGTTGCGCGAGATCATGCGCTCGACCGCCTTGATGACCACGCGCTCGGGATGCGCGCCCTCGAGGATCTGGCGCGCGGTGCGCGACTTGATCCCGCCGGGGTGATTGGTGTGCCAGAAGTAGGTCTTGTCGTCACGCTTCTTGCCGGTCATCTGCACCTTGTCGGCGTTGATGACGATGACGTTGTCGCCCATGTCCATGTGCGGCGTGAAGGTGGCCTTGTGCTTGCCACGCAGACGCATTGCGACGATCGAGGCGAGACGGCCCAGCACGACGCCTTCAGCGTCGATGATGACCCATTTCTTCTCGATCTCCGCGGGTTTTGCGGTATAGGTTTTCATCTGTGATCTGCCCTTGTGGGGTATTTCGAATTCTGATGCGGGCTTTTGCGCGATTCCGGAAGCGTTTTCAAGTGGCGCGCTTCTTAATTTTACCAGCAAAAACAATGCGATAAAAATTAGGTATCAAAATACCCCATCGCTGCGTGCGGTTTTCCGACCCGGAGGGGGCTCTGCCCCCGGCGCATCCGCGCCTCCCCCGGGATATTCGGCCCAAGCCGAAGGCGCATCGAGAGCCCCGCCCTACCCCATCGCCCTCGGCGGGATCGAATAGGTCATGCTCGCACGCGCGACAGGCCGGTCGTCGCCCTCGGAGTAGATCAGCGCATCCCCAACGGCGAGGACGCGGCCCAGTTTCAGCACCCGGATCTTCGCGATCAGGTCGGCTCCGGCCGCTGGCTTGCGCATGAAATCCATGCTCGCATTGGTGGTCACCGCCAAGGCCACGCGCCCGATCCGGGCGAGGATTGCGATGTAGATCCCGACATCGGCCAACGCGAACATATTCGGCCCCGAGACAGTGCCGCCGGGTCGTAAATGACGCTCTTCCACTTTCAGCCGCACCACCAACTCGTCCTCGTCGAGCGCGTCGATCGCGAAGTCGCCTTTCACCTGCGGAAACGCCTCGTCGAGAAATTCCACGAGTTCGTCGCGATCCATTACCAGCGCCATGCGCCCTCCCCTTCCCTTGTCCCTCTCTCGCCCCTAGAGTTTCGACAAAGAGGAGGAGTTTCAATGACAGATCTGGTGATCCGCGAGGATAAAGGCGCGGTGGCGCATCTGACGATGAACAGCCCCGGCAGCCTCAACGCGCTGTCGGATGCGATGCTCGCGGCGCTCAAGGCCCGGTTTTCGGAGCTGACCGAGGATACGAGCATCAAGGTCGTCGTGCTGCGCGGCGCGGGCAAGGCGTTCTGCGCGGGCCATGACCTCAAGGAAATGCAGCGCGGGCGCGAGGCCGAGGACAAGGGCCGCGCCTATTTCGCCGATCTCTTCTTCCGCTGCGCCGAGATGATGCAGATGATCCCGGCCCTGCCGCAGCCGGTGATCGCCGAGGCGCACGGCATCGCCACGGCCGCCGGATGTCAGCTCGTCGCCTCCTGCGATCTGGCGGTCGCCGCCGAGGGCACGCGCTTCGGGGTGAACGGGGTGAATATCGGTCTGTTCTGCTCGACCCCGATGGTGGCACTGTCGCGCAACGTGCCGCGCAAGGTCGCCTTCGAGATGCTGACCACGGGCGAGTTCATCGACGCCACCCGCGCCCGTGAGGTCGGGCTGGTGAATCGCGTCGCCCCGCATGACGAACTCGGCGCCGAGACCGAAAAGCTGGCACAGACGATCGCGGGCAAGCTCGGCGCCGCGGTGAAGATCGGCAAGCGCGCCTTCTACGAACAGGCCAACATGGACCTCGCGAAAGCCTATGATCACACTGCGGCGGTGATGGTCGAGAATATGCTCTGGCGCGACACCGAGGAAGGCGTGCAGGCCTTCATCGAGAAGCGCAAGCCGGACTGGGCGGAGTAACCGGGCTCAGCCAACCACCATATCGTCGCGATGGATCAGCGCCGCGCGGCCGGGATAACCCAGGATCTCCTCGATCTCGCCCGAGCGGTGCCCCGCGATCAGCCGCGCCTCGTCGCCGGTATAGCGCACGAGTCCCTTGCCGAGAACAGCGCGGTCCGGCCCCGCGATGGTAACTGGATCGCCGCGCCCGAAACGGCCGACGATCTTGGTGACGCCCGCCGGCAGCAGCGACTTGCCCGAGCGCAGCGCGTTCGCCGCGCCCTCGTCGACGAACAGCTCGCCACGCGGCTTCATCGCCGCGATCCAGCGTTTGCGCGCGGCCTGCGGGTCGCCCTCGGGCAGGAACCAGCTGCAGCGCCCGCCTTGCTCCAGTGCGCCGACCGGGTGATCGGCAAAGCCTTCCGCGATCGCCATCGCACAGCCGCCCGCCACCGCCACTTTCGCCGCCAGCAGCTTCGTTTTCATTCCGCCCTTCGAGAGGCCAGACACGGGATCGCCCGCCATCGCCTCGATCTCGGGGGTGATGTGTTCGATTACCGGCAGATGCTCGGCGCTCGGGTCGGTCTTCGGATTCGCCGTATAGAGCCCGTCGACATCGGACAGCAGCAGCAACTGGTCCGCCCCGATCGTCACTGCGATCTGGGCAGCCAGCCGGTCATTGTCGCCGAAACGAATCTCGTCGGTCGCGACCGTGTCGTTTTCGTTCACGATGGGCACGACGCCGAGGCCCAGCAGCGTCTCCAGCGTAGCACGCGAATTGAGATAGCGCCGCCTATCCGCGGTATCTTCCAGCGTGACGAGAACCTGCGCGGTGCTGACGTCATGCGGGCCCAGAACTTCCTCATAGGCCCGCGCGAGGCGGATCTGTCCCACCGCCGCCGCGGCCTGGCTCTGCTCCAGCGGCAGCGTACCGCCCGCAAGACCGAGCACCCGCCGCCCCAAGGCGATGGACCCGGAGGACACGATCACGACGCCGGTGCCGCGTGCGCGCAAAGCCGCCACGTCGGCAGCCAGCGAGCGCAGCCAATCCGCGCGCAAGCCGCCCTGATCGACGAGAAGCGCCGATCCGATCTTGATCACCAGGCGCTTCGCCTGCGCCAGAGCGGGCGCGCTCACGGATGCCATGCTCCGCCCTCATCCTCCGGCTTCGGCTTGTCCTTGGCGATTTCCGCCCAGAGCGCGCGCAGCACGTCCGGCACGCCTTTTTTCGACACGCCCGACATCAGCATGACAGGCCCACCCGACGCCTCTTCCAGCTCCGCCTTACGCTCAGCCAACGTCTCTTCGTCAATCGCGTCGATCTTGTTGAGTACGGTGACGCGTGGCTTCTGCGCGAGGATTTCCGAATAGGCCTCCAACTCGCCGATGATCGTGCGCCAATCCTCGACCGGGTCCTCCGCCGTGCCATCCACCAGATGCAGCAGCACCGAGCAGCGCTCGACATGACCGAGGAACTGATCGCCCAGACCCCGCCCTTCAGAGGCGCCCTCGATCAGCCCCGGAATGTCGGCCACGACGAATTCGCGCCCGTCGATGCCGACCACGCCGAGATTCGGAACCAGCGTCGTGAACGGATAATCCGCGATCTTGGGCCGCGCGTTCGAGGTCGCAGCCAGGAAAGTCGACTTGCCCGCATTGGGCAGGCCCAGCAGCCCCGCATCCGCGATCAGCTTGAGGCGCAGCCAGATCGTGCGCTCGACGCCTTCCTGACCGGGATTCGCCCGTTGCGGCGCGCGGTTGGTGGAGGATTTGAAATGCAGGTTGCCCCAGCCGCCATTGCCGCCCTTGGCGAGCAGCACGCGCTGCCCCACCTCGGTCATGTCGGCGATCAGCGTCTCCTGATCCTCGTCGAGAATCTCGGTGCCGACCGGCACTTTCAGCACGACGTCGTCGCCGTCCTTGCCCGTGCATTGGCTACCCATGCCGTGCTGGCCGGATTTGGCGAAGAAATGCTGCTGGTAGCGGAAATCGATGAGCGTATTGAGCCCTTCGACCGCCTCGATCCAGACCGAGCCGCCCTTGCCGCCGTCGCCGCCATCGGGGCCGCCGAATTCGATATATTTCTCGCGCCGGAACGAGACGCAGCCCGCGCCGCCGCCGCCGGAGCGGATATAGACCTTGGCGAGATCGAGAAATTTCATGGCTTGGCCCCTTTCATCAAGGCGCCGCAATAGACGCCTGCGCGCGCAGGATCAAGCGCCGCGTGGGGCGCCGCCCCGCACACACCTGAGTTATTTCCATAGAAAGTACGGTGAATAGGTCGAGGAAGGCGGAATTTGTCCCGGCTGCCTCTTCTTCCTGATCCAAATATCCCGCGAGGGTCCGGGAGGGCTGCGCCCTCCCGTCCGCGGCTCGGGCCGCGCGCTTACATCTTGCGCAGATAGGTCCAGGTCGGAACGTGGCGCCCGCGCGCGAGCGACCAGCTTTCCGCATCGCCCAGATATTCGAAACCGCTATTGGTCAGGACACGGGCCGAGCCCGGATTGTCCTGAAAGACCTCGGCGAAGAGGGTGCGGGATTTGTGGGGATTGGCCTCGATGATGGCGGCGACCGCCTCGGAGGCGAGACCCGTATTCCAGAAGCCCGGGCCCACCCAATAGCCGATCTCGGACTGATCGTCGTCGAGACGTGTCAGCGAGACGACACCCAGAAGTTCGCCCATGCCATGGCGCGATCCATCGATCGCCCAGACGTCTTCGACGCGGTCGTCGGCCTGTGCGCGCGTGATGAAATTCTCGGCTGTGCCGGGCGGTAGCGGATGCGGGATCGCACGGGTGCCTTCGGCGACGCGTTTGTCGCCGGAATACATCTCGATCAGACCGGCATCCGAACGGCGCAGCGGGCGCAGCACGAAACGCTCCGTTTCGATCACGGGTTGGGTGGAAATCGTCTCCTGGTACATGGGCGCTCCTCCTCGAAACGCGGACGAACCGGCGGCTCCTCCTGCCGCATGGTCCTAGTAAATAAATAGGACAGCAAGATGACGATACATCCCCTGACCCGGTAAATTTCCTCGCTGCAAATGCAAACACCTTTGCGCCGCACTGCAACGAGAAAGGGGACCGGCCTTTCAGCCGATCCCCCGATTTTGTGACACTTTCGTCGGTCGGGTTACTCGGCGGCCTCCGCAGCCGGGAGGACCGATACGAAGGTGCGGCCCTTGAGGCCTTTATGGAAGGTGACGCGGCCTTCAGCCGTTGCAAAGATGGTGTGATCCTTGCCGAGGCCGACGCCCTCACCCGGCCACCACTTGGTGCCGCGCTGACGCACGATGATGTTGCCCGGGATCGCTGCCTGACCGCCGAACAGTTTCACGCCAAGACGACGACCCGCAGAGTCGCGGCCGTTACGGGATGAACCGCCTGCTTTCTTGTGTGCCATGGGTGTCTCTCCTTATTTCGCGAGCTCTTTGGCCTGCTCGACCCAGTCGGGCTTGACCTTGGTAGCTTCAAAGGTTTCGGGATCGACCGAAGCGAGCTGGGCGTAGGTGGTGATACCAGCTTCGTTCAGCTTCTTCTCGGCCGCCGGGCCGAGACCGGTGATGACCTTCAGATCGTCCGCTTCCGCGACGGCGGCGTCAGCCTTCGGCGCGGCTTTCGGAGCAGCAGCGGCCTTGGCGGGCTTGGCCGGAGCGGCTTCGCCTTTGCCACCATGCGCTGCACGACGCGCGATCGCGGTGCCCACGGCTTCCTTCACGCCCGACTTGTCGCCGCCGGTGGCGAGGACGTCGGTGACGCGCAGCAGGGTCAGCTGCTGACGGTGACCACGGGTGCGCTGCGACGAGTGCTTACGACGACGCTTGTGGTAGGTGATGACCTTGTCGGCCTTGATGTTGTCGATGACTTCCGCCTGCACGGCCGCACCTTCGACGAAGGGGGTGCCGAACTGGGGCTTGTCGCCGCCGACCATCAGAATCTCGTTGAACTGGACTTTGTCGCCAGCTTCGGCTGCGAGCAGTTCCACGCGGAGCAGATCGCCCGCCTGAACCTTGTATTGCTTGCCGCCGGTCTTGAGGACCGCAAACATGGGTCTTTCCTTTTCTTCATCCGCGCCCTGTGGCCCCTGATCGGAGTTCGTTGGACCTGTTGGCCCGCCGTCGGACTGCGCGCTCCTCACGGGAGCGAAGTTGCAAAAACGAGGCCCGGCGGAAAGAGGACTCTCCGCCGGGTCGGGCCGATATCGGGGATCAGCCCCCGTCTGTCAAGGAAAATCGAGGTTTTATACGCAATCGCTCCAGCGGGCGAGCGCCTCCGCCGCAGAGATCCGCCGTCCCTGCGCGCATGCCTGCCCCGGCGTGGCCGAGAGCCGCGGCGCAGGGGCTGGCTGGGCGAGGCCGTCGAGATCGACATAGGCGCCGCGTTCGGCGTTCTGTGGATGCGCAATGGCCTCGGCGATCGACAGTACCGGCGTTGCGCAGGCATCGCTGCCTGCGAAGACCTCAGTCCAGTCATCGCGGCTGCGAGTCGCGAAGCGGTCCGCGAAGGCATCCCGCAAGGCCGGCCAATTCGCACGGGCCTCGCGCGCAGGCAAGGCCTCGGGCGCGAATCCCAGCCCCGCGATCAGCACCGTGTAGAATTGCGGCTCGAGCGCGCCGACCGCCATATGGCCGCCGCAGGCACATTCATAGACCGTGTAGAACGGCGCTGCCCCGTCGAGCAGATTCGCCTGCCGCCGATCCGTCCACGCCCCCTGCCCGGCCATCCCGGTGATCATCGCCATCAGATGTGCCACCCCGTCAGTGATCGCACAATCGACGACCTGACCCTGCCCGGTCTCCCGTGCGCGCCACAGTGCCGCCAGCATCCCGAAGGCCAGATAAATTCCGCCGCCGCCGAAATCGCCCAGAAGGTTGAGCGGAATCGCGGGCGCCTCTCCGCCCATCGCATGCAATGCGCCGGTCAGAGACAGGTAATTGATGTAATGCCCGGCGGTCTGCGAGAGCGGCCCCTCCTGCCCCCAGCCGGTCATCCGGCCATAGACCAACGCCGGATGATCGGGGAAATCGTCCGGCCCCAGCCCCAGCCGCTCCATCACGCCCGGGCGCATGCCTTCGATCACCCCATCGGCGCAAGCGATCAGCGTGCGCACCGCCTCACGCCCGGCGTCGGATTTCAGATCCACCTCCACCACGTCGCGGCCCCGATCGAGCACATCGACCTCCAGCCCCAGAACGTGATTCTCCGCCCCGCCCGAGCCGGGCCGCGCGATGCGGATCACCTCGGCCCCGAAATCGGCCAGACACATTGCCGCGAACGGCGTCGGCCCCAACCCGGAAATCTCGACAATGCGCAGCCCGCTGAGCGGCCCCGCGCCCTTGGCCCCGGTTCGCTTGATCATACGCCCCTCCTGATCGCCCCGTCAGAGGGGCTCTGCCCCGCTGGCTCCGCCAGCCCCCGGGATATTTTCACCAATCCGAAAGAGAATGCCCTCCCCTTTGGCTTGGATCAAATATCTCCGCCGGAGGCATCCGACTTCACGGCGAGCGCCAAGGTCAGGCCTCTTGCGCCTTCTCCTCGAGTTCGAGCCATTCGACCTCGGCCGCGTCGAGCGCGGTCTGGCGGTCGCTCAGCATCTCGGTGGCCTTCGCGAATTTCACCGGCTCGCGGGTAAAGAGATCGGGATCGGCGAGTAACTCGTTGATCTTCGAGATCTCATGTTCGAGCTTCTCGATCACGCCGGGCAGCTCTTCCAACCGGTGTTTCTCGGTAAAGCTGAGGCCGGTTTTCTTCGGCGCAGCTTTCTGGGCTGCGGCGGGTTTCGACTCGGCTTTGGGTGCGTCCCTCTTCGGCGCAGGCTTGGCCTCCGGCGCGGCCTCGGCCTTCTGCGCCTGATAATCCGACCAGCCGCCCGCATAGACGGTGGCGCGCCCGTCGCCTTCCATCGCGATGGTCGTGCTGGCGACTCGGTCGATGAAATCGCGGTCGTGGCTGACCAGCAGCACCGTGCCGTCATATTCGCCCAGCAAATCCTGCAGCAAGTCGAGCGTTTCCACGTCGAGATCGTTGGTCGGTTCGTCGAGAATCAACAGGTTCGACGGTTTCGCCATGATCCGCGCCAGCAGAAGCCGAGCGCGTTCGCCACCCGAGAGCGCCCGGATCGGGCCGCGCGCCTGTTGCTCGTCGAAGAGGAAGTCTTTCAGATAGCCCACGACATGTTTCGGGGTGCCGCGCACCATCACCTGATCGGAACGCCCCTTCACCGCCATGTCCGGGTCGTTCACCAGCCCGTCCCACAGAGTCTGCTCGGGATTGAGCGTCGCGCGCGCCTGATCGAAGACGGCGATCTCGAGATTCGTGCCCAGCTTGACCGCGCCCTCATCGGGCTCCACCTCGCCGGTCAGCATCTTCAGAAGCGTCGTCTTGCCGACGCCATTGGGGCCGACGAAGGCCACGCGATCCCCGCGCAGCACGCGCAGATCGAAATCCTTCACGATCTGCTTGTCGCCGAAACGTTTGGACAGGCCCGTGGCCTCGATCACCCGCTTGCCCGATTGCTGGCCCGAGTCGAGTTCCATCGCCGCGACGCCCTGCCGCTTGATCTGGCTGGCGCGCTCGGCGCGCAGCGCCTGCAGCGCACGCACCCGGCCCTGATTACGCTTGCGCCGCGCCGAAATACCTTCGACCGCCCAACGCGCCTCGGCCTTGATCTTGCGATTGAGCTTGTGGCGGGCCTCGTCTTCCTCGGCCCAGGTTTTCTCGCGCCAATCCTCGAACGTCTCGAAACCCTGCTCGTTGCGTCGCACCTCGCCCCGGTCGATCCAGAGCGTGGCCCGCGTCAGCGCGCGCAAGAAAGCGCGGTCGTGCGAGATCAGCACGAACGCCTTGCGGGTCTCCTTCAGCTGGTTTTCCAGCCAGGCGATCGCCTCGATATCGAGATGGTTCGTCGGCTCGTCGAGCAGCATCAGCTCCGGCCCCTCGGCCAGAAGCTTCGCCAGCGCCGCCCGCCGCCGCTCGCCACCCGAGGCGGTCTCCACTGGAGTCTCGGGTTTGAACTTCAGCCCTTCGGCGACCATCTCGACGCGATAAGCCTCGGCCGGATCCAGCTCGGAGGCGGCGAAATCGCCCAAGGTCGCGAAGCCCGAGAGATCCGGCTCCTGCTCCATGTAACCCACCGAGATGCCCGGCGGCACGACCCGCGTGCCCGAATCCGGCTCCACCAGCCCGGCCATCACCTTCATCAGCGTGGATTTGCCCGAGCCGTTGCGGCCTACCAATGCGACGCGGTCGCCTTGCTGGACGGTGAGCGAGAGCCCTTCGAAAACGGGATTGCCGCCGAAGGTGAGCGAAATGTCGGAAAGCTGTAAAAGCGGTGCGCGTGCCATGCTCGCGAGCTAAGCGGGCCTTGGCGAAAGGTCAATGGGCCATGCGCGACGCCGCCCCTATGAGCGCAGGCGTCTTCTTCCCCTTGGGACAAATATCCCCGCCGGAGGCTCCTGCTTTCTCAGCCCTCCGAAACGTCCGTGTTACCCGGCCAGCGCCCGCAAGCTGCGCCGCCGCGCCTCGGGGATCGCGGCGATCTCCAGTGCGGTGAAGACGTGACAGGTGTCGAGGTCGCGATCGATCACGGCGTGATCCGATACCCATCCGCCCATCCCGAGATAGGATCGCAGCAGCGGCGGCAAAGCACTGACGTCACCAACCTCCCCCGCCAGGGCAGCAGGGTAGTCCACACGCTCGGACGCTTTGGGGCGCGGACGCAACGCCTCTGGGCCAAGCGCGCGAGCCGCGAGATGCGCGAGCCCTGAGCGATGCGTCCGCCAGTCGCTTCCCGTGAAGGAGGAGCAGCCAATCAGAAGCTCTGCCCCGGTCTCCTCGGCAATCCGTGTAATCGCAGCCCAGCCCAGACGCAGCACATCGGGATCGCGCAGGCCCGGACGCGTGCAGAACCGTCCCAGTTCGAGAATCGGCCCGGACCATGCGGCGAGCGGCGCGAGATCGTAGAACTGCGCGCAATAGCCCTCAGGCAGCACCGCCCCACACCCCAACAGCAAAAGCCGCGCGGCGGCGGCGGGGCCGTGATCGTCGCAAATCAGGATGTGGCGGCAAAGCGGGTCGAAGCGATCGGCATCCGAGGCGCCATTCCGGAAGGCCGCCGCGCGCAGTGCAAGCGCGGCCTCTCGATCCGCAGGGGTCTCTGCCTCGCGGACCTGATAGGTGCCTTTTGCGAAACTCAGGGACATGCGACCTCGCAGATCATGACGGCACCCGCCTCGGGGCCGCCCTGCTGCGATCAGTTGTTTCCGAGAACCTGACCCGCATTGACGCGACCGATCGAACCCATCAGCTGACGCAAGAAGCCGATGCCCTTGACCTTGCTCTCGGTCACGCGGCGCGACAGCGTCACGACCTGACCCTTCTCGAGGCCGAAGCGTTCGACATTCGAGACGACGCCATTGTCATTGAAGGACACGGCGACGACTTCGCGGCTGATTTCCTGCGGAGCGTGCCAGGTCACGGTTTTCCAGCGCGAACCGACGTAATACCAGCCCGAGCCTTCCAGCAGCCCGGTGGAGCTCGGCCGCCCGATCGCGGCGGCGACATCGTCGCGTGTGCTCTTGCCGACCTCGATCTGGGCGAGGTCTTCGTCAATCGGCACATACCCGTGGTTGCGGTAGATCGGAGAGCAGGCCCCCGCGATAAGCACCACGCCGAACGCGATTAACAGCATGGCCTTGCGCATCATTGAACCGATCCCCACCTGCAACCCCCTATTGCCTCTGACACTTCGGGCTTTTAGTGACGCTTACATCATGACTGCGCCGCCCTCAAGCGCTAGAGCGCGCCGACAGGGCACTCGGGCGCATGCAAAGGGTCGCAGGACAACACCGAGCGACCCAAAACAAGGAGCCGGACATGACACAGACCCCCGTCGATCCCGACCTGCCCGCCGCCCCCGAAACGATCTGGAGCGAGCCGATGCGGCTGGCCGATCTGCCCAGCCGAAAGCCGACGCGCTTCGACATCGAGGCCAAGGGAGAGCGGCTGCAAGCGATTGCAGACTGGGCGGATATTCGCGGCGTCGAGGCGCTGCGGCTTAAAGGCGAGCTCGCGCCGAAGGGCCGCTCGGACTGGGAGCTGCGCGCGACCCTCGAGGCCCGCGTGGTTCAGGATTGTGTGATCACCCTCGCCCCGGTCACGACCGATATCCGCGAAGAAGTGGTACGGCGTTATCTCGCCGATATGGAGATGCCGACCTCCGAAGAAGTCGAGATGCCCGAGGATGACACCGCCGAGCCGCTGCCCGCGACGGTGAATCTCGGCGTCGTCGCGCTCGAGGCGATGGAGTTGGCCCTGCCGCTCTATCCGCGCGCGGAAGGCGCGGAGCTGGAAGGCGCGCAGGTTACCGAGCCTGGCGCGGAGCCGCTCAGCGACGAGCAGATGAAGCCTTTTGCCAATCTGCGCGACTTGCTTGCCAAGGGCGAAAGCGGTAAGGGCGACGCCTAGTGGAAGACGCGGTTTCGCACCGCCCGAAACCGCTTGAAAAAAGGCCGGAAAAAAGGCTTGCACGGAAAAAGAATCCGAGTATGTTCCCGGCCTCATTCGACGTTTGGCTTCGCACCCCGAGAGACGCTTTCGGCCAAGTGACGAAACCACAAGGAAAATCAGGGCTGTAACGCCGCAAACACGGGCTACTGGCCCCCGAAACCCCGAGGTTGAGACATGGCTGTCCCTCAGAATAAAGTCACGCGTTCGCGCCGTAACATGCGCCGCGCCCACGACTCGCTTACCGCTGCAAACCCGGCGGAATGCCCCAGCTGCGGCGAACTCAAGCGCCCGCACCACGTCTGCCCGTCCTGCGGTCACTACGCCGACCGTGAGGTCGTCGCTCTGACCGAAGAGGTCGACCTGGACGACGACGCGGCGTAAGCCCGTCGACCCGCGCCGCACGTCATGCAAGACTCGCAAGACCAGCCGCAGACGGGATCGCAGATGAAGGCCGCAGAGATGCAGGCCGCCCAGAAGGGCAAAGCGCCGGCGAATGCCGGCGCTGTCGTTCTGTCCATCGACGCTATGGGCGGCGATCTTGGCCCCGAGGCCACGATCGCCGGTGTCGCGAAGGCGCACCACGCCCAACCCGATCTGCATTTCATCATCCACGGCCCGCGCGCGCAGCTCGAACCGCTGATCGCCAAGCATGATCTTGGCGAATGCATCGACCTGCGCCACGCCGAACGGACCGTCACGATGGAGGACAAGCCCGCGCAGGTTCTGCGCAGCGGGCAGGATACCTCCATGTGGTCGGCCATCGAATCGGTGCGCGACAAGGAGGCCGATGTCGCGGTCTCCTGCGGGAATACCGGGGCGCTGATGCTGATCTCGATGATGCGGCTGCGCAAGGTGCCGGGCGTGAACCGTCCGGCCATCGCCTCCTTCTGGCCGTCGCGTGGGCCTGCTGGCTGGAATGTCATGCTCGATATGGGCGCCGACGTGAAAGCCGACGCGGAGGATCTGCTGACCTACGCCCTGATGGGCACGTCCTATGCGCGCAACGCGCTGGGGCTGGAGCGTCCGCGCGTAGGTCTGTTGAATATCGGCACCGAAGAGCACAAGGGCCGCCCCGAGCTGAGAGAAGCCCATGAGCTGATCGGCAACGCCCAGGAGGCGGGACAGTTCGACTTCGCGGGTTTCGTCGAGGGCAACGAGCTTGCCGGCGCCCGTGCTGACGTCATCGTGACCGACGGCTTCACCGGCAATGTCGCGCTGAAAACCGGCGAGGGCACGGCAAAATTCGTGGCCGAACTGCTGCGCGAGGCGCTGACCTCTTCCGTCATGTCGAAGCTGGGCGCACTCCTGGCGATGGGCGCGCTCAAGCGCCTGCGGCACAAGACCGATCCGCGCCGCGCCAATGGCGGCGTCTTCCTCGGCCTCAACGGCACGGTCGTGAAATCGCACGGCTCGGCGGATGCCACCAGCTTCGCCGCCGCGATCGAACTGGCCGCCCGACTGGCACGCTCGGGCTTCGGCGCGAAGCTTGCCGCACGGGTTGCCACTGCCCTTCCCTCGGGGCAGGATGAGGCCAAATCCGGCGCGCCATCTGCCGCCGAGAAAAGCGAGAGCAGCCAATGACGATCAGATCCGTGGTGCGCGGCGTGGGCCATTACCTGCCCGAGCGCGTTGTCGAGAACGCCGAGTTCGAGAAAACGCTCGATACCACGGATGAATGGATTCGCGGCCGCACCGGGATCGAACGCCGCCACATCGCCGCCGAGGGGGAATACACTTCGGATCTCGCGATCAAGGCCGCGAAAGCCGCGCTTGAAGACGCGAATATGAGCGTCGACCAGATCGACGCGATCGTCGTCGCGACCTCGACGCCCGACAGCACTTTCCCTTCCGTCGCCACGATGGTTCAGGCGGGGCTGGGCTCGACCACGGGCTTTGCCTATGACGTGCAGGCGGTCTGCGCGGGCTTCATCTTCGCGCTGACCAATGCGAACGGGCTGATCCTCTCGGGTCAAGCCGAGCGCGTGCTGGTGATCGGCGCCGAGACCTTCTCGCGGATCATGGACTGGACCGACCGGGGCACCTGCGTGCTGTTCGGGGATGGCGCGGGCGCGCTGATCCTCGAAGCCGCCGAGGGCACGGGCACGTCGACCGATCGCGGAATCCTGTCGTCGGACCTGCATTCCGATGGGCGCTACAAGGACCTGCTCTATGTCGACGGCGGGGTGTCGACCACCGGCACGGCGGGCCATCTGCGCATGCAGGGCAACGCGGTCTTCAAACATGCGGTCACCAAGCTCGCCGAGACTGCGCACAAAGCCCTCGATAAGGCCGGGCTCACCGGCGAGAACGTCGACTGGATCGTGCCGCATCAGGCGAACCTGCGCATCATCGCAGCCACGGCCGAGCGGATGCAGCTGCCGATGGACCGCGTGATCGTCACGGTTCAGGACCACGGCAACACCTCCGCGGCCTCGATCCCGCTGGCCCTCTCGGTCGGCAAGCAACGCGGCCAGATCAAGGAAGGCCAGGTTCTGGTCACCGAGGCGATCGGCGGCGGTCTGGCATGGGGCTCTGTGGTTCTGCGCTGGTAAGCGCGGCCTCTCTGCATTCGTTTTAAGCGTCTCCCGCGCAAACGCGCGTGAGCCCGCGCATCAAGCCCGTCCGCCAAGTGCTTGATATTGACTCGGGAATTACGGTCGGTCACTGTTAGCGAAATTCTTTATCCGGGGGGATAGGATGTCGAAGACCCTGACGCGCATGGATCTCAGCGAAGCGGTGTTCCGCGAGGTTGGATTGTCGCGCAATGAATCGGCGCAGCTCGTCGAAAGCGTGCTGCAGCATATGTCCGACGCCCTCGTGGAGGGAGAGACGGTCAAGATAAGCTCTTTCGGTACCTTCTCGGTGCGCGAGAAAGCCAAGCGCATGGGCCGCAATCCCAAGACCGGCGAAGAGGTTCCGATCTCGCCGCGTCGCGTGCTGTCCTTCCGTCCCTCGCATCTGATGAAGGACCGCGTGGCGGCGGGCAATTCGAAGTAACCCGACAACAAGTGACAGGTCCTACCGATGGGTAAATCCGCCGACGCGTTTCGGACGATCTCTGAGGTTTCAGACCTTCTCGACACGCCGACCCATGTTCTGCGGTTCTGGGAGAGCAAGTTCACCCAAGTGAAGCCGGTGAAGCGTGCGGGCGGGCGGCGGTATTACCGGCCCGCTGACGTCGCACTTCTGGGCGGCATCAAGCGTCTGCTGCATGACGAGGGCATGACCATCCGCGGCGTGCAGAAACTGCTGCGCGAGGAAGGTATCCGCGAGGTGGCCGCGCGGGCGGAAGTCAGCCTCGAGGATGAGCGCGAGACCGGTGAGGCCACGCAGAGCACTCCGGAGTCAATCGCCCCCGTTTCCGCGCCCCAGCCCAGCCCGGCCCCCGAAGAGCACACCCAGACGCAAGAACCCGCGCCGCAGGAACCTGCGCCCGAGACGGTCGACGCGGCCGCGACAGACACCTCTCCGCAGGAGGACGCCCCGCGAGAGGCGGCGGCCCACGAGGACGTCGTGCAGGCGGCGGCTGAAGACGCCACCGAGAGCAGCGCGCCAAGCGAAGCGCTGCCCGAGCGTCCCGAGGAGCTGCTCGACCTCAACGCCTCCGCGGAGGCGCCGATCGAGGCCCGTGAGAGCGGCTCAGTCACACCCTTCCCCGGCGCCTCGCAGCCGTCGTTCTTCGACGAGTCGGAAACCGCTTCCCGCGAATCTCCCGTACTGGACGAGTCGGAGGATGACGCAGAGGCCCCGATGGCGCTCGATGTCGAACCCGAGCCGGAACCGTTGGCTCCTGTCGTGGCGATGACGATCAATCGCGGGGGGCAGTACCGCGCCGCGAAAAGCGCCCCGCGGGCCGATCTGGCCAAGCTGTTGCACGGGCTGCGCACCCTCGATCCGGCGCGGCTCAGCCCTTCCGATCGAGGCGATCTGCGCATGTTGCGTCTGCGTGCGCAGTCCCTTCAGCTGAGGCTCGCGCAGCATGGCTCCGCGCGGGCGGAATGAGTGATCGCAACCCCGGACGAATTGGCGTGAAATTTCTCTCACTAACTGCTTGCACCCGCCGCCCGGTTCGCACTATATCCCCCTCGTCGGGCTGTGGCGCAGCCTGGTTAGCGCGTCCGTCTGGGGGACGGAAGGTCGTGAGTTCGAATCTCGCCAGCCCGACCAATTCGACAAACGCCCACCTCTTCATCGGGGTGGGCGTTCGTGTATCCGGAGGAGGGATCGGATGACCATCGGCGTGCTGCCCGACACGAAGCTGCAAGAGATGATCACGCGCGGAGAGATCGCTGCGGATCCGGCCATCATTCCCGAACAGATCCAACCTGCGAGCCTCGACCTGCGGCTTGGCACCGTGGCCTACCGGCTGCGCGCCTCGTTCCTTGCGGGCAAAGGCCAGAAGGTCTCGCATCGCCTGCATGACTTCGAGATGCACCGCATGGCGCTGACCGATGACGGCGTAGTGCTGGAAAAGGGCTGCGTCTATCTCGTGCCGCTGATGGAGAGCCTCGCGCTGCCTGAGGGCGTCACAGCGGTCGCCAATGCCAAAAGCTCCACCGGACGGCTCGATCTGCTGACGCGGCTAATCACCGATGACGGCACCGAGTTCGACCGAATCCCCCAAGGCTATAGCGGCCCGCTTTATGCCGAGATCTGCCCACGCAGCTTCTCGGTTCTGGTACGACCCGGCATGCGCCTCAACCAGATCCGATTCCGTGCAGGTCAGGCGGTGCTCAGCGATGCCGAGTTGAAGATCCTGCACCAGCAGGAGCCGCTCGTGGATGGCCCCGCCGTGATCGACGAGGGTCTGGGCTTCTCGGTCGATCTGAAGCCCTCTGAGGGCGATCTGGTGGGCTACCGCGCCAAGCCCCACACCGGGGTGATCGACATCGACAAGATCGGCCATTACCCGGCCCGCGATTTCTGGGAAGAGGTGCGCGCCTCCGATGGCCGCATCATCCTCGACCCCGGCGCGTTCTACATCCTCGTCAGCCGCGAGGCGGTGACGATCCCGCCCGACCACGCCGCCGAAATGGCGCCCTATCTGGCGATGGTCGGCGAGTTCCGCGTCCATTACGCGGGCTTCTTCGATCCCGGCTTCGGGCATGGGGCTGCCGGCGGCACCGGGTCGCGCGGGGTGCTGGAGGTGCGCTGCCACGAGGCCCCCTTCGCGCTCGAGCACGGGCAAGTCGTGGGCCGTCTCGTCTATGAGCGCATGGCCGAGGAGCCGCGCCAGCTCTACGGCAAGGACATCGCCTCGAACTACCAGGGTCAGGGCCTGAAGCTCGCCAAGCATTTCCGGATGGGGTGAGCCGGGAAAAGCGACCTTCCAGTGGAAGGACGCCCGGCGAACGCCCGAAGCGCAAGCGAAGGGCCGGGGCAGCGTCTCTGTGTCGACTGAGGGTCGGGCGCGGCCCGGGGCTGGTCGCCCCGCGCCCTCAGACAGGCACCACCGCCCTACCCGGCCTGCTGCGTCACGTCGTGGCCATAAATCCAGTCGAAACGACCGACCAGCCGCTCCGGAGTGAACCGGGAGGCGGCGCGCAAAGCGAGATGACCCAAGGTGCGCGGAGCTCCTGACAGGTGATAATTCCGCGCGTTCTTGTTCGCCGCGGCCACGATCCGGTCACAGCGATCCCAGCGCGCATTCTGATAGGCCGCGAAAGCCACTTCGTCGGTCTCGTGATTGGCAAGCGCCTCGGCCAGAACCCAGGCATCCTCCATCGCCATCACGGCACCCTGCGCAAGGAAAGGCAGAGTGGGATGCGCGGCGTCGCCCAGAATCGCGATACCGGGCGCGAACCAGCGCTCGGCCACAGGGTGACGGAACAGGCCCCATAGGTTAACTTTCTCGGCCTGATCGAGCCAGCCGCGCACGGTCGGGCAGAAATCCTCGAAGGCGGTGCGCAGATTGATCGGATCATCCTCGAGCGCCCAGCTCTCCTCGACCCAGCGATGCCGCTCCTCGACCGCCACGATATTGCGCAGCCCCCGGCCCAGCGGATAGCTCACAAGGTGCTTGCCTGCGCCCATGAAGACCTGCGCGATCTTCGGCTCGGCATCGTCGCACGGCACCAGCGCGCGCCACGCCACCTGATGGGTGAAGAAGGGCGCCACCCGCCCGTTGAGCGCCTCGCGCGCCTTGGAATTCAGCCCGTCCGCGCCGATCAGCAGATCGGTTTCGATCTGTGCACCCTGCTTGGTGTGCAAGACCGGATGCGGCCCCGACAGGTCCACCCGCTCGATCTGTTGCAGAAGACGGATCTTCACACCGGCCTCGCGCGCGCCTTCGGCCAGCAGTTCGATCAGCCGGGCGCGGTGAACGAAATGGTAATCGGCATCGGGCCGCAACCGCGCCATGTCGAGCTTGGCCACCTGGCTCCCGGTCTCGCCATCGACGAGCCGCACCGCCTCGGCGCGCGGCCCCGCCGCCTCCAGCGCCTCGCCCAGCCCCAGCGCGCGCAGCACAGCCGCCCCGTTGGGCGAAACCTGCAGCCCGGCGCCGACCTCGCGGATCGCCTCGGCCTGTTCGAGCACCTCGACATCCGCGCCGCGCATCGCCAAGGCCCGCGCCACTGTCAGCCCCGCGATCCCCGCACCCAGAACCGTAACCTTGCGCCCGATCAGCATGGGACCTCCTTGAAAAGCGAACACCGGCACCTTGGCGGTGCCGGTGTCGAAATGTTTTGCGCGCCTTCCCGCCCGAAGGCAACGCGCGTTTCGTTCTCCGACACGCGCAATCCGCGCGTGGGATCAATCGTCGCGATGCACCCGCTCGCGGCGCTCGTGCTTCTCCTGCGCTTCCAGCGTCATCGTCGCGATCGGACGCGCATCGAGACGCTTGAGCGAGATCGGCTCCCCGGTCTTTTCGCAATAACCGTATTCGCCATTCTCGATACGGCGCAGCGCCGAGTCGATCTTGCTGACCAGCTTGCGCTGACGGTCGCGGGTGCGCAGTTCCAGCGCACGATCGGTTTCCTCGGAGGCGCGGTCGGCAATATCGGGCACGTTGCGCGCCGATTCCGCGAGACCTTCCAGCGTTTCAGCGGATTGTTCGAGAAGTTCGGCCTTCCACGCCAGAAGCTTTCTGCGGAAATATTCCAGCTGCCGGTCATTCATGAAGGGTTCATTCTCGGCCGGACGATAATCATCCGGAAGGAAAACTTCTGCTCTCATACCTGCCCTCTCTTCCGGGCCGGGGGCGCCACCATGATCGTCATTCGCCATCGGCCAACTCTCCTCGGGCGCTCCAATACCCCAAGAACACAGGGTTGTCACGTCCGCATTCACCATCACTGCGCGTTTCCTCATCAATTCTTACGCCTGGGTTTCGGCAGCATTTTGGCGCAGATAGGTTGCAAACGATTTGCGCAAGATCATTGCGTAGCGATCTCGAAACCGGAGCGTATCCCCCGTGCAATTCCAATCGACCGACAGCTATGTCGCCCCGCCCGATCTCACCGTCGCGGTCAATGCCGCAGTGGCGCTGGAGCGCCCCCTTCTGGTGAAGGGCGAGCCGGGCACCGGCAAGACGGAACTCGCGCGGCAGGTGGCACAGAGCCTCGGGATGGAGATGGTCGAGTGGAACATCAAATCCACCACCAAGGCGCAGCAGGGCCTTTACGAATACGACGCCGTCAGCCGTCTGCGCGACAGCCAGCTGGGCGACGAACGCGTCAACGACGTTAAGAACTACATCCGCAAGGGCAAGCTCTGGCAGGCCTTCGAGGCGGACCGGAAGGTCGTGCTACTGATCGACGAGGTCGACAAGGCCGATATCGAGTTCCCGAACGACCTGCTGCAGGAACTCGATAAAATGGAGTTCCACGTCTACGAAACCGGCGAGACGATCCGCGCGAAACACCGCCCCGTCGTCATCATCACCTCGAACAACGAGAAGGAACTGCCCGACGCCTTCCTGCGCCGCTGCTTCTTCCACTACATCCGGTTCCCGGAACCCGCGGTCATGCGCGAAATCGTCGCCGTCCATTTCCCCGACATCAAGGACCGGCTGCTGACCGAGGCGCTGAGCCAGTTCTACGAGATCCGCGAAACACCGGGCCTGAAGAAGAAGCCCTCGACCTCCGAGGTGCTCGACTGGCTGAAACTTCTGCTCGCCGAGGACCTGAACCCCGAAGACCTCAAACGCGAAGGCGCGAGCCTGCTGCCGAAGCTGCACGGGGCGCTTCTGAAGAACGAGCAGGACGTACACCTGTTCGAGCGACTGGCTTTCATGGCGCGGCGGCAGGGGCGCTAGCGCCCCGGAACCCGATCACCCCGCTCACGTTGCCCAACCTGCTCACCAGAAAGGAGACCCCATGACCGACAGATACGAACTCCCGCACCCGATCGGCATGGGGGGCGTTGCGCTTGGCAACGAGTTCCGCGTCACGACAGACCGGCAGGCGGCGGACACGCTCGAGGCCGCGTGGGAAGCGGGCATCCGCTATTTCGACGTGGCGCCGCATTACGGCGTCGGCTTGGCCGAACGCCGCTACGGGCAGTTCCTGCATCACAAGCCGCGCGAAAGCTTCGTGCTCAGCTCGAAAGTCGGGCGGCTCCTGAAAGCGGGGCCCGAGCATCGCAATCAGCAGCTCATGCCCTACTCCCCCTCGCCCAATATCGAGGTCTACGACTACAGCCGCGAGGGTACGCTCCGCTCGATCGAGGACACGTTGCAGCGCACCGGGCTCGACAGTCTCGACGTGGTCTTCGTGCACGACCTCTCGCCCGATAACGGCGCGCTGCCGAAGGACTGGCTGGAGCTGTGGCCCGAGGCGGTCGAGGGCTGTTTCGCGACGCTGAGCGAGCTGCGTGACCAAGGGGTCATCAAGGCATGGGGCATGGGCGTGAACCGACCCGAGCCGATCCTGAAATCGATGGAAGACAGCGATCCGGATCTGCACCTGATGGCGAGCCAGTATTCGCTGGTGGAACATGATCACGCGGTCGAGACGGTCTTCCCAGCGGCGCGCAAACACGGCAACAGCTTCGTCATCGGCTCGGCGCTGAATGCGGGCTTCCTCGCGGGGCTCCACCGTTACCATTATGGCGCCAAGAACAGTGTCATCGCGAAAGAGCGGATGGAGAAGCGCGATCGCCTGAGAGAGGTGGCCTTCGATCATGGGGTGAATCTGCTCGCGGCCGCGTTGCAATTCGCGAAAGCGCCGGATGTGGTGCAGACGGTGGTGGTGGGGCTTGGACGTCCCGACGAGGCGATCGACGACGTGGCGGCAATGAACATGCCGATCCCGGCGGAGTTCTGGCAGGACCTGCGCGGGGCCGGGCTGATCCACAAGGATGCGCCAGTACCCGGCTAAGGCGTGAATAGAGGAAAGCACGAAGAAGGGCGTCGCGGGTCGATCCGGCGGCGCCCTTTTCCATGAGATCACATGCGCCGCGTGATCCGCGCCGCTTTGCGCGCGCGTTTGACCGCCTCGCGTGCGGTTTGGGCCTGCTTGCGCTCCTGCGCCGTCATCGGGCTCGCGCTCTTGCCCTTGCCGCCGCGCTTCGAAGCCATGCCGATGCCCTTGTTGATCCCCCAGTTGATCCCCCGGCGCAGGAACATCCGGATGACCATGTTGATGATCTGGTTGAAGTTCATCGGATATCCCCCTGTCAATCCTCGAACAATTCGGACTGGCCGGTCTGGACCTCGTCCTCCTCGCCCTCCTCGTCGTCGTCCGAGCCTGCACCCGGAAGGGGGCGCGAGTCCAGCAGGCCTGCGGCGCGCAGCTCCTTGAGACCCGGCAGGTCGCGGGCGCTCTCGAGGCTGAACTGGTCGAGGAATTCCTGCGTCACGACGAAGGTGACGGGGCGGCCCGGCGTCATGCGGCGCCGACCGAAGCGGATCCATTCCATTTCCAGCAACTGGTCGATCGTGCCGCGCGAGACGGCGACGCCGCGGATTTCCTCGATCTCGGCGCGGGTGACCGGCTGGTGATAGGCGATGATCGCCAGCGTCTCGACCGCGGCGCGGGAAAGCTTGCGCTCCTCAACCGTCTCTTTCTGCATCAGGAAGGCTAGATCGGGCGCGGTGCGCACCGCCCAGGCGTCGCCGACCTTCACCACCCGCACGCCGCGCCCCTCGTAGCGCTTGCGCAGATGCACGAGCGCCTCGGCGGGGTCGCAACCATGCGGCATCCGTTCTTCCATCTCGCGGATGCGGACGGGTTCGGCAGAGGCGAAGAGGATCGCTTCGACCATCCGCTCCTGCTCGGCAATGGGCGGCGCGGCAAAGAGGGTTTCTTCTTTTTCTTCGGTCTGTTCCGGCTCGTCGTTCATGTCTTCTTCCGGATCGAAATGGGTTGGAACGTATCGCTCTGGCGCAGCTCGATCTGGCCTTGCTTGGCCATCTCCAGCGAGGCCGCGAAAGTCGCGGCGGTGGCCGAGCGTCGGCGTTTGGGGTCGGCGGTCCACCCGTCGGGCAGGAAGGTGGTCAGCTCCGACCAGCCACCGGCGAAACCGATCAGACTGCGCATCCGGTCCAGCGCCTCCTCCATCGTGAAGACATTAGTCCGATCGAACGCATAGGGGCGGAATTCATCGCGCGTGCGGATGCGCGCATAGGCCTGCATCAGGTCCATCAGCGAGGCCGAATAGGTGACCTTGCGGACGCGCTCGACCTCTTCCGAGATGCCGCGCGCGAAGGTGTCGCGCCCCAGCCGGTCGCGCGCCATCAGCTGCGCCGCCGCCTCGCGCATCGCCTGCAGGCGTTCCAGCTGGAAGGCGAGGTGCTCGGCCAGATCTTCCGCCGAGGGGCCTTCGGCCTCGGGGTCAGGCGGCAGCAGAAGCCGCGATTTCAGGAAGGCGAGCCAGGCCGCCATCACGAGGTAATCGGCGGCCAGCTCGATGCGCAACGCCTTGGCGCGTTCGACGAAGGCCAGATATTGCTCTGCCAGTTGCAGCACGGAGATCTTGCGCAGATCGACTTTCTGGCTGCGCGAGAGCGTCAGCAGCAGGTCGAGCGGGCCTTCGAACCCGTCGACATCGACGATCAGCGCCTCGGCCTGAAGCCGATCCGCGACCGTTTGCGAGTCGAACAGATTTTCGGTGTCACTCATCCATGCCGCCGCTCAAGAGTGCCTCAAGTTCGGCATCGAGCGCGGCCATGTCAACTGTCTCGGGCGGCAAGCGCCGGTCCAGCGCGGCCTCGGCGCGGGCCTGTGCGGCCTCGCTCATCGCCGGGGCGGCCATCGCCACCTCTTCCATCGCGGGCATGTCGCCCTTGCAATGGAGCACCAGATCGCAGCCCGCCGCCAGCGCGGCAGCCGTGCGTGTCCCGAAGCCGCCCGCCAGCGCCTCCATCCCGATATCGTCACTCATCAGGAGCCCGCCGAAGCCGATCTCCTCACGGATCATCTTGATGATCTTCGCGCTCTGCGTCGCGGGAGCCGCGTCGAGCGCGGTGAAGCGGATATGCGCCGTCATGCCCAGTGGCAGATCGGAAAGCGCCTTGAACGGCGCGAAATCAGTCGCGATCAGATCGGCCTTCGAGGCCTCGACCACCGGCAAATCCTTGTGGCTGTCCGAAATCGCCCGACCGTGGCCCGGAATATGCTTGATCACCGGGAGCACGCCGCCCGCCAGCAGCCCCTCGGCCGTGGCGCGGGCATTGGCGATCACCGTCGCCGCATCCTTGCCCAGACAACGGTTTTGCAGGAAGGGATGGGTCAGAAGCCCCGCGATATCGCAGGTGGGCGCGCAGTTCACATCAATGCCGACCGCGCGCAGCTCCTCGGCCATGATCCGCGAGCGCAGCCAGAAGGAGCGCGGTGCCTGCGCCCCTGCCTGCTTCGCCTGCTCCAGCGGCGGCAGCCATTCGCGCCACTGGGGCCCGCGCAGCCGCTGCACCCGCCCGCCTTCCTGATCGATCAGAACCGGCGCATCGCGCCCCACCGCCCCGCGCAGAGCGTCGGTCAGACGCGTGACCTGCTCGGGCGTATCGATATTGCGCGAGAACAGGATGAAGCCCCACGGATCGGCCTCGCGGAAGAAATCCCGCTCGCGCGCGGAGAGCTCGGTCCCCTCGCAGCCGAAGATCGCCGCGACGCCCATCAGCGTGCCTGCGTCGGGATGCAGTTCTGCCGCTCGGCCACGAGGGCCGCGCAGAACTGGCGCGCTTCGGTCACGTCGTCGAAGCCCGCGACGCGGAGGCGATAGAAATCGCGCCCGCCGGAGCTCGCCTTCTGGATCACGCGCTTCTTGTCGGTCATCAGCGCTTCGAAGCGCTTGGCGATCCGGTCCCATTCGCCCTTCGCCGCCGCTGCCGTATCGAAGGCGCCGACCTGCACGAGGCGCGTGCCCGCCGACAGTTCGGACGGGTCGAGATCGACGACGCCGGCCTCCGCTTGCCCGGCCGACATCTGCTTCGTCACCGCCTGCTCCAGCGCCGCCGCCAGCAGCTGATCGCGCATCGGTTTGGACTGCGGGCGCGGCGAGCGCGAGACGCCCGGCACGGAGGCCGGGATCACACCGCTGACTGCGTCGCTCTCGGGGGCTGCGTCCTGCGCGACCGCATCGGGGCGCGTCTCGGGCATGGCCGGGCTCATCAATGCAGGCTCGACGGGAATGTCGGGCGCATCCTTCACCTGCGACGGATCGGCATTGAGCGCGGCAGGCTCGAGCGCCGCAATCGCCGCCTCCACGGCAGGGTTGGACGCTGGGTTGGATCCGTCACCCGCGCCAGACGCATCGCTCGCCACCTGCGTTTCCGCCGCCAGCTCGCCCATCGGCTTATCTTCGTCGGTGAACCCTTCCGGGCTTGGCGCGAGAGTCACTTTCTCAGGTGCAGGTGCCGCCTGCCCCGTGCCGGCCACGTCGTTGACAGCCAGACCGGTATGGCGCGCAAGTTCGCCGCCCGGGTCTTCGGGCGCGATCCGGGCGGGCCCGTCCATCGCGCGGATCACCGGCACGCCGTTCAGATCGCGCATCGCCAGCTTGTACCCCCAAACCACCAGCCCGGCGATCATCGCGACCGAAGTCAGTGCCCCGGCCACGTTGACCCAGCGCGACACGACACGCGGCGCACGCTCTGGAACGGGATCTTCGGGATGCGCGTAATGGGGCTGCGGGTGTTCATGCCCGTAACCCCCACTCTCGCGGTAGTCGTAGGTCGTCATGCTCGTCGCCTCGCCGCCGGTTGCCCGGCCTTGCCCGGTTGACCCGGAATTTGCCTGTTCCCGGCGGCGTGCGTTCAGCGCATCTCTTCAGCCGGGGTCACGCCAAGAATACCAAGACCGGCGGAAATGACAACGGCACAGGCTCGTGCGAGGGCGATTTTCGCCGCCGATGCGGCCTCGTCGCCCTCCTGCAGGAAGCGCAGGGACGGCTCGTCATTGCCACGGTTCCACAGGCTGTGCAGATCCGAGGCGAGATCGTAGAGGTAGAAAGCCACCCGGTGCGGCTCGTTCGCGCGCGCCGCGATCTCCAGAAGACGCGGCCATTCGGCGATCTTCTTGACCAGTTCGAGCTCGGACGGATGCCACTCGCCGGACAGATCGACCTCGGCGAGACGCGCATCGGACATGTCCCAGCCCGCTTCCGCCGCCTTGCGCAGCACCGAGCAGACCCGGGCATGGGCATATTGCACGTAGAAGACCGGGTTGTCCTTGGACTGCTCAAGCACCTTGTCGAAATCGAAATCCAGCGGCGCGTCGTTCTTGCGGGTGAGCATGTGGAAGCGGGTCACATCCGCGCCCGCCTGCTCCACCACGTCGCGCAGCGTCACGAAAGTGCCCGCGCGCTTCGACATCTTGAAGGGCTCGCCGTTCTTGAACAGCTTCACCAGCTGGATCAGCTTGATATCAAGCGTCACCTTGCGATCCGACAGCGCAGCCACGGCTGCCTTCATCCGCTTCACATAGCCGCCATGGTCGGCGCCGAAGACGTCGATCAGCAGATCGTAGCCACGATCGATCTTGGTCCAGTGATAGGCGATATCGGGGGCGAAATAGGTCCACGAGCCGTCCGACTTCTTCACCGGGCGGTCCACGTCATCGCCATATTCGGTCGAGCGGAACAGGGTCTGCTCGCGCTCCTCCCAATCCTCGGGCAGTTTGCCCTTCGGCGGGTCGAGCACACCCTCGTAGATCAGGCCCAGATCCTCGAGCCGCTTCAGCGCCGCCTCGATCTGGCCGGTGCCGTAGAGCGATTTCTCGGAGGAGAAGACATCCATTTTCACGCCGAGACAGGCGAGGTCCTCGCGGATCATCTCCATCATCTGCTCGGTCGCGAATTCGCGGATATCTTCGAGCCAGTCTTCCTCGGGTTTGTCGAGCAGGCTCTCGCCATACTTGGCCTTGATCGCCTCACCGACCGGGATCAGGTAATCGCCGGGATAGAGCCCCTCGCGAATTTCCGGCTCGAGGCCACAGGCTTCGCGATAGCGCTCATAGGCGGAGCGGGCGAGCACATCGACCTGCGCGCCGCCATCGTTGATGTAATATTCCCGCGTGACGTCATAGCCCGCGAAATCCAGCAGGCTTGCCAGCGCATCGCCGAAGACGGCGCCGCGGGTATGGCCGACATGCATCGGGCCGGTCGGGTTCGCGGAGACATATTCCACGTTCACCTTCACGCCGCGGCCCAGATCGGAGCGCCCGTAATCCGCGCCCTCTTTCAGAACGGCGTGGGTCACATCAGCCCAGACCTTCGGATCGAGGCGCAGGTTGATGAAACCGGGACCGGCGACATCGGCGCTGACGATCCGGTCATCTGCGGCCAGCTTGGCCGCCAGCGCCTCGGCGATGTCGCGCGGTTTCGACTTGGCGGGCTTGGCCAGCACCATCGCGGCGTTGGTCGCCATGTCGCCATGCAGCGGATCGCGCGGCGGCTCCACCGCGACGTTTGCGTAGTCCAGCCCCTCGGGCAGCGCGCCTTCGGAAACCATCTGATCGAGTGCCGCAATCACCGCGGCGCGGATGTCGGAAAACAGGTGCATTCTCATTGTCCTTATTTGCGCTCTCCCCTGCCAGAGCGCGCCGCGCGCGTCAATGGCCCGAGCGGGGGTCAAGCGGGGACCGAGACGGCGCGGGCGGCCCGGCATCGCCTGCCGGACCGCCCGAAATCAAACCTTGGCAGGGTGATCAGTCCTCGGCGGTGAAGCCCGCGGCTTCGATCCCGGCCACGGCCACCTTGGCGTCATTGTCCGAGGTGTCGCCGGTGACGCCCATCGCACCGATCACCGCGCCGCTCTCGTCGCGGATCAGAACGCCGCCGGGCACGGGGCAGGTCTTGCCGTCATAGATGCCGTTCACCGCGGCCATGAAATAGGCCTGCGCCTCGGCCCGCGCCATCTGCGCCTTGCCGCCCATCCCCAGCATCACCGCGCCGTAAGCCTTGGCTTGCGCAATATCGAAGCGGCCCGGCGCCGCGCCATCGGCGCGCGCGAAAGCAAGCGGGTGGCCGCCCGCATCCAGGACGATCGCCGAGAGCGGTTTCAGCCCGTCCTCCGCGCCTTGCGCCAGCGCGGTCTCGATCATCTTCTGCGCCTGTTCGAGCGTGATCATGCGCGTTCCTCCTTCTCTTGCAGGCGGCGCTGATGCAGCACCGGTTCCGTATATCCCGAGGGTTGGACCGTACCGAGGAAGCACAGATCGCAGGCCGCCTGGAACGCGAAGCCGTCATAGCCGGGCGCCATGGGGCGGTAGTTGGGATCGCCCTCGTTCTGACGGTCGACGACCTTGGCCATCTTGCGCAGCGCCTCCATCACCTGGCCTTCGCTCACCAGCCCATGCTCGAGCCAGTTCGCGATCGCCTGGCTGGAAATCCGGCAGGTCGCACGGTCTTCCATCAGGCCGACGTCATGGATGTCGGGCACCTTGGAGCAGCCCACCCCCTGATCGACCCAGCGCACGACATAGCCGAGGATGCCTTGCGCGTTGTTCTCGATCTCGGTGCGGATTTCCTCCTCCGAGTAGTTCTTCCCACGCGCGAGCGGGATCGTCAGCAAATCGTCGAGCCGCGCCGGACGGTTCATCGCGGCGATTTCCTGCTGGCGGCGCTTCACGTCTATCTTGTGGTAATGGGTGGCGTGCAGCGTGGCAGCGGTCGGCGACGGCACCCAGGCGCAGTTCGCGCCCGCGAGCGGATGGTTCACCTTGGCCTCGAGCATATCGGCCATCTTGTCGGGCATCGCCCACATGCCCTTGCCGATCTGCGCCTTGCCGGCGAGCCCGCAGGCCAGACCGATATCGACGTTGCGATCCTCGTAGGCTTCGATCCAGGGCTGAGACTTCATCTCGCCCTTGCTCAGCATCGGACCGGCCTGCATCGAGGTGTGGATCTCGTCGCCCGTGCGGTCGAGGAAACCGGTGTTGATGAAGGCCACACGGTTCTTCGCGGCGCGGATGCATTCCTTGAGGTTGACCGAGGTGCGGCGCTCCTCGTCCATGATGCCGAGCTTCACCGTGTAGCGCGGCAGGCCCAGAACCTCTTCGACCTTGTCGAAAATCTCGGTCGCGAAGGCGACCTCTTCGGGGCCGTGCATCTTCGGCTTCACCACGTAGACCGAGCCGGTGACGGAGTTGCGCGGGCCTTCGGTCTTCTTGAGGTCATGCATCGCGCAGAGCGTGGTGACCATCGCGTCCATCAGCCCCTCATAGGCTTCTTCCCCGTCGCGGGTCAGAATCGCGGGGGTGGTCATCAGGTGGCCGACATTGCGCACCAGCATCAGCGAGCGGCCCTTCAGCGTGATCTTCTCGCCACCGCCCCCGGTGAACTGATAATCGCCTTCGAGCCGCCGCACGGTCTTCTCGCCGTTCTTCACGACGTTCTCGCGCAGATCGCCCTTCATCAGGCCCAGCCAGTTGCCATAGGCGAGAACCTTGTCCTCGGCATCGACACAAGCCACCGAGTCCTCGCAATCCATGATCGTGCTGACCGCGGCCTCCAGGATGACATCCGCGATATCGGCAGGATCGGCCTGACCGACTTCGGTGGTCGGGTCGATCTCGATCACGAGATGCAGCCCGTTGTTTTCCAAAAGAACTTCGGACAGCGCGCCCTCGTCGGAGATGTTGAACCCGAGGAACTGCGCCGGATCGGCCAGCCCCGTCTCGCCCACCGCGTTCTCCACGAAGAACACGCCGTTCTCCACGCGCAGCGCGGTCACGTCGGTCCAGCTTCCGCCCGCAAGCGGCACGGCTTCGTCGAGAAACGCCTTGGCACGCTCGATCACGCGGGCGCCGCGCTTGGGATCGTAGCCCTTGCCCTGCGGCAGATCGCCAAGCGCATCGGTGCCGTAAAGCGCATCATAGAGGCTGCCCCAGCGGGCGTTCGCGGCGTTGAGTGCGTAGCGCGCGTTGGTGATCGGCACGACGAGCTGCGGACCACAGACGGTGGCGAATTCGGGATCGGTCTCGGGGGTCTCGATCTTGAAATCGTCGCCTTCGGGCAGGAGATAACCGATCTCGCGCAGGAAGGATTTATAGTCTTCGAAATCAAAGCCTTCGGCGCGGCGATGCGAATGCCAATCGTCGAGCTTGGACTGGATCGACTCGCGCGTCTCGAGCAGCGCACGGTTCTTCGGCCCCAGCGTATGCAACAGTTCCGAGAGCCCTTCCCAGAAGCGCTCCGGCGCGACGCCGGTCCCTGGCAAAGCTTGATCCTCGATGAAAGCGGCCAGTTCGACCGCCACCTGCAGTTCGTTTCGCGCGACCCGCTGTGCCATGATGCCTCCCGTTTTCTCAGACGCGTATTAGATGAAACCGCTGGGCGCGAATGTCCAGCGGATTACGGAAAGCACGCGGGAAGGCGCGAAGCCGGAAAAGCGGTCAGGAGAACCGCGCATGCCTCGGCAGGCGGGGCTTTTCGAACCCCGCCCGCCGAGGCATCGGCGCTGATATCACTTTTGTGGCGCGACAGTCGTCGCCCAGGAGTTACTGCTGTATGGTGTCGCCCGGCGTTGCCTCACCATTGACCCCGCCTTCGCCGACCCCGGTCGTCGCGGGCGCCTGGGTGGTCGAGGTACCAAGCCCGTCAAGCGGCGCCGATGGCGGCTCGGAGCGGACGACGCCTTCGGTTTTCGGGGCGTTCTGCGTCGCGGCGGGCGCCTCTGTCTGGTCTGCACCCGCCCCGGTCGGTTGCGGGGAATTTGCGGCCATCGCGATCCATACGAGGATCACCGCCACGCCCAGTATCACGACCATGGCCATGCCGATCAGGGCGGGGGCATGCCTCTTCTTCTCGCCATTTGTATTCGTATTCGGTGCGGACATCGGATTGCTCCTTCCATCTTCGATAGTGTCCTGTCGGGGCCGTGGCGCAGAGCGCATCGATCCGGCCCCCTTCACTTCGGGTAACGCGGTCGTCCCGGTTCGGGTTCAGCCCGTCGGCAGCGAACCGCCCGGCCCTGCCGGCGAAACCGCTTTGAAAACCGCGCGCGGGACGGATACTCTTGGCACTGAACTGCGTGACTGAGGCGAAACCGGATCGCGCCCGCCCGAAACGGGAAGCGATACCCAGAAGGCGCGCTTGCCTTCGCGCCGAAACGTTCCACGTCACACAAGCCGAGAATAACGAGGAATATCGCAAGAATGCCCGCCGACACGACGGCTACCCAAGCCCTTCCCAAGCGCCTGATCGACTACCGCCCCTATCCTTTCACGCTCAAGAGCGTGGGACTCGATTTCACGCTCGATCCGGACGCGACAGAAGTACGCGCGCGCCTAGCCTTCTCTCCGCGGGAAGCGGTGGCGGCGCTGCATCTCGATGGGGAGGAGCTGGAGCTTGTCTCGATTGCGCTGGACGGGCGCGAGCTGGCCTCCGGTGAATACCAACTCAGCAAGACCGGCCTTACGCTCCCGGCGGATATTCTGCCGGCACGAGACTTCACGCTGGAGACCGTGACGCGGATCGCACCCTCGAAAAACACCGCGCTGGAAGGGCTTTACATGTCGAACGGCATGTATTGCACGCAATGCGAGGCCGAGGGCTTCCGCAAGATTACCTTCTATCCGGACCGCCCCGACGTGATGGCGCGCTTCCACGTCACGATTACCGGCGATCAGCCGGTTCTGTTGTCGAATGGCGATCTGGTCGCGAACCGCGACGGCTATGCCGAATGGGTCGATCCGTGGCCCAAGCCCGCCTATCTCTTCGCACTGGTCGCGGGTGACCTTCGCGCGCATTCGGGCACATTCACCACGATGTCGGGCCGAGAGGTCGCCACGAATATCTGGGTCCGTCCGGGCGACGAAGACCGTTGCGACTTCGCGCTGCAGGCGCTGCATCGGTCGATGCGCTGGGACGAAGAGGTTTACGGCCGCGAATACGACCTGGACATCTTCAACATCGTCGCCGTCGACGACTTCAATATGGGCGCGATGGAGAACAAGGGGTTGAACATTTTCAACTCCAAATGGGTTCTCGCCTCGCCCGAGACCGCGACCGATGCTGATTACGAGCGTATCGAAGGCATCATCGCGCACGAATATTTCCACAACTGGACCGGCAACCGCATCACCTGCCGCGACTGGTTCCAGCTGTGCCTGAAAGAGGGGCTGACGGTCTATCGCGACCAGCAGTTCACCGGCGACATGCGCGGACACGCGACGAAGCGGATCGACGACGTTCTGGCGCTGCGCGGGCGGCAGTTCCGCGAGGATCGCGGTCCGCTGTCGCACCCGCCGCGCCCCGATCATTACCGCGAGATCAACAACTTCTACACCGCGACCGTCTACGAGAAAGGCGCCGAGATCGTGGGCATGTTGCACCGCCTGCTGGGGCCCGACGGCTATCGCGCCGCGCTCGACCTCTATTTCGAGCGCCATGACGGGCAGGCCTGCACGATCGAGGACTGGCTGAAGGTGTTCGAGGACAGCTCGGGCCGCGATCTGAGCCAGTTCAAGCGCTGGTATACCGATGCGGGCACGCCGACGCTACGGGTGCGCGACAGCTTCAAGGACGGCGTATACACGCTTGAATTCGAACAGGAAACGCGCCCCACGCCCGGTCAGGAAGAAAAGCCGTTGCGCCACATCCCGATTGAAGTCGGGCTGCTCAACGAGAATGGCGACGAGGTCGTGCCATCCACCGTTCTTGAGATGACAGAGGCGAGGCAGAGCTTCACCTTCGACGGGCTCGCGACGCGCCCGGTGCCCTCGATCCTGCGCGACTTCTCCGCCCCCGTGCGGCTGGAGCGCGACGCCGACACGTCCGAGCTTGCCTTCCTGCTGACCCATGACCGCGACCCGTTCAACCGATGGGAAGCGGGGCGTGCGCTGGCCCAGAAGATGCTGATCGGGCGCGTTCTGGGACAAGAGGGTGACCGATCCTTCTCCGATGCGATGGGTGCGCTGTTGCGCGACGAATCCGCCGATCCGGCCTTCCGCGCGCTGTGTCTGAACCTGCCCTCCGAGGAAAGCATCGCGCAGGCGCTCTACGATCAGGGCGAGACGCCCGATCCTGCGGCGATCCATGAGGCGCGCGAAGCGCTCGCCCGCGATGTTGCGACTGCGCATAAGACGCTTCTGGCCGAGATTTTCACCAAGACCGAAGCGACGGCGCCCTACAGCTCCGACCCGGAGCAGGCTGGCCCGCGGGCGCTGCGCCTTGCCGTTCTGCGGCTTTTGAACCGCATCGACGGCGGAGCCCGCGCGGGTGCCCTGTTCGCCTCGGCCGAGAACATGACCGAAAGCTTCGGCGCGCTCGCGGCACTGGTGCAGACCGGACAGGATGCGAGCGCGATGGCCGAATTCCGCGACCGCTGGCAGGGCGACCGGCTGGTGATGGACAAGTGGTTCCTCGTCCAGCTCGCCAATTGCCCGCCAGAGATGGCGCTGGAGCGCGCCGAGGCGCTGACCGGCGATCCGCTCTTCACATGGAAGACGCCGAACCGCTTCCGGGCGCTGATGGCGGGGCTGTCGGGCAATCACGCGGGCTTCCACCGCGCGGACGGGGCGAGCTATCGCTTCTATGCCGATTGGCTGCTCAAGCTCGATCCGGTCAACCCGCAGGTCGCCGCCCGCATGTCCACCGCTTTCGAGACATGGACGCGCTATGACGAAGGCCGGCGCGAGAAGATGCGCAGCGAGTTGGAACGGATCGCCGCGCAACCGGGTCTCAGTCGCGACCTGTCCGAGATGACGCAGCGTCTACTGGGCTGATTTCCGCGCGGCGCCTGCGCGCGATCCCGGAAGACCACGGATTGGCCGCATTCTCGGCCCATCCGTGCCGGGTTCTCGCGCTACGAAAGGCGGACGCTCGCGACTTGCGGGCGTTGGGCAGTTTCGCGAACAGGCTCGACCATGGACGACAATGAATTTGAATACCGACACCAGGCCCGCCGGGCGGGAGGGTATCTTGCGCTCGCCTTCGGGATGGCGCTGCTCTACGGCGCAATGAAACTGACCGCGACGACATGGATTCATGTCGCCGCGTGGATCTATCTCGCCCTCACTTTGTACAAGCTGATGCGCAACCGCTCGGGGCTGCTGCGGATCACGCCTGCGCGAATGGAAGTCTACCGCAACGGGCGGCAATTGGGCACGTTCCCCCTCGCACAGATCGACTCGGCGCGGCTGCGGCGGCGCAAGCTTGCGGGCGACGAATGCATGGTCACGCTGCGCGACGGGCGTCGCGCCTACCTGCCACGAGAGGCCACGCCGCCGCTCGACCGGCTCAGCGCGATTTTCGAATCCTACGGGGTGCCGCTGGTCTGATGTCCGCTGCGGGGCGGTCGCCCTCTTGCCCCCGCCCCTGCCCTGTCCTAGAAGCTTGCCCAAGCCTTTACTGACAGGATGTGGACATGCTCGACCATCTCGAATTCCAAGCCCCCGAACCCAAGGTCATTGCCGGTGCCAAATCGGATTGGGAGCTGGTGATCGGGCTTGAAGTCCACGCGCAGGTGGCCTCGAAAGCCAAGCTGTTCTCGGGCGCCTCGACCAAGTTCGGCGCAGAGCCGAACTCGAACGTGGCCTTCGTCGACGCGGCGATGCCGGGGATGCTGCCGGTGATCAACGAGTTCTGCGTGGCGCAGGCGGTGCGCACGGGCCTCGGCCTCAAGGCCGACATCAACCTGCGCTCGGCCTTCGACCGGAAGAACTATTTCTACCCCGACCTGCCGCAGGGCTACCAGATTTCGCAGCTCTACCACCCCATCGTGGGCGAGGGCGAAATCATCGTCGATATGGGCCCGGGCGTCGCGCGCAAGGTCCGGATCGAGCGTATCCACCTCGAGCAGGATGCGGGCAAGTCGATCCACGACATGGACCCGCATATGTCCTTCGTGGACCTCAACCGTACCGGCGTCGCGCTGATGGAGATCGTCTCACGCCCCGACATCCGCGGCCCGGAAGAGGCTGCGGCCTATGTCGGCAAGCTGCGTCAGATCCTGCGCTACCTGGGCACCTGCGACGGCAACATGCAGAACGGCAACCTGCGCGCCGACGTCAACGTCTCGATCTGCAAGCCGGGCGCTTACGAGAAATATCAGGAAACGCAGGATTTCAGCCATCTCGGCACGCGCTGCGAGATCAAGAACATGAACTCGATGCGCTTCATTCAGCAGGCCATCGAATACGAGGCCCGTCGCCAGATCGCCATCGTCGAAGACGGCGGCGAAGTGGTGCAGGAAACCCGCCTTTACGATCCCGACAAGGGCGAGACGCGCTCGATGCGGTCGAAGGAAGAAGCGCATGATTACCGCTACTTCCCCTGCCCCGACCTGCTGCCGCTGGAAATCGAGCAGGCCTGGGTCGACGATATCGGCGCCTCGATGCCCGAACTGCCGGACGCGAAGAAAGCGCGTTTCGTCAAGGAGCTGGGACTGTCGGAATACGATGCCTCGGTGCTGACCGCAGAGGTCGAGAACGCGGATTACTTCGAGGCCGTGGTGGCCGAGGCCTGTGACGGCAAGCTTGCCGCGAACTGGGTCATCAACGAGCTGTTCGGTCGCCTGAAGAAGGAAGACCACGACATCACCTCGAGCCCGGTCGATGCCGCGCAGCTTGGCGCGATCATCCGGCTGATCAAGTCCGACAAGATTTCGGGCAAGATCGCGAAGGACCTCTTCGAGATCGTCTACACCGAAGGCGGCGACCCCGAGAAGATCGTGGAAGAGCGCGGCATGATCCAGGTCACCGATACCGGCGCCATCGAGGCCGCCGTGGATGAGGTGATCGCCGCGAACCCCGAGCAGGTCGAGAAGGCGAAGGCCAACCCGAAGCTCGCCGGCTGGTTCGTCGGTCAGGTGATCAAGGCTTCGGGCGGCAAGGCCAACCCGAAGGCGGTGAACCAGATCGTGGCGCAGAAGCTGGGTCTTTAAGCCATCCTGAAGATCCGAAACGAGGCGCCTTCGGGCGCCTTTTTTCATGTCACGCCGCCGGTTTTCGGGAACAGCTTTGCGGCTTGTGGCTTGGGGTCACGCCCCGTAGGTTCACGAGGGCGTGACACGGAAAGGACCGATCCATGAGCGGACTGCTGGCGCTTCTCGATGACGTGGCGGGGATCGCCAAGGTGGCGGCGACCTCGATCGACGATGCGGCAGGTCAGGCGGCCAAGGCGGGCTCGAAGGCGGCTGGCGCGCTGATCGACGATGCGGCGGTGACCCCGAAATATGTCCACGGCTTCAAGCCCGCCCGCGAATTGCCGATCGTGGGGAAGATCGCGCTCGGCTCGATCAAGAACAAGCTCATATTCCTGCTGCCAGCGGCACTGCTGCTCTCTGCCTTCGCGCCGTGGCTGATCACGCCCTTGCTGATGCTCGGCGGGTCGTACCTGTGTTTCGAAGGCGCGGAGAAGGTCTATCACCTGTTCAAACCGCATGAGCCCGATGCCGAGGGCCATGTCGCGGCAGAAACCGCCGACCATCTCGAGGAAAAACGGGTGAAATCCGCGGTGAAGACCGATTTCATCCTCTCCGCCGAGATCATGACCATCGGCCTCGCCGCCCTGCCCTCGGGCCAGCCGATCTGGATGGAGGCTATCGCGCTCGCCATCATCGGGATCGGCGTGACGGTGGTGGTCTATGGCTCGGTCGCATTGATCGTGAAAGCCGACGACGCGGGGCTATGGCTGGCCGAGAACGGCAAGCTCGGGCCGACGCGTTCGTTCGGGCGCGGCATCGTGCATGTGATGCCCAGATTGATGCAGTTGCTGATGGTCGTCGGCACCGCCGCGATGATCTGGGTCGGCGGCAATATCGTGCTGCACGGTCTGACAGAGCTTGGCTGGCACGCGCCCTATGACTGGATCCACCATCAGGCCGAGGCCGCAGCCCACGCGGCAGGCACGGCGGGAGGTTTCGTCAGCTGGGCCGTCACCGCGTTCTTCGACGGCATCTTCGGGCTGATCTACGGGCTGGTCCTGATCCCCGTTGTCACCCGGATCATCCAGCCGATCTACCGCGCCGTTACCGGCAAGGAAAAACCCGCTCACTGAGCGCAAGCGGACAGGTTGAGGCCATCCGCGCCGCCCTATAGGCTGGGCGCGAACAGATCGCAGGAACCGCAGATGACCGAGTATTTCGAGACCCAAGAAGGCCGCCGCATCGCCTATAACCTGACGCCGGGCAAAGGGCCGGGCGTAGTTTTCCTCGGCGGGTTCAAATCCGACATGGAAGGCACGAAGGCGCTGGCGCTGGAAGACTGGGCAAAGCGCGAGGGCCGCGCCTTCCTGCGCTTCGACTATTCCGGCCACGGCGTCTCGGACGGCGCATTCGAGGACGGCGCGATCGGCGACTGGTTTGAGGATGCGCGCGACGTGATCATGGCCAAGACCGAAGGCCCGCAGATCCTCGTGGGCTCCTCGATGGGCGGCTGGATCTCGCTCCTGATGTCGCGCGAACACCCCGAGAAAGTCGCGGGCCTCGTTACCATCGCCGCGGCCCCCGATTTCACCGAAGACGGCTATTGGGCGAGCTTCGACAAGGAAACCCGGCACAAGCTGGAAAGCGAAGGCTCGATCGCGGTCCCGTCGGATTACGGCGAGCCCTATGTCATCACCCGCCGCCTCATCAACGAGGGTCGCGAGCGGTTGGTGCTGCGCAGCCCGCTGGCGCTGCCCTTCCCCACACGCTTCCTGCAAGGCACCGCCGACGAGGCCGTGAGCACCGAGACCGCGATCCGGCTGCTGGAGCATGCCGAGGGCGCGGACATGCGCCTGACCTTGGTCAAAGGCGCCGATCACCGCTTCTCGGATCCGGATTGCCTCGCGCTGATCGAGACCGCGCTGGCGGAGGTGCTGGCCCGGCTGTGATCCGCTGCTTGCGGCATTTCGATTTGCTTGACCTCGGCCCTTGCGGCACACTCGACGCGAGAAGCGCGAAAACGCGCCGCGATTGAGGTTTCGAGCGATGCCAAGCGATCCGCTGGTCTTTCTTCCCGGTTTCATGTGCGACGCGCGGCTGTTCTGGCACCCGCTGCAAGAGCTGTCTTCCGAGCGTTCGGTGATGGTGGCGCGGCTGCGCGGCACGACGATCGAGGAGATGGCACAGGCGGTTTTGGACGAGGCGCCGCCCCAGTTCGCGCTGGTCGGGCATTGGCTGGGCGCGGTCGTCGCGATCGAGATCCTGCGCCGCGCACCCGACCGGGTGACCCAGGTCGCATTACTCGACGTCTCCCCCCTGCCCGAGATGCCGCAGATCGCCGCCGCGCGCGAAACCCGGATCGTGAAGGCGCTCACCGGGCGGCTCGACGAGATGATGCTGGAGGAAATCCCCGCCGACAGCCTCGCCCCCGATCCCGGCCGCGCTGAAATTCAGGCGATGCTGCTGGAGATGGCGGCAGGCTTGGGCGCCAACACGTTCGAGGCGCAGTCCCGCGCCCTGATGCGCCGCCCCGACCTGCAACGCACGCTGCGCGCCACGAAAACCCGCGCGCTGCTGATGTGCGGCGAATACGACAAGATCTGCCCGCCCCGCCGGCACGAATTCCTCGCCGAGCTGATGCCGCACGCCGAGTTCCGCCTGATCCTCGGCGCGGGCCACCTGAGCCCGCTGGAACAACCCGAGAAGATCACCCAGAACCTGCGCGACTGGCTGGAGGCGCCGTTATTGTTGGCGTGACGGAAAGGGCCGCGTTGCGAACAAACTTGCCATTCGAGGTTCTAAGCCGAATGCCTGCTTCTGATTTTTCACGCAGATTTTTCCAAAGTCTTGGAATCTATTCGGCCCTGCACGAACTAATTGCCTGTTCGCCGGTCCATGCTGAAAAGAATGTTCCATCGGGTGAGAAGGAGAGATTGCTGCTCACTCGGCAGCCATTTGGATTTCTTTCAGAAAGCAAAAACGCTTCACTCACCAGAGGCGGGATCGGAGACAGTTTCTTGTCAATTTCGTGAGTTCCTGCACCGATCAACCCGACTTGTTCGATCAGAAAGTGACGCAGCAGCAGCGCTTGCTCCACCGCATCCAAGGCACGCCCTTCATCGGCCAATCTAACTTCGCACAAATGCCGGGTGGTGCCTTCTCGAGAACTCCATCCGGTAAGCACTACATAAAGCTCTGAACCCGGGCGCATCCACGCCCTCTGGTTAGAATGCATTCCCCAATCCCGCGCATGGCGCTCTGCGACGCTCTTCTCTTCCAGCCCCTCGCGGTTAAACTCCGAGTTCATTTCGATAGACACGCGACAGCGTTCGAAAAGGCTTGCGAAGTCGTGCAACAAGCCTTGTGCATCGCCTGAACTGCCCCAAAAAGAAAACGCCACCAGAAACGTAGCAAAGCGCTTTGGCACAAGAAAATTTTTGCGCATTTCATCGATCCGAACTCTCGAGAAGGAGACCTTCATCCACAAATCATAATCGGTCAACTTGGGCTCGAAACGGCCAATCGCCGCGATCGGCATTATACAAAAAACGCCGCCCCCTCGGAGCGGCGTTTTTTAATTCCAAACGGCGATCAAACTCACCCCGCCTCGGCCGTCTTCACCTTCTTTTTCCGGATCGGGGTGACCGTCGCGGGCTTGCCCTTCCCGGGCGCCGGGTTGTCGGCGTTCTCGTCGATGAAATCGAGCACGAGCGGGCGGATGTTGTTGCGCCAGTGCGAGCCTGCGAAGATGCCGTAATGGCCTGCGCCGGGCTCGAGGTGCTGTTGCTTCATCGAATCCGGCACGCCGGAGCAAAGGCCGAGCGCGGCGACGCATTGGCCGGGGGCAGAGATGTCGTCCTTCTCGCCCTCAACGGTCTTCACCGCGACCTTGGTGATCTTCGAGATATCGACCATCTTGCCGCCGACCTCGAAGCGGTTCTTGGCGATCTCGAGGCCCTTGAAGATACGCTCGACCGTCGAGAGGTAGAACTCGGCAGTCATGTCCATCACGGCAAGGTATTCGTCATAGAAGCGGTAATGCTTGTCGTGCTCCGATCCTTCGCCAGAGGCCTCTTTCCAGATCTTGTCCTGGAAGGCCTGCGCGTGCTTGTCCATGTTCATCGAGATGAAGGAGGCGAGCTGCATCAGGCCCGGATAGACCAGGCGCCCCGCGCCCTTGTATTTGAAGCCCACGCGCTGAATCACCATCTGCTCGAGCTGGCCCATCGTGACGCGACGGCCGAAATCGGTCACTTCGGTGGCGGCGGCGTCGGGATCGATCGGCCCGCCGATCAGGGTCAGCGTGCGCGGCTGCGCGGCGGGATCCTCGGCGGCGAGATAGGCGGTCGCGGCCAGCGCGAGCGGCGCCGGCTGACACACCGCGATCACGTTGGTATCAGGACCCATCTCTTTCATGAAATCGACAAGGTAGAGTGTATAGTCCTCGATATCGAACTTGCCTTCGGAGACGGGGATATCGCGCGCATTATGCCAATCGGTCACCCAGACATCGGCGTCGGGCAGCAGCGAGGCCACGGTGGAGCGCAGCAGCGTAGCGTAATGGCCCGACATCGGCGCCACCAGAAGGATGCGCCGCTCCATCGGCTCGCGGCCGTGGACGTTGAAATGCACGAGGCTGCCGAAGGGCTTGTTGAGCACCGTTTCGACTTCGACGAGGTGATCGCGCCCGTCCTCGGCGGCGATCGAATGGATGCCCCAATCGGGCTTGATCACCATCCGCGCGAAAGAGCGTTCCGTCACCCGGCCCCAAGCCGACATGATCTTGAACATCGGATGCGGGGCGAGGCCCCAGACCGGGTAGGACGCCATGGCGCGCGCCGAGGCGCCCATCCACTCGTTCGTGTTCCTGAAGGTTTCCATCAGGTCGTAGGACATGATCGTTTTCATATGCAACTCCTCGGGGCCGGCCACGCGCACACTCGGCAACGGAAACGCCGCTTTACCCCAAGACTGCGGCGATATTATGCTGGTTCAGAGGATAGGGAGGATTATCGTTCATGACAACCGAGGAGACGGACAAAATTGCTGCATCGCAGAAGATGCAGGAGAACCTCGCTCGCATCGAGGAACTGACCGAGCGGATGGTCGATGCGATCGCTCAGAAGCGCCCCGTGAATCCCGCCCTCGAAGGCCCCGGCGCCGATCTCTATTTCTCCTCCTCCGCGGCCATGATGAACGAATGGCTGGAGAAACCGTCAAAGATCCTCGAAGCCCAGGTGAATTACTGGGGTCAGGCGATGAAGCATTACCTCGAAGCGCAGGAGGCGCTCGCCAAGGGCGCGTTCCGCCCGCCCGAGGACACGGGCCCTTCCGACCCGCGTTTTGCCAATCCGCTCTGGGATAGCCATCCCTATTTCAACTATATCAAACAGCAATATCAGATCGCGGCGCAGGGCGTGCGCGAGACGGTCGACAAGCTCGAAGACCTGGATCCGGTGGACCGTCAGCGGCTCCAGTATTTCTCGCGCCAGATCATCGACCTGATGGCGCCGACCAACTTCCTCGCGACCAACCCTGATGCGCTGGAAAAGGCGATCGAGACCGAGGGCGAGAGCCTCGTGAAAGGGCTCGAGAACCTCGTGCGCGACATCGAGGCGAACCGCGGCGACCTGCTCGTGACGCTGGCCGACAAGGACGCCTTCACCGTGGGCGAGAATATCGGCACCGCCGAGGGTTCGGTGATCTACCGCAACCGTCTGTTCGAGCTGATCCAGTATACGCCGACCACCGAGAAGGTACACAAGACGCCGCTTCTGATCTTTCCGCCCTGGATCAACCGCTTCTACATCATGGACCTGAAGCCGCAGAACTCGCTGATCCGCTGGATCGTCGATCAGGGCTTCACCCTCTTCGTGGTCAGCTGGAAGAACCCCGACAAGAGCTATGCCGATGTCGGCATGGATGACTACGTGCAGGAGGGCTACCTCACCGCGATCGACGAGGTGAAGAAGATCACCGGCGAGAAGAAGGTCAACGCGGTCGGCTATTGCATCGCGGGTACCACGCTGTCGCTGACGCTGGGCCTGCTGAACAAGCACAAGGACAAGTCGATCAACTCGGCCACCTTCTTCACCACGCTCACCGATTTCTCGGATCAGGGCGAGTTCGCGGTCTTCCTGCAGGACGATTTCGTCGACGGGATCGAGCGGCAGTGCAAGGCCGACGGCGTGCTCGACAGCTATTTCATGTCGCGCACCTTCTCCTACCTGCGCTCGAACGACCTGATCTATCGGCCTGCGATCCGCAGCTACATGATGGGGGAATCCCCGCCCGCTTTCGATCTGCTGTTCTGGAACGGCGACTCGACGAACCTGCCGGGCAAGATGGCGGTCGAATATCTTCGCGGCCTTTGCCAGAAGGACCGCTTCGCGCGCGAAGGCTTCGAGGTGCTGGGCGAGACGGTCAAGGTCTCCGACGTCAACGTGCCGCTGATGGCGATCGCCTGCGAGACCGACCACATCGCGCCCTGGGTCGCCTCGTTCAACGGGGTCGCGAAGATGGGTTCGAAGGACAAGAGCTTCATCCTGTCGCAATCGGGCCACATCGCCGGAATCGTCAATCCGCCCAGCAAGAAGAAATACGGCCACTACACATCCGAGGCGCCGGTCGCGAATCCCAACGAGTGGAAAGCGCAAGCCGAGTTTCACGAGGGAAGCTGGTGGCCGCGCTGGGGCGAATGGCTGGCCAAGAAGTCCGGTGCGATGGTGCCCGCACGCCAGCCCGGCGATGCCGATCACCCGATTTTGGCAGACGCGCCCGGCACTTACGTCAAAGAGATGGTAAAGATATAACCTTCCCGCTTGGGTTGTGAATTTTCTGCGGCGCAGCAATTCTTCTCTTGAAATGCTGCGCCGCAGCATGTATATACGTTGCGTAACCCAAAGGGCCCCGCCAACGTTCCAGACCACGGGCCCCAACCCAACGGAGCACTCACATGGCCAAGACCCAAGACTACACCAAGATCATGCAGGACATGATGGCGTCCTTCCCCGTCGACACCTCGAAATTCCAGGATGCGTTCAAATCGCAAGCTGCCCTCGGCGAGAAGATGTCGAAAGTGGCGCTTGAAGCTGCCGGCAAGTCGACCGAAATCTCGACCAAATGGACCAAGGGCACCCTCGACAAGATGGGCGACCTGACCAAGACCAAGGAAGAGCCCGCCGATTACGCCAAGGCGATGAGCGACTTCGCGTCGGCTTCCGCCGAGATGGCTGCCGAGAACATGGCTGCCTTCGCTGAAATCGCGAAAAAGGTTCAGATGGACACCGTCGAGCTGATGATGGCCGCTGGCAAGGACATGTCGGAAGAAGCGTCCGCCACCGTCAAGAAGGCGACCGCCGACATGACCGCTGCGTCGAAGAAAGCCGCAACGGCTGCGAAATAAGACCTCAACGCGGGCACCGGCCTCCTCCTCCCAGCCGGCCCTGCGTATCTCGGGCGCGCCTTCGCGGCGCGCCCTTTTTCTTTTATTGATTTTGGCAGCGCGGCGTCTCACAATCGCTGCACACGCATAATCCGGGGAGGATCGCATCACATGGCCGCAGACGAAAAGCCCTTGCTGATCAAGCGTTACGCCAGCCGCCGTCTCTATAATACCGAGACCAGCGATTACGTGACGCTCGAAGACATCGCGAAATTCATCCGCGAGGGGCGCGAGGTGCAGATCGTCGATCTGAAATCGGGCGACGACCTGACACGGCAATATCTGCTGCAGATCGTGGCCGAGCACGAGAGCCGCGGCGAGAATGTTCTGCCCGTCGATGTTCTGACCGATCTGGTGCGCTCCTATACCGGCGCCGCGCAATCGGTGGTGCCGCAATTCCTCGCCGCGTCTTTCGAGATGCTGCGCGAGGGGCACTCGCAGATGCTCGAGAACATGAACAAGATGCCGAATCCGATGAGCTCGATGCCGGGTTTCGAGGCGCTGCAGGCGCAGCAACAGGCCTTCTTGCAGAACATGATGGCGGGCTGGGGAACCGCCGGCTCGTCCGGCCCCGCGCCGGACGATGGCGACGATCGCGGCGAGCTGGACGCGATCAAGAAACAGCTCGCCGATCTGCAGAGCAAGCTCAACAAGATGTAAGGAGAGGCGCCCGAGAGGCGCCTTTTTCCTATCCGGCGCAAGGGGGCGCTGCCCCCTCGGCGCGTCGCGCCTCACCCCCGGGATATTTTCGCCAACACGAAGGGGCAGCCGCCTCTGGTCCTCGCCTTGGTCGCAATATCCCCGGGGCTCGCAGGGCGGGGTCAGCCCCCCCCTGCGACGTCTCCCCCACCCCCTCCCCATTGACAGCCGCGCCCTGCCCGCGCAAAAGGCTCTGGAACCATATATCCCGCAACCGGGCGTTCCGTGGGCGCCAAACCGACGAGGAGGACGACATGTCCCAGATCTCCCTCACCTTTCCCGATGGCAATTCGCGCGACTACGACGCAGGCGTGACGCCGGCCGAAGTGGCCGCCTCCATCGCACCTTCGCTGGCGAAGAAAGCGATCTCCGCGCAGGTCAATGGCGCGCATTGGGATCTGCAATGGCCGATCCAGGAAGACGCGCAGATCGCCATCAACACGATGCAGGATGACGGCCCCGCGCTGGAGCTGATCCGCCACGACCTCGCCCATATCATGGCCCGCGCCGTGCAGGAGCTCTATCCCGGTGTGAAGGTCACGATCGGCCCGGTCCGCGACAATGGCTGGTTCTACGACTTCGACCGCGAAGAGCCCTTCACCCCCGAAGACCTCGGCGCGATCGAAAAGAAGATGCGCGAGATCATCAACGCGCGCGACGCCATCAAGACCGAGGTCTGGAGCCGCAAACACGCGATTGACCATTATCTGGCGACGAATGAGCCCTACAAGGTCGAACTGATCAACCGGATTCCGCAAGGCGAGGACATCCGGATGTATTGGCACGGCAACTGGCAGGATCTCTGCCGTGGTCCGCACCTGCAGCATACGGGTCAGGTCCCGGCGGATGCGTTCAAGCTGACCCATGTGGCCGGCGCCTATTGGCTGGGTGACTCGAGCCGCCCGATGCTGCAGCGCATCTACGGCGTGGCCTTCAAGACCAAGAAGGACCTAAACGCCTGGGTCACGATGATGGAGGAGGCCGCCAAGCGCGACCACCGCAAGCTCGGTCGCGAGATGGACCTGTTCCACATGCAGGAAGAGGCACCGGGCCAGATCTTCTGGCACCCGAACGGCTGGACGATCTACACCGCGCTGCAGGACTATATGCGCCGCAAGCAGCGCGATGACGGCTATGTCGAGGTGAACACGCCGCAGGTGGTGAACCGCAGGCTCTGGGAAGCCTCGGGCCACTGGGAGAACTATCAGGAGAACATGTTCATCGTCGAAGTCGACGAGGATCATGCACGTGAAAAGACGGTCAACGCGCTCAAGCCGATGAACTGCCCCTGCCACGTCCAGATTTTCAATCAGGGCGTCAAATCCTATCGCGACCTGCCGCTGCGCATGGCCGAGTTCGGCTCCTGCGCGCGCTACGAACCGTCCGGCGCGCTGCACGGCATCATGCGCGTGCGCGGTTTCACGCAGGATGACGCACATATTTTCTGCACCGAAGATCAGATCGAGGCGGAAACCGAGAAATTCATCAAGTTCCTGTCGGGGATCTACGACGATCTCGGCTTCACCGACTGGCGCATCAAGCTGTCGACGCGCCCCGAAAAGCGCATCGGCAGCGATGAGAGCTGGGATTACACCGAAGCCGCGCTCGGCAACGCCTGTAAGGCCGCCGGTTACGACTATGAGATCTTCGAAGGCGAAGGCGCCTTCTACGGTCCGAAACTGGAATTCGTGCTGACCGACGCGATCGGGCGCGACTGGCAATGCGGCACGCTGCAGGTCGACACCAACCTGCCCGAGCGGCTGGACGCGGAATTCGTGGGCTCGGATGGCGAGCGCCACCGCCCCGTGATGCTGCACCGCGCGGTGCTGGGCTCGTTCGAGCGTTTCATCGGCATGCTGATCGAGAACTTCGCCGGCAAGATGCCGCTCTGGCTCGCGCCGCGTCAGGTGGTCGTCGCGTCGATCGTATCCGACGCCGACGATTACGTGCTGGAAGTGACCTCGAAGCTGCGCGCCGCCGGTATCCGCGCCGAGGCCGACACCCGCAACGAGAAGATCAACTACAAGGTCCGCGAGCACTCGCTCGGCAAGGTTCCCTATATCTTCGCGATCGGGATGAAAGAGGTCGAGGAGCGCACGGTTTCGGTCCGCAAGCTCGGCGATACCCGCACCTCCACGGTGGCGATCGACGAGATCGTGGCACAGCTGATCACCGAATCGACGCCGCCCGATTTGCGCGAATAATCGCCAATTCAACGGCCTATCTCGAATTTTCACAGACCTGTGAGGGGCTTACGCCCCTCATGGAATGTCATTGCATTTTCGCAATTCTCGGAGAGACTTGAATACGCGTGTGTTACAGACTTTCCTACCGCCTCGCTTCTGAAAAAGGCAGCCGGAAGACCCGAAAGAGACTGGCTGCACGGCCCGGACGCAATATCGCGCCGGGAGACTACGAAGGAGAAGACGGTAATGGCCACTGGCACCGTGAAATGGTTCAATTCCACCAAGGGTTATGGCTTCATCGCGCCTGACGAAGGCGGCAAGGACGTGTTCGTGCACATCTCTGCTGTCGAACGTGCGGGTCTCAAGGGGCTCGATGACAATCAGAAGATCCAATATGAGCTGCAGTCGGGTCGCGACGGCCGCTCCTCGGCATCGGATCTGGTCCTGCTCTGATCGGGCGATCGGACGGCAAGGATTTGGAACGGCGCGCATCACGGGGTGCGCGCCGTTTTTCTTTTGTTAGCGTTAAGCGCGCAAGGGCGCCGTCAGAGCCATTCGGCCTGTGTGGCCTTCGCCCAGCCCAGCGTCAGCTTGTCGCCCTCGCGGATCACCGGGCGCTTCATCAGCGCGGGATGTTCGCCTAGCAGAACGGCGACAGGCTTTTCGCGCTCACTCTCGGGCAGATTGCGCCACGTCGTCGATGCACGGTTGACGATCTTGTCGCCGAACGCGCTTTCGAATTCTGCGACCTCAGCCGCCGTCAAAGGCTCCGCCCGCACATCGCGGAACTCCACGTCGCGCCCGGCCGCTTCCAAGGCCTTGCGCGCCTTGCGCACCGTGTCGCAGGTCGAAATCCCATAAACGATCATATCCCCTCCTCCAGCGCGCCGTTCTCCAGGTGCAACACACGGTCCATCTTGGCGGCGAGCTCCATGTTATGCGTCGCGATCAGCGCCGACAGGCCCGTCTCGCGCACCAGACCCATCAGCACGTCGAACACCGTGTCCGAGGTGGTCGGGTCGAGGTTGCCGGTAGGCTCGTCGGCCAGCAACAGGCTCGGCCCGTTCGCGAGCGCCCTGCAGAACGCCACACGTTGCTGCTCGCCACCCGATAGCGCCGAGGGGCGGTGATCCATCCGGCCCGCCATACCGACGCGGCTCAAGAGGTCCTTCGCCCGCTCTTCCGCGGCCTTGCGGCTGACGCCATTGGCCAGCTGCGGCAGCACGATATTCTCCACCGCCGAGAACTCCGGAAGCAGGTGGTGAAACTGGTAGACGAAGCCCAGCTTCTCGCGCCGCGCCGCCGTGCGTTTGCCGTCGCGCGCGCCGGTCAGATCCTCGCCATCGATCAGCACCCGACCGGAATCGGGCGTGTCCAGCAGCCCCGCGATATGCAGAAGCGTCGACTTGCCCGCCCCCGAAGGCGCGACCAGCGCCACGACCTGCCCTTTCGGAATGGTCAGATCCAGACCTTTGAGCACCGTGATCTCGTTCGGCTTGCCCCGGTTGTAGCACTTTTCCAGCTGTTCGCAGATCAGCACGTCATTCATAGCGCAGCGCCTCCACCGGGTTCATGCGCGCGGCACGGCGCGCCGGGAAGATGGTCACGATGAAGCTCAGCGCCAGCGACAGCGTCACCGCCTTGGTCACGTCCCAGGGCTGCAATTTCGCGGGTAGATGGTAGATGCCGCGGATCGACGGATCCCATGCATCGCCGCCATTGAGCCAGTTTACGAAGCCCATGACGTGGTCGATATTCACCGAGAACAGCACCCCGATCGCCAGCCCCGCGAGCGTCCCGATCACCCCGGTGAACGCGCCGCAAAGGAAGAAGACCCGCAGGATCGAACCCTCGCTAAGCCCCATCGTGCGCAGGATGCCGATGTCGCGACCCTTGTTCTTCACCAACATGATCAGTCCCGATGTGATGTTCATCGACGCGATCAGCACGAGGATCGAGAGGATGATGAACATTACGTTGTCTTCGACCGTCAGCGCGCGCAGGAAGCTCGACGATGCGTCCTTCCATGTCCACAAAAGCGTGCCCTTGCCGCTCGCATCCATGATCGCGGGCTCCCATTCGGCGATGCGCTCGGGATCGGCCACGTCCACGTCGATCTCATCGACCCCGCCCTCGCGGTTGAAGAAGCTCTGCGCCTCCTTGAAGGGCATATAAAGCCGCGTCTGGTCGATGTCGTAACGCCCGGCCGAGAAAACATAGGAGACCTTGTAGGCGTTCACGCGCGGGCTTGTGCCCGACGGAGTCTTCGCCCCATTGGGCGAAATCACCTTGACCGTGTCGCCCACCGTCACGCCCAGATCGCGCGCCATGCCGATGCCGATCGCGATGCCTTCACCGTAATTGTCGATATCGCCCTGCGCATCTTCGGAATGCGCGATATTGGGGATGTTCTTCAGATCCGACAGCGCCAGACCGTAGACATCCGCCACGTTGGAACGATCGCCGAAGCTGACCATCGCCTGACCGCGCACCGCCGGCGCGGCGCTCACCACGCCCGGGATCGCCTTGATCCGATCGGTGCGCTCGGCATAGTCGCGGATCAGCTTGGAATAGACGCCCGAGCCCTCCGCCACTTCCATCGGTGCGGAATAGACGGTGATCTGCGGATTCGAACCGACGATGGTCGAGACGAACTCGGCGCGAAAGCCCGCGCGCACGGCCAAGGTCGCGATCAGGGCGGCCACGCCAAGCGCAATGCCGATCAGGGAAATCCATGTCATGACCGAGACGCCACCTTCGGCGCGGCGCGCGCGCAGGTAGCGCCATGCGATCATGAACTCGAAACGGGAAAACGGGGCAGTGCGTGCGGCCATCGGCTCCATCCACGAAAATTCGGCGCAAGCTGGCGCGGCGGGGTCGAAAGGTCAAGCCTGCGCCCGGTCATAGCGGCGAGAGCGCGCCTCTTCGGCTTGGTCGAAATATCCCGGGGGCGCCCGGAACGGGCGGGGGCAGAGCCCCCTATTTGCAGCCCAGCGAGCCGGGCACATCCGCCAGAAGCGGTGCCATCGCCTCGGCCAGATCGGCGGGGTAATCGGTCTGCACCGAGGCAAGCACCGCCTCGCCCGCGCACTCGAGCCGCTGCGTCTTGCGCAGCGTCACCTTGCCGAACACGTCCTTGGAGCGGATCGCAAACCCGTCCTCGGTCATCTCGTCCGACAGCACCGTATCGCCATCGAGCAGGATCGTGTGCAGGAGTTGTTCATGCGCGGCCGTAAGGTCCGCGCCCGCATCGACATGGGCACGCAGCGCGACATGGGCGGTCTTGTGCGGGTCGATATCGGGCGCGGAGAACAGGATGCCGCCGCCCGGCATCTCGTCCGACGTCCAGCCCTTCGGCACCCTGGCCGAAATACCGAGCGCATCGCTCGACCACGGCACGAGACCTTGGCCGGCGCCCTGCCCCGTGCCTTCGGCCAGAGCGGGCCCGGCGAGCAAGCCCGCCGCGACCGCGCTGGCGGCAAGGATCAGATCAAAGCCCTTCATAGATGCCCACGATCTTCTCGACCGCCTCTTCAGCCGGCATCTCCTCGCTCTCGCCGGTGCGGCGGCAGGTCAGTTCAACCTTGTTGGCCGCGATCCCGCGCGGACCGACGGTAATGCGCCACGGCAGACCGATCAGGTCCATAGTGGCGAATTTCGCGCCCGCGCGCTCTTCGCGGTCGTCATAGAGCGGGTCGAGCCCGTGGTCGAGGAACGCGCGGTAGAGCGCCTCGCAGGCGCTGTCGCAGCTGACATCGCCCTGCTTGAGGTTGACGATGCCGACATGGAACGGCGTCACGCCCTCGGGCCAGATGATGCCCTTGTCGTCATGGTTCGCCTCGATCAGCGCGCCGACGAGACGGCTCACGCCGATCCCGTGCGAGCCCATATGGACCGGCACCTTCGCGCCATCCGGGGTCTGAACGGTTGCACCCAATGCCTCGGAATATTGCGTGCCGAAATAGAAGATCTGGCCGACCTCGATCCCGCGCGCGACGCGGCGACGCTCTTCGGGGACCTCGTTGAAGACCGCCTCGTCATGGGTCTCGTCGGTGCGGGCATAGCGCGAGGTGAATTCCTCCAGCACGCCCTGGCACTGCGCCACGTCGTCATAATCGATTTCGCGGTCGCCGAAGGTCAGATCGGTGATCTCGCTGTCGTAGAACACCTCCGACTCGCCCGTTTCGGCCAGCACGAGGAATTCATGGGTGTAATCGCCGCCGATCGGGCCGCTATCGGCGCGCATCGGGATCGCCTGCAGGCCCATGCGCTCATAGGTGCGCAGGTAGCTGACGAGGTGGCGGTTATAGGCGTGCAGCGCGTCTTCCTTCGACAGATCGAAGTTGTAGCCGTCCTTCATCAGGAATTCGCGGCCGCGCATCACGCCGAAGCGCGGGCGGATCTCGTCGCGGAATTTCCACTGGATCTGATAGAGCGTCAGCGGCAGCTGCTTGTAGCTAGAGACATGGGCGCGGAAGATGTCGGTCACCATCTCCTCGGCGGTGGGCGAGTAAAGCATATCGCGGCCCTGCCGGTCGGTGATCCGCAGCATCTCTTCGCCATAGCCGTCATAACGGCCCGACTCGCGCCACAGATCGGCCGATTGCAGCGTCGGCATCTGGATCGCGAGGTGGCCGGCGCGCGCCTGCTCTTCGTGCACGATCTGCTCGATCCGGCGCAGCACCTTGAAGCCCATCGGCAGCCAGGAATAGATCCCGGCCTGCTGCTGCTTGATCATACCCGCACGCAGCATCAGCCGATGCGAGGCGATCTGCGCCTCGGCGGGGGTTTCCTTGAGAACGGGAAGAAAATAGCGGGACAGGCGCATGAGCGGTCCTTCGAGGGTTGGTGTCAGACGTTGCGTTTGGCCTAGAGGAAACGGGGGCGTTGGGCAAGATGACTAACCGCGCAGGGCGACTTCGTAGCGCGGATCCCGTACCCAACCCTTCGTCTCTAGAGTGTTTGCTTGATGGCGGGAGAACTGCTCGCGCGGCAGATGGTAAGGGGTCGACGGGCGATGCCAGTATTCGAGCACCCTCAGCGGCACAGAATTCATTGTCGGCCCGGAACTGCAACAGTCTATATTGGGTGGGTCTCCGTAATGCAGGAGTTTCGCCTCAATGACCTCGGCAAGTCGCGCATGCTCTTCCCCCAGTTCCTTTTTTAGCCGAGGCGGTTGCATGTTTAGTTCAGAGAAGGCCACCTGAAATATCCGCTGGCAAGCTTGGCACCGGATCTCGGCCAAGGCCGTCTCCTTTGCATAGAAATTCGCCACCGAAAACGGCAAGAACCGCCCCCAACGCGGCACAGCATTTTCGTCGAACCAATCGGGTGGCGTGGCGATACGAGAAAGAATGTCTTTGTAATGGCAGTGCATCGATGCCTTCAAAATATTCCAACCTCTGAAGTATGGCGAGCCTAACGCGCTTTCCGGGCGCTCAAAAGTCTTCTCCCGAAGCAGAATGCCATCCCTCACGTCAATTCTCGGCGCGGGACCGCCCGCCCCGGACTGCGCAGAACCTTTCCCCGAAGCCCCGAACACGCCGCCACTGCGGATCGACACCGCGCCCCGCCTCACGCGCTCGCCGCTGAAGGCTTCCGTTGAAAGTCTTTCAAGACGCGATCCTAGCCTTGATTTCCTACCGCATTTCGCCACGTTAGAACGAACGCACCGCCGAGAAGGACCACGCATGGCCCTGCCTGCCCGCCAGCAAGTCACCTATTGGTCCGTCGCCGCCTTGGTGCTGGTCCTGTCGCTGTGGTGGCTGGGAAATGTCATCCTGCCGTTCATCATGGGCGGCGCGATCGCTTATTTCCTCGACCCGCTGGCCGACCGGCTCGAGAAGCTTAGCCTGAGCCGCGCGGCCTCCACCGCGATCATCGGGCTGGTGACGGTGCTGATCTTCGTGATCCTTGCACTGGCCGTGGTGCCGATGCTGGCGCGTCAGCTGGCGCAGCTGGTTGCGCTGGCGCCCGATCTTCTGTCGTCGTTGCAGGCCTTCCTGAACGAGCGGTTCCCCAACCTCCTGCAGAACTCGGTCGTGAACGACACGCTCAACAGCCTCGGCAGCGCAATCAAGGCGCGGGGCGGCGAGCTGGCGGCGACTCTGCTGAGTTCGGCGATGACGCTGGTCAACGTCGTCGTCTTCATCGTCGTGGTGCCGGTCGTGGCCTTCTACATGCTGCTCGACTGGGACCGGATGGTGGCCAAGATCGATGGCTGGCTGCCGCGCGATCACGTCCAGACGATCCGCACCATCGCGCGCGACATCGACCGGGTGCTTTCGGGCTTCGTGCGCGGCCAGGTCACGGTCTGCCTCGTGCTCGGCGGCTTCTACGCGATCGCGCTGATGGCGGCGGGGCTCGATTTCGGTCTGCTGGTGGGGTCGGTCGCCGGCGCGCTGACCTTCATCCCCTATATCGGAGCGATCATCGGCGGGACGCTCGCCATCGGCCTCGCGCTGTTCCAGTTCTGGGGCGAGTGGTTCAATATCGGCATCGTGGCAGGCATCTTCGTGCTCGGCCAGTTTCTCGAAGGCAATTTCGTCACTCCCAAACTCGTGGGCGATTCGGTCGGGCTGCATCCGCTCTGGCTGATCTTCGCGCTGTCCGCTTTCGGCACTTTGTTCGGTTTTGTGGGCATGTTGGTCGCCGTTCCCGTCGCTGCGGTGATCGGAGTGGTTGCGCGCTTCTTCATCGACCAATATCTGCAAGGGGCGCTTTACCGAGGGCAAACGGAGCGCGAGCCAACAGCCCATCCGCCGATCTCTCTGATCAACGAGGAGACCGGAGAAGTGACGGGCGCGACCGAGACGACCGAACACGAGAACTGAGAATGGCCGAGCAGTTGACCTTCCCGCTTCACCTGCGTTCCGCGCAGGGGCGTGAAGACTTCTTCATCTCCCCAGCCAATGCGCTGGCGGTGACGACCCTCGACGCGCCCGAAACATGGCCGCTGGGCCGGATGATCCTGATCGGGCCGGAGGGCGCGGGCAAGACGCATCTCGCGACGATCTGGGCCGACGAACAAGGCGCGGAGATTCTGCCCGCCCGCAATCTCACCGAAGATATGGCCCCCGCGCTGGTCGCCAAGGGCGCCGCCGTGATCGAGCGGGCCGAAACGCTCGGCGCCGACGAGGCGGGGCAACGCGCGCTCTTTCACCTGCACAACCTGATGCAGGCCGAAGGCGGGCGGCTTCTTCTGACCGCGCGCACACCGCCCCGCGACTGGGGATTGAGCCTGCCCGACCTGATCAGCCGGATGGAAGCGACGGCGACGGTGCGCATCACGCCGCCTGATGACGCGCTGCTGGCGGCCGTTCTGGTGAAGCTGTTCTCCGACCGGCAACTGACCGTGCCGCCAAACCTGATCGGCTGGCTGGTGACGCGGATGGACCGCTCTCTCGCGACCGCGCGCAAACTGGTCGCGGCGCTCGATCGGCAGGCACTCGCACAGCGCCGCGCGATCACGCAAAGACTAGCCGCCGAGGTTCTGGACAGTCTCGATTGAGCCGCGCAAACTGTCATGGAGCCATTACAAAATCCAACGATAAGCGCGCCATGACCCAAGCAGATTTCCTCAAGACCCCCTTCCCCACGCCGATCACGCTGCCCGAGGCGGAGATCAGCGGCCCCGGTCGTTTCTTCAACCGGGAACTGAGCTGGCTGGCGTTCAACTGGCGGGTTCTGGAAGAGGCGCGCAACCCGCGTGTGCCGCTGCTGGAGCGCGTGCGTTTCCTTTCGATCTCGGCCACCAACCTCGACGAATTCTACACCGTGCGCGTCGCGGGCCTGATGGAGCTTGTGCGCGAGAGCAACGTGAACCCCTCCGATGACGGGCTCACCCCCGCCGAGCAGCTGGAGAAGATCAACGCCAACGCGCGGCGGTTGATGGACACGCAGCAGGCGACGTGGTCAGCGCTCAAGCGCGAGATGGATCACGAGGGTATCCATGTCGTCACCCGCTCGCGTCTGACCAAGCGCGATCTCGACTTCCTGTCGGATCACTTCCTCAACAACGTCTTCCCGGTGCTCTCGCCGCTGGCGATCGACCCGGCCCACCCTTTCCCTTTCATCCCGAATACCGGCTTCTGCCTCGCGCTGGAACTGGAGCGCGAAAGCGACCAGCGCCGGTTGCAGGCGCTGCTGCCGATCCCGGCCCAGATCGACCGCTTCGTGCGCCTGCCGGGCGAGGCGCGGTTCCTGCCGCTCGAGCAGCTTCTGATGCTGCATCTGAGCTCGCTCTTCCCGGGCTACAAGGATGTGGGCTCGTGCTCGTTCCGGGTGCTGCGCGACAGCGATCTGGAAGTCGAGGACGAGGCCGAAGACCTCGTGCGCGAGTTCGAGACCGCGCTGAAGCGCCGCCGCCGCGGTCAGGTCATCCGCATGTCGGTCTCGCCGGGCGCGCCGGAAGACCTGCAGGCGCTGGTGATGCGCGAGTTGCATGTCGATCCCGAAGAGGTGGTCGAGGAAAAGGGCCTCGTGGGCATCGCCGATGTGAAGGAACTGATCCTCGGCGAGCGCCCCGATCTGCTCTGGCCGCCCTTCATGCCGCGCGTGCCCGAACGCGTGCAGGACCACGAGGGCGACATGTTCGCCGCGATCAAGCAGAAGGATATCCTTCTGCACCATCCCTACGAGACCTTCGATCTGGTGGTGCGCTTCATCGATCAGGCGGCGAACGACCCGAACGTGCTGGCGATCAAGCAGACGCTCTATCGGACGTCGAAAGACAGCCCCGTCGTGTCGTCGCTCTGCGAGGCGGCGGAGAATGGCAAATCCGTGACCGCGCTCGTGGAGTTGAAGGCCCGCTTCGACGAGGCCGCCAATATCCGCCAGTCGCGGCGGCTGGAGCGCGCAGGCGCCCATGTCGTCTACGGGTTCATCAACTACAAGACCCACGCCAAGATCTCGACCGTGGTGCGCCGCGAGGGCGACCATCTCGTGACCTATACGCATTACGGCACCGGCAACTACCACCCGATCACGGCGAAGATTTACACCGATCTGAGCTTCTTTACCTGCGATGCCGCGCTCGGGCGCGATGCGACCAAGGTCTTCAACTACCTCTCGGGCTATGTGCAGCCCGAGGGTCTCGAAAACATCGCGATCTCGCCAATCACGCTGAAGCCGCGCCTGCTGCAGTTGATCGACCGCGAGATCGAACACGCCAAGGCGGGAAAACCCGCCGCGATCTGGGCGAAGATGAATTCGCTGATCGAATCCGACGTGATCGACGCGCTCTACAAGGCCTCGCAGGCGGGGGTGAAAATCTCTCTCGTGATCCGCGGCATCTGCGGCATCCGCCCCGGCATCAAGGGCCTGTCCGAGAATATCCGCGTGAAATCCATCGTCGGGCGGTTCCTCGAACACTCGCGCATCGTGTGCTTCGGTAATGGCCATGCCCTGCCGTCGAACGACGCGCGCGTGTTCTTCTCCTCCGCCGACTGGATGGGGCGCAACCTCAACCGCCGGGTGGAGACGCTGGTCGAGGCCAAGAACCCCACGGTGAAGGCGCAGATCGTCAGCCAGATCATGGCGGCGAACATGGCCGACGAGGCGCAAAGCTGGATTTTGCAGCCCGACGGCAAGTTCATCCGCCACCTGCCCGACGACCGCGAGGACCTGTTCTCCTGCCACCGGTTCTTCATGGAATACCCCTCGCTCTCGGGCCGCGGTTCCGCTGGGGCAAGCGATGTTCCCGAACTTGCCCATAGCTTCGACTAGCCCTAGCTTTGGGGTCGAACGACTCGAACGGACGGGCACATGAGCAAAGACAAAGCGGCGCCGGCACTCGATGACAGCGACGATTGGGACCCGTTCGGCCAACCTCTCTTCGACGATCCGTCCGTGCGCGCGCTCTCGCGCGTCGGCGTCGTCGATATCGGCTCGAACTCGATCCGGATGGTGGTGTTCGACGGCGCGGCGCGCAGCCCGGCCTATTTCTTCAACGAGAAGGTCATGGCGGGTCTCGGTCAAGGTCTCGCAGAGACTGGCCAGCTGAACCCCGAGGGGCGCGAGCGCGGCCTGATCGCGCTCAAACGCTTTGCCGCGCTCGCCGAAGGGATGGAGATCGGCCCGCTCACCTGCGTCGCGACCGCCGCGATGCGCGACGCCGAGGACGGCCCTGAGTTTCACCGCAAGATCGAGAAAGAGACCGGCCTCAAGGTCCATATCGTCGACGGGCTCGAAGAGGCGCGCCTCTCCGCGCAAGGGGTGCTACTTGGCTGGCCCGAGGCCGAAGGCCTCGTCTGCGATATCGGTGGCAACTCGATGGAATTGGCCGAGATTCGCGGCGGCAAGGTCTGGCGCCGTGCCACCTCGCAGCTCGGCCCCTTCCGCCTGCAGCAGATCGCGGGCGGCAAGAAGGCCATCACCGCGCATATTCAGGCGACGATGCAGGAGTTGGCCGAGAAGGTCGGGACCGAGCATGAACGCATCTACCTCGTCGGCGGCTCGTGGCGCGCCATCGCGCGTCTCGACATGGAACGGCGCGACTATCCGCTGCTGGTGATGCACGAATACCGGATGAAGCCCGACGAGCTGGGCGAGACGATCGACTGGATCGGCAAGTCCGACCTCGAGAAGCTGCGCGCCAATACCGGCACCTCCGCCGCGCGGATGGAACTGGTCCCGCTCGCGAGCCAGGTGCTGCGCGAGTTGATCGCGACCTTCCAGCCCAAGGAGATCGACGTCTCCGCCTACGGGATCCGCGAAGGGCTGCTTTACGAGCAGATGCCCGAACGCCTGCGCCGCCGCGATCCGCTGGTGGAGGCCGCGCGCCATACCGAGCGCGTGATGAGCCGGATGCCCGGCTTCGGCAAGAAGCTCCACGCCTTCATCGAGCCGATCTTCGGGCCGCTCCCACCCGAGAAATTCCGCCTCGTGCGCGCGGCCTGCCTGCTGCATGACACGACGTGGCGCACCCATCCCGATTACCGCGCCGAGGCCTGTTTCGAGAACGTCACCCGAGCGAACTATTCAGCGATGTCCCACCCCGAGCGGATCTGGCTCGGCGTGGCGCTCTTGCACCGCTACAAGAACTCGCGCAACGGCTCGCGGCTGGAGCCGTTCCTGCCGCTGCTGACCGAGGAGCAGATCCAGGAGGCGGAAGTTCTGGGCAAGGCGATGCGCTTCGGCGCGATGTTCGCGACCCACAGCCCCGCCGATGCGGGCGAGTTGAAATATTCCGCCAAGAAGGGCGTTTTGGAGCTGAAGCTGACCAAGCGCGGCAAGGCGCTGATGGGCGAGGTCGCCGAGTCGCGCTTCCGCTCGCTCGCGGGCGCGCTGAAGGCAGATCCGATCATCACGGATTAAAGCTCGATCCCGCCCTCCGGGATCTCAATCGGCCCGCCTTGCTCCGGGTCGTCTTTTTGCGGCGCATCCCCCGGCGGCTCGGTCATCAGGGGCGGCGGCGGCGGTGCATCCGGGTCGCGCCGCATGATGATATCGCCATTGGGCAGCCGCTCGGGCGCGCCGTAATTCGCCATATCGTCGACCAGCGCGAGGAACTGGCGCAGCTTCGGCCCCAACTGGGCCGCGGCCTCGCCCAAGCCTTTCTGCATTTCGTCGAGCTGCGGCTTCATCTCTCCCATCAGCCCGCGAAACAGCGTCTGCGCCCCTTCCTGCAACAAGGAGAACCCGCGATCGACATCGCCGCCAGCGTCGGCCCCTTCATCCTGCGCGGAGACGGGCGTGGCCAGAAGGGCGAACGAGAGAGCGATGACGAGCGGCTGTTTCATGGCTCCGATCCTACGCGGAAGCGGGACGAAAATCACGCCCCTCGCTCAATCGATATCGACCGAGACGGGAAAATGATCGGAGGCCTGCAACAGCGCCTCGCGCAGCTCGGGCACGCGGTAGATATGCGGATCGTCGAACGGGTGCCAGATTCTCCACGCCGTCGCCCGCGCCGCCAGATCGGGTGAGAGCATCACGTAATCCAGCATGGCCGAGAAATACTGCTTCTGATCCACGAGATAGAACCGCGCGGAACTGGGCGCGGCGGCCGTATGATGGGCTTTCGACAGCCGCGCATGCGGGTCGCGGAGGCGCACCGCGTCGGGCCCACCCTCGCCCGCGACGATCTCGACGCCCGAGCGCCCGAACAGCTTCTCGTACTCGTCGAGCCCCGGACCGTCGTTGAAATCGCCGAGCACGATCAGGCTGTCGCCCGCCGCCAAATGCTCCTCCACGCGGCCCCGGATCCAGATCGACTGTGCCAGCTGCTTGCGCCGGTTCTCGATCGCCATGCGGGTCGCTGTCTCCAGGCTCGTCGCGCCATGCGGAGCTTTCGACTTCACATGCACGCCGATCATCCGCATCACCTCCCCGGACCGCGCCCCCAGAACGACTTCCAGGGGCGGCTTGGAAAAGGTGACCGTATCCATCCGCGCATCGATATCGAGGTCGATCCGGAGACTGCCGTCGAAACGCGGCCACGCCTCCGAGCTTTGCGGATCATGCCGCGCCGTCACGACATCGGGGTCGTAGAGCAACGCCAGTTCCTGCTGTGTGTCGTTGGAAAAGCCTAGAAGCGCGCGCCGCTGACGCAGCCCGAAGCGCTCCGCAAAGGCTTCGAGCATATCGACCGTCTTGTGGCGGTGGTTGTCGTCGGGCGCCTCGACCACTAGAAGCACATCGGCCTCCAGCGCGCTCATCACTATCGCGATCGCCCCGGTCTGCTGGCTGCGCGTCACACTGTAGCGCGCCGACCACTGATCATCGTCGAGAAGCGCCCCGTTGCGATCGAAAAGGCTGTTGAACCACTCGATATTCCAAGTGGCGATCCGCATCAGGCGTCCGCATGGCTGGCGCGGATTTCCTCCCAGGCCTTGTTGAGCGCGATCACCCGCGCCTGCGACAGCTGCACCGCCTCTTCCGGCAGGCCGCGCGCAATCGCCCGGTCGGGATGGGCCTCGCGCACCTTGTTGCGCCAGACCTTGCGTACTTCGGGAAGCGGCGTGCCCGGTTCGACCTCGAGCACCGACCACGGATCGGGATCGGCATCCTCCACGAAGGCGGAGCGCATCGCACGGAAACAGCATTCCTCCAGCCCGAAGATCCGCGCGACTTCCAGCAGGAAGGCATCCTCGCCCTCGTGGTAATCGCCATCGGCCAACGCGATGAAGAACAGCCCTTCCAACACGTCTTTCAGCACGTCCGCGCCGGGACCAAACATGTTGGCGATCTTGCGGGCATAGGCGTCGAAGCCCGCCACATCGGTGCGCGCCATGTTGAAGACGCGCGCGGCATTGGCTTCCTCTTCCGGCGGGATCTGGAAGATGCGCCGGAACGCCGCGACCTCGTCGCGTGTCACCTGCCCATCCGCCTTTGCCATCTTCGCACCGAGTGCGATCACCGCGATGGTGAAGGCGACAGAACGCTCCGGCGGCTGGCGCAGATTGTCGAAAACGGTCGACAACGCCTCGCCCCGCCCGAGAGCGGAGAGTGCTTGCGCGATGCGCGACCAGAGAGAAATGGGCCTGTCCATGGTTCAAGTTTAGCCGCGCTGCGGCGGAAATGCACCCGCGCAAATCCGGCCTGTGATTAATTCGTTGTAATATTTTGAATGAACGGCGGCGCGCAGAGTTCCCCCGCGCGCCGCTTAAGACCGATCAAGGTCGAAGTTCGGGCTTGACCAAATATCCCGGGGGGCGCGTCAGCGCGGGGGCAGAGCCCCCTCGCCCTCAGGCCCGCGCCTGCCGCACGATGTCGAGAATTTCGCGCGCGGCCAGCGGGATATTGGTCCCCGGCCCGAAGATCGCCTTCACGCCCGCCTTCTTGAGGAAGTCGTAATCCTGCTGCGGGATCACGCCGCCGCAGATCACGATGATATCCTCGGCGCCCTTCTCTTTCAGCGCCGCGATCAGCTTCGGCGCGAGGGTCTTGTGCCCCGCCGCCTGCGACGAAATCCCGACCACGTGGACATCGTTGTCGATCGCATCCTGCGCGGCTTCTTCCGGCGTCTGGAACAGTGGGCCCACATCGACGTCGAAGCCGATATCGGCAAAGGCCGTCGCGATCACCTTGGCGCCGCGGTCGTGGCCGTCCTGACCCATCTTCACCACCAGCATCCGCGGGCGGCGGCCCTCTTCCTCGGCGAAGGCCTCAACGTCCTTCTGGATCTGCGCGAAGCCCTCGTCGCCGTCATAGGCCGCGCCATAGACACCTGCGAGCGTCTTCACCTCGGCGCGGTGACGTCCGAACACCTTTTCCATCGCCATTGAAATCTCTCCCACAGAGGCCCGGGCGCGTGCAGCTTCCACCGCCGCTTCGAGCAGGTTGCCACCTTCAGAGGCGCGGCGCGTCAGCTCGGCCAGCGCCGCCTCGCAGGCTGCCTCGTCGCGGCTTGCGCGCATCTTCTCGAGCCGCGCGATCTGGTTGTCGCGCACTTTCGCGTTGTCGATGTCGAGGATATCCAGCTCATCCTCTGTCTCGCGGCGATACTTGTTCACACCGACCACGACATCCTCGCCCCGGTCGATCAGCGCCTGACGCCGGGCGGCCGTTTCCTCGATGCGCAGCTTGGGCATGCCCGAGGCCACGGCCTTCGTCATGCCGCCCATCTCCTCGACTTCCTCGATCAGCTCCCAGGCCTTCTCGGCCAGTTCCGCCGTGAGGCTCTCGACGTAGTAGGAGCCCGCCAGCGGATCGACCACATTGGTGATCCCCGTTTCTTCCTGCAGGATCAGCTGCGTGTTGCGCGCGATCCGGGCCGAGAACTCGGTGGGCAGCGCAATTGCCTCGTCGAGCGCATTGGTGTGCAGCGACTGCGTGCCGCCCAGCGCTGCCGACATCGCCTCGTACGCCGTGCGGATCACGTTGTTATAGGGATCCTGCTCCGCCAGCGAGACGCCCGAAGTCTGGCAGTGCGTGCGCAGCATCGAGCTTTGCGGCTTCTTCGGCTCGAACTCTTCCATGATCCGGCTCCACAGCAGGCGCGCCGCGCGCAGCTTGGCGGCCTCCATGAAGAAGTTCATCCCGATCGCGAAGAAGAAGCTCAGACGGCCTGCGAACTTGTCGACATCCATCCCCGCCTTGATCGCCGTGCGCACGTATTCGCGCCCGTCGGCCAGCGTGTAGGCCAGCTCCTGCACGAGGTTCGCGCCGGCCTCCTGCATGTGGTAGCCCGAGATCGAGATCGAGTTGAACCGCGGCATCTCGTTCGAGGTGTATTCGATGATATCCGCGATGATCCGCATCGAGGGCTCGGGCGGATAGATGTAGGTGTTGCGGACCATGAACTCCTTGAGGATGTCGTTCTGGATCGTGCCCGACAGAACGCTGCGGTCATGGCCCTGCTCTTCGCCGGTGACGATGAAGTTGGCGAGGATCGGGATCACCGCGCCGTTCATCGTCATCGAGACCGAAATCTGATCGAGCGGGATGCCGTCGAACAGGATCTTCATGTCCTCGACGCTGTCGATCGCGACACCCGCCTTGCCGACATCGCCCTCGACGCGCGGGTGATCGCTGTCATAGCCGCGGTGGGTCGCCAGGTCGAAGGCCACCGACACGCCTTGCTGCCCGGCGGCGAGCGCCTTGCGATAGAATGCGTTCGACTCCTCGGCGGTCGAGAAGCCCGCATATTGCCGGATCGTCCACGGACGGCCCGCATACATCGTGGCGCGCGGTCCGCGCGTGAAGGGCGACAGGCCCGGCATGGTGCCCAGATGGTCGAGCCCCTCCACGTCCTCTTCGGTGTAAAGCGGCTTGACCGCGATCCCTTCGAGCGTGTTCCAGGTCAGGTCCTCGAACGGCCTGCCACGCAGTTCCTTCTCGGCGAGCTTGCGCCAGTCCTCTTTCTTGTCCGTCATGGCCAAATCCTTCTTCCACTGTCGCCGCGGCGGGTGTCTTCCCCGCATCTTCGGCCGTCATTTCCACGAAATTCAGTCCCGGCGGCGCGTGGCGCAGCCCGGTCATATGTCCCAGATCGCGGGTGTCCATACGCGCACGGCACCCTATCGAAAGGCATCCGGCGCGCCTCGCCCGCCTCCGGTGCGCCGGCGTTTCGCGTATCCGCTTCCCACGACAGCAGGCCCAAGCGGCACCCCGCCGCACGCCCCGCCCCCCGGCGCCAGTCGGCACCGCTGTTCCTAGCGGCGCGCTTAAAGGCCGCATTTCGCGAAAATTCGTAGCGCCCGCCATGGTGCGAGAGGTCCGCCGCGCATATATCTGGAACGAGAGAGGAGCCCATGACCCGTCTATTATCCCTTGGACTCGCTGCATTTCTTGCGCTGACGCCCTTTGCGGCCGCAGCCCAGGACAGCACCGTCAATCTTGCCGTGGCAGAGCCCGAGGTCACGCCCCCCTTCGCGCCGGTCGATGGGGCGGACGCGGATCTGGATGCACTCGTCTGGCAGAAGCGGCCCATCGTGGTCTTCGCCGACAGCCCGCTCGACCCGGCCTTCAAGGAACAGATCCGGTACCTCGAAGACCATTGGTCGGAACTGGCCCAACGCGACGTCGTCGTCATCACCGACACCACGCCCGATCCGGCGAGCGACGTGCGGCGCAAGCTGCGCCCGCGCGGGTTCTCCCTCGTCATCATCGCGAAGGACGGCACGGTGAACCTGCGCAAGCCCGCCCCGTGGGATGCGCGCGAGATCATCCGCTCGATCGACAAGATGCCGATCCGGCGCGACGAGATCCGCGAAGAGCGCGGTTTCTGACCACATCCCCGCACACCACCGCGCGCCAATAGATCGTGCCCCGCCATGGCGGGGTGAGCCGGTCGCCCGGCCTCCCTATGCCACGGCGCGGGCGTCACTTATTCGAACTCCATGATGATGTCGTCGACGGCAAGGCTCGCGCCCGCCTCGGCGTTGATCTTCTTCACGATGCCCTTCTTCTCGGCGCGCAGAATGTTCTCCATCTTCATCGCCTCGACAGTGGCCAGCGGCTGACCCTCCTGCACTTCCGCGCCTTCCTCGACCGAGATCTTCACGACGAGACCCGGCATCGGGCAGAGCAGGAATTTCGACGTATCCGGCGGCAGTTTCACCGGCATCAGTTGCGCAAGCTCGAACTGGCGCGGCGTGCGGACATGGACCTTCAGATCGGCGCCTCGCACCCGGATGCGGAAGCCCATCGGGATCTTGCCGACCTTCAGGACCAGCGGCGCACCGTTCACGGTCAGTTCGGCCAGCGGGTCGCCCGGGGTCCAGTCACTCTCGACGCGCATCTCTTCGCCATCCTCGAAGACGATGGTGGAGCCGTTGCGATCCGCATTCACCTTCAGCTTGAAATCTTCATCCTGCAGCGAGACCGCCCAATCCACGCCGACCTTGCGCTCGTGATTGCCGAGCGTGCCGGAGATCTTCGTGCGCCGAATCTCGGCCACGCGCTCCATCGCCGCCGTGGCCGCCGCGACCTTGCGCAGCATCCCCTCGTCGAGCGTGACGCCCGCGAACCCCTCGGGATATTCCTCTTCGATGAAGGCGGTGGTGATGTTGCCGGAGGTGAAGCGCTCGTGATCCATCACCGCGGCGCAGAACGGCAGGTTGTGACCGATGCCTTCCACCTCGAACTTGTCGAGCGCGAGGCGCATCTCTTCGATGGCCGCGTCGCGGGTCTCGCCCCAGGTGCAGAGCTTGGCAATCATCGGATCGTAGAACATCGAAATCTCGCCGCCCTCGAAGACGCCGGTATCGTTGCGCACGATGCCGCCCGACGCGGTCTTGCCTTCCACCGGCGGACGGTAGCGGGTCAGACGCCCGATAGAGGGCAGGAAGTTGCGGTAAGGATCTTCGGCATAGAGGCGGCTCTCGATCGCCCAGCCGTTGATGCCGATATCTTCCTGCTTCATCGGAAGCTTCTCACCGTCGGCCACGCGGATCATCTGCTCGACGAGGTCGATGCCGGTGATCAGTTCGGTGACCGGGTGTTCCACCTGAAGACGGGTGTTCATCTCGAGGAAGTAGAAGTTCTTCTCGCCATCGACGATGAATTCCACCGTGCCCGCGCTGCAGTAATCCACCGCTTTCGACAGGGCGACGGCCTGCTCGCCCATCGCCTTGCGGGTCTCGGGGTCGAGGAAAGGCGACGGCGCCTCTTCGATGACTTTCTGGTTGCGGCGCTGGATCGAGCATTCACGCTCGTTCAGATAAACGCAGTTGCCGTGCTTGTCGGCGAGCACCTGAATCTCGATGTGGCGCGGCTGGGTGACGAATTTCTCGATGAAGATGCGGTCGTCGCCGAAGCTGTTCGCGGCCTCGTTCTTCGACGACTGGAAGCCCTCGCGCGCTTCTTCGGCGTTCCACGCGATGCGCATGCCTTTACCGCCGCCGCCAGCGGAGGCCTTGATCATCACCGGGTAGCCGATCTCGTCGGAGATCTTCACCGCTTCATCGGCATCCGCGATCAGCCCCATGTAACCGGGCACGGTCGACACGCCGGCCTCTTTCGCGAGCTTCTTCGAGGTGATCTTGTCGCCCATCGCCTCGATCGCGCCCGAGGGCGGGCCGATGAAGGCGACGCCCTCTTTTTCCAGCGCCTCGGCGAATTTCTTGTTCTCCGACAGGAAGCCGTAGCCCGGGTGAACCGCTTCGGCGCCGGTCTGGCGGATCGCATCCATGATCTTGTCGATCACGATATAGGATTGGTTCGCGGGCGGCGGACCGATATGCACCGCCTCGTCGGCCATCTGGACATGTAGCGCCTGCGCATCGGCATCGGAATAGACGGCGACCGTCTTGATCCCCATCTTCTGCGCCGACTTGATGACGCGGCAGGCGATCTCGCCACGGTTAGCGATCAGGATTTTCTTGAACATGTCAGGCCCTTCCCTTCCGGTGCGGGAGGGGCATCCCCCGCCCCGCGTGTCGTGTTCATGATGTGAGACAAAAGAAAAACCGCCACCGGGGCGAGCAGCGCCGATGGCGGTCGGATAGCGATCGGGCGCGGACAGAGCCGCGCGGATGTGCTTAGTAGGAGCGCTGGCAGACGCCGGCGTCGTCGCAATAGGTGCCCGCGAGCGCGCCGAGAGCCGCACCGGTGAGCGCGTTGTTGTCGGTCGCGTCCGCGATGATCGCGCCGCCGGCCGCACCGGCGAGGGCGCGCTGACCGTCGGTTTGCATGCAGCCTGCGAGGGCGAGACCGGCAAGGAGAAGAAGGATCGGGGTTTTGCGCATGGGAAACTGCCTCCAATAGCGGTTATGATTGGACGCGAGTTTATCGCGGCCCCGTGAAAAGCCAACGGCGAAAACGCGAGGTCCGACCCCATCGGCGAGCTATCGCCACTGCCCTTCAAATCTCTGCAGGCAGCCCCTTGACCTTCCGAAGGAAAAAACTGCGGCCCGACCATAAGATCAGGCCGCAGGAATAGGGAAGGGGTAGGGATATTACACAAGCCGCGGGTGTTGGGGACAGTACGGCTTGCCCCCTCAATGTGACTGCGCATATCGCGGATTGCAAAGGCGAAATCCCTGCAATTCCGAGATTCGGCGGCATGCCGCCATTTCGCGCAGGACATCAGCGAAATCATGCCCAATCCTCATCCTCGTCATCGTCGAAGGTGAAGGCGTCGGGATCGGCGAAGACCTCCGGGAAGGAGGCTTGAGCGCGTTTCACGTCGATCTTGAGAAGCGCCTCGTAGCTTTCGGGGTCGAACGGGTCCTCGGCAGGCACGACTTCGCGCCCGAAGAGCCAGCTCAACCGGCCCGCATCGAGATTGCCGCGCTCGAACGGCTCCTCGCCGAAATGCGCCCAGAGCGCGGCCATGAAGCCCGCATCGGCCTTGCGATCGGCATGACCGCGATCGGCGTAGCGTTCACGCCGAATGATCTTCGTCGCGCCCTTCTTGTTGGCCCGGCGAATGGTGAATTGATAATCCGTCGAGGGTAGCCGCGACGGGAAACCGCGATGCTTCAGCATGACGCGCCCTCCGCTTTGAAGTTGCTGGGACGGCGCGCGCTGAGTTTCTGCGTTACGCCTTCATTATTGACCCGTTGGGGTCTGGTTCCCGCCGGTCGGGTCCCTGCTAGGCGTCGGCTGGCGCTCGCTCGAGCCACCGCGCTGCTCGGGGACGCATTGCGCCGGTCGCTGCGTTGTCGCTGCCACCGCCGTCTCGAACGGTCCGCATTGCAGCGGACAGTCGGGCACGGAAGCCGGGTATTGCGAGTCGACGAGCCGTCCGGTCGGTCGGCAACTGCTGCCGCTTGCGACGGGACCGCCATATTTGCCGGTATAGACCGGTTCCACGGTGACAGGCGCAGGCTCCGGCTTGGGCGCACAACCCACAAGCAGAGCCGCACAGGCGACGGCGCCCAGAGAAATTCGGCCCATTTCACTCTCCCCCATTCTGTTATCGAATGGCTAAGAGCGTATTCCCGAAGGGAAATTTCCGCTAGGTAACCGTATGGCGTATTGCAAAACGCCACCCTCTCGGCAGGGATCGTGGGGGCAAGGCGGTGGCTGCCGCCCTGCCCCGCACGCAGATCACTTGTACTTGCCGGTATAGGTCGGCTCGGTAGTGACGGCCACCGGCATCGGCTCGGGCTTGGGCGCGCAGGCTGCGACGAAGGCCACGAGGCCAAGCGCGATGAGAGCTTTCGACATGTCGTTCTCCTGTCCAGGGGGGCGCGCGCCCCGATCTGGGCGAGGTTCGGCACGACCCGTTTCAACGCGGGGACCGAAATCGCTTTCCCCAAGGGCAGGTTAGCCCGCAAATCCCGCTCACGAAAGCGCGATCTTGCCGTGAGCGTCCGCACAAACGCGCGCTCCGGCATCCTGCCTTCCAAGCTGTGATCTGCGGGTCTGGCCACGGCCATCAGAAAAACTCCCAAACGCATTTTCCATCCTCGACGGAAAAGCTGTCGAAATATTGCACCACCTCTGGGGCGGCTTCGCCGAACGGCACGATCTGGTCCGACAGGCTCACCATCACCTGTGCGGGCTCCGGACCGGGCTGCGGCAGGCGCGGCACCACCCACCCGTTGCACAGCGCCTCGATATCCTTCAGCGCGATATCGGAGGAGATCGGGCTCGGCCCTCCGATCTGCGGCGCGAGGAAGCGGAAGCGATAGGTCAGCCCGTCCGGTCCGGCCTCGTTGTGGATCACGTCGACCCACCAGACCTTCTGCCCGGACGGTACCGGGATCGCATCGCCCTTCGTCCCCTCCGGCCCGTCGCCGGGCCCCAGATCCTCCCCCAGGTTGCCCGGATGCATGACCGCACCGTAATCGGGCACTGGCGTCACCTCCCGGAGCTCTTGGGCGGGCGCCGGAGACGCCAGCGCCAGCCCGGCGAGAGCGCCGGGCAAGAGCGTCGCGATCCTCGACCTGCCCGTCATGCGCCTCCTCAGAGCGGGATGTTATCGTGCTTCTTCCACGGGTTGGACAGCTTCTTCGAGCGCAGCGCCGCGAAGGCGCGGGCCACCCGGCGACGCGTCGAACGCGGCTGGATCACCTCGTCGATGAAACCCTTCTCGGCCGCCACGAACGGGTTCGCGAAACGGTCCTCGTAATCGGCGGTGCGCTTGGCGATCTTCTCCTGGTCACCCAGTTCCGAGCGATAGAGGATTTCGACCGCACCCTTCGCGCCCATCACCGCGATTTCCGCAGTCGGCCAGGCGTAGTTGAAATCGCCGCGCAGGTGCTTGGAGGACATGACGTCATAGGCGCCACCATAGGCTTTGCGGGTGATAACCGTGACCTTCGGCACGGTCGCCTCGCCATAGGCGAACAGCAGCTTCGCACCGTGCTTGATGACGCCGTTATATTCCTGGCTCGTGCCCGGCAGGAAGCCCGGCACGTCGACCAGCGTCAGGATCGGGATTTCGAATGCGTCGCAGAAGCGCACGAAGCGCGCGGCCTTGCGGCTGGAATCGATATCCAGACAGCCCGCCAGCACCATCGGCTGGTTCGCGACAACGCCGACCGTCTGACCTTCCAGACGGATGAAGCCAGTGATGATGTTGCCCGCGAAGTCCTTCTGGATCTCGAAGAAATCGCCCTCGTCGGAGATCTTCAGGATCAATTCCTTCATATCGTAGGGGGTGTTCGCGTTCGAGGGCACCAGCGTGTCGAGCGACGCCTCGATCCGGTCCACCTCGTCGAAGAAGGGCCGCACGGGCGCCTTCTCGCGGTTCGAGAGCGGCAGGAAGTCGATCAGGCGTCGGGTCTCGAACAGCGCCTCGACGTCGTTCTCGTAGGCGCCATCGGCGACCGAGCTTTTCTTGGTGTGGGTCGCGGCCCCGCCAAGCTCCTCGGCCGTCACCTGCTCGTTCGTAACCGTCTTCACCACGTCGGGGCCGGTGACGAACATGTAAGACGTATCCTTCACCATGAAGATGAAGTCCGTCATCGCGGGCGAATAGACCGCACCGCCGGCGCAGGGCCCCATGATGAGGCTGATCTGCGGCACGACGCCCGAGGCCATGATGTTGCGCTGGAACACGTCCGCATAGCCTGCAAGCGACGCCACGCCTTCCTGAATCCGCGCCCCGCCCGAATCGTTGATGCCAATCACCGGCGCGCCGTTCTGGACCGCCATATCCATGATCTTGCAGATCTTCTCGGCGTGGGTTTCCGACAGCGAGCCACCGAAGACGGTGAAATCCTGGCTGAACACATAGACCATGCGCCCGTTCACGGTACCCCAGCCGGTAACGACGCCGTCGCCATAGGGCTTGCTCTCTTCCATCCCGAAATCGGTGCAGCGATGGGTCTTGAACATGTCGAACTCTTCGAAAGAGCCCTCGTCGAGCAGCAATTCGATCCGCTCGCGCGCGGTCAGCTTGCCCTTCTTGTGCTGCGCCTCGATGCGTTTCTCGCCGCCACCAAGGCGGGCTTCGTCGCGCCGATGCTCCAGCTCCTTCAGGATGTCTCTCATGAGGGTCCTCCGCATAATTTCTCGGCACCCTATTCTGAAGGCAACAATCTTACAAAGGGGATTCGAGAAAATTTGCAAATTATTGGCAAGCATGCGATAGCGAATTGCATAACTGCGAAGCACGCTACCGATCGCAGACCATCCGCGATTGATCCAATGACGCCGGCTCAGAACCGGCAAAATTTGACGCAGGATTTTTGCAAAGCTAAAAATCTCTTTGCAAAAGGAGGGGCAGATGGCGACTCAGAAACTCTATGCCGGCGTGAAACTGCGCGAAACCCGCACGCGGCTCGGCCTGACCCAGAAAGCCTTCGCCGAGCGGCTCGGCGTGTCGCTGCCCTATCTCAACCAGATGGAGAACAACCACCGCCCGGTCTCGGCGCAGGTCGTGCTGGCGCTGGCGAGCGAATTCGGCCTCGACGTGACCGAACTTTCGGCGGGCGATGCGGAGCGGCTGGTCTCGGACATGCGTGAGGCACTGGCCGACCCGATCTTCTCCGACGGCGCGCCGCCCTTGGCCGATCTGCGGCTCGCGGCCTCCAACGCCCCTGCACTCGCCCGGTCCTTCCTCGAACTGCACCGCGCCTACCGCCAGACCCATGAACGCCTCGCCTCGCTCGACGAAGCCCTGGGCCGCGAGGGGGCACAGACGGTGGTCTCCCCCTGGGAAGAGGTCCGCGACTTCTTTCACTATTGCGACAATTACATCGACGCCGTCGATCGTGCCGCCGAACGCTTTTCCTGTCGTGATGGCAAGCGGTTGGAGCCCATTCCTCATGCCATCGATACCCTCGCGAAACGCGGTCTCGACGTGCAGTTCTCCGACATTTCGCAACTGCGCGAGCGCGACGGCAACCGGCTTCTGATCAACGCCCATGCGGGCCGCCCGACGCAGGCCTTCCAATTGCTGCACCAAGTGGCGTTGCTGACCCAGAACGACTTGCTGGATGCGACGCTCGACCTCGCGCGCTTCCAATCCGACACGGCCCGGGCGATCGCCAAGATCGGGCTCGCCAACTACTTCGCGGGCGCGGCGCTGCTGCCTTACCGCCCCTTCCTCGAAGCGGCGCAGGACACCCGCCACGATTTGGAGCGACTTTGCGACATCTTCACCGCCTCGATCGAGCAGGTCGCCCACCGTCTCTCGACCCTGCAGCGCCCCGGCGCGAAGGGTATTCCCTTCTTCTTCGTCCGCGTCGATCAAGCCGGCACCATCACCAAGCGCCACTCTGCCACGCGACTACAATTCGCCCGATTCGGTGGCGCCTGCCCGCTCTGGAACGTCCACCAAGCCTTTGAAACTCCGACTAAATTCCTGCGCCAACTCGCAGAGACCCCCGATGGCGTTCGCTATCTCTGCCTCGCGCGCGACGTCTCGAAATCGGGCGGCAGCTTCACCGCGCCAGTCCGCCGCTACGCGATCTGTCTGGGCTGCGAGGTGAGCCACGCTAAGGGGCTCGTCTATGCCGACGATATGGAGCTCGGCAATCCCAAGGCCTACCAGCCGATCGGGATCTCTTGTCGAATCTGCGAGCGTAAGGATTGCCACCAGCGCTCGGTTCCGCCGCTGGAACGCCGCCTGCATGTCGACCCCGACCATCGCGGCCTTCTGCCCTACGACATCGCATAGAAAAACGCCCCGGGGCCGAAGCCCCGAGGCGTCCCACCAAAATCACTCGTTACCATACAACTCAGGCGTCGGCGGTACCCAGCATCCGCGCGATCTCATCCTTCACCGCGGCGCGTTGCTTGCGCAGGTCGGTCTCGGCGAGGCTGTCCATCGGCTCCACATTCGTCTCGGCCCGGTGCACGCGATCGTTCAGCGTGTCGTAATCGTCCAACAGCTTTGCAAAATGCGCGTTGGAGATTTTCAACTCGTGGATCCGATCGAGTTTCGTTGGGAATTCGTCTTGCAGCGTGTGCGGCGTATTGGCCATGTCGCTCCCTTTCCTTGCTGTCGGACCGACATTAGGCCACCGCGACTGGCGCCACCTTGATGCGCATCAAGTCAGCCGCCTGCGCGACGCCATCCGGCCGCTTTTGCCGCAGCCTCGGTGCAAAACCATCGCTCGCCCTTGGCGGTATTGATCCGCGTCGCGGCATAAGAGCCCGTGCCCGGCAGATGATAGAGCCGCCCGCGCTTGGAAATATTGCCCTTGATCGCGCAATTACCCGGCGGGGTTTGTACCTTGGTCGCGGCGCGGACCGCTGCTGGGCGCCTTGCTTCGCCCTGCCAGATGCCGAGACCCGCGCGGCGCGCGCGCTCCTCCTGCCCGACATAATCGAGCGCGTATCTTCGGTAAGCGAAGGCTGCGCCGCGGGCCACCATCTCGGCGTTGAGATCGCGCCCGCCGGCGCGGCAAATAGCGATCAGCCGCCCGTAGCGATCCTGCTCGTGACCCGAGCACCGCACTCCCCGCCCCGCGAGCCGCTGCAGTTCCGCCGTCGCGGCCTGTCCACAAGCCCAGCGCACGCCTTGCGTCGTCTTGCAGCTTTGCTTCGCCTCCGGCGCGTCGATGCCGAACAGCCGCACCCGCGTATTCGCAACCACCAGCGTATCGCCATCGACGACGCGTGGAATGCCCGTGACCGTCGCCGCGAAAACGGGCGAGGCGATGAGAACCAGAAGTGAACAAAGCCTTAACATTCCCTAGATATCGGTGGGACTGATCTCGCACGCAACAGATTTCGTAGCTGAAAGGTAAACCGAAACTTGGGAGCCCCGCATGTCCGACGCGCTCAACCTGATCGGCCGCATCCTGATCGCGCTGCTGTTCCTCGGCGGCGCGGCGCAGAAAGTCAGCGACCCGCGGATGGTGCAGGAAATGATCGGCTGGCTTGGCCTGCCCGGCTGGCTGGTCTGGCCCGTCGCGCTGTTCAACCTGATCGCGGCGCTTGGCCTGATCTTCGGCCCGAAGGTGCGGGCCTGGGCACTCATCCTCGCCGCCTATTGCATCTTCACCAGCTGGTTTCACTGGCAGCTGCGCGCCGACCCGTGGCAGGTGACGATCTTCGTGAAGAACTGGGCGATCGCGGGCGGGCTCTTGATCCTCGCGGCGCAGGGGCCGGGGCGCTATGCCCTCAGCCTCCCGCGCCGCGAAGGCCGCTAACTCAGCGCTGCGCCACCTGCCAGTTCGGCGCCACCCACGGCTCGAGGTTCTCGCGTGCGAGCGGTGCCCGGCCCAGCAGGTGATCGGCCATCTTCTCGCCCACCATGATCGAGGGCGCGTTCAGGTTGCCGTTGGTGATGCGCGGGAAGACCGAGCTGTCGGCGACCCGCAGCCCCTCGACCCCGATCACGCGGCCTTCCGGATCGACGACGGCACTCGGATCGTCCGCCGCCCCCATCTTCGCAGTGCCACAGGGGTGATAGGCGCTCTCGGCATGTTCGCGGATGAAGGCGTCGATCTGCTCATCCGTCTCCACGTCGGCCCCCGGCTGGATCTCGTGCTTCACATGGGCGGCCATCGGCGCTTGCGCAAAAATTTCCCGGGTCAGCCGCACGCATTTGCGGAATTCGGCCCAGTCGTCGGGATGGCTCATGTAGTTGAACTTGATCTCGGGCTTGGCCTCGGGATCGCCCGAGCGCAGCCGGATATGGCCACGCGACTTCGAACGCATCGGCCCGACATGTGCCTGAAAGCCGTGCCCCTCGGCGGCGGCCTTGCCGTCATAGCGCACCGCGATCGGCAGGAAGTGATACTGGATGTCCGGGTAGTCGATCCCGGCCTCCGACCGGATGAAGGCGCAGCTTTCGAACTGGTTCGACGCGCCGAGCCCGCTTTTGGTGAAAAGCCATTGCGCGCCCACACGGGCCTTGCCGTAGAGGTTCCAGTATTTGAACAGCGTCACCGGCTGTTTCGCGGCGAATTGCATGTAGATCTCAAGGTGATCCTGCAGGTTGCCGCCCACCCCGGGACGATCCGCCAGCACCTCGATGCCATGCGCACGCAGATGCTCTGCCGGGCCGACACCCGAGAGCATCAGAAGCTTCGGCGTATTGATCGAACTTGCCGCCAGCACGACCTCGGACGTCGCGCGGACCACCTCGATCTGCCCCTTGCGCTTGATCTCGACGCCGACGGCCTTCTTGCCATCGAAGACGACGCGCCGCGCCAGACCACGGACGATCCGCAACTTGCCGGTCTTGAGCGCGGGGCGCAGATAGGCATTGGCCGCCGACCAGCGTCGCCCTTTGTAGATCGTGGCCTCCATCGGCCCGAAGCCTTCCTGCTGCCGGCCGTTGTAATCCTCGGTCACCGGATAGCCCGCCGCCGCGCCCGCAGCGACGAAGGCATCGAACAGCGGGTTGGAGCGCGGCCCGCGGGTCACATGCAGCGGCCCCGAGCGGCCACGCCATTCGGTCTCTTCGCCGCCGTGCCAATGCTCCATCCGCTTGTAATAGGGCAGCACATCGGCGTAGCCCCAGCCGCGCGCGCCGCTTTCTTCCCAATGGTCGAAATCGCGCGCGTGGCCCCGGACATAGACCATGCCGTTAATGCTCGACGAGCCGCCCAGCACCTTGCCGCGCGGGGTCGCCAGACGGCGTCCGCCCAGATGCTCTTCGGGTTCCGACTGAAAGCCCCAGTCGTAGATCCCCATATTCATCGGATAGCTCAACGCGCCGGGCATCTGGATGAACGGCCCGGCATCCGAGCCGCCATGCTCGATCACGACCACGTCGCGGCCCGCTTCCACGAGCCGGTAAGCCAGCGCCGAGCCACCCGAGCCTGCGCCTACGATCACATATTCTGCCGAAACACTCATATCTTCCCCTTGGCGGAAAATCCCGGGGGGCGCCGGTTGGGCGCCATCGGTCCGAGGACCAACCGGCGACGGGCAGCGCCCCCAACCTCCCCAAATTCAAATTCAGTACGGGCTCTCGACCGGCCCCATGCCGACATAGACGGATTTGAGCTGCGTATAGTGCTCCACCGCCGCGCGCGAATTCTCGCGCCCGAAGCCCGATTGCTTCACCGCGCCGAAGGGCATTTCCACCGGCGTCAGGTTGTAGGCGTTGATCCAGGTCGTACCCGCCTGCAGCTGGCTCACGACACGGTGGCCGCGCGCCAGATCGCCGGTGAACACACCCGCGGCGAGGCCGAACTGCGTGTCATTGGCCCGCGCGATCGCCTCTTCCTCGGTCTCGAAATCCAGCACGGACATGACCGGGCCGAAGATTTCTTCCCGCGCGATGGTCATATCGTCGGTGACATCGGCGAAAACGGTGGGCTGCACGAAAAGCGGCCCCTCATTGCCTGCCGAGCCGCCGCAGACCAGTCGCGCGCCTTCGGATTTCGCGCTCTCGACATAGGACATCACCTTGTCGAACTGCGCCTTCGAGATCAGCGGACCGAATTGCGTCGCCTCGTCCAGCGGATCGCCCGCGACAATGGTTTCCGCGCGCTCTTTCAGACGGGCGAGGAATTTCTCCTTGATGCCCTTCTGCACGAAGACTCGCGTCCCGTTCGAGCAGATCTGACCCGAGGAATAGAAATTCCCCAGCATCGCCGCGCCGATTGCGCTTTCGATATCGGCATCATCAAAAACGATCATCGGGGATTTGCCGCCAAGCTCCATCGTGACGTGCTTCATGCCCGCCGATGCCGCCTGATAGACTTTCTGACCCGTCGGGACCGACCCGGTCAGCGAGACTTTCGCGATACGCGGATCGGTCGAGAGCGCCGCCCCTACCGGGCCGAAGCCCTGCACCACGTTGAAGATACCCGCGGGCATCCCGGCTTCGATGAAGATCTCGGCGAGCTTCAGCGCGCCCAGCGGCGTCATCTCGGAAGGTTTGAACACCATCGCGTTGCCGGTCGACAGCGCAGGCGCGGATTTCCAGCAGGCGATCTGGCTGGGATAGTTCCACGCGCCGATCCCTGCGCAGACGCCCAGCGGCTCGCGGATCGTATAGGCGAAATCGCCGCCCAGCGGCATCGTCTCTCCGGTCAGCGTGGGCGCGAGACCCGCGAAATACTCCAGCGCCTCGGCGCCCGAGGGCCAGTCGGCCTCGCGGGTTTCCTGAATGGGCTTGCCGGTGTCGAGCGTTTCCAGCAGCGCCAGTTCCTCACCGCGCTCGCGGATGATCGCGACGGCACGGGTCAGGATACGGCCCCGCTCGACCGGGCGCAGCGCGGCCCAGTCCTTCTGCGCCTCAACCGCCCCCGAAATCGCGGCGTCGATCACCGCAGGGGTCGCCGCATGCAGCTTGGCGATCACCTCGCCGGTGCCGGGATAGGTGACGATCAGCTCGTCGCCGTCCGTATCTTCCATCCAGTCGCCATTGACGAAATGGCTTGCTTTCGGCTGTGCCCTCATTGGTGGACCTCCAATTCCTTTTCCAGATGCGCCAGCACCAGTTCGCAGGCGGCCTCGCGGTCGGGCTCGCCCGCGACAAGCGCCGCGCGGATGTAGACGCCGTCGATCATCGCGCCCAAACCCTCGGCCACGGAGCCAGCGCGGTCGCCGACCAGCGGCCGCAGCCCGTGCATGAGGTTGGAGCGCAGACGGCGCTGATAGATATGCAGCAGGCGCCGCGCTTCGGCGCTCGACTGCGCGAGAACGTAGAAGTTCAGCCACGCGGCGATCGCCTCGTGACGGAACGAGCCCGCCGCGAAAGAGCCCATCACAACTGCGCGAACACGCTCGTGCGGGGAATGCGCCATCGCCATCGCACCGCGCACTTCGGCCCCGTAAATCGAAAGGATCGAGCGCATCGCGGCGAGGAAAATCCGGTCTTTCGACCCGAAATAATGGTGCGCCAGCGCCGAGGACATGCCCGCGCGCCGGGCGATCTGCGCGACCGTCACGTCGAGCGACCCCGCCTCGCCCACTGTCTCAATAGTCGCTTTGACCAAGGCTGCGCGCCGTATAGGCTCTGCTCCAAGCTTCGGCATGTGATCGGCCTCCTTCCGGGTGGCTTGCTTGCATGTCGAGCTAGAACATGTTTATTGACTCGTCAATCAACAACCGCATCCCGCGGTTTTTCTTAACGCTGCACAGGGAGAAAAAAGCATGAAACTTCGTTCCACGCTCCTCGCACTGGGGGCCGCGCTCTCGTTCGGACTGGCAGGCACCGCGCCCGCTCAGGCCGCCGATTGCTCGAAAGTGACCTTCTCCGATGTTGGCTGGACCGACATCACCTCGACCACCGCGGTCGCGACCACCATCCTCGAAGCGCTCGGCTACGAGACCGACACCAAGGTTCTCTCGGTTCCGGTGACCTACGAGGCGCTGTCGAAAGGCGACGTCGACGTGTTCCTGGGCAACTGGATGCCCTCGATGGCCGCCAACGTCGATCCCTACACCAAGGACGGCACCGTCGAGACGCTCGGCACCAACCTGACCGGCGCGAAATACACGCTGGCGACCAACCCCGCTGGCGCCAAGCTCGGCATCAAGGACTTCTCCGACATCGCCAAGCACGCCGACGAGCTGGACAACCAGATCTACGGCATCGAGCCGGGCAATGACGGCAACGCGCTGATCCTCGACATGATCGACAAGGACGCGTTCGGCCTGAAGAACTTCGACCTGAAGGAAAGCTCCGAGCAGGGCATGCTCGCGCAGGTCGCGCGTGCCGACAAAGCCGACAAACCGATCATCTTCCTCGCGTGGGAACCCCACCCGATGAACTCCAACTTCGACATCACCTACCTGTCGGGCGGCGATGACTTCTTCGGCCCCGATTACGGCGGTGCGACGGTCATGACCAACGTTCGCGCGGGCTATGTCGACGAGTGCCCGAACCCGGGCAAGTTCGTCTCCAACCTCAAGTTCACCCTCGCGATGGAAAACGAGATCATGGGCAAGATCCTCGACGATGGCGAGGATCCCAAGGCGGCCGCGAAGGAATGGCTCAAGGCCAACCCGGACAGCTGGAAGCCCTGGCTCGACGGTGTGACCACGAAGGACGGCGGCGACGCGCAGGCAGCGGTCGAGAAAGCGCTGAACTCGTGAGCCTTCGGGCGCAATATTCGCGCGGGCGGCAGGGCATGGCCCTCCGCCCCCGCTTCCCCTCGGTCCGCGCCCTCACCGGCGCGGCCCTTCTCTTCGCGGGGATGTTGAGCGCGCCCGTAACCCCGGCGCGCGCCGCCGATTGCCCGGAGGCCGAGGCCCTGCACGCGGCGGGCGTCACGCTCACCCGCAACGCCCCGAAAATGGCGCAGGCCTATCGCTACGAAAACGGCACGCTGACCTCCTACCGGGTCGACGATCCCGAGCTCGGCCGCCCGCCCAAGCGCGAGCGCTACGACCATCCGCTGGCGGTGAGCCTGCAGGAAATGGACGGGCGCAGTTTCGCGCTCATCTACGACGAGGACCCCGCGCGGCTCGACCAACTGCCGCAGCTGGGCAACTGGCGCACTCCGGTGACGCTGAAAGTCGACGGCGAGACCAAGGATCGCGGCACCATCTCCTACGCCTATCGCGGCCCCGGCTCGGTGCTGATCGGCGCGTGCCGCTACGATGTCTGGCAGGTCGTCGAACGGATCGCGATGGGCAAGCTGCGCACCGCCTTCCTCAAGGAATTTTCCCCCAAGGCCGGGCTGGTCCTGCGCGTGACCAAGCTCGACCCCGAAACCGGCAAGGCGCAATCGCAAGTCGCCTTCGACCGCATCGAAACGCGCCAGAAATAACAACTCGCAAGGACAGTTATGAACTGGTTGACCGAAACCAAAATCCCCGTGGGCAAGACGGCCAAGATCGTGATCGACTGGCTGCAGGACCATGCAGCGCCGCTCTTCGACGCCCTCTCCGTCGCGCTGAAAGCGCTGATCGACGCAACGCTCTGGGTGCTGCAAGGCCCCCCGCCCCTTCTCGTGATCCTCGCCTTCGCGGTGATCGCCTACCTGCTGCAGCGCAGCTGGAAGATTTCCTTGCTGGTGATCGTGGGCTTCCTGTTCATCCTCAATCAGGACTACTGGGAAGAGACGACCGAGAGCCTCACCCTCGTGATCGCCGCCTGCGTGGTCTGCATGGGGATCGGGGTGCCGATCGGCATCGCCGCCGCCCATCGCCCACGGCTGTATTCAGTGCTGCAACCGGTCTTGGACCTGATGCAGACGCTGCCGGCCTTCGTCTACCTGATCCCGGCAATCGTCTTCTTCGGCATCGGCATGGTGCCCGGCCTGATCGCGACCGTGATTTTCGTTCTGCCCGCGCCAATCCGTCTGACCCATCTGGGCGTCTCCTCAACGCCGGACACGCTGACCGAGGCCGCCCAATCTTTCGGCGCAACCAAGAGCCAGCTTCTGTGGAAAGTCGAGCTGCCCTACGCCACACCGCAGATCATGGCGGGTCTGAACCAGACGATCATGCTCTCGCTGTCGATGGTCGTGGTGGCCGCGCTCGTCGGCGCTGACGGGCTTGGCGTGCCGGTCGTGCGCGCACTGAACACCGTGAACACGGCACTCGGCTTCGAATCCGGCTTCGTGATCGTCGTCGTCGCCATCATCCTTGACCGCATGCTGCGCCGCGGAGGTTCGAAATGACCCAGACCAAAGCCAAAACCGCCGTCAAATTCGACAATGTCTCCATCGTCTTCGGCGATCGCCCGCAAGAGGCCCTGCCCTTGATGGACGAAGGGCTCTCGCGCCCCGAGATCCAGGAGCGCACCGATCAGGTTCTGGGCGTGCATGACTGCTCGGTCGAGGTACCCGAGGGCGAGATTCTCGTGCTGATGGGCCTCTCGGGCTCCGGCAAATCGACGCTGTTGCGCGCGGTGAACGGACTCAACCCGGTCGTGCGCGGGCAGGTCGAGGTGCATGACGGCGAGCGTCTCGTCGATGTCACCCACGCCGATCCCGCGACTTTACGCAAAATGCGCCTCAACAAGATCGCAATGGTCTTCCAGCAATTTGGCCTGCTGCCCTGGCGTACCGTGCGCGAGAATGTCGGCCTCGGCCTCGAACTCGCCGGCATGAGCAAGGCGGAACGCCGCAAGAAGGTCGACACCCAGTTGGAACTGGTGGGTCTGTCGGACTGGGCCGACCGTCAGGTGGCAGAGCTTTCGGGCGGCATGCAGCAGCGCGTGGGCCTCGCCCGGGCATTCGCCACCGACGCGCCGATCCTGCTGATGGACGAGCCCTTCTCGGCGCTCGACCCGCTGATCCGCACCAAGCTGCAGGACGAGTTGCTGGAGCTGCAGACCAAGCTCAAGCGCACGATCATCTTCGTCAGCCACGACCTCGACGAGGCGTTCAAGATCGGCAACCGGATCGCGCTGATGGAAGGCGGGCGGATCGTGCAATGCGGCACGGCACGCGACATCATCGCCAAACCGGCGAACGGCTATGTGGCCGATTTCGTGGCCCATATGAACCCGCTCGGCGTGCTGACCGCCGAGGATATCGCCGATCCCGTCGGCACGCCGACCGGCGATGCCACGGGTGAACCGATGCCCGCCGACGCCCCCGTGCGCGACGTGATGGAGCGGCTGCGCCACGAGCCTGCCGTCCCGCTCACCGATGGCCGCGTCGTGACCCGCGAAGGCGTCATCACGCGGCTCATCGACCCCCAGCGCAGCGCCGAGGCGAGCTGAGGGACGCTTCGCGGAGGATATTTTGACCAAGCCGAAACCAAGGCGCGCGCGCCCCTTCGGCTTGGCTCAAATATCCCCGCCGGAGGCATCCGACATTTGCAGAAAAGTGCGGCGCTGTCAGATCTTGGTGGCCGGCGGAGGCGGCGTCACCCGGCGCTTGAGCTGCGCCTCGCGGATGGTCATGTAGCTCACCGCGCCGATGATGATCGCACCGCCCAGGATCACGTAAGGGTCCGGACGCTCGCCGAAAATCGTCCAGCCCGCAATCGCCGCCCAGACCAGTTGCAGGAAGATCACCGGCTGCGTCACCGTCACGGGCGCCGCGGCGAAGGCCCGCGTCATGCAGTAATGCCCGCCGGTGGCGAAGACCGCGACCGCGCCCAGCCAGAGCGTCTCGGACAGCGTGATCGGCTCCCATTTCCAGATCGCCACCGGAGCGAGCGCGACGGTCACTACCAGCGTCATCATCGCGACCACCGTGCCCGCGGGCACGTAATCGGTCAGCCGCTTCGCCGCGAGATAGGCGCCGCCAAAGAACAGCGCCGCGCCAAGCTGGGCGATATGGCCGGGCTCGATCGCGCGCATCCCCGGGCGCAGGATGATCAGCGCCCCGATCAGCGCGACGATCACCGCCGTCACGCGCCGCCACGCCAGCCCCTCGCCCAACAGGAGCGCACCGCCCACCGTCACCACGATCGGGTTGAGGTAGTTGATCGCGGTGACATCGGCGATCGGGATATTGCTCATCGCGAAGAACCACAGCCCCACCGCCACCGCGTGCAGCGCCCCGCGCACACCGAACAGCGCCCAGACCTGCGGCGGGAAGTTCTGGCGCAGGATGCGGGCCAGTGCCGGCGCGAAGAAGATCAGCCCCCAGGTGAAGCGCACGAAGGCCGATTGCGCGGCGGGTACCTGATCGCCCAGCCAGTGGACGATGATATTCACCATGACGAAACAGGCGGTGGTGGCGAGCATCCACAGGATGCCGATCAGCGGTTTGTTAGGTTTGTCTTGCGCGGTCATGGCTCTCTTGGACGCTGGATCGGCACCGCGCGCAAGGGGCGGTTTTGTGTCGGTTATAATCCGCCCGCGGCGAGCTTCCAGGCGATCGAACCCATCAGCAGCCCAATCAGCGCATCAAGCACGCGCCAGGCGCTCTCCTTGGCGAAAAGCGGCGCCAGCAGCCGCGCGCCATAGGCCAGCGCGAAGAAGAACACGAAGGAGGCCACGATCGCGCCGGTGGCGAAGCTGATCCGCGCGCCTGCGAACTGCGCCGAGACCGCGCCCAGAAGCACCACCGTATCGAGCCAGACATGGGGGTTCGCCCATGTGAAAGCGGCCACCGTCACGAGGACCGCGCGCAAGGACGGCGCGCTGCCCGCGCTCGGATCAAGATGCTCGCCGCCCCGGATCGCCGCCAAAGCGGAACGGATCGCATACCAGCTAAGAAAGGCGACACCGCCCCAGCGCAGCGCCTCGGCCAGCCATGGCAGTGCGGTGGACGCGGCGGCAAAGCCCGACACGCCAATGGCGATCAGCACCGCATCGGAGAGTGCGCAGAACAGCGCCACCGCCAAGACATGCTCGCGCCGCAGCCCCTGACGCAGCACGAAAGCGTTCTGCGCGCCGATCGCCACAATCAGCCCGAGCCCCAGTTTCAGCCCTGCCCAGAATGCCGCCAATTCCATCCGCCTCACCCCCAGTCTGCTCGGAGACGCTTCTCAGTGCCGGGGCGCGCGTATAAGTTCAACTTAATTAAACTAACTCTGTATAAGTAAAACTTATGTTCGACTATGCCGCGCTGGATGCGCTCGCCACCGTGATCGAGACCGGAAGCTTCGAGGCCGCGAGCGCACGGCTCGGGGTGTCGCAATCGGCCGTCTCGCAACGCGTCCGCCAGTTGGAGGAACGCATGGGCGCCGTTCTGGTGATCCGCGCCACGCCCTGCCGCGCGACCGAGGATGGGGCGCGGCTGATCGCCCATCTGCGCGAGGTGGCGCTTCTGGAGACCGAGCTGGCGCCCTCCGAGACCCCGCCGGTTCTGCGTATCGCCGTCAATGCCGACAGTCTCGCGACATGGGTGCTGCCCGCGCTGGCCGAGGTGGAGGGCGTGCGTTTCGATCTGGTGATCGACGATCAGGACCATTCGGCGGGGCTGTTGCGGCGCGGCGAGGTCGTGGGGGCGATCACCGCCGACGCGGGGCCGATCGCGGGCTGCGACAGCGTGAGCCTCGGGCGGCTGCGCTATATCGCGACGGCGAGCCCGGACTTCGTCGCGCGGTATTTTCCGAACCGGATCGACCGGCACAGCTTGCGCGCGGCCCCCGCCCTGCAGTTCAACGCGAAGGATCGCTTGCAGGATCGCTGGGCCTCGATGATCGCGGGCATGCCGATGGGGTTGCGGGCGCATCGTATCGGCTCGACCGAAGGCTTCGTAGAGGCCTGTCTGCGCGGCATGGGCTGGGGGCTGAACCCCGAGGCGCTGGTGCAGGCGCATCTGGAAAGCGGCGCGCTGGAACGGCTGGGCCCGGCGCCGATCGACGTGCCGCTCTACTGGCAAAGCGCGAGGCGGCTGAAAGCCCCGCTCGCGCCGCTGACCAAAGCGTTGCGGAAGGCGGCGAAGGTGGTGTTGTTGTAAGAGGTCGGGAACAGGGCGTCGCGCGCGACTTGTTCCGGTCTGAGCGGCTCCCCGGGCTGAGCGCGCATTGCCCGCGGCCTGCGCGGCGCGCATAGTGACGCATGTCCCGCAGGCCCGTCAGGAGGAGAGACACCCATGGAGCTACCCGATTTCATTCAGGCCTTCCCCGCCCTCGATCTGCCGTTTCCCGAAGATCAGGTGCGCAGCCACGCGGTCCGCTCGGAGACGGGGCTGGTGGTGTTTCTGCACTTCCTCACCGATTTCGACCTTCCGGCCCATTCCCACAAGGGCCAGTGGGGCACCGTGATCGAAGGCGAGGCGGAGCTGACCATCGCAGGCGAGACCCGGGTCTATCGCCCCGGCGAGACCTACAACATCCCTTCGGGCGCGGAACATTCCGCGCGGCTCAAGGCCGGAACGAAAGTGATCGATGTCTTCGAAGAGGCCGATCGCTATCCGTTGAAGCGCTGAAGGAACGCGCTCAGACCCGGATTACGGAGACGCTCTGGTTGATCAGCGTTGCGGGCGCCTGCGATTCCATGAAGGCCACGTCATAGGCGTCGCGCCCCACCGCGACCAGCGCCATGTTCTCGGCCCCGCACATGCCGGTCGCATCGACCATATGCCACGCGCCATCGAGCCAGACCTCGGCCACGGCGTGGAAATCCTGCGGCCTCACGTCCGGCCCGTAGGATGAAGCCATCCGCGCCGGGATCTGCGCCGCACGCACCATCGCGCAGAACAGATGCGCGTAGTCGCGGCAAACCCCTGCCCGGCCCGCGAAAGTCTCGAGCACATTGGTGTCGCTGTCCGACGCGCCGGGCACGTAGGAGAGGTTCCTCTCGATCCAGTCGCGGATCGCGGCCACTTTCGCGCCGCCCTGCAGATCGCCGAAGCGCTTGCCCACGAAGGAGACGAACTTGTCAGACTGCACGTAGCGCGAGGGGCGGATATAGGGGGCGGCCTCGGCGGGCAGTTCGTGCAGCTGCGCGGCTCGCATCTGGCTGAGGTCGATCGCCGGGCGCGTGATGTCGATCAGCGCCTGATAATGCAGCGTCATCTGTGTGCCGACCCGGGCCCAGATCCGCTCGCCCACGCCGCAATCACCCGCGATCCGGTCGACGGTCGCATCACCGAGATTCATCGACGCGCTGACGATCTCCTGCCCCGGAGCATGCGCCGCTTCGAGCACCAGCGCGACCGTATTGGGCTGCGGGAACTGGTATTGCATCTGCACGTCGACGGAAATGCGCATGGCGGCTCCTTCTCTCGGGTTTCAGGTGGTGTCACTGGAATGGAGCGCGCCGCGTAACAGAGACACGTCGATGGGGAAAGGGGGGCGGAGAGGGTTTGGTTCCGGCGCAGGATGCGCCCGCAGCGAATTGCCTGTCGCAAGGGACGTATCGTGGTCGGAGCGACCGTCCGCCCTGCTCCGGATAAAATTAACGGCGGCCGCGCCGGGAAGGCACAGCCGCCGTTGAAGTCACGCCAGGTGCGTGCCGACTTACGCGTCGATCTTGACGAGTTCCACGTCGAAGGTCAGCGCCTTGCCGGCGAGCGGGTGGTTCGCGTCGAGGACGAGTTCCTTCTCGTTCGCCTCGGCGACGGTCACGTTCACGGTCTGGCCGTCCTGGGTCTGAACCTGAAGCTGAGTGCCCGGCTCGGTCGGGATGTCGTCGGGAATGTTCGCGCGGTCGACGGCCTGCATGCGCTCGGGGTGGTGCTCGCCATAGGCTTCTTCGGGCTCGACACGCACGGTGCGCTTTTCGCCCTCTTCCATGCCGGTCACGCCCTTGTCGAGGCCGGGAATGATCTGCCCCGAGCCGAGCGTGAAGGAGAGCGGCTCGCGGCCTTGCGAGCTGTCGAAGACGGAGCCGTCATCGAGCTTGCCGGTGTAATGCAGATGCAGGGTGTCGCCAGCCTTTGCCTGGGTCATGGTGATATCCTTTCGCGGGCAGATGAATTTGCCGAGGCCGCGGGGGTTCGCGGGTGCTCGGAGCGTCACGCGACAACGTGGGGGTTATGGCCCGGAATGTAAACCGGGGCACGGGAAAAGGCGCAATTTCACGCGTTTTTCATGCAAAAAGCGCCCCGGAGGGCGCTTTTTCCTATTTTTTCGGCGAAACGCGTTACAGCTGCGCTGCAACATCTTCGGGCACGTCGAAATTGGCGGTGACGGATTGCACGTCGTCATCGTCTTCGAGCGTGTCGATCAGCTTCATCAGCTTCTGGGCGGTCTCGAGATCGACCTCGGTGCGGTTCTGGGGCTTCCAGATCAACTTGGCCTCCTCGGCCTCGCCCAGCTCCTTCTCCAGCGCGTCGGAGACATCCGAGAGGTCTTCCATCGCGCAGTAGATCCAGTGGCCTTCCTCGTCGCTCTCGACGTCTTCGGCGCCCGCCTCGATCGCGGCCATCAGCACGGTCTCGGCATCGCCCACGGACGCGGGATAGATGATCTCGCCCATACGGTCGAACATGAAGGACACCGAACCGGTGGTGCCCAGATTGCCGCCGTTCTTGGTGAAGGTGGAGCGCACGTTCGACGCGGTGCGGTTGAGGTTGTCGGTCATCGCCTCGACGATCACCGCGATGCCCTCGGGGCCGTAGCCCTCGTAGCGGATTTCGGTATAGTCATCGCCGTCGCCCGCCTGCGATTTCTTGATCGCGCGGTCGATCACGTCTTTCGGCATCGACTGGGATTTGGCCGCTTTCACGGCGAGGCGCAGGCGCGGGTTCTTCTCGGGATCGGGGTCGCCCATCTTCGCGGCAACCGTGATCTCTTTCGAGAGCTTGGAAAACATCTTCGAGCGCGCCGCATCCTGCTTGCCCTTGCGGTGCTGGATGTTGGCCCATTTTGAGTGGCCTGCCATGGGTATCTCCGTTCGGAATAGTCGCGAAATCGACCCCGTATAGTGCGCAACGGGGGGATGATTCAAGATCGATGGATGCGGGCCGGCTCCGTGCCCGCCGGGGCGAGGTTACTGCGGCAGCTGGATCTGGCCCTCGCCGCGGGCATGCGGCGGCACGTCACGAGGCGTCTTGAAGTGCCAGCGCCGACCGGCCGCGTCTTTCAGCGTCACCTCGGCATAGGGCTGGAAAAGGTCCCCCACCCCGCTGCCCGCGAGATAGCTCGGCTCGAAGCGGGTCACTTGGTAGCGCATCGGATAGGGGCAATCCACAAGGTCGCCGGTATACTGGCCCGAGATATTGGCTTGGCAGTTTGTGCCGTCATTGAACGACACCTGCATCACCGTGCCCCGGAAGCTGATCTTGTCCGGCCAGGACGGTGCGCGGGTCCCCGGCCCCGGCACGCATGCGGCGAGCGCGAGCGGCGCGAGAAGCGACAGGGCGGCGAGACGAGCGGCAAAGCGCATGGGGGAACCTCCTCAGAAGGGCCAGATCAGCGGGATCAGCAGGCAGGCGGTCACCCCGGTCACGATATCCATCGGGATGCCGACGCGCAGGAAATCGGTGAACTTATAGCCACCGGGGCCATAGATCATCATATGGGTCTGATATCCTATCGGGGTCGCGAAAGCCACCGAGGCGGAGAACATCACAGCCACGGCGAAGGGCCGCGGATCGAGCCCGAGAGCGGCGGCCAGCGAGATCGCGATCGGGGTGTAGATCACCGCCACGGCGTTGTTCGACAGCAGCTCTGTCATGAACAGGCCGAGGAAATAGACCACGAACAGCGCAAGCTGCGGCGGCAGCATCTTCAGCAAGGGCGCCACGCCCGAGACGATCAGTTCGACTGCGCCGGAATGCTCGAGCCCCGCGCCGACCACGAGCATCGCGAAGATCAGTGCGAGCAGGCGGCCCTCGATGAAGGTGAAGGCCTCGTCGGTATCGATGCAGCGGCTGACGAGGATGCCCGCCACCGCCACCATCGCGAGCGCGAGGATTGGGGCCACGCCAAGCGCCGCGAAGATTACCACCGCACTCAAAGCACCCATCGCGAGCGGCAGATGCGAGCGGCGATAGGCGCGCGCCTGCGGTTTCGACACGTCCACAAGGTCCATATCAGAGGCCAGACGCGCGATATCCTCGGGCGCGCCTTCAAGCAGCAGCGTATCGCCCACCACCACAATCAGATCGTCGAGCTGGCGGCCGATATTCTGGTTCCGGCGGTGCGCGGCCAGCGTGTAGACGCCATAGCGGCGGCGCAGGCGCATGTCGCCCAGACGCTGCCCGATCATCCGGCAGCCGGGCGAGATCAGCACTTCCACCGTCTCGGTCTGCACAGAGGACAGCTTGTCGACCATGCGAAGGTCGCGGTTCTTCTGCATCCCGAGCAGTTCTTCCATCTCCGAGCGCAGCACGACGCGGTCGCCCGCCATCAGCTCGACCGAGGCCAGATCTCGGCGCAGCGAGGCATCGCCGCGCAGCACGTCGATCACCCGTACGCCCTCGCGCTTGAAAGTGTCGGCCTCCTGCACTTTCTCGCCGATCAAGCCGCTCTCCTCCGGGATCGCGACCTCGGTGAAATATTTCATCTTCGGCCGATCGCCGAGCATGAAGGACAGCGATTGCCGCTCGGGGATCAGTTTCGGCGCGAAGATCATCAGGAACGCCCCGCCGACGAGGCAGATCGCGAAGCCCAACGGCGCGATCTCGAAGATGGTGAAGGGCTCCATGCCGCGGCCGCGCACGACGCCGTCGACGAGGATGTTGGTCGAGGTACCGATCAGGGTGATCATGCCCCCCATCACCGTGACGTAGCTCAGTGGCATCAGCAGGCGCGACGGCGAGAGGTTCAGCTTGCGCGCGACCTGAATGAAGACCGGGATCATCACCGCAACGACCGGCGTGTTGTTCATCACCGCGCTGGCGAACATGGTGATCGCGAACATCAGAAGCACGGTGAGCTTCGGGTTCTGGTCGATCCGCGATTCCGCGTAGCGCGTCATCGCGTCGAGCGCGCCGGTGCGCACCAAGGCCCCCACGATCAGGAACATGAAGGCGATGGTCCAGGGCGCCGGGTTCGACAGGATGGCGGCCGCGTTCTCGTAGGGGACGAAGCCGAAGATCAGCATCAGCGCCGCGCCCGCGATCGCGGTGACCTCTGGCGGCCAAGTCTCGCGGACGAACATCGCGAACATCCAGCCCACGACGAGAAGGGCCGCGACTGCCGTCTCGGTGCCGGTGAAGGGCAGTTGGATCATGTCAGGCTCTCGCGAAGGCGCATCGGGCCGATACTATCGACACGCGATGCACGAGCAAGCGCGCTCTGCCCACAGCAAAGGAAATTTGCACGCAACGGCATGAGGTTCGGGCAAATCGGGACGCGAACGGCGCTCAGAGCGGCACCGATTGCGCGAGCCTGCCGCCGGTGCGCACCGCTTCGCAGCGGGTGGCGCGGCCGGTCTTGTCGTCGGTCTCGACATAGAAGCCGCAGAGCGTCACCGGACCGCGCGCCGGCGAGAAGCGTTCCTTCGACATGCCGGTCACGAAGCGCCGCATCGGTTCGGCCTTGGCCATGCCGATGACGGAGTCGTAATCGCCGCACATTCCCGCATCGCTGAGATAAGCCGTGCCCTTCTCTAGGATCTGCGCATCGCCCGTGGGGACATGGGTATGGGTGCCCACCACGACGCTCGCACGCCCGTCGCACCAATGGCCCATCGCCATCTTCTCCGACGTCGCCTCGCAATGCACATCCACCAGCGCGGCCTGCACCGCCCCGCCCAGCGGGTATCGTTTCAGTTCCGCCTCGATGGCCGAGAAGGGATCGTCGAAGGCGCGTTTCATGAACACGTTGCCCAGCACCTGCGCCACCAGCACCTTGCGCCCGCGCCGGTCCTGGAACACCCGCGCGCCCTTGCCCGGCGCTTCCTTGGCGTAGTTCACGGGGCGGATGATGCGCGGTTCGCTCTCGATGAAGCGCAACATGTCCTTCTGATCGAAGGCGTGATCGCCCAGCGTCACCACATCCGCGCCCGCATCCAGCAGAAGCTTCGCGTGATCGCCGGTCAGCCCCATGCCGCCCGAGGCGTTCTCGCCATTGACCACGACGAAATCGAGGCGCCACTCCTCGCGAAGTTTCGGCAGGGTTTCGGTGATCGCGGCGCGGCCCGCGCGGCCCATCACATCGCCTAGAAAGAGTATCTTCATGGCCCGATTAGATAGAGCGCGGCGCCAGCGAGAGCAATGGGCGGCGCGCATCGGCTGCATGATGATGATGACGATTTCTCATGCAGGCGCGTCGGTTGCGGGCTTTGCTCTGCCCCGCATGGGCCCTAGAACGAGGGGCAAGGAAAACGGGAGCGCGATATGACCGAAGACGTGCAGGTAATCTTCACCCCCTCTGGCAAGCGGGGGCGCGTGGCGCGTGGCACAAGAGTGCTCGCGGCGGCGCGCAAGCTGGGTGTCGATCTCGATTCCGTCTGCGGCGGGCGCGGCGTGTGCTCGAAATGCCAGTGCACGCCGTCCTTCGGCGATTTCCCCAAACTCGGCCTGCATGTGGAGCCCGGCGCGGTCAGCCCGATCAACGCGGTCGAGGAACGCTATGACCGGATTCGCGGGTTGAAACCGGGGCGGCGGCTGGGCTGCCAGACCGAAATCCTCGACGACGTGGTGATCGACGTGCCGCCCGAAAGTCAGGTGCACAAACAGGTCGTGCGCAAGGCGGCTTCCGAACGCGTGATGGAGATGGATCCGGCGACGCGCCCGGTCTATGTCGAAGTCGCGGAACCGGATATGCACCGCCCCGAGGGCGACCTGCAGCGGCTCTCGCAGGCCCTCGAAAAGCAGTGGCAGATCAAAGGCGTGCGCGCCGATCTTGATGTTCTGCGAATCCTTCAGCCCGCGCTTCGCAAGGCCGATTGGAAGGTCACCGTCGCGATCCACGATGCGGGCGACGGGCCGCGCGTGACGGGCATCTTCCCCGGCGTGCGCGAAGTGCCGCTGTATGGGCTGGCGATCGACCTCGGCTCGACCACGATTGCGGGGCATCTGGTCGCGCTCGATGACGGGCGGGTGCTGGCGAGCGCGGGCGTGATGAACCCGCAGATCCGCTTCGGAGAAGACCTGATGAGCCGGGTCTCCTACGTGATGATGAACCCCGGCGGCGATCAGGAAATGACCAACGCCGTGCGCGATGCGATGGGCGATCTAGCGCGGCAACTGGCGGAAGAGGCGAAGGTCGAGACGGGCGAAATCGTCGAGGCGGTCGTCGTCTGCAACCCGGTGATGCACCACCTGTTGCTGGGCATCGATCCGGTGGAGTTGGGTCAGGCGCCCTTTGCGCTGGCGACCTCGGAGAGCCTTGAATTCGCCGCACGCGAGATCGGCATCGAGGCCAGCCCCGGCGCGCGCGCCTATATCCTGCCGCTGATCGCGGGCCATGTCGGCGCGGATGCGGCGGCGGTGGCGCTGTCCGAGGCTCCGCAGAAGCGCGACGACCTGTCGCTGATCGTCGATGTCGGCACCAATGCCGAGATCATTCTCGGGAATAAACAACGGGTTCTGGCCTGTTCTTCACCCACCGGCCCGGCCTTCGAGGGCGCGCAAATCTCCAGCGGTCAGCGCGCCGCACCCGGCGCGATCGAGCGCATCGAGATCGACCCGGAGACCAAGGAGCCGCGCTTCAAGATCATCGGCAACGAGCACTGGTCGACCGATCCCGAATTCGGCACGCCCCGCATCACCGGCATCTGCGGCTCGGGCATCATCGAGGCCGTGGCCGAGATGCGGATGGCCGGGATCGTGGACACATCAGGGCTGATCGGTTCGGCCGAGCAGGTCGGTACCCCGCGCTGCGAGCCGAACGGGCGCACCCATGAATACGTGATCTACGACGGTGGTGAGGAAGGCCCGCGCATCACCGTCACCCAAGGCGACATCCGTGCGATCCAGCTGGCGAAATCCGCGCTCTACGCGGGCGCGCGTCTGCTGATGGACGAGATGGGCGTGGACACGGTCGACCGCGTGGTGCTCGCGGGGGCGTTCGGCGCGCATATCTCGCCCAAGCACGCGATGGTGCTGGGGATGATCCCGGATGCGCCGCTCGATCGTGTCACCTCGGCGGGCAACGCAGCGGGCACCGGCGCGCATATGGCGCTGTGCTCGGTGAAGGCGCGGCGCGAGATCGAGGCGCAGGTGCATCAGATCACCAAGGTCGAGACCGCGATCGAGCCGCGCTTCCAGGAGCATTTCGTGGCCGCGAACGCGCTGCCGCACGCCACCGCCCCCTTCCCCGAGCTGCGCAAGATTGCGCCGCTTCCGGAGGTCAGCTTCAACACCGGCGGCTCCGGCGAGGATGGCGGGCGCAGACGGCGCAGGCGCGGCTGAGGCGGGCCTGCGGGCCTCGCTTCTTAGCGCTGCGAGCGGCCCGATTTCGGGCCGGATCGGCTTGCACACGATTTCGTGATGAGACGTAAGTGATCGGCTCGCCCCCGGCGCGCCGTAACCCTCTTGCTTTGGCGGGGACAACCGTCGCTCAACAGGGAAGGAAAACCTATGTCCATGAAATTCCGCGCATTCGCCGCGTCGCTCACCGCAGCCGCAACCTTGGGCCTCGCCCTGCCCGCGCTGGCGAACCCGATGGTCGGTGGCGCGAAAATGTATGAGAGCAAGCCGATCGCGGCGAACGCTTCGGCCGCTCCGAACCTCACGACGCTCGTCGCAGCCGTGAAAGCCGCAGGGCTCGTCGACACGCTGGCGGGCCCCGGCCCGTTCACCGTCTTCGCGCCGACCAACGCGGCCTTCGACAAGCTGCCCGCGGGCACCGTGGACACGCTGGTGAAGCCGGAGAACAAGGAGATGCTGACGCATATCCTGACCTGCCACGTCGCCAAGGGCGTGATCACCGCCGAGAATATCATCGCGACCGTTCAGAAGGGTAACGGCATGGCCACGATCAAGACGCTCGGCGGCTGTGATCTGACCGCGATGGTCAAGGACGGCATGGTGATGCTTAAGGACCCGAAAGGCGATGTCGCGACGGTTCAGACCGCCGATGTGAAACAGAAGAACGGTATGGTCCACGTGATCGACACGGTGCTTCAGCCGAAGATGTAACTACCCCCCGCGCGCCTCGTCTCCCTTTTTTCGCGCGGCGCCTGGCGCCCGGTGAGCTGATCCTCGCCGGGCGCTTTTTCATGGGAGGGCGCGGGGCCCCGCGCGATCCCTCTTGACCGTGGCTTTCGGCTGGAATACCTCTGCGTTCGCACCATGCGGGTATGATGTAATGGTAGCCTGTCAGCTTCCCAAGCTGAACGCGCGGGTTCGATTCCCGCTACCCGCTCCACCCTCCCGAGACGATAAGCTGCTGTTTTGAATGCGCTATCCCCGCTCTACGGCGGAGAAGAGCTTTCGACTGTTTTGCTGACTGAGAAGCCAATTCAGGACATAAAACGACGGAAATTCCCGAAGAGTCCCGAAGAAACTCCCGAAGCGGATGGACCCCATGCGCCCGACCTACAAAACCAAGAGCTGGCCAGCCTACAGTAAGCCGGCGGCAGCGTCGCTGGGTTGAGCCTAACAGCGGTCGCGATGGTCGCGGGGCTCGCTGACGATCTGGTTTGACCCCGAGATGACCGAGGATGCCGTGCCGACAGGTCGACGTGGCCACCGGCAGACTGTCTGTCATGCCTGCACTGGCGCAGTTCTCAGTTTTGGAGATATTCTTCTCCGGAAAGCACTGAATTTCTTGACGTTGGTCCCTCCGAGTCCAGATTTTCAATGAAGAACCAAGAAGGAGCAGTTCGGTCGCATGGTGAAGAGCTTGTTCTCTCTCGGCGCCCTGTTTCTGGGTTCAGCGTTTTTGCTGTTCGCGGGCGGCGTCAATGCCTTGATCCTGCCTGTCCGCGGCGAGGCCGAAGGCTTCACGGCAGCGTCGCTCGGCCTGCTCGGGACAGGGTGGGCGATCGGGTATATCGCGGGGTGCTTGCGCACGCCTGCCCTCGTGGCACGTGTCGGCCACATCAGGGCATTTGGGGCCATGTGCGCAATTGCCGCCATTGCCGTTCTTATTTCTCTCATCCTTATCACACCATGGGTCTGGATCCCGGTGCGGGCGCTGTCCGGTTTCTGTTTTGCAGGAGCGGCAATGATCGTCGAAAGTTGGCTCAACGAGCGGACCGAGGCATCCTCGCGCGGTCGGGTGTTCGGCATCTATACGATGGTAAATCTTGCTGCGACGACGGCAGGCCAGATGGTGCTGACACTCGGGGATGCCAGCGGGTTTTTCTTCTTCGTTCTGGCCGCGATGGTTTACTGTCTGGCGCTTCTGCCGACAGCCATAAGCGCGACAACGACCCCGCGGCCGCTTACAAAGGTCTCGCTCAATCTGCGGGGACTTTGGAAAAATTCACCCATCGCAGTCTTTGCGGTGTTGATGGTCGGTGTCTCAAATGCTTCTTTCGGAACTTTGGCCGCCGTTTACGCGGCCCGGATCGGCCTGACGCTGGGCCATATTGCGTTGTTCGCCAGCATTCCGATTCTGGCAGGCGCTGCGATGCAAATCCCCGTCGGGATCGCCTCGGACCGTCTTGACAGAAGAAAAGTGCTGATCGGCATCACCGGCTTTGCCCTTGTTTCTGATGCGCTCTTTCTGGTCTCGGGCGCGACCACTCCAGCCGCTGTGCTTAGCCTTTCCGCTCTGTTTGGAGCGACGGTTTTTGCGATGTATCCCGTGATCGTGGCCCATGCAAACGACCACGCCGAGCCCGGAACATATATTCAGGTGAGCGGTGGTCTGTTGCTTGTGTTCGGGATCGGGTCGATCATCGGCCCTACGGTTGCCGGTATGTCGATGACCGCATTCGGGGCTCTCAGCCTGTTCGCTGTCACCGGCGCTGCACACATCCTTTTGTTTGCTTTCGCGGCCTACAGGCTAAGAAATGCTCCTGCCGTCTCCAGTGAAAACAAGGTGGCGTTCCAATCCAAACCGATGGCCCGCGCTTCGACACCTGAAACGGTCGCCCTCGGTGCTGATCAGGCCGAACTGGATGCGGACCAGCCCGAAGACGCTCCCCTCCCCATGGAATTGGCGCAACAGGACCCAAGAGAATGAACTCCGATTTTTTTGGCGACAATTGGCCTTGCAGATGTGGTGGTCGGCGGCGAACTCCTTGTGCGCGGTGCTGCTCCGTCCGCTCTGCATACGATGGAGGAATGGCCGGTCTCATGAAGCTGCAGCGCAGCGGTCTGACAAAGGCTGAGGGTCAGCTTTGGGCCGTTAACGAAGTGATGCAGGAATGGGCGGAAAACAGTCATTCGCTGCATTTGGTGCGAAAGTCCGCTAACGGCGTAGCGCGACGAGCAGGTGATCAAGGCTGAGAACGGGCCTGGGTCGGCACGCATCGTGAAGTCTCGATCCGTAGACGCGAGAGCTGTCAGTTCAAATTCAAAGCCGCGAAAACCAGCATTTCTGTTCACATGACATGCTGGTTCCTTGAGACTGTAAAAGGATCGAGCGCACAATAGTGTGCTGGTCGGAAAAATGACCGGCACACTCCTTTCCAGTGGTAAATGCTCTCAGACCGTGAAGGCTCTGCGGAAAGCCTCAAGTGCGACCTCATCATCGCCTTGCGCGAAGGCCTCCATGCCCACAGGACCCTGATACCCCATTTTCTGCAACGCCCTCGCCACACCGGCGTAGTTGATCTCGCCAGTGCCCGGCTCACAGCGACCCGGATTGTCCGCCACCTGAACCTCACCGATCCAAGGCAAACAGGCCTCACACCAGCGGATCACATCGCCTTCGCCAATCTGCGTGTGATAGAGGTCGAGATTGATCCGCAGCTGTGGTCGATTGACGGTCGAGACCAGCGCCAGAACATCCGCTGTCGCGCCGAACGGGCAGCCCGGATGGTCGATCGGGTTGAGGTTCTCGAGGGTGAAGACCACCCCCTCTTCTTCGGCCAGATCGCAAATCCTGTTCAGCGTATCGCAAGCACGCTGGAACATGCCCGGAGCGAAGCTCCCAGAGTGCGGGATCGGGAGACCGCCGTCCCCAAGACCCGTGCCATGCAGGTTGAGCCGGTCCACGCCAAGGCGCTTGCCGATCTGCGCAATCTCACGGGCCGAGCGTAACAGCATCTCGGCACCTTCGGGGTCACTCAACCGCCCCTGCAGATAGCCGTTCATGATCGTGTAATTCGCTCCCACCGCCTCGAGCTTGTCGAGATCGTGGTCGGGCCCGTTCCACAGCCCTACGCCGAAGCCCATCTCGGTGAGGCGCGCCGCGCGCCATTCGATCGGGCGGTCACTCCAGAGCATTTCTGCGCAGGCGGCCAGTTGAAACGGTTGTCCCATGGTTCTTCTCCCAACGGATGCCGCTCAGGCATCCCGCTCCATGATCCACTGCACAGCAGGATCAGCCTGGAAACGCCAGTTGCGGCGTGGCCCGGCCATGACGTTGAGGTAATACATCTCAAACCCGTAGGGCGCCCCGCAGGGATGATGCCCGCGCGGGACCAGCACGACGTCGCCATCCGAGACCGCCATCGTCTCGTCGAGCGTGCCGTCCTCGGTATAGACGCGCTGGATGCCGAAGCCCTGCACCGGGTTGAGGCGGTGGTAATAGGTCTCTTCGAGATAGGTGATGCGCGGGAAATCATCCTCGTCATGGCGGTGACTTGGATAGGACGACCAGTGACCCGCTGGCGTGAAGACCTCGGTCACCAGAAGGCTGTCGCAGTAATCCTCCGCCTCCATCGCGATATTGTTGATGTAGCGCGTGTTGGTGCCCTTTCCGCGCTCGGTCAGGCTGATCCCGTCGGGGCCGATGCGGCGCGCCTCATGCCCGCCTTTGCCCGGCGCGAGGCAGACCGCGATCGTGCAATCCGTCTCTGCCACGGCCTCCCAGTCCTGATCGTTCGGGACATAAAGGCAATGGGGCGGCGTCTTCTCGAACACATCCATCCGCTCGCCCAATACCCCCCAATCCCGCCCGGCGGCGTTAATCGCGGCCTTGCCCTCAACCATCACGAGGATCGCCTCGTTAGAACCGGTCGCCTCCGCCGCACTCTCGCCCGCCCGCAGCCGATAGAGCGAGAAGCCGACATAGCGCCAGCCCGCCGATTGCGGGGTGATCTCGTGGACTTTACCATGAGTGCCAAAGGGTTTGCGCAGCAGATCGGTCATTTGTCTTCTCTCGGCTTGAAGGTCACGAAAAGACGATAGGCGGCATACCCGCCCATCGCGAGGAACAGGATCGCGAAACCCGGCTCTCCAGCGACGAGTTCGAACAGCCCCCAGCCAAGGGCCACCCCCACCACCAGCAGCCGCTTCCACAGCGGGCGGAACCAGGGCGTGTCGAAATCGAGGAAGCGATCACGGGCCATGCGCTCAGGCCTGTTCGGTGGCGATCAGCCCCGCCTTGACGGCGGCTGACTTGAGGGTTTTGAGCCCCAGAGATTGATACTCGAACGGGTTGCGCTGATCGGGATCCTGCTCGGCCTCGATCACGATCCATCCGTCATAGCCAGCCTCGTTGAGGATCGAGAGCAGCGGCGCGAAATCGATCCCTCCTTCGTTATCGCCGGGGACGGTGAAGACGCCGCCGCGCACCCCGTCCATGAAGGACATGCCTTCCTCGCGCACTTTACGCATAACTTCGGGGCGAACATTCTTGGCGTGGAAATGGCGCACGCGGTCGACGTATTTGCGCAGTATCGGAGCCGGATCGATCCCGTCGCCGCCGAAATAGCAATGCCCCGCATCGAACAGCAGCTTCGTCGCAGGGCCGGTCGCCGCCATGAACGCGTCGATCTCAGCAGGCGTCTCGACGACGGTGCCCATGTGGTGGTGATAGACCAGATCAATGCCCTGCCCGGCGGTGAACGCCGCCAGTTCCTCGACCTTGGCACCAAATTCGGCCATTTCGGCGGCGCTCAGAACCGCCTTCTCGCTCAGCGGCACGTCCTGCCCCTGCACCGAATTCGACGTCTCGCAGGCAATACAGACCTTGCAGCCATTATGCTTTAGCTTGTCGAGATGCGGCTGGATCGCGGCCTTCTCCGCCTCCACCGATTGCGCCAGCAGGTTGAGCGAATACCACCCCGAGACGAAATCCAGCCCATAGCCGCTGAGCAATTTCTTGAGCGCTTCGGGATCATCCTGCGGCCAGCGATGGCCATTCTCGATCCCCTCGAAACCGATCTCAGCGGCTTCGCGCAGGATCTGTTCGGTCGGGATATGCGCGCCCAGGGACTGGTCGTCGTCATTGGCCCAGGCGATCGGGTTCGTGCCGAAACGGATCATGGTTCAACTCCTCGAAGGGGGATACCCCTTCCTCTTGGTTCAAATATCCCGGGGGCTCGCGTCCGCGAGCGGGGGGCAGAGCCCCCTTCCCGGTCTCAGTCAATCCTCAGTTCACCAGCCGCGCGTTTGCGATCTGGGTCAGGTATTCTTCGAAGCGGTCGCGCTGCTTCTGGCGGTCCGAGACCTCGGGCACCGCCACGTCCCAGAAGAAGCCGTGTTCGCCCGCCGTGGTCTCGAGCCCGGTGCCGGGGAAGTCCTTGGCCACCGTGTCGATCACGATGACTGTCGGGATGTCACGCTCCCGCGCGGCTTTCACTTCCGCTTCCAGTTGGTCGGTATTGGCCGCCTTCACCGCATGCGCGCCCATCGATGCTGCATGCGCGACGTAGTCGATCTCCGGCTGTGCCTCGACATTGCAATCGACATACATGTTGTTGAAGGGCTCGCCGCCGCAGCCCATCGTCTGCAGCCGGTTGATGCAACCATAGCCGCGGTTGTCGGTCAGGATCACCGTAAAGGGCACGCGGCGCATCACCGCCGTTGCAAGCTCCGAATTCGCCATCATGTAGGAGCCGTCGCCCACGAAGCAGAGCACCTCGCGTTCGGGCCGCGCGAGCTTGAGGCCCATCGCGCCCGCCACCTCGTAGCCCATGCAGGAATAGCCGTATTCCATGTGATAGCCCCCCTGAGAGGGCTTCCACAGCAGCTTCAGCGCACCGGGCATCGTGCCCGCCGCACACATCGCGACCGCATCTTTGCCGGTCGCGCGCTGCACCGCGCCGATCACCTGACCGTCGGTGGGCAGCGCCGCCTGATCCCCGGGACGCGCGCAATAGGCGTCGACCGCGCGCAGCCAGTCCTCGCGGGCCTCCGCATCGGGGGCCGCGGCCTGATAATCGCCAAGTGCGGCGCTGAGCTGCTCGAGCGCGACCTTGGCGTCGGCCACGAGGCTTTCGGCCCCGTGCTTGGCCGCGTCATAGCCGTGGATGTTGATCGAAACGAGCTTCGCCCCTTCCCCGAACAGCGTTCGCGAGCCGGTGGTGAAATCTTGGAACCGCGTGCCGACCCCGATCACGAGATCGGCGTTTTGCAAGGCGGCATTGGCCGCCGCCGATCCATCGACGCCCGAGGCCCCGAAACTCATCGGATGGCTCTGCGCGAGGCTCGACTTGCCCGCCTGCGTTTCGGCTACCGCGATCTGGTGCTTCGACGCGAACTCCGCGAGCGCGTCTTCGGCTTGGCTATAGACCACACCGCCCCCCGCGATGATCACCGGGTTCTTCGCCGCCTTCACCATCTCCGCGACCCGCGCGAGTTCCCCCGCATCGGGTGCCGGACGGCGAATACGCCAAACGCGCGGCGCGAAGAACTCGACCGGGTAATCGTAAGCCTCGGCCTGCGTGTCCTGACAAAAGGCCAGAACGGCGGGGCCGCAATTGGCCGGATCGGTCATCACCCGCAGCGCCCGCGGCAGCGCGGAGAGGATATGCTCAGGCCGCGAGATCCTATCGTAATAGCGCGAGACCGGGCGGAAGCAGTCATTCGCGCTGACGGTGCCGTCGTCGAAATCCTCGACCTGCTGCAGCACCGGATCGGGACGGCGCGTGGCAAACACGTCACCCGCCACGATCAGCACCGGCAGCCGGTTCACATGCGCCAGCGCCGCAGCCGTCACGAGGTTGGTCGATCCCGGCCCGATGCTTGACGTCACCGCATGCGCCCGCGTGCGCTTCTTGCCCTTGGCATAGGCGATCGCTGCATGGCCCATCGTCTGCTCGTTCTGCCCGCGCCAGGTCGGGAAGACCTCCTTGTAGGCATGCAGAGCCTCACCGATCCCGGCCACGTTGCCATGGCCGAAGATCGCCCACATCCCTTCGATGAACCGCTCGCCATCCTCGGTCATCTGCACCGAGAGCCACTTCACCATCGCCTGCGCGGCGGTCAGCCGGATCGTCTCGCTCATCTCTCTCATCCTCTCTGGGGCCACTTCCTCTTGGCCCAAATATCTCGGGGGGCTCCCGCCAGGGAGCGGGGGCAGAGCCCCCTCTCCATTTCGTTCTGCGCGCCTCCGCGCGCGGGGGCAGAGCCCCCTCCCCGCTCACACCTCAAGCAGCCTTGGCCGCCTTCGCACGTGCTCCGTCCCAGATCCCGCAGAGCCGCGTGTAGCGGCGCGCCATCTCGGCCACGGCCTCGGCATCAGTCAGCTCACCGGCCATCCAGGCCCGCGCCACGTCGCCGAAGATCGTCCGGCCGACCGCGAAGCCCTTGACCAGATCGAAACTCGCCGCGACCTCGAAGCTGGCGGCCAGCTCGGCCTCGGGCGCATCCAAGCCCAGCACCACGATTCCGCGGGTGTGCTTGTCGTATTCCTCGATGGCGGCCACGGCCTTGGCCCATCCGGCCGCGTCCGCCATCGGTTCCAGCTTCCACCAATCCGGGTAGACGCCGATCTCGTAGAATTGCCGGATCAGGGTCGCGGTGGTGTCGGCATCGACCGGTCCCACCTTGGACGGAATGACCTCGAGCAGGAATTCCAGCCCGTTCCTGCGCGCCGCGGTAAAGAGGCGCTTGACGGTAGCCTCCTGAGTGGCGCGGGTCTCGGCATCGTCGTCGGGGTGGCAGAAGCACAGGACCTTCACCACCTCCTCGCGCGCCCACTGGGTCAGACCGCCGCAATCGGGGCCAAGCTGCGGCTCCAGTTCCAGCGGGCGGCTCCCGGGCCATTCCGCAGGCCTCCCGATCCAGAGGCCCGAGCCGGAGGCCGCATGCAACGCCGCGCGCCCGATCCGGTCGTCGCACAGAATACCGTAGCCCGGACGGCCGTCCTGCACTTGGGTTGCCGCCGAAAGGCACAGCTCCTTGAACGCCCCACCCTTCTCGAGCGTGTAACCCGGCATCTCTTCGAGCTGCATCCGGTGATCGAAGGCGAAGACCCGGTAATCCGGCCAGTCGGGCAGCGAGCGCGTGTGGCGGTTGGTCGACCAGTGGATCTGCTCCAGCTCCGCATCGTTGCGCAGATCGGGCTGCTTCACGCCGCGTTTGAGGAAGAATTCCAGCTCGCTCAGCGACGGATAGGCGGGCGTGCAGCCATGGCGCGAGACCGCGAAGGCCCCGCAGGCATTGGCGTATTCCAGCGCCTTCGGCCAGCTCTCGCCATCGAGCCAGCCCTTCATCAGCCCCGAGAAGAACCCGTCGCCCGCGCCCAGCACGTTGAACACCTCGATCGGGAAGCCCGGGCCGGTCTGGCCGTCATCGAGCCTGTCCGGAATATCGCCCTCGAAAGCCACCGCGCCGGCGGCCCCGCGTTTGCAGACCAGCGTAGCATTCGAGACTTTGCGCACCGCACGCAGCGCCGTAATCGTGTCGGTCGAGCCGCCCGCGATGTGGAACTCCTCTTCCGTGCCCACGATCAGATCGAAATGGTGCAGCACGTCCTGCAGCTTGGCCGTGACCTCGGCGCTTTCCACAAAACGGCTCTCGCCCTCGCCATGGCCCGCCACGCCCCAGAGGTTCGGGCGGTAGTCGATATCGAGCGCAGTCTTCGCCCCATGCTTGCGGGCCAGTTCCAGCGCCTTCAGGACAGCCGCCCGCGTGCGCGGATGCGACAGATGCGTGCCGGTCGCGAGCACGCTCCGCGTCTGCGCGATCAGCGCCTCGTCGATATCCTCCTCGCTCAGCGCCATATCCGCGCAGTTCTCGCGATAGAAGATCAGCGGGAACTGCTCTTCATCACGGATGCCGAGGATCACCAGCGCGGTCAGCCGCTCCGGGTCCGTCTTCACGCCGGTCACATCCACCCCTTCGCGCAGCAACTGCTCGCGGATGAAGCGGCCCATATGCTCGTCGCCGACGCGAGTGATCAGCCCGGACTTCAGCCCCAGCCGCGCCGTCCCGCAGGCGATGTTCGTCGGAGACCCGCCGATATACTTCTCGAACGAGCCCATATCCTCCAGACGCCCGCCAATCTGCGCGCCATACAAATCCACGCCGGCCCGGCCAATCGTGATCACGTCGAGGTTTTTCATGCCATATCTCCGATCCGGATCGGGGCACCGTTGGAGCGCGCCATTGCGTGGATCACCGTCTCGATCTCCAGACCGGCGGCGAAATCGGGACCGGCATTCGAGCCACTCGCGATGGCCGCGCACAGGTCACGCGCCTCGATCACTTTCTGTTCGTTGAAGCCAAAATTGTGCCCCGGCGCGGGGCAGAAGGCGGCGAAGTCGGGCTGCTCGGGACCGGTGAGGTGACGTGTGAAGCCCGCCTCTCCAGCGCGGTGCAGCCACAGTTCGTTCATATTCTCCTGATCGAAGACCAACGTGCCGTCCGAGCCATGAATCTCCCATTGCAGGCGACATTTGCGGCCCCGCGCGACCCGCGACGTGGCGAAGGAGCCCTGCGCGCCGCTGGCAAACCGGATCAGCGCCATCGCGCTGTCCTCGTTCTCGACCGGTTTCGGCCCATCGGGGGAGCCGCGCTCTGGGATCGCGATCTGCGTCATCGCGGTCAGTTCCTCAACCGGGCCCATAAGCGCGACCATTTGCGACACGAGGTGGCAGCCCAGATCGCCCAGGGCGCCCAGACCACCAGCCTCGCGCGTCATCCGCCATGACCACGGGAGGCGCGGGTCGGCGGAATAGTCTTCGTCGTAGACTCCGCGGAAGGCACGCGGCGTGCCGATCGCGCCTTCGGCGATCAGCTTGCGCGCCATCTGGAAGGCGGGCGAACGCAGGTAGTTGTAACCGAGGATCGTGACCTGTCCGGGATGCTCAGTAGCAAGCGCCGCCATCGCCCGCGCATCCTCCAACGTCAGCGCCATCGGCTTTTCGAGCCAGACATGCTTGCCTGCACGCAGCGCGGCTTCCGCCATCGGGCGGTGCAGACCGTTGGGCGCTGTAATCGAGACCACGTCGACCGCCGGGTCGGTGCAGCTCGCCTGCCAATCGTCGCTTCCGCGTGCGAAGCCGAACTGCTCGGAGAACGCCCGGGCTTTGTCGGAGGGCGTGTCGCAGAGGACCTCCAACCGGGGATGCGCACCGCCGAACACGGTCGCGAGGTTGCGCCACGCCATTGCGTGACATTTCCCCATGAAGCCGGTCCCGATCAGGGCCACGCCAAGCGGAGTTTCGGGCATCTGAAGCGCCATGTCAGCCTCGGTTTCTGAAGTCATTGTCACTCGTGGCAGGGGCATGCCGCGCCCCTGCCCGCCTGTCAGATTGTGCCGCCGAGCGAACCTTCGAGCTGCGCCATCTCCTGACCGCCCGCCATCATGTCCTGCAACTCGTTGGGTGTGATCTCACCGCGATTCGCGGTGCCCAGCGTCTGGCCGCGATTGAGCACGGTGAAGCGGTCGCCCACCGCCATCGCGTGACGCACGTTGTGACTGATGAAGACGACGCCCACGCCCTGCTTGCGCACCTTGTCGATCGTGGCGAGCACGTTCGAGGTCTGGCGCACGCCGAGCGCCGAGGTCGGCTCGTCGAGGATCAACACCTTCGCCCCGAAATAGACCGCGCGGGCGATGGCCACCGTTTGGCGCTCGCCGCCCGAGAGCGTGCCCACCGCCTGATCGGGACCACGCAGGTTGATGCCCATGTTGCGCATCTCTTCGACGCAGACTTCATTGGCGTGCTTCACATCGAAGCGCTTGAACGGACCCGAGCCTTTCGTGGGTTCGCGGCCCATGAAGAAGTTGCGCGTCACGCTCATCAGCGGGATCATCGCAAGGTCCTGGAAGACCGTGGCGATCCCGGCTTCCATCGCGTCGCGCGGGCTCGAGAAGTTCATCGGCTTGTCTTCGAAGAGTATTTCGCCTTCTGTCGGCTTATGCACGCCGGACATCGTTTTGATGAAGGTCGATTTGCCCGCGCCGTTATCGCCCAGAAGACAGTGACACTCGCCGGGGCGGATGTCGAAGCTGACGCCCGCCAGCGCGATCACGTTGCCGAAATGCTTCTTAATGCCGCGCATCTCGAGGATCGGTTTCGTGTCGGCGGCGACGGCGCCGTGATGGAATGCGGTTTCGAGTTCCATATCAGCGTTCCCCCGTCACGCGCTTGCGGATCACGTTGTTGAAGATCACGGCTAGCAGCAGCATCCCCCCCAAGAAGACCTGGAACCAGTCCTGATCGATAGAGGTGTAGGTCAGACCGATCACAACCATGCCGAAGATGATCGCACCGAAGAAGGCGCCGATGGCCGACCCGTAGCCCCCGGTCAGCAGCGAGCCCCCGATCACCGCGGCGATGATTGCCTCGAATTCCTTCTGGAAGCCGCGTCGTGCATCGGTGGAGCCTGCGTCGATCACCGTCATGATAGCGACCAGGGCGGCGCAGCAGGCGGTCACGACGAAGAGCGTCGTCTTCACCCGGTTGACCGGCACGCCCGAATTGGAGGCGGCGGTCTTGTCGCCGCCTGCGGCGAAAATCCAGTTGCCCGCAGGGGTTCGCAGCAGGATCCAGGTCGCGAAAAGTGCGATCGCGATGAACCAAAGGATCTCGACCGGGATGCCCGGCACTTTGGGCGCGCCGGATTTGAACCGGTCGATCCAGCCCCATTCGGCGAGCTTCGCGAAGAGACCCGTAAACGCGTCGCCCGAGAAGAACGGCGCCAACCAGTCGTCGCCCACCGCTTCGCGCACGCCGCGCAGCTGGGTCGATCCGCCGGTGAGATACTTCAGACCGACGAGCGACAGGCCCCGCAGGATGAAGAGGAATGCCAGCGTCACGATGAAGGACGGCAAGCCGGTGCGGATCACCAACTGACCGTTCACCACGCCCATCAGCCCCGCGAAGATCAGAGTTCCGGGAATAGCGACGATGAGCGGCAGACCGAGATTGACCACCAACGCGCCGAAAATCATTCCCGCGAACGCGACCATCGAACCGATTGAGAGGTCGAACTCGCCTCCGATCATCAAAAGCGACGCGCCGATGGCGAGAATGCCGAGTTGTGCGGCGGGCGTCAGGAAGTTCATGATCCCGGAGAGGGTGAACATCGAACCGTTGGCGGTGAAGAGAAAGAAGATCGTTACGAGAACGAGCCCGGCGATCGCGCCCAGCTCAGGCCGCTTCATCAAGCGCGCGAGCAGTGACTCCTCGCGAACGCGCTCGTCGGTGACCGTAGTGTCGGCTGGCATTTTGCCCTCCCTGAAAATGCTGCTCCGTGGCGCTGTTGTCCCGCGATAGCTCGCGACGGCGCCGGTGGGATGCGCACGTATTCTTGGAGCGCGCATCCCCTTGTCTGTCATCCGATGCGGATCAGCGGATGCCCTTGGCTGACAGGTCAACCACCTGGGCGGCCTTGTTCTTGGTGATAAGGTTCGGACCCGAGGCGACGTCCGAGGCCGGGATCAGGCCGTATTTCGCATAGAGCGCGAGGAACGAAACCGGTAGGTAGCCCTGGAGGTATTGCTGCTGGTCGATCGCGAAAGCCGCGTCGCCATCTTCAACCGCCTTCAGGAAGCCGGGCGACATGTCGAAGCTCGCCACCTTGATCTGGCCGCCGCCCTTGCCGAGCGCCTTCACAGCCGCCACCGAGGGCTCGCCTGCGGTCGCCGCGCCGAGTGCCATCACCGTGTCGATAGAAGGATCGGAATCGAGCGCTGCGCGCACCTTGGCTTCGATATCGGTCGGGTCATTGGTAGTCGGCAGAACGGTCGAGTCACCGAAGCCTTCCGCAAAGCCCTTACAACGCAGGTCGAGCGAGACGTTACCGACCTCCTGGTTGACGCAGATCGCTTTGGTGCCGCCCATTTCCTTGAGCTTCTCACCCGCACGCTTACCCGCGTCTTCCTCGTCCTGCCCCACATGCAGCAGGGCGCCGAGCGATTTCGACACGTCCGAGCCCGAGTTCATCGAGATCACCGGAATACCCGCTTCGACCGCGCGTTTAATAGACGGCCCGAGAGCGTCCGCATCAGGAATCGAGACGACGAGCCCGTCCGGCTCCTGGTTCACGGCGGCGTCGATCAGCTGGCTCATCGCGACCATGTCGAAGGTTTCGGGCGAGCGGTATTCGACATTCACGCCGGTATCCTTCGCCGCCTGTTCGACGCCGTTCTTCACAACGGACCAGAACGGGTCATTGGCCTGCCCGTGCGAGACCACGACGATATCCGTCGCGAAAGCCGGTGCAGCGAAGGCAACCGTAGTGGCCGCGACTGCAGCACGCAGAAACTGTTTCATTTATTCCTCCCAGACTCTTTCTGTTTGTCACCGCACCACGACCCTCCATGTCGCTTCCGATGCGGCCTGACCGATCCCTTCGGCCTTTGAACCACAGGCACCTCCTCGCGCCTGCGATCTCCGTCCACTCCGAGGCCGAGCCTCAAAGCGTCGCCAGATCGACGGCTTTCCCCGTCTTGGCGGATTTGGTTGCGGCCTCGGCCATCGCGAGCGCGGCCACGCCGTCCTCGAGCGTCACCGGCATCGGGCGGCCTTCAGCCAGAGCAGTGACGAACACGTCCCATTCCGCGGCATAGGCGGGCATGTAACGTTCGAGGAAGAAATAGGTGGGCTTCGCCGAGGAGACCCCGGCCACGGTCGACTTCGAGACGGTGTTCTCCAGCATGTTCGCCGCGCTCAGCAGCCCTTCCGAACCCAGAATCTCGACCCGCTGATCGTAGCCGTAGACGGCCCGGCGCGAGTTCTTGATGACTGCAATGCGTCCGTCTGCGTAGGTTAGCGTGACCACGGCGGTATCCACGTCGCCCGCCCTTCCGATCGCCGGATCGACGATGGACGAACCGACGGCGCGAACGCTGACCGGCGCACTGTCCATGATGAAATTCGTCATGTCGAAATCATGGATCATCATGTCGCGGAACAGACCGCCCGAGACCTTGATGTAGGAAACTGGCGGCGGCGCCGGGTCGAAGGACGTGACCGAGAGAAGCTCGGGCTTGCCGATCTCACCGGCCTGCAGGGCTGCGCGCAACGCACCAAAGTTCGGGTCGAAGCGACGGTTGAACCCGATCATCACCGGCTGGCCGGTTTTCGACACGACTTCCAGGCAGGCCTTCGCCCGCTCCAACGACAGATCGACGGGTTTTTCGCACAGCACCGCCTTGCCCGCCGCAGTCGCCTTTTCGATCAGATCCGAATGCGTATCGGTCGAGGTCGCGACGAGAACCGCGTCGATCTCCGGGTCGGCGATGATCTCCTCCGAACTCGCCACATTGGCCCCGAATTTCGCAGCAAGTGCCCGCGCAGCCTCCGCGTTCACGTCCGAGACCGCAACGAGCGTGCTGCCCGAATGTCCGGCAATATTGACCGCATGCACCTGACCGATACGGCCGGCGCCGAGCAATCCGATTTTCAGCATCCATTCCTCCCAGAACCGGTCCGATTCGACCGACGATTGGCGTTAACATCAGACTTTTTGCACGCGCGTGCAATAATTTTTTGCACGCGCGTGCAAAACCGACTCCGTTGACGCTCATTTCTGTGTGTATGCTTGCGTGAAAGCTGATAGGTCAGTTTGGGAGGAGAGCCCGATGACCGAAGTCCGAAGACCAAATTTCGAAAACAACATCACCGCCGATGATGTCGCGGAAGCCGCCGGCGTGTCGCGCTGGACGGTGAATCGCGCCTTCAAGAAGGACGCTTCGATCTCGCCTAAAACGCGCACCAAGGTAATGGAGGCCGCGAACAAACTCGGTTACGTGCCCGATCTGCGCGCCGCCGCTCTGGCCTCGGACCGTTCTAATCTCGTTGCGCTTCTGGTCGATGACTTCGCCAACCCCCACAAGTTGGTAATGATGGAGCGCCTGACGCGCATCCTGCGCAAGCATGGCTGGGATACGCTTCTCGTGAACACGCTCGATCGCGACGATGCGGGACATGCGATCCTGAATGCCAGCCAACGCCGCGTCGATGCCGCGATCCTGATCGGGATCCAGTTCGATGACGACGTGCTCGAGACCGCGCTGCATGCCCGGCGCTTCCACAAGCTGATCATTTTCGCGCGCACCTCTCGCCACCCGGACACGATCTCGATCGCGGTCGACGATGCCTTGGCGATGCAGGAGATCACCGCCTATGTCGCCGAACGTGGCTATCGCCGCCCCTTGTTCCTTGCAGGTCCGCGCACCTACTCCGCGCATTTGCTGCGCAAGGAAACCTTTTTGGGCTGCTGGGAGCGGCGGTTCGGAACAATTCCTGAATTCGCCGAAGTGCCCGCCTATGATCCGATACTCGCCGAGCAAGTCGTAACCCGAATGCTCACGGATCGCCCACGCGACGAGATGCCCGATATTCTCGTCTGTGAAAACGACGCGCTCGCGATCGGAGCGATCGACGTAATCCGCCACAAACTCGGACTGCGCATCCCCGAGGATATCGCGGTGACGGGCTTCGATGACGTGCCCCAATGCCAGAGCCCGAATTACGCGCTAACGACCTATCGTCAGCCATTGACGGAGATGGCCGAATATCTCGTCGAAGTGCTCGAAAGCAGCGAAGATCGCGACTTCGACCGCGCGTTCAAGGGCACACTTGTCCCTCGCGCAAGCGCCTGATGCAGCGAAGCCCGGTCCATCGATCGACTGAAGAATTGGTCGTGGGGGCGAAAAGCGCCTTGAGCGGGCGTAACTACTTCTTCTTTCCGCGATTAAAGATCTTCCATAGCCCCCAAAACACTGAATAGCCCCGCGTTTTTTAGACGCCTTCGTGTCTCAGTTTCTGCTGCCGTTCAAAGTCGACGGGCGACAGCATTCCGTTCCGGGCGTGCTTGCGCTTTGGATTGTAGAACATCTCGATGTAGTCGAACACATCCTGCCTGGCTTCTTCGCGGGATCGGTAGGTCCGTCGTCTGATCCGCTCACGCTTCAGCAGGTTAAAGAAGCTCTCGGCGACCGCGTTGTCATGGCAGTTTCCGCGGCGGCTCATCGAGTGCTCCAAATTGTGGGCCCGAAGGAACGCTGCCCAGTCCATGCTGGTGAATTGGCTGCCCTGGTCCGAATGGATCAGAACCTTTTCCCTGGGCTTTCTCCGCCATGTCGCCATGAGCAGCGCTCGCAGGACAACTTCGGTCGTCTGGCGGCTTTGCATCGCCCATCCGACGACACGACGCGAGAAGAGATCGATGACAACGGCAAGATAGACGAAGCCTTCCTGCGTGCGGATAGCCTTGGAGGCAATTGAGAACGTTGGAGAATACCGCGCCCTTCCGGAGTTCGATTGCCGAAAGTGCAGCGCGCTACCCGCTCCAAGCTTCCCTGACCTGTAGAATTCCGAATTCCGACGATAATCTCGCCAGAAGGTCAGGGCCGCTGCCGGTGTCTTTCCCTCAAACGAGCCACTCGGCGACGAGCGTCAGGCTGGCATGGAAGATCGCTTGCCTTTGGTCGTCTCGGACGGTGACCGAGATCGCATACGGGTCGTCATTGGGGAGGACGTCCTTGGCAATAAGTGTGAGTGCGGCGATGGCCTCTCGCCGTGCGGCCTCCCGGTCCTCCAATTCCAGCCCGGTGCTATCGCGAACACTCATCCGCCCGTCGTCAGTGTCGAAAAAGAATAATTCCATCAAACAATTCCTTCACTCATGCGCTTATGACGTCGAACCCTCGTCAAGATGAAGGTAATCGGGATCGAACTCGGAAAATTCGATCATCCTCTCGAAGTCTGTAACCACGATCCTTCGCCCCTGGAGCGACACCAGCCCCGCGTCCCGAAGGCTCGCCATGACCCGTTGGGCGTGCACGTGAGAGATGCCGAGAATGTCGGCCAGTTCTTCCTGCGTCAGCGGCAACATGCTCCCGAGCGAGAGGCCGACCGCCTTCAGTCGGAAATGCATCTCGCACAGCAAATGCGCCATCTGCCGATCCGATCTTCGTTTGCCCATGTTCACGAGCCATTCGCGCAGAATCGCCTCGTCGACGAGCGTCGCCCACCAGAGCGAGCGCTGGATTCTCGGGTAGTTCTCCAAGAGATCGTCGACCGTGCTACGGGGAATGTCGACGATTTTGCATTGGGTGAGTGTGCCGATGCTGTGATCCATCCGCTTCAGGATCGAGATATGAAGATCGCAGAAATCGCCGGGCAAAAGCAGCGCGACGATCGCCCTGCGCCCGTCCGGCATCAGCTTGTAGCGACACGCGATGCCCTCGATCACGAGGCGCACGGCATCGGGACTCTCGCCCTGCCGGATCACATCCGTTCTGGGCCCGAGGTCGTAGGCCTCCTTGGTCACGGCCGTCAGCCGGTCGCAATCGTCTTCGGCCAGAAAGCCTCCGTGCTTCAGTTTCCTAGTGAGGATTTCCGCCATCATGGCTCCTTGCCCTATCTCGCGGACCCGCGGGAAATTCGACCGTGAGCACCGTTCCGCCATTGTCGCCTGCGGTCCAGCGGGCGCTCCCGCCGATCTCCGAAGCAAGGTCTCGAATGAGTTCGCACCCTTGGCTTTTCGTCAAATTCGCATCGTCGGGCATACCATCGCCGTCATCGGAGACACACAGCCGCCCAGCGCCCGCAGACGACAGGGTCACCTCGATGTCGATATGGCCGTTGACGTTCATCGCCGCCGGATACGCATGCTGGATGCAGTTGGTGACGGCTTCCTGCAGGATGAGCGCGATCGCCCCGGTGCATTGGCGCGACAGGCCGGAGAGATCGTCCCGCCGCACCGAGATCTCGATGCTGTGCGGCAATGCGATCTGCCGCCAAAGCTGCTCGACCCCGTCCAGATATCGATGCAGCCCCCCGTCTTCGGCGATCGAGAGACCGGTCTGAAGCTGCGAGACCGTCAATATCTGGTCGAGGACAAGCGCGAGGCGCGAGCGCGCTTCGGGGGTCTCGGCCTCTCTGAGTTGGCGGCGGGTGTGTGCCGACAGAAGCTGGAAGCTATTGGCCATCCGGTGCCGGATTTCCGCGACGCGATCGGCCTCGACGCTCTCGTGGGATATCTGTGTCACGTCACTGCCTTTCCGAGCCATTTCCTGATGCATCGACGCTGAATTCATGGGGCGCGGCTGTCTCGAACAATTGTTGGGTTAAGCCCATTACACGCTCACGCCTTTGTGGGCGGGCGGAGGCTTGCCGACGCGAATGGGGCAACGCGGCGGGTTGCGCTCAATCCGAAGGCTCCAGGAACAAGTTGCTGCCCACTTTGTTCCAACGGCCGTTCGCCGGGATCGACCCGCTGACGACGCGCAACAGCGCAACAGCAACGCATGACGCGGGCCGCATTCGGCCCGGACGGAGGGTTCAGCAATCACTTTCTTTCGGAGTCTTTCAGCCGCCGGTTTCGCGGCGACCGCAATCAGCTACGGCCCCGGCCGCATGGGGTTCGGCCTCTTCGTGCCCCAATTCTCGTCCACATTCTCGATGTCACCCTCCGCGGTGGGCACGGTGTCCAGCATCGGCTTCGTGGGGTTCTTCCTCGGCCTGCTCGTCGCCCAGTTCTTCCTGAACCGCCGGGGACCGGAATTCCCGGTCCTGACCGGATTGAGCGCGGCGACCGCCGGGATGGCGATTGTCGCACTTGCTCCGACTGTCGGCGTTCTGGCGCTCGGCATCTTCCTCGCGACTTCGAGCGCCGGCTTTGCCTGGACCCCGTTCAACGACGCGGTGCACCGCAAGGTCAGCGACGTGGACCGCCCGACCGCGCTGTCGCAGGTCAGCACGGGCACCAGCGTGGGGATCATGGGGGCAGGCGCTTTGGCCCTGGCAATGGTCGTGATGGAGTTCGACTGGCGGATCTGCTGGTCGGTCTTCGCCGGGGCGAGCGCTCTGGCACTTATTGGCAACTGGGCGGCTCTGCGCCAGGTGGACAAGGCCCCCGAGGAGGCCCCCGATCGGAGTTGGGGCGACCTTCTCAATCGGTGCGCGCTGCCCCTTTTCTCCATCGCCTTCGTGTTCGGCATCACCTCCGCCGTCTACGTCTCCTTCGCGGCAGACCGCTTCGCGCAGGCGGAGTATCCCGGGCTTCCCGAAGACGCGACGCCGTCCGTCCTCTTCCTCTTTTTCGGCTTCTTCGGGCTGAGCGGTCTCTTCACGAAGCGGGCGCGGGATGCGGTCGGTCTGAGCCTGCTGGTGCGTATCCTTCTTGTGGTCGCAGCTGTATCGCTTGTTTTCGCAGCGCTCGAGCCCGGAAATTGGGTCGCGCTCGTCGCTTCCGCCGCCCTGCAGGGGATCAACGTGATGATGACGAGCGCGGTGCTCGCCTTCTGGTCCGAACGTCTATTCTCGTCCTTCCCCGCGCTCGGCTTTACGGCGACGCTTCTGGCGACCGCTGCGGGCAGCGTGATCGGCCCGGCGATCGCAGGCATGGTCGCCGGGAGCTTCGGGCCCGCCGCGATGTTCTGCGGAACGGCGGCGATCCCGCTCCTCGCCGCCTTGTCGTTGCGCGCGAGGTTCGTCGTGGAACGGCCCGCGAGGATGGTGGCGACCTGAGAGGGAAGGCGCGCTGCCACCCCTGCCCCGCGCAATCGCGGCGCGCTGCGTTCCGCAGCAGGCAGGAACATATCGCGCCAGCTCCTGTTCCCGGCTCAGACCACGCTGCTTTGCGCGGTTGCCAAACACGAGAGGAGAAGCTCATGTCACGGCACTATGACGATATGACCGAAGAAGAGGCCCGCCGTGCCCTGTCGCGGCGGCGGCACCCAGAAGAAGGCGACCCGGAAGACCGCAGATCTCGGCTCGAACAGTTCGGCTATCCAGCGGCGCCGATGGCTGGAGGCTATGCGTGGCCATTCCTCCCGCCCGTCTATGGCGGAGCACCTTACGATCCGGACCCCTATTGGCGGGCGAGACCCGCGCAGCGGCGCGGCGCAGGACGTGAAGCGCACGGCGGACGGAGCTTCATGGACCGGGCCGGCGACGAGGTCGCTTCATGGCTGGGGGACGAAGACGCAGAAGAGCGTCGGGAAGAGGATCATCGCGGGCGCGGCCCGAAGGGTTACCGGCGCTCGGATGCCCGGATCGAGGAAGATGTTCACGACCGGCTCACCGACGATCGGCTGGTGGACGCGCGCGAGATAACCGTCAGCGTCGCGGATCAGGAGATCACGCTGGATGGCTACGTGGACTCCCGCCGCGCCAAACGCCGGGCCGAAGATTGCGCCGACAGCGTCTCCGGCGTCACCCATGTGCAGAACAATCTGCGTGTCCGGACTGCGGAGTGACGCTGTCGCAACAACGAAACGCAAAGCGCAGCGGCGCAGTCGGGCGCCGCTGCGCCACACCCCGGAATGGCCGGGTGCGCCATCGGTGTGAAGCCTCGCCATGGATTGCGCTTATCCGACGGAGGCATCCGCCAAATATAAACCGGTTTGCCTCGACCGCCGTAAAAGGCATAAGGAGGCAAGGCATGGAAAAAGAGCACGACAAAAAGCCTCCAGGCGAGGATTTGGATGAAGCGCTCCGGCAGCAGGCAGGCGAGGTCTGGAACAAGGACGTTCCCGAACGCCTCGTGTCGCTGGCACGACGCTTGGGCAAACGCCTCGATGAACGCGACAAGCCCGAGTAATCGGCGCGATCCGCGGCGACCTAGGGTTCAACTCTAATCTTCGAGGGGATCGTTCGGCGCGCGGGCTTCGAGGTCTTCGACCACCATCGCGCGTGCGCGGTTGGCGCGGCTCTTCACCGTTCCCATCTCGATACCGAATAGATTTGCCGCATCCTGGTAACTTTCCCCCAGCATCACGACGACGATCAGAACCTCGCGGTAATGACGCGGCAGGCGTTCGACGGCACGCATCAGCTCGCCGCCCCGCACCGACCAATCCTGCGTGGCCGGCGTCGACAAGGTGGTCGAGACGCAATCCTTCTTGCCTGTCGTCGAGCGTTTCGATTTCGCGATGTTGTTGAGGAAGGTATTGCGCATGATCGTCATCAGCCACGCGCGCAGGTTGGTCCCGGATTGAAAGCTGTCGACCTTGTCGATCGCCTTGACCAACGTGTCCTGAACCAGGTCGTCCACGTCCTCGTGCCGCTTGGTCAGCGCCCAAGCATAGGAGCGCAGCGCCGGTATGAGTTCGATAATGTCGCGTTCCTTGCTCACGCCAACCTGTCCTTCTCGTTGAGGACTCAATGAAACGCGAGGGGGCGAAGTTCCTGCCGAGCGAAGTGTGAGCAGCGACCCGCTGAGACGTTGGCGGCAATGCGGCTCCCTCTAGCTGGAAAAGTCTGGTTCAAAATGTGCTCGGGCCTAAGCGGCGAAAACGCAGGAAGTTCCGACAGAAAGCCAGAATAAGTCCCGCGCGAACGTCGGGGACAGCGGTTGTCCGGTCCGACCGGCAATCGAGCGCTGTGCGGTGACGCGGTTGCAGAAAGGTCAGCTTCGCGGCTTGCTGTCATACCCCAAGGGCCGCGCAAGCAGGAACCGAACAGGTCAGCCGTTTGTTGATTTCCTGAACCAGACAGGAGACACGCCATGAAATACGGATGGAGACTTCTTTTCATTCCGCTCTGGGTGCTCTGCATTGCCGGAGCCGTTGTGACCGCCTTTCTCGCATTCGACTGGATGAACTGGCAGGCCTTCGTCGTGGCAGGCCTGATCGGTCTGCTGGCGGGCGTTCCGGCGGGCCTTTGGAACACATTCAAGGTCAGACGGGAGGACCCGGACTGGAACCGGTCGCCCTCGCGCAGCGGCATCACCTGAGCCAGCTTCGCGCCCCTGCCGGATGGCGTTGGCGCGTTCGCCGGTTTCGGCTTTGACGCAAGGCAAATCCAGTTGCTCCATGCGACAGGCCCGTCGCCCACCCGAGGACCAAGGAAGACGTTCGATGACGAACAAGGAAGATATAGAATACGTGGATGGCAAGGCACGTTCAGGGTCGGCGGAAGCCAGCCAGCTACGCGAGACCATCGACAAAGGCGGCGCGGGTGACAAGGTGGGGTTCAGCGACCCCGCCGCCGCGCCTCTCGGCACCGATGACGAGGCGGCCGGCACACCTCCGAGCCCCGATCAGGTACGTATGGCACAGCGTCTGGAGGGTCGCCGGTCCGAGGCGGAGGTCGAAAAGCAGACCCCGGCCGAACGCAACAGCGGGATCAGCAAGTGGACCGCCGTCGCGATCGCCGTCGCGGTCCTTGTCGTCCTCGTGGTGACCTGGATGTGGATCGGCTGACTCGCCCGATCCGCCCGGATTCCGCGCAGTCCGTCGGCGCTGCCGAGGGCCGGGCCCTCAAGACCAGAGAAAATGCAGCGCGCTACCGATCGCGCCACCGACCACGGCCGATATCCCGGCAACGAAAGTGAGGCGCCTCTCATGCGCGCGGCGGCGTTCATCTGCCTGTCGATGAATTTCCATGCGCGCGATCCAGACTTCGTGGGGATGTGCTTCCGCGCCGAGCGACGAACTGAGGTAGAGATCTGCGAGCGGAAACCCCTTCACGCGCTCAACTGCGATTTTCACATCCTCGGCCCGGTTCATGTCCAAGCCCGTCAGGGCCGTCTCGACCATTCTATGGGACACGGCCGGGTCGGCCTGCTCCCCCTCCAAATGAGTCTCCATCTGCAAAGCCTTCCATCATCAAAGCCCCAGCAAGCCGCCTGCCGCAATTTTAGGCAACGCGTAAAATTGTATCCCTGACAATCGCTCACCGAAGAAGGCCCCCATTTCCCGCGGGGGAAAATGCGGCTGCGACATGCGCCCTGAGCTCTATTGAACCTTTTTTGGGAAACCGAAGCGGCGAACGCGGGTTGGCTCTGCATAGGCAGGGGATCTCGAAGATCCCCTGACGTAACGCGGCACGCAAGGACACGCTCCGATCGATCACCATGAGTCAGGAGGCACACGCGTGGAACATGCGACGTTCGACCCGGGCCGGATCGGCCACGTTTCCCGCGCGGCCGGGTTTACGCTCGGGCTCCCCGTCCCTCGTGAGCGCAAAAGCGAGGCCGATGCGCTCCGCTCCGTGAGCGGAGGCGGGTGACGCCATGGTGCTTGCAGGTCGCATTTCCGACTTCATCCGGCAGACGATGGCCGGAGGGCCAGACTGGCTCGGGCCCGCAGTCGTGCTTCTGGGCGCGCTCCTGCTGTCCTTGCTGCTGCATTGGCTGCTTTTCCGCGCCCTTAGGCGCTGGGTGGACGCGGGCAGCGGCATGGCGGGCTCGGCGCTGCGACAGGCAAAGAGACCGATGCGGCTGGCATTTCTGCTCGCGGCATTGGCGATCGCGGTGCCGCGCACCGACCTGCCGTGGCGGTTGCAGGACGTATTGGGGCACATATTCCTGATCCTCCTGATCGTGCTGATCGGCTGGACCTCTATCCTGCTGACCCGAAACCTGAGCGACCGGGTGATCCGTCGCCAGCGGATGGACCTCGATGACAACCTTGCCGCGCGCAAACTGGTGACGCAGTTTCGTGTCCTGCGGCGCACCGCGACGATCCTGCTGACCATCTTTACCGTCATGGGCGTGCTGCTGACCTTCGAGACCGTACAGAAATACGGCGTCAGCCTGTTCGCTTCGGCGGGCGCGGCGGGCCTGATACTCGGGCTCGCGGCGCGCCCGGTTCTGGCCAACCTGATCGCGGGCATCCAGATCGCGATCACTCAGCCGATCCGGCTGGAGGACGTGGTGATCGTCGACGGCGAATGGGGCTGGATCGAAGAGATCTTCGCCACTTACGTTATCGTGCGGATCTGGGACTGGAGACGCATGGTGGTGCCGCTGAGCTATTTCATCGAACAACCGTTCCAGAACTGGACCCGCGAAAGCGCGTCGATCATCGGCGCCGTGCACTGGTATCTCGACTACACCGTGCCCGTGACCGAAGTGCGCGAAAAGCTCGAAGAGATCGTCCGCGAGTCGCCGCATTGGGACGGCCAGGTGATCAACCTTCAGGTCACCGATGCCGACAAGGACACGATTGCGCTGCGCGGTTTGATGAGCGCACGCACCTCGCCGCAGGCTTGGGACCTGCGCTGCGAAGTGCGCGAGAAGCTGATCGCGTGGCTGCAGGAAGCCTACCCCGAGGCGCTCCCGAGGCTGCGCGCGGAACTCCTTTCTTCCCCCGCTGACACCGGCGCGTCGCCGGCCTGATCCGCGACCGACCACAGGAGAGCTGCCATGGATGACCACATGAACATTTCGACCTTCGCGCTGCTTGGCGGCGCGCATGTTCATCTGCCGGACCACCTGCAGCAGATGAAGGCGCGCGGCTTTCGTGTCGGCTACGTGCATGATCGCGATCCGGACCGCCGCGACCGGCTTTGCGCCGAGCTTGACGCAAAGCCCCTCGCGACGCTCGACGCCCTTCAGGGGCTGCAAACGGCGGGCGCAGTCGTCTGCAGCGAGACAGCCCACCATGCCACCGATATCGGAGCGGCGCTGTCTGCGGGGCTGCCGGTCTTTTCGGAGAAGCCGCTCGCCGGTAGCGCCCGCGACGCCGAGGCCGTGGCGCAGCACTCCGCGAAGGCCGAAGCGATACTGCACACTGCGTATTTCTTCCGAACCGTGCCCGCCCTGCGCAAGGCGAAGGGTTGGGTCTCCGAGGGGCGGCTGGGCGAGGCACGATCGGCGAGAATGCTCTTCAATCACGACGGCGGCTACGCGGACTGGCTGGATCTCGACAGTTGGATGACCGACCCGGAGCTCGCCTGCTACGACGGGTTCGTCGACGAGGCGGTGCACGCGATCGACGCCTTGCAGTGGATACTCGGGCCGATCCGCGAGGGACATGCGGCCACCGGCAACGCGCTGGGGTGGCCCTTGAACGATCACGGTGCCGCAATCCTGCGCTTTGCGAGCGGCGCCACCGGCGTCGTCGAAGCGGGCTGGACCGACACCCGGACGCGGCTCGAACTGGACCTCGTGGGCGATGCTGGTGCGATTTCACTCAAGGAAGGCGAGATGACGCTGACCCCGCGCGGGGCCGAGAGCCCGACCGAGCGCATGGTGCTCGATCCGCTCGACGCGGGCACCGGAATCCTGCCTTTCCTGAGCGCGCTCGAAGGCCGTGCCGCACCGGGGCTGGTCTCGGCCGGCGAGGCGGCGCGCGTCAACCGGGTGCTGGACGATCTCGGGCTTCGGCTCAACTGAACACGCGAAAGGAGCACGACGATGGATTATGGACTTCAAGGCAAAACGGCCCTGATCACGGGCGGCGCCTCGGGCATCGGCAAAGCCGCCGCCAGAACGCTGCTGGCCGAGGGCGCGCAGGTTATCCTCGTGGACCTCAAGGGTGACGAGGTGTCCCGCGCCGCCAAGGAGCTTGCCCACGGCACCTGCGCGCTTCAGGCCGACCTGCGCGATCCGAACCAGATCAAGGGTCTCGCCGCCACCACGCAAGAGCGCTTCACCATGCCGGACATCCTCGTCTGCGCGGCCGGTGTCACCGGCGCCAAGGGGCACCCGCTCGAGATGACGGACAGCGACTGGCACGACGCGTGGGAGAGCGATTTCATGTCGGTCGTCCGCACCGTGCGCGCCTTCGAGCCGACGATGGAAAACCGCGGCTGGGGTCGCGTCGTCATCCTCTGTTCCGAGAATGCGGCGCAGCCCTATGAGAACGAGGCGGTCTATAATGTGGCCAAGGCCGCGCTTCTCAATTTCGCCAAGGGGCTGAGCGGGGTGGCCGCGCGCCGGGGCGTGCTGGTCAATTGCGTCTCGCCCGCCTTTATCGAGACTCCCATGACCGATGGGATGATGGCCCAGAAGGCGGATGCGGAAGGCATCAGCCATGACGAGGCTGTCCGGAGCTTCTTGAAATCGGATCGCCCGTGGCTGGCGCTGGAGCGGCGCGGCAGACCCGAGGAAGTGGCCGCGACCATCGCCTTCCTGTGTTCCGAGCAAGCCAGTTTCGTCGTCGGTGCCAATTACCGCGTGGACGGCGGCTCGGTCGCCTCCATCGCCGTGTGACGGTCGGGGGTCGAAGACGCGCTTGGTGCGTAGATCAAGCCGTCGCCGGAGGGCCCACGCCGCCATGGCAAAACGCCTCAGGATCAGGAACCGGCGCTAAGCGGCGAGTCCGCCTCGGGAGAGGCGACCGCCACATGCCCCAGCTTCGCCTGCACCTCGCGCTCGTATTCGCCGACGCGCTGGACATTGTGCATGATCCGCGCAAACCACCGCATCGCATCAGTCGCCTGAAACGTCTCCTGCATCGTGTAGAGCCCAACATGCTCGCCCAGCAACAGGCCGCGCCGGTGCCGCGCGAGGCGATGGGCGACCGGGTCGGCCATCCGCGCCATGCGCTCCCCGATCTGCGGCAGATCGAGCGGACGTTCGGGCGACAGGCAGGCGGCGAACCATTGCGCGGGTCTGGGCGTGATCTTGCCGCGCAACAGGATCGGGATGTAGCCGCGGTGCTCGGCCTGCTCCACCAGACGCATGAGATGGTCGGCCTGATGCATCAGCGCGGCGAAGGCGGCGGCTTCGGCGGGCCGGTCTCGCGGGACCGAAATCTGCGCCATGTAATCCTTCAGGTCATCCAGAGCGATCGCGATCCGTGGCCCCAGCGTCGACATCCGCCGCAGATCGCGCGCGCGGCCGATCGCCAGCGAATAGGCTGCGAAAATCTCCTGCGCGGCCCAGATCACCATGGAATGCGCCGCTTGCATCGCGGCCCCTTCGTCGCTCAACAGGCGACGGTCCAGTTCCGGGGGCGCCCGCCCGCCGAGATCGGGCCGCAATTTCGCGACGAGCGTGGCGAATTGGCGAGTGACGGGAAGAAAGACCAGCGTTCCCAGCAGGTTGAACCCGGTGTGAAACAGCACGAGCGCCGTATCGACCCCGGTTCGCGCCGCCAGCCCCTCCAACGGAGCCGCGACCAGTTGCAGGAGGGGAAAGGCGATCACCATCGTTCCGCAATTGAACAGCAGGTTCGCGATAGCGGTCTGCTGCATCGCGCGCGATCCCCCGAGGGCCGCGATCAGCGCGGTGAAGGTGGTGCCGAGGTTCATCCCGATCACCGCCGCAGCCGCCTGGATCAGCGGCAGCGCACCGTTGCTGACCAGCACCAGCACAACCGCGATCGCCGCCGAGGAGGATTGCATCACCACCGTGACCGCGAGCCCCAGCGCCGCCATCGCGAGCAAGCCGCCCACCCCGGTTCCGGGCGTGCGCTCCACCGTGATCCAGGCCTCCGCCCCGGACATTCCCTGCTGCATCATGTCGAGCCCGATGAAGAGCAGGCAGAAGCCTGCAAGCACGCGCCCGATGCGCGCCGCCCGGCCATGCGAGAGAAACAGCGTCAGGCTCGCGAAGAACAAAAGCCCCATCGCCACCGCGCCCAGTTTCAGCTTGAAGCCCACCAGCGACACGATCCAGCCGGTGACCGTCGTGCCGATATTGGCGCCGTAGATCACGCCGAGCGCTTGCGGAAAACTAAGCAGTCCCGCGCCGACGAAGCCGACCGTCATCACCGTCGTCGCCGAAGACGACTGGATCACCGCCGTCGTCACCAGACCGCTCGCGACGCCCTTCAGCGGCGTGGTGGTGAACCGCGCCAGCAGGCGGCGCAGATTGGACCCAGCGGCTTCGCGCAGCGCCTCGGTCATTATCTTCATGCCGAGCAGGAACAGCCCGACTCCGCCAAGTGCCGCCAGTGTCTCCGACATGGTTCTCCATCCCTCGCGATCGAGCATGCGGCCGCGCGACACGGAATTCAAGCGCCGGCAGGAACGCCTCGCAAGGTTCTGTTTTGCCGGATGAATTCGTGATCGTCTGGCGTCGAAGACGGCAGTGCACGTTCGGCGCCCCCGCAGTCGCGGGCTAACCGCGGGCGATGAATTCGAAAAAGCACTTCATTCCGGGCTTCGGCGCTTGAGGTTTCCTATCTACATGCCTCGCGGGGGCACGCCGCTGTTGCGTGACCCCTCGATGAACGCCGATCCTCAGTCGCAGCTATGGATGCGAGTTGCAGGTCGGCGCGGCGGTCGCGGACGGGCTTTGGGAACTGCCGCAATTCGCGCGACTAACCCGAGCCCGCGCGCCGCCCTGTCACAGGTTTCGCACGGAAGTCTGAGTGTTGGCATCGCCAGAAGTGGGCTATGCTTGCGAGGGTACCGCGCCTCCCGCGGTGCTCGGAAACGGTAGGAACTCGGCATGAGCCAATCCCTGAACCGCCTCGTCGAGCGGCAAATCCAGAAGGCCCTTGCGGAGGGCCAGTTGAGCGGGCTTTCCGGCGAGGGCAAGCCGCTTCCGGATCGCTCGGGCGAGGCATTTACCGACATGGCAACCGCCGTGGCCGCCCGGATCATGGCCGAAGCCGGCGCGCTGCCCGAGGAGTTCAAACTCAAGAAGCTGCTGGAGGCGGCCAAGCAAAGCTACCGGGAGGCGGAGGGAGACGAGGCCAAGCGCGTCGCTATGGCGCTGATCGCCGATCTGGAACAGCGCTACAACATCGCGGTCGAGGCGCGGCGGCGGTTCATGGCGCCGTAGGACGCGCCGGGTCATCGTTGGCGCGATGCGCTTGACCCAGAACAAGGATTTCGGCGCGGAAAATGACGATGGTGGGGCGGCCCCTGAACGCACATCCATGGTCAGCCGAATGCCAGTCGCACCCGAAGACCTGCCCCTGCACGCCACCGCGCGCGCCTTGCTCGCCTTTCTCGCGCTGACCTTCGCGATCACCTGGGGCGTGATCGGCAGCTACATCTTCTTGTCCGCGGAAATGACCGCGCGGTTCGGCCAGATCAGCGGCTCCCACCCACTTTTCTTCCTCGCAACCTGGGCTCCGGCAATCGCAGGGTTCACGGTGGTCTTGTTCTCTGCCGGGCTTGGCGGCTTGCGCCGGTTCCTGTCGCGCCTTCTGATCTGGCACTGCCCGGTCTCGTGTTGGGGCTTCATCCTGCTCGTGATCCCGCTCGTCTTCATGGCGGGCTCACTGATCAAGGGCGGGCCCCTGCTTGCGCCGATGCCGCCCGAGGGCGTGGGCGCGACGGTCAGCGTGATGTTCATGATGCTGCTTCTCGGACCTATCGAGGAGTTCGGCTGGCGCGGCGTCGCACAACCGCTCTTGCAGCGCCATGTCGCCCCGTTCTGGGCCGGCGTGCTGATCGGCGCGATCTGGGGCATCTGGCACCTGCCCGCCTTCTACCTCGCCGGCGTGGTCTTCGCGCAGTGGAGCTTCCTGCCCTTCTTCATCGGCAATATCACCCTCGCGGTTCTGGTCACGCCGATTTTCAACGCGGCGCGTGGCAGCCTGCTGCTGCCGATTCTGTTTCACTGGCAGCTCATCAATCCGTTCTGGCCGGATGCGCAGCCTTGGGACACCTGGATACTGGTGGGCGTCGCCGCGTTGGTCGTCTGGTGGAAGCGCGAGAAGATGTTCACGCGCGCGGGCGCCGTGACTGAAGTGGTCCCCGGTGAGGCACGGCCATGAGGCGATGTGGCACAGGCAGACACAATCACTTGGGAAAGCGGATTTCGGTCACATCGACGAGGAAGAAGGGGAAATAGTCCTCGGTTTCGAAGTTGTTCCCCGCTTCCACATGGGTCGGCAATCGGAACCCGTCGACATTACGGAACTCCGAGAGATAGCCGCCGAAGGGCTGAAGGCGGTAACGCTTTTGCGGGTTCGCATTGCTCCAGCGCTGGAAGCAGACCTGCTCCGGCCGGCCACTCTCGGCGACGGTGAGGTCGACCGCCTGCTCCAACCCGTCATGGCGCATCGTCATCCGGGCGATGTTCCTCGAGACCGGCTCCCAGGTCACATTCGGGCCCGGCAGCACTGCCGCGGGCGTCCAGAACACTGCCTCGGCCACGTAGCGACCGAAGGCGGAGCGTTTGTGATCCGGGTTGCCGCCGAACCGGGCCACGGGGGCGAGCCCGGCGACCCAGAACCGGGTCCATTTGGCGCTGTCGGAGCCGCCGAGGCGCATTCCACCGGAGCCGCCCGACATTGTCCAGACAAAGCCGTGCGGCGCGGCGAGCACCTGCGTGGCGCGCATCGGCATGTAGCCGGGGGCGGATTTGTCACCCATGCCGAACTGACCCTGCATCTCCAGCCGTGCGACGGTGTAAAGCGGCGTCCCCTCCGCGATGGCGAAGGTGAAAAACCGCCGCGCGGGCTCTGGAAGACCGGCGACCATATCGGCAGAGAAGCGCGGCGGATCGACAGGCTGCGATGCGCTCAGTCGCGCCATCTCTGCGCGGTCGGCGCGCCGATCGAGACGCCGCCTCGCGAAAAGGCCGAAAAGCCCGATGGCGAGGATGGCGAATATCCATAGAGCCATGCAGCTTCCCTACCTTTCCACGCTCAAGCGACCACGCGGCAACCGCCGCATCCCGAGCCGGATGATAGCATGAAGCGATCAGCGCAGGGCACGTCCTCTGACCTCTGCGTCCCGTTCGCACGGGTCATCGAAGAGATCGAACCACGCCTCGGAACATGTTGCGCGCGCGACCGGGGCGCGCCTGATATGCCTGTGACACAGCGCCTCTTCCAGCTCGGAAATTTCCGCGCTCTTGAGAAAACGGTAGGGGAGGAACGGGTCGGTTCGGGATGCCATGTGAGTTCCTTTCGCGAAAAGGGCCCCGTCACGCGCGCGCCGGGACCGGAGAAAAACGATATCAGCCGGGCAGACGCCGACGCGCGAGCGTACGCAGCAGCCCCTCGTAGCGGCCCAGCTCGTCCTTCAGACGCAGGCGACGCCGCTTGAGCCGTTGCAGAACACTCATGTCGCGCCAGGCCCGTTTCTGCTCCTGCTCCACACGCGCATCGAGGTCGCGATGCCGCGCCCGCAGGGCTGCGATACGGGCCGCGATGGCGGCATGGGTCCGATCCGAAAGGCTCATCTCTAAACTCCTGTAAAGATTGGGGTTCACTCGTGCCGAGGGGGGATCCTCGCGGGGAGACTGCGGGGGGACACTATCCGCCGCCTCCGTCATTCGCGCTCCCTCAAGGCCCCCTCGACAGATCAGAGTTGGGGTTGCGGGCTGGTAAGCTCAATCCTAAGTATCCTGAAGTTATGATCGGAAATTCCTATGGATAAGCCGCGCCTGCCGACCCTGCGCCAACTCGAATATTTCCGCGCCCTCGCGGATGCCGGGAACTTCCGCAAAGCGGCCGAGCGTGTCGGCGTGAGTCAGCCCTCGCTGAGCCAGCAGATCGTCAATCTCGAGGACACGCTCGGTGCAGCCCTCGTCGAACGCGGACGCAGCGGCGCGGTGCTGACGGCTGCCGGGCGCGAGGTGCGTGCGCGGATCGACGGCATTCTCGACGAGGTCGCAGCCCTTGCGGGCCTCGCCGAACATACACGCGCGGGCCTTGCCGGGACCTATCGACTCGGGGCATCGGCGACATTCGGGCCCTATCTGCTGCCGAGCGTGGTGCGACGGCTCCACGCCGAGCACCCCGAGCTGCGCCTGTTCATCCGCGACGGGCAGCCGAGCGCCCTGCTCGACGATCTGCGCGCGGGCCGCCTTGATCTGGTCCTGACGCAGCTGCCGGTGCTCTCGTCGGATTTCACCGTCACCCGACTGTTCCGCGAACCCCTCCAGCTTGCCGTCGCCGGGGATCATCGCCTTGCGGAGAAGACAAATGTCGAGGATGCCGATCTCGCGGGCGAGACGCTGCTCGTTCTGTCGAACGGGTTTTCGCTGCATGCCCAGCTTGTGGAGCTGGCGCGCGAGATGAAAACCACCCTGCGGCAGGATTACGAGGGCAGCAGCCTCGATGCGCTGCGCCAGATGGTGGCGATGAATATGGGCATCACGCTCCTGCCCGCGCTCTATGCCCATTCGGAGGTCGAGCAGGCCGGACGGGATATCGCCCTCGTGCCGTTCCGGCGCGGGCGGGTGATGCGCTCGATCGGGCTGCTGACCCGGCGCAGCGCGCGCATTCCGTCGGTCTTCGCTGACGTGATCCGCGAGGTCGTGCGCACCGGTTTCGCGAAGGTGCTTCATCCCGAGAGCTGATTTCCGGGACGCGGGCGACAGGGACGCAGTCACGCGCCCGTGAAATTGCAGTTCCGGCCCCCTGCCCCTATCGTGCCGCGGCAACCGCCGAGCAGGCGCGCAGGACTGGCCCCATGGGAAATTCCCGACTGGCCCTGTCGCACCGGCAGACCAGAGAGACAGACTGGCCGCGACCGCCGCGCCGAGACGCGCGGCCCGACAGGCAGCAAGACAGGAAGGCCCCTTCATGACCAAGACCGCCCTCATCACCGGAGCCACCGCAGGGTTCGGCGACGCAATCGCCCGCCGTTTCGCCCATGAGGGCTGGAAGGTCATCGTGACCGGGCGCCGTCAGGAACGGCTCGACGCGCTGGTCGAGGCACTCGGCGGACCGGAGGTCGCGCATCCCCTGTGCTTCGACATCCGCGACGAGGCGGCGACGCGTGCAGCGCTCGACAGCCTGCCCGAAGGTTTCGCGCAGATCGACGCGCTTATCAACAATGCGGGCCTCGCGCGCGGCACCGCGCCTGCGCAGGACTGCGATCTGGATGACTGGCGCGCGATGATCGACACCAATATCACCGGGCTCGCGGTGATGACGCGGCTCACGCTGGATCGGCTGATCGCGCGCCGCGGGCTGATCGTGAACCTCGCCTCGATCGCGGCGAACTGGCCCTATCCGGGCGGCAATGTCTATGGCGGCACGAAAGCCTTCGTGCAGCAGTTCTCGCTTGGGCTGCGCTCGGACCTGTCGGGCACTGGCGTGCGCGTGACCTCGATCGAGCCGGGTCTGTCGGAGAGCGAATTCACCCTCGTGCGCACCGGTGGCGACAAGGCGGCCTATGACAAGCTCTATGCCGGGGCCGATCCGCTGCAGCCCGAGGATATCGCCGAGAGCATCTACTGGGTCGCCGCCCTGCCCGCGCATGTGAACATCAACTCGATCGAGATCATGCCGGTGAGCCAGAGCTGGGCGCCGTTCCAGATCCACCGCGAATAGTCCGAGGCAAGCCAATCGGAACCCGTGCTCGTGGGTATCTCCCTGTGCGGCGGCATCGTCTGGTGATTTGATCTGGCGATGCGCCGGGGCGGGAATAAGGTCGCGCCTTGGCTGGGCCGAATATAAGCCCGCGAATGGAAAGGCGGGGCCCCCTGCCTGACCTTCGCCAATTCCGGCCGCGCCGCGCTCGGATGCGCGCATCGCCGTTTTCGGTCAAGCGCCGGGCAAGCTCATTTCGGCATCAGCCGGTAGAGAGCGCCCTCGCCCGCGTCCTCGATGATCCAGACCTCGCCATTGGGCCCCACGGCCACGTCGCGCACACGCATCTGCAGGTTCCAGCGCGCGATCTGGTCCGAGCCGTCGCCCGCCACCAGCGCCAGCCCCTGCCCGGCGAGCCCGCCGATCAGCATATCGCCTTGCCAGTCGGGAAAGTCGCGGCCCTGATAGACCGCAAGCCCTGCCGGCGCTATCACCGGCGTCCACCAGAGCTTCGGCGCAGCGAATTCGGGCCGCGTGTCGTGATCCGGGATCGGCTGGCCGGAATAGTGTCGGCCGTTCGAGACCGCGTTCCAACCGTAATTCCTGCCCTTCTCGATCAGGTTCAGCTCGTCGCCGCCACGCGGGCCCATCTCGTGCTCCCAGAGCTTGCCGTCCGGCGTGAAAGCGAGGCCGTATTGGTTGCGGTGCCCTTCAGTCCACGTCTCGGCGCGCACACCGCCCGCCCCTTCATGGGGATTGCCGGGCGCGGGCTGACCTTCGCGGGTCAGGCGCAGGATCTTGCCGCGCGGGTTGCCCGGGTCCTGCGCGGTGTCGGGCTGCATCCGGTCGCCGACCGTGAGATAAACCATTCCGTCGGGCCCGAAGGCGACGATCCCGCCCGGCTGGCCACGCCCGCCCGGCGTCTGCTGCCAGATCGTCTTCAGCTGCGTGAGCTGGGTGCCATCCAGCACCCCACGCGCCAGATGCAGCGCGTTATCCGGCGCGACATAGGTGATATAGACCTCGCGCGTCTCAGCGAAATTGGGCGGCACCGCAACATCGAGCAGCCCGTTCTGGCCGCTATATTGCACCTCCGGCATGCCGGCCACCGCATGCGCCCCGCCGCCCGTGACATGCCACATCTTGCCCGCCTTGCCGGTCACCAGCACCGATCCGTCGGGCAAGGGCGCGATCGCCCATGGGTTTTCCAGCAGCGCCACCGGCTTGAGGACGAAAGGAAGATCGCGGCTTATCGGCTTCTCGCCCACGTTCTGCGCGGCGGCAGGCGCGGCGAGGGGCGCAAAGCCGAGGCTCGAGAGGACGGGGATCGTCAGGGCGAGCGCCAGAGCGGCGTGCAGACTCGGAAACGGGTTCATGAAGCACCTCCTCCCTTAGAGATGGGGCGGAGGCACGGAATGGGAAGGGCGCGCGATGGCAACGGGTGCGAGGGGCGCAGCCCCTCTGCCTGCGGCATTCACCCCGGGATATTTCGGCAAGCCCGAGGATTTGAGCGCGCCTCTTTGCTTCGGGTTTGCGAAAATATCCCGGGGGACGCGCGCAGCGCGGGGGGCAGAGCCCCCCCTGCCGTCACTTGAAGTTGCGGCTGTCCTTCAGCTGGTCCCAAGCCCAGACGACTTCCTGAAGCATCTCTTCCTGCGAGCGGTCGCCGCCGTTCATATCCGGGTGCAGCACCTTGATCAGCGCCTTGTAGCACTTGCGGATCTCGGCCTTGGACATCGAGTCCTTCGCCTCGAGAATGTCGAGCGCGCGGCGTTCGGTCGGCGGCAGCTTGCGCCCCATCGTCCGGCCCGGGTTCTTCGTGGCGTTGTCGCCGAGGATCTCATGCGGGTCCGAGATGCCGTGACGCGCCCAGCCCGCCTCTTCCTTGGCCTTGCTGAAGGGCTTCGTGGGCCGTTCCCAGACGGTCGCATTGTCCAGGAAAGCCTGGAATTCCTCCTCGGACTGACCCTGGAAATAATTCCAGTTCAGATTGTACTCGCGGACGTGGTCCTTGCAGAACCAGTAGTAGTCGTCGAGGATTTTCGGGCTTTTCGGCGCACGGTATTTGCCCGGCTCGTTGCAGCCTTCCTTGTCGCAGATCCGGGTCGAGGTCTCGAAAGCCCCCGACATGCCGCGTCTGCCACGCGAGCGGCGCTTCTTGTCCGCCGCGGCCGAAATGTTGAAGCCGAAAGGATCGCTGTTGCTCATGCTTGCCTCTTGCCTGCTGCCCGAATGCCACTTCGGGGCGGCATTTGGGCCTGCCTCCGAGTCGGGTCACGCAGTCTACTGGAAATGACGGATGTTGAAAGGGGGTCGGGCGGAAATGGGGCCGCTAATTGCGCGGATCAAGGGCGAGCAAGGAGCGTCGCGACGGCAACGCGACTGGCGCGCCGGTGCGGGCGCGCGGCACGTTTCGGGTGGATTGGTCCGGTTCCAAGCCGCCCTACCTTCGCCCTGTCCGTAACGGTCAGTCCCCGTCGCCTGACGACCCGTCGCGGCTGGCGCGCAGTTTCGGCGCACGGCCCTCGGGCGCATCGGCGAGAAGCGCGCGGCGCTTGGCCTCGGGCGCGTCCTCGTCATTCGCCGCAGCCTCGGGGTCGGGATGTGCACCGATCGCCTGCGCCGGATCGGCGCTGGTCGGGCGGCGGAAGACCAGCAGGTTGTGATAGACCGTGGACTTCCCCGTCAGGCCGGTGCGCTCTTCCGCAGGCAGGGTCTCTGCGCGCAGGTATTCCCAGCCGCGCGCCGCCATCTCGTTCATCACGCCGGAAAGCGCATGGGCGAAACGGTCGGCGCCGGATTTCAGGCCGCGCTCCTTGTCGCCGTGCGCGGGCGCCGGGATGACCTTGTATTCGTAATGCTGCATGATGCACCTCAAGCTTTCGCGTCTTTCTAGCGGATGCCGGGTCCGGGTCAACTCACTCCAAGCCACACTGGCGGGAACGGGCCGATAAAAGCCCCGCGCATCGCGCACCATCGCCCCCTTGCACGCCTGCGCGCGATGGTTCACAAATCGACCCAACCACGAAAGGACGTCCGCGATGCTCGACCAGACCGCCAAGCCCACCGAAGAAATCGACCTGCGCGAGGTGTTCGGCCTCGATTCCGACATGAAGGTCAAAGGGTTTGCAGAGCGCACCGACCGCGTGCCGGAGATCGACTCCACCTACAAATTCGACCCCGACACCACGATGGCGATCCTCGCAGGCTTTGCCTATAACCGCCGCGTGATGATCCAGGGTTATCACGGCACCGGGAAATCGACCCATATCGAACAGGTCGCCGCCCGCCTGAACTGGCCCTGTGTGCGCGTCAACCTCGACAGCCACGTCAGCCGGATCGACCTGATCGGCAAGGATGCGATCAAGCTGGTCGATGGCAAGCAGGTGACGGTGTTCCACGAGGGAATCCTGCCCTGGGCGCTGCGCAACCCGACCGCGATCGTCTTCGACGAATATGATGCGGGCCGCGCCGACGTGATGTTCGTGATCCAGCGGGTGCTGGAAGCAGACGGCAAGCTGACGCTGCTCGACCAGAACGAAGTGATCACGCCCAACCCCTATTTCCGTTTGTTCGCGACCTCGAACACGGTGGGTCTGGGCGACACGACGGGCCTCTACCACGGCACCCAGCAGATCAACCAGGGCCAGATGGACCGCTGGTCGCTGGTCTCGACGCTGAACTATCTCAGCCACGACGCCGAAGTCGCGATCGTTCTGTCGAAGAACCCGCAATACAACACGGCCGAGGGCCGCAAGGTGATCAGCCAGATGGTGACCGTGGCCGACCTGACGCGGACCGCCTTCATGAATGGCGATCTCTCGACGGTGATGTCGCCGCGTACGGTGATCGCCTGGGCCCAGAACGCGCGCATCTTCGACAATATCGGCTACGCGTTCCGCCTGAGCTTCCTCAACAAGTGCGACGAGCTGGAGCGTCAGACCGTGGCCGAATTCTACCAGCGCCTCTTCGACGAGGAGCTGCCGGAATCGGCGGCGGCCATCGCCTCGTGATGCCGCGCCTCGCGATCCGGGGCGTGCTTCTCGCGGCGCTGCTGCCCTTCGCGGCGGCAGCCCAGGAGGCGCCCAAGGATGGCGAGATTTTCGCGGCGCTCACCGGCGATTGGAACGGCGACGGCACGCAGGATGCGGCGATGCTGGTGCAGAACGGTGCGGATGCAGCCGATCTGGTGGTCTATCTCGGCGATCCGACCTTCGGACTGAAGCGCGAGATGACGGTCGAGCGGGTTGTCTTCTCCGGTCAGGCAGGCGGCCAGACGCCATCTCTCGAGCCGCTTCCCAACGGCGCGTTCAAGCTGCATTCCGAGCAGATCGGCATCGGGCGCAACCCGTGGGAGAGCACCTATTCCATCGCGTGGCGCAATGGTGGTTTTGTCGTCTCGGGCTACAGCTACAGCTTCTACGACCGGATCGATAACGAGAATACCGGCACCTGCGACGTCAACCTGCTCAATGGGGATTACGTCATGACGCGGCGCGGGCAGGAGGCGAAAGGCTCGCAGGATCGTCGCGCCTTCCCGCTGAGTACGCTGCGCGCGGACTGGATGCCGATGATCTGCTCGGGGCTTTTCCAGTAACCGCTCGCGCTGCGACCTCTTCGCGAGGAGCGGCGCAAAAAGCCCGGCACAAAGGCCGGGCTGGTACTCGTTACTCAACTAACTACGAAAAACAGGCGGGGTCGGATCACGCGGCCTGACGATTTTCTGCTTCGATCTTGGCAAGTTTCGCCGCCTGACCCCAGAAGGCCATGTCGTCGAGCAGCGTTTTCGCCGGACCGTCGAGATGGTCGCCCAGTTCCGCGATCGGCGTGCCCTGCGAGGCCTTCACGAAATCAGCACCGCCAATGCTGACCGCACCCGCGACGGGCACCATGCCGAAATTGATCGCGACGAGGCGCAGATGCTCGACCGCGCGGGCCGCGCCCACGCCGCCATAGCCGACGGTGCCCAGCGGCTTGCGGCGCCAGCCCTCGAACGCGTAGTCGAAAGCGTTCTTGATCGTCGCGGGAATTGAGTGGTTGTACTCCGCCGTCACCACGATGAACCCGTCGAATTCCTTGAGCTTTTCGCCCCAAGCGCGCGCGTTCTCGCTGGTCACGGGTTTCGCGGCGGGCGGGCCCGCCTCGTCGAAGAAGGGCAGCGCGGCTTCGCGCAGATCCAGAACCTCGTAGCGCATGTCGTCGCGCGCAGCGATCTTGGTCTCGAACCATTCGAGCGCGCGGTCGGCGAAGCGACCTTCGCGGGTCGTGCCGACGATCAGGCCGATATTCAGGGTCTCGCTCATGTCGAACTCCTTTCCGGTATGTCGCACGGGAAGGCCCTCGGGGGAGGAAGGGCCACGGGGGGAGACGTGCTGTCCGTGTTGCGAGTTAACCTAAGACGTAATCGCCCGCTTCCAACCGGGAGTTATGTGCGGATGCGAACGAGTGTCGCGCGTCAAATGCGGGAACCGCGCCGGCGGCGCTGCCCGTCCGCGCCGCATCGCCCGCTTACGCGATCGGCTCTTGCGGGTCGGCGCGCGCGGTGCTTTATCTGAGGCCATGAGCAAGCCTTCCGACAACCCCGCGGATCCCTTCAAAAAGGCGCTGGCCGAAGCCACCAAGACGATGGCCGACGCGCCCGACATGACGGTGAGCTACACGGTCGATCCTTCGGGAATGACCGCCGATACGATGCGCCTGCCGCAGGTTTCGCGCCGGATGAGCCGCGACGAGGTTCTGCTGGCGCGCGGCACGGCCGATGCGATGGCGATGCGCCGCCGTCACCACGACGCCAAGATCGACAGCCGTTACGCCCCGTCGGGCGAGTTGGCGAGCGCGATCTACGAGGCGATGGAGACCGCGCGCTGTGAAGCGTTGGGCGCGCGCGACATGCCGGGCACCCTGTCGAATATCGACGCCAAGATCGCCCATGAGGCAGAGCGCAAGGGTTACGCCCAGATTCGCGCTCCCGAGGAAGCGCCGCTCTCGGTCGCCGCGGGTTATTTCGTGCGCGAACTGGCGACCGGCCGGAAATTGCCGCCCGGCGCGGATAACGTGCTCGATCTGTGGCGCCCCTTCATCGAGCAATCGGCGGGCGACGATCTGGAAAACGTCAAACACGTCCTTGCCGATCAGGCCGCCTTTGCGCGCCTCACCCGCAAGGTGATCGCCGATCTCGGTTATGCCGATCAGTTGGGCGACGATCCCGACGAGGAGATGGGCGACGACGCCGAGGACGAGCAGGAAGAGAACGCCGACGAGGAACAGGGCGAAGAGCAGGCCCGCGACGAGCAGGAAGACGACGACGCCGAGGCCTCGCCCGAATCCAGCCAGGAAGCGCAGGACGACCAGACCCAGACCTCCGTCAGCTCCGACGATCTCGCCGATCAGGAAATGAGCGACGAGATGGATATGCCGCAGGCCGATGCGCCGCTGGAGCCACCGCCGCCCCCGCCGCATTCGCAGGCCGACCCGAATTACGTGGTCTACACGACCGAATTCGACGAGGAGATCGCCGCCGAGGACTTGGCCGAACCGGCCGAGCTGGAGCGTCTGCGCCTCTATCTCGATCAGCAGCTGGACCCGCTGAAAGGGGCTGTCTCGCGGCTCGCCAACAAGCTGCAGCGCCGCCTGCAGGCGCAGCAGAACCGTGCGTGGGAATTCGACCGCGAGGAAGGGATGCTCGATGCGGGCCGCCTGGCCCGTGTCGTCGCGAACCCGACCACGCCGCTCAGCTTCAAGGTCGAGAAGGACACCGAGTTCCGCGACACGGTGGTGACGCTACTGCTGGATAATTCCGGCTCGATGCGCGGTCGCCCGATCTCGATCGCGGCGATCTGCGCCGACGTGCTCGCCCGCACGCTGGAGCGCTGCGACGTGAAGGTCGAGATCCTCGGCTTCACCACCCGCGCCTGGAAAGGCGGGCAATCGCGCGAGAAATGGCTTGCAGATGGCCGCCCGCAAAGCCCCGGACGCCTCAACGACCTGCGCCACATCATCTACAAGCGGGCCGACGCGCCGATGCGCCGGACGCGGGCCAATCTGGGCCTGATGATGAAGGAAGGTCTGCTGAAGGAGAACATCGACGGCGAGGCGCTGGAATGGGCGCATCGCCGGATGCTCGCCCGGACCGAGCAGCGCAAGATCCTGATGGTGATCTCGGACGGTGCACCGGTGGACGACTCGACGCTGTCGGTGAACCCCGCGATCTATCTGGAGAAACACCTGCGCGACGTGATCGCCATGGTGGAGCGCCGCCGCGCGGTGGAGCTGATCGCCATCGGCATCGGCCATGACGTGACGCGCTATTACCAGCACGCGGTGACGATCACCGATGTGGAGCAACTGGCGGGCGCCATGACCGAACAGCTCGCCTCCCTCTTCGACAGCGATCCGCGGGCCCGCGCCCGCTTCCTCGGGATCAAGAAGGCTATCTGATGTTTCAGGATTTCTCGGTGCAATCGCGCCCCGAACTGGGCCCACCCCGGCTGGCGGCGCTGCGCGAAGCCATGTCAGCCGCCGGGCTCGACGGCTTCATCATTCCTCGGGCCGACGCACATCAGGGCGAATATGTCGCGCCTTGCGATGCGCGTCTGGCTTGGCTGACCGGCTTCACCGGCTCGGCGGGCTTCTGCATCGCGCTGCCCGAGATCGCAGGCGTCTTCGTCGATGGCCGCTACCGGGTGCAGGTACGCGCCGAGGTCTCGCTCGACCACTTCACGCCGGTGAGCTGGCCCGAGGTGAAACCAGCCGACTGGTTGACGGAAAACGCCCATGCAGGCGCCAAGATCGGCTTCGACCCGTGGCTGCACACCAAATCCGAGATCGCGAAGATCCGCGAGGGGCTTGAAGGCACCGGCATCGCGCTGATCGAGAGCGAGAACCTCGTGGACCGCGTCTGGGACGACCGCCCTGCCCCGCCCGCCGAGCCCGCCCGCATCCATCCGGCGGAATTCGCAGGCGAGACTGCGGCGGAGAAACGCACGCGTCTGGCCGAAGACCTGCGCGAAGAGGATATCGCGGCCGCCGTGCTCACCCTGCCGGATTCGATCTGCTGGCTGCTGAACATTCGCGGCGCGGATATCCCCCGCAACCCGGTGGTTCAGTCCTTCGCGGTACTCTTCGACGACGGCACGGTGAAGCTCTTCGCCGATGACGCGAAATTCGACGCCGATCTGCGCGCCCATCTGGGCGACGGGGTCTCGATCCTGCCGCCCGACAGCCTGACCGCCGCGCTGGAAGCGATCGAAGGCCCGGTGCTGGTTGACCCCGACAGCGCGCCGCTCGCTGTCTCTCTGTTGCTGGCCGATCACGACACCAAGATCGTTGAGGCGCGCGATCCCTGCATTCTGCCGAAAGCGCGCAAGAACGCAGCCGAAATCGCGGGCATGGAAGCCGCCCATCTGCGCGACGCCACCGCGATGGTCGAATTCCTCAGCTGGCTCGACGCGGAGGCCCCGAAAGGCCAGCTGACCGAGATCGACGTGGTCACCGCCCTCGAGGGCTTCCGCCGCGATACCAATGCGCTGCTCGACATCTCCTTCGAGACGATCTGCGGCGCGGGCGGCAATGGCGCGATCGTCCATTACCGCGTGAACGAGGACACCAACCGCCCCGTGAAACCGGGTGAGTTGCTGCTGGTGGATTCGGGCGGGCAATATGTCGACGGCACCACCGACATCACCCGCACCGTCGCCGTGGGCGATGTACCGGAAGACGCCAAACGTCCCTTCACCCGGGTGTTGCAGGGCATGATCGCACTGTCGCGTACGCGCTTCCCGCGCAACGTGGCGGGGGCCCATCTCGATGCGCTCGCCCGTGCGCCCCTGTGGGCCGAGGGCTGGGATTACGATCACGGCACAGGCCACGGCGTCGGCGCTGCGCTTTGCGTGCACGAAGGCCCCGCGCGGATCTCGCGCGTCTCGACCCTGCCGCTCGAACCCGGAATGATCCTGTCGAACGAACCGGGCTATTACCGCGAAGGCGCATTCGGCATCCGGATCGAGAACCTGATCCTCACCGAAGAGGCCGAGGCCAAGGGCGACAACCGCGACCAGCTCTCTTTCTCGACGCTGACCTGGGTGCCGATCGACCGCCGGCTGATCGACATCGATCTGCTCGGCCCCGAGGAGCGCGACTGGCTCAACGCCTATCACGCCGAGGTTCTGGAGCGTATCGGGCCCAAGGTCAGCGAGGGCGCCAAGGCGTGGCTGCAAACCGCCTGCGCGCCGATCTGAGGCTGCGCGCACAGTATGCCGGGGATGCCTCCGGCGGGGATATTTTTACCAAGCCGAAAAGCTGGGTCCCCTCTTTCGTATTGGTCTAAATATCCCCCGCGGAGCGTCCCGCAGGGGCCGCATGCGCCGTCGTCTAAAGGTCGAGTACCGCCTTCGCCGCCCGCGCGATGACGATTTCCTCGTTGGTCGGGATCACGAGAACCCGAACCGCGCCCGCCCCGATCTCGCGCGCATTCGCGCTGTTGCCCGTGGCATCGATCTCCACCCCGAGGAAGCCCAGACCCTCGCAGGCCTGCGCGCGCACGCGCGCCGAGTTCTCCCCGATCCCGCCGGTAAAGACGATCCCGTCCAGGCCGCCCATCGCCGCCGCCATCGCGCCGATCTGACGCTTGATGCGGAAGCAGAAATAGTCGATCGCTTCTTTTGCCTTGGGATCGTCCGAGGCCTCGAGCGTGCGCATGTCGTTGGAAATGCCGGACATGCCCAATAGGCCCGATTCCTTGTAGAGCAGCGTCGAAATCTCGGACGGGCTCATCCCCTCCTGATCCATCATGTAGAGCAGGATGCCGGGGTCCAGTTCGCCCGGGCGTGTGCCCATCGGCAGGCCTTCCAGCGCGGAGAACCCCATTGTCGAGGCGACGGACTGGCCGTTCTCGATCGCGCACATCGACGCACCCGAGCCTAAATGCGCCACGATCATCCGCCCCTTGTGCAACTCGGGCTCGGTCCGCGTCAGTTCGCCATTGATGAAATCATAGCTCAGTCCGTGGAAGCCGTAGCGGCGCACCCCCTGCTCGTAATAGCGGCGCGGCAGCGCGAATGTGTCGCTGACGAAGGGATGGCCGCGATGAAAGGCGGTGTCGTAGCAGGCGACCTGCGGCGTGCCGGGGAAGGTATCGACCGCGGCACGGACGCCGGCGAGGTTATGTGGCTGGTGCAGCGGCGCGAAGGGGGCGAGCTTGGCCAACTCCGCCATGAGCGGCTCGGACAGGGGTTCCGGCGCGGCGTGGTCGATCCCGCCATGCACGATCCGGTGGCCGACCGCGATCACTTCCAGCCCGGGAAAGGCCGACTGGAAGGCCGCAAGCGCAGTGTGTAGCGCCGCCGCATTGGTGACGAAGTCATCTGGCGCGGAGGCGGGCAGCGGCAGTGGCGATCCATCGGGTCCGCTGAGTTTCATCGCCGCCTCGCGCCGTCCGATCCGGTCGACATGGCCAAGCGCGAGCGTCTCGAGGTCTTCCGAGAACAACCCCAGCTTCAGCGAGGACGAGCCGGAGTTCAGTGTCAGAATCGCACGGGTGCTCATGCGCGGCCCCCGCAGGTGCGGTGGTAGTGGATCGAGGCCACGGCGGCAGAGGCCAGCCGCGCCATCCCGCTATCGGAGCGCGAGTTCAGGATCACCGGCACCTTCGCGCCCAGCATCAGCCCCGCGCCTTCCGCGTGGGAGATGTAAGCGAGCTGCTTGGCCAGCATATTCGCGGAATCGATCCCGGGTGCGACCAACACCTCGGCCCGGCCCGCCACGGCGGAACGAATGCCCTTGGTGCGCGCGGCGGCCAGATCGACCGCATTGTCCATCGCGAGCGGGCCATCGACTTCGCCCCCGGTGATCTGCCCGCGCTCTGCCATTTTCGACAGCAGCGCCGCATCGAGGGACGACGGGATCGCGGGCGTCACGGTCTCGACTGCAGACAGCACGCCCACTTTCGGCACCTCGATCCCGATCGAGATCGCCACGTCGATCGCGTTTTGCACGATATGCACCTTGGTCTCGAGATCGGGCGCGATATTAATCGCGGCATCGGTGACGATCAGCGGATGCACAACGCCCGGCACATCCATGACGAAGACATGGGTGAAGCGCTTGCCGATCCGCAGCCCGGTATTCTTGTCGAGCATCGGCTTCAAAAGCGCATCGGTATGCAGATGGCCCTTCATCACCGCGCCGGCGCGCCCCTCGTTGACCAGCTGCACCGCCATGCGCGCGGCATCGCGGGCGGTCTCGGCGGGCAGGATCTCGAACTTGGTCACGTCGCGGCCGAGCTCTTTCGCGACCGACATGATCTTTTCGGGATGGCCGATCAGCAGCGGCTCGATCAGGTGATGCTCGGCGGCGAGGAGCGCACCGTCAAGCGACACCGGCTCTTCGGGGCAGACGACGGCGGTGACCAGATCGGGCAGCGGCTCGGCCTTCTCCAGCAGTTTCTCGAAATGGCGATGGCGCTGCGAGATCAGGCCGGGCACTTCGAGCGCATCGAATTTCAGGTGTTTCTGCGGGGCATGGACCTCGGCCTCGCCCTCGACGATCAGCGCGTCATCGCCCACACGGCGCACTTCCGTCTTCATCCGCAGCAGCTCGCCGGGCAGCTTCTCGAGAACCTCGACGCGGGCGCAGAGCTCTTGACCCGCCATCGCGTGATCATGGAAGCGCAGGCTTTGCGCGCGGTAGAGCGTCCCCGGCCCCGGCAGCAGGTTGCCCAGCACGGCGGTGATCAGAGAGGCCACGAACATGCCCGGCGCGTAGGCCTCCTTCCGGCCATCGCCATCGCCATCCTCGTCTTCGAGATGGACCGGGTTGTGATTGCCGGAGGCGGCGGCGAAAACGTAGAAATCGTCGGCAGTGCATAGCCGCTTCAATTCGGCTGACTGGCCGACCTCGATCTCGTCCCATTTCCGGCTCTCGAACATCATTGGCGCGCTCCTTCTTTTTCCTGCACTGCAAGTCTGCGAGACCTGCACGCTGCTGCCTAGGCAAAGATTCGCGACAAATCCTTGATCCGAGACAAAAACCGCCGACAATCCGCTGAAACCCTTTCACTCCCGCGCGGCTGAGCCTAAACCTTTGGCAGCAAGACATGGGAGGCGTTGCATGGCACTGGCAGAGGCGCTGGCGGAACTCGAAACTTTGCTGGGCGACCGGCTCGATACCTCGAAAGGCGCGCGCGACCAACATGGCCGCAACGAGACGTGGTTTCCCTTCTCACCCCCCGATGCCGTGGCTTATCCGACCAGCACCGAAGAAGTCAGCCAGATCGTGAAGATCTGCGCCGCGCATGACGTGCCGATCACGCCCTACGGCACGGGCACCTCGCTGGAGGGGCACGCCGTGCCGGTGCGCGGCGGGGTCAGCCTCGACCTGATGAAGATGGACCGAGTGGTGGAGGTTCTGGCCGAGGATATGCAGGTCCGCGTCCAGCCCGGCGTGACTCGCGTGGCGCTGAACGAGGATCTGCGCGCGACGGGGCTGTTCTTCCCGGTCGATCCGGGCGCGAATGCCTCGCTTGGCGGCATGGCGGCGACCCGGGCGAGCGGGACGACGACGGTGGGCTATGGCTCGATGCGCGACAATGTGGCGGCGCTGGAAGTGGTGCTGGCCGATGGCCGCATCATCCGCACCGGCAGCCGCGCGAAGAAATCCTCCGCCGGATATGACCTGACCGCGCTGATGCTGGGTTCGGAAGGCACGCTCGGGATCATCACCGAATTGACGTTGCGCCTGCATGGCCAGCCCGAGGCGATCTCCTCTGCGGTCTGCGCCTTCGATACGCTGGAAGCGGCGGTCGAGACGGTGCAGATGACGATCCAGATGGGCATCCCGATGGCGCGGATCGAATTCGTCGACGACCTCACCGCGCAGATCTTCAACGAGGCCAACGGCACCGATTTCCCCGCGAAACCGCATCTGATGATCGAGTTCCACGGCTCGGAAAGCGGCGTGACCGAGGCGTCCGAGCGGTTCGGCGAAGTCGTGGCCGAGATGGGCGGCGCAGATTTCCAATGGGCGACGACGACCGAGGACCGCAACAAGCTGTGGAAGATGCGTCACGGCGCCTACCCCGCCACGATCGCGCATCGCCCCGGCTGCATGGGACTGGTGACCGATATCTGCGTGCCGATCTCGCGGCTGGCCGAGGCCGTGGCCGCGACCAAGCGCGACATCATCGAGGCCGGGTTGATCGGTCCCGTTGTGGGCCATGTCGGCGACGGGAATTTCCACTCTGTCCTGCTGCTCGATCCCGAGGATAAGGACGAGTTCAAACGTGCCAAGAAAGTGGCCGCGAAGATGGCCGAACGCGCGCTCGAAATGCAGGGCACCGTCACTGGCGAGCACGGCATCGGCATGGGCAAGACGGGCTACATGCGCGACGAGCATGGCGCGGGCTGGGACGTGATGGGCCAGATCAAACGCGCGCTCGACCCGCAGAACATTCTCAATCCCGGTAAACTGGTGGAGCAGGACGAATGAGCTTCGAGACTCCGGACGCGCTGCCCCGCGCCTTCGCAAAAGCCTGGGGCGCGCGCGATGCGCAGGCGCTTGCGGGATTTTTCGCGGAAGATGCCGATTTCATCTCGCTGACGGGTGGAGTCGCCTCCGGTCGCACCCAGATCGCGGAGTTGTTCGCAGGCGAACTCGCCGGCGCCTTCTCGCGCGCGCGGCTGGTGACCGGCAAGGCCAAATCGCGCCCTGTCGGCGCCGAGGCAGCGGTCGTCCTGCAGCGCTTCGTCCTGACCGGGATCATCACCGAGAACGGCGCCGATGCCGGCCGCATCGGCTGCACGCTGGCCGCAACGCTGGAACTGACGCCGAATGGCTGGCAAATCGTCGCCGCGCAGTTCGTCGTGGAGGCGGGGTAAGCGGCGCTCCCCTACCCCTTCAGCAGGTCCAGCGCCGCAGCCTTCGCGGCGTCGGTGACTTCTGCACCGGCGATCATCCGGGCGATCTCGTCGGTGCGCTCTGCTGTGGCCAGCGCGCGGACCTCGGACGTGGTCATGCCGTCAGTCACCGATTTCGCGACGCGGAAATGGGTGGCGCCACGGGCGGCGACCTGCGGAGAGTGGGTGACGACGAGGACTTGCGCCCCTTCGGCCAGCTTTGCGAGGCGGCGCCCCACGGCATCGGCGGTGGCTCCGCCCACGCCGCGGTCGATCTCGTCAAAGATCAGGGTCAGCGTATCGGTGCCGCGCGCGAGCACGACTTTCAGCGCCAGCAGGAAGCGCGACAGTTCGCCTCCGGAGGCGATCTTGTTGAGCGGGCCCGCCGGCGCGCCGGGGTTGGTGGCGACGGTGAAGCGCACGGTATCGGTGCCTTCCGGCCCGGGCTCGCCCTCGGACAGGCGCGTCTCGAACACGGCGCGGTCCATCTTCAGCGGAGCCAACTCGCCCGCCATCGCGGCATCGAGCTGCCCCGCGGCCTCGGCGCGCGCCTGCGACAGGGCCACGGCGGCCTTGTCATAGGTTGCACCGGCTTTCGCGAGGTCGGCTTCTAGCGCACCGATCCCCTCCTCGCCCGCGTCCAGCGCAGCAAGCTTCTCGCGCAGGCCTTCGGCGAAATCGGCCAGTTCATCGGCCAGCACGCCATGCTTGCGGGCCAAACCGCGGATCGCGAACAGACGTTCCTCGCAGGCCTCCAAGGCATGCGGGTCGAAATCGAGCGCATCAAGTGCGGTCTCCACGCCTTGGGCTGCCTCGCCCAATTCGAGGAACGCGCGCTCCAACGCCTCCAGCGGCGCGTCGAGTCGCCCTTCGGCCCGGTCCGCAGCGCCCTGCAGCCAGCGATCGGCGTCGCGCATCATCCCCTCCGCCCCTTCCGGGCCCAGAGCGGCAAAGGCGCGGGACACATCTTCGCGGATTTTTGCGGCACCCTGCATCAGGCGGCGCTGACCGTCGAGTTCGGCTTCCTCTCCGGGCTTGGGATCGAGCGAGTCGAATTCCTTCACGGCGTGGCGCAGGAATTCCTCTTCCTCTTTCACGGCCGCGAGTGAGCTACGCGCCGCCTCCAGCTTGCGCGCCGCAGCAGCGCGCGCTTTCCAGGCGGAGCGGGTGGCCTCCAGCAGCTCGGAATGGCCCGCGAAGGCATCGAGCAGCGCGCGGTGGCCGCGTTCGTTCAACAAGCCGCCATCGTCGGATTGACCGTGCAGTTCCACCAGCGAGGCAGAGACTTGCCGCAGCACGTCGCCGCTCGCTCGGCGGTCGTTGATCCAAGCGGTCTTGCGCCCGTCGCGCGCATTCACCCGACGCAGGATCAACTCGTCAGTTACGGGAATGCCGGCCTCGGCCAGCACGTCGCGCGCGGGGTGATCGGAGGGCAGTTCGAACACCGCTGTCACCTCGCCCTGATCGGCGCCCTGACGCACGAGTTCCGCGCGCCCGCGCCAACCAAGGACGAAGCCCAGGCAATCGAGCAGGATCGACTTGCCCGCCCCGGTCTCGCCGGTCAGCACGTTGAGGCCGGGACCGAAGTCCAGCTCGAGCCTCTCGATAATCAGAATGTCGCGGATATCCAGCGAATGAAGCATGTCAGACCATGAGGGCCCAGATCAGAGCCACTTGCCCTGAATCACCTGTCGATACACGCTGGACAGCCACCCGTCGCCCTTCGCCTCGGGCTTCAACCCACGCCTTTGCAGCAGGTTGTACGCGTCCTGATAGAAGGGCGAGGACTGGAAGTTGTGGCCGAGGATCGCCGCGGCGGTCTGCGCCTGATCGGTGATGCCGAGCGCGAGATAGGCCTCCACCAGACGTTCCAGCGCCTCGGGCGTGTGGGTCGTCGTCTGGAATTGTTCCACCACAACGCGGAAGCGGTTGATCGCCGCCGTATAGTTACCGCGCTTGAGGTAGTAGCGCCCGATCTCCATCTCCTTGCCGGCGAGGTGATCGAAGGCCAAGTCGAATTTCAGCATAGCCGACTGGGCATATTCGGAATCGGGGTATTTCTCGATCACGTCGCGCAACGCCTGCAGCGCCTGGAAGGTCAGGCCCTGATCGCGACCGACCTCGTCGATCTGATCGTAATAGCTGAGCGCCAGAAGATACTGCGCATAGGCCGCGTCTTCGTCACCCGGATAGGTGTCGAGGAATCGCTGCGCCGAGGCGCGGGCTTCTTCGTAATTCTTCGCCTTGTGCTGAGCATAGGCTTCCATGATCAAGGCGCGCTTGGCCCATTGCGAATAGGGGTAAAGCCGCTCGACCTCGGAGAAATATTTCAGCGCGGTGTTGGGACGGCGCGGATTGCCGACCTCGAGCTCGTATTCGCCGCGCTCGTAGATTTGCTTGGCCGTGAAGTTTTCGAGGTTCGGTGCTTTGTTCGGATCAGGACCGCAGGCGGAAAGCGCCATAACAAGACCAAGAGCCCCGAGTTTCGCTGCCGCTAATTTGCCGCGCGCCATGCCCTGCCCCATCCCTCTTTCGTTGCCGGAGAAAGGCCCCGGACCCGTCAATCACTGCCCCGGTTCGGAGGCCGTTCGGCATGTCCTAGCACAGAAAAATCCGGGGCGCAAAATGCCTTTGCGGGTTTTGACGCCCCTTTTCCCGATGCCCGCGAACCCGTGACCGGGCCGCGATGCGTTCAGGCCGATGCCAGTGCCGCTGCCGAGCATACACCAGCTCCGGGCAGGCTGTAAGCCTGTGCGGGCGAGCAGGTTTCCCAGCACCACGCATCGGGGCGCGCAAACAGCGCCCGCAGAAGCTGGTTCGTCATCGCGTGACCCGCGCGGTTGCCGCGATAACGCCCGAGGATCGGCGCGCCCGCGAGCGCGAGATCGCCAAGCGCGTCGAGCATCTTGTGGCGCACGGGTTCGTCCGCGTGACGCAAACCGCCGGGGCTCAGAACCTTGTCGCCATCGACGACCACGGCATTCTCGAAGGTGCCGCCGAGGCTCAGCCCCTTCTCGCGCATCGCATCGACATCGGCGAGGCGGCAGAAGGTGCGGCTGTCCATCAGCTCGCGCACGAAGGCGCCGTTGGCCATCTTGAGACGCTTGCTCTGACGGCCGATGGCGGCGTCGGTGAAGTCGATCGCGAAATCGATCTCGAGGCTGGCGGCCGGTTCGAGTCGCGCGACGGCCTTGCCGTTGCGCACTTCGACCGGCTTGAGGATGCGGATCGCGCGCAGTTCCGCGGCGAGGTGCCGCAGACCGGCTTCGCAGAACTCGGCGACGAACGGGGCCGATGAGCCATCGAGGATCGGCACTTCAGGCCCGTCGAGCGAGATCAGCGCATTGTGAATGCCAGAACCGACGAGTGCCGCCATCAGATGCTCGATCGTCGAGACCTGGACGCCATCCTCGTTTTCGATCAGCGTGCAGAGCGTCGCGCTCGGCACGTTGCTCCACAAGGCGGGTACGCGGGGGTTCACGCCGGACACATCGGTGCGACGGAACACGATGCCATGGCCCGACGGCGCCGGATGCACATGCATCTCGACCGGGGCGCCCGAATGGAGCCCAACGCCGGAAAAGGCCACGGATTTGGCAAGCGTCGTCTGCACGATAGACCTCACAACTTTTTTCTCTGGCGATCAACGAACACACGGGTTCGGGAGCCGCAGCATCAGTTAGTCAGAGAGGGCGCGGTTAACAATTCACTCTTTGTAACGGCCTGAAACATTGCGACCGTGATCTGGCGGAACACCGCGTATGAGGACGTAAACCTTTGTTCTCCAATAGAAAAGGGCCCGCTCGCGCAGGCCCTTTTCGATGTTTCGTGAAGTCTTTGTGACCGATTAATTCGCCTGACGACGCAGGAATGCCGGGATCTCGATGCGATCCTGATCGTCGGATTGCTCGTCATCGTAGGCTTCCGCGCGCGGCTGAGCGGTCTGCGGACGCTGCTGCTGGGGCTGCGGCGCAGGCTGCTGCGGAGCGTGCTGCTGCGGCGCGTGTCCCTGCTCGCCATGGCCGTGACCGGTCATGCGGTTGATCAGCGAGTTGATCCCGAAACGCGGACGCTCTGCCTGCGGCTGCGGCTGCTGCTGCGCTGCGGGGCGAGTCGCAGCCATCGGACGCTGCGCGGGCGCGTTCGACGGGGTCTTGTTCACCGCCGCCTCGAGGCGACGCAGCGCCTCCGGCGAAGGGGTGCCGGGCTGACGCGGACGCGGTGCGACATAGTCATGCGCGCCGTCTTCGACATGCAGGTCCTGCGTCGGCGCAGGCTGCGGACGGTAGGCCGGCGGCGGCAGATCGTCGGCGGCCTCGTGGGCGCGCGGCTGATCCATCGTGGCGCGCGCCGCGGGCGCATCGAACAGGGTCCGCTCTTGCGCGGTCTGCTGCGGTTGCGGCGCAGGCTGCGGGGCTGCCTGAGCCGCCGGCGCGTGCTGCGGCGCAGGCTGGGGTGCCGGTTGCGGCGCCGGAGCGGCTGCCGCGGCGGGTGCATGCTCGATGGTGGCCTCGGCTGCGGTTTCCGCGGGCTTCAGCGGCTCGGCCAGCGAGCGGCGCGGCACCGGGATTTCCGCCGGGCTCGCCAGCGCGTCGATGCCGGTCGCGACGACAGAGACGCGCATCGCGCCTTCCATCTCGGGATCCAGCGTCGAACCCACGATGATGTTTGCGTCCGGGTCGACCTCTTCGCGGATCCGGTTCGCCGCCTCGTCGAGTTCGAACAGCGTCAGGTCGTAGCCGCCGGTAATGTTGATCAGCACGCCTTTCGCGCCCTTGAGCGAGATCTCGTCGAGCAGCGGGTTCGCGATCGCCTTCTCGGCCGCCTGAACCGCGCGATCCTCGCCGGTGGCTTCGCCGGTGCCCATCATTGCCTTGCCCATCTCGTCCATCACCGCGCGCACGTCGGCGAAGTCGAGATTGATGAGGCCCGGGCGGACCATCAGGTCGGTCACGCCTTTCACGCCCTGATACAGAACGTCGTCGGCCATCGAGAAGGCTTCGGTGAAGGTGGTTTTCTCGTTGGCCAGACGGAACAGGTTCTGGTTCGGAATGATGATCAGCGTGTCGACGACCTTCTGGAGCTCCTCGAGGCCCTGCTCGGCCTGACGCATCCGCTTGGAGCCTTCGAACTGGAAGGGCTTGGTCACGACGCCAACGGTCAGCACGCCAAGCTCGCGCGCGGCCTGCGCGATGATCGGCGCCGCGCCGGTGCCGGTGCCACCGCCCATGCCGGCGGTGATGAAGCACATATGCGCCCCGGCAAGGTGATCGACGATCGCCTCGATGCTCTCTTCAGCCGCGGCCGCGCCCACCGTGGGACGCGCGCCTGCGCCCAGCCCCTCGGTGACCTTGGTGCCCATCTGGACCCGGGCCTGCGACTTGGACTGCTGCAGCGCCTGAGCGTCGGTATTCGCGACCACGAACTCCACGCCCTCGAGCTGCTGCTCGATCATGTTGTTGACCGCGTTCCCGCCCGCGCCCCCGACGCCGAATACGGTGATCCGGGGCTTGAGGTCCTCGTGCTCTGACATCATCAAATTCAACGCCATGTGGTATGTCCGCCTGTTGTTGCTGCCCGACCCTGTCCCAGGCCGATTTCGATGGAAATTAGACCGATTTTAGCGATGAATCGCCGCAGCGTCACGCAAAAAACCGTCCCGAACCACAAAATCTGGAGCTCCAGATTCCGTGACCAGCGGTATTTCGCGCAAACGTCAGGATATTGTGTGGATCGTGCGGTCAGACCGCCGCCGCTACGCGAACTTGAAGTTCGCGCGACAGGCGTCTGAGATCAGTCGATTTTCACTTTTGCAACATTTCACCAATTATCGCGGAACCAGCGGATGGCCCGGCGCAGCGAGCGCCCGCCCAGCGTTTCGGGCGGCATTTCGAAATCCCACCATTCGTCTTGCGGATGCGCCGCGAAAAGCGAGAGCCCCACCACGGAAGAGAAGCCCGCCCCGGTCGCGGCCTGCGGCAGCCCCTGCACCCGCATCGGTCGCCCGAGCCTTACATTCTGGCCGAGGATTCGCGCAGCCAGCCCGTCGAGGCCGGGGATCTGGCTCGCCCCGCCGGTCAGCACGATCTGCTTCGAGGGCAGATGCTCGAACCCTGCGGCATCGAGGATCGCACGCACGTCTTCGAGGATTTCCTCGACGCGCGGACGCATGATGCCGATCAGTTCGGCCCGGCTTACCTGGCGGCGATCCTTCTCCCAGTCGCCGGAGTCGCCGCCCAGCTCGATCATCTCGCGATCGTCCATGCCGGTAGCCACGACGCCGCCGTGGAAGGTCTTGATCCGCTCGGCCACCGACATCGGCACCCGCAACCCCGCCGCGATGTCGCGGGTGACATGCTCGCCACCCAGACGCACCGCATCGGCATAGATCATGTGTTTCTTCATGAAGATCGACACGCCGGTCGCACCGCCGCCCATGTCGATGCAGGCAGCGCCCAGTTCCTGCTCGTCTTCGACAAGGCTGGAGACGCCGGAAACATAGGCCGAACTCGCAATACCCGCGAGTTCGAGATCACAGCGCCGGATGCAGTAAATCAGGTTCTGGATCGCAGTGTCGGAGACGGTCAGCAAATGCATGTCGACCGCGAGCCGTTGCCCCGCATGGCCCCGCGGATCAGCCAGGCCCGAGCGATGGTCGAGCGCGAAGTTCACTGGCTGCGCATGGAGCACTTCGCGCCCTGCCCCGAGCGGTGGGATATCGCACGACGCCAACACGCGGCTCACATCCACCTCGGTGACCTGATCGCCCTGCACTTCGATCTCACCGGCGAGACCATAGGAGCGCGGTTCGGCGCCCGCGAAACAGGCGATGACGTGATCGACACGGGTATTGGCCATCTTCTGCGCCGCCTGCACGGCGGTCCGGATCGCGCGCTCGGTCTCGGCCATCGCGTCGATCTCGCCGAAGCGCACCCCGCGCGAGCGCGTCGTCGCGGCCCCGATCACACGCACGGAGGCGTGACCCGCCAGCGAGCCTTCATCCTCGGTCCCGTTGGGATTGTCGAACTTCAGAACGAGGCAGGCGATCTTGGAACTGCCGACATCGAGGAGCGCGATCACGCCCCGTTGCATCGCTGCCTTACGCATGTTGCGCATTGCGCGCTGGAACTCGTAGAGATCGGTCATTGCGTGGCCCTCGCTTTGAGAATGTCTGACTGCACCCGGCGGAATTCGGCGAGCGCGTTATCGCTGAGCCGGATCGTCGGACGGTCCTTGTTTCGAAAATCAATCACGGTGAAATCGCGGGCGAGCAGATCCTCGGCGGTATTGAGCGCGAGGATGCGGTCGAGAGCGGCGACGGGATCGGTCTCGGGGAGCATGATGCGCTGATCGTGATCGAGCACCATGTCCCAGCGCCGCTCGCCCAACCGCTCCAGCCCGCGCAGGCGCGGCAGGATCGGACCGGCATCAGCGATGATCTCCAGCGCCTCGGGCACCGCCTTGTCCGCGCCCATGCCGGAAATCACCGGCAGATCGGGGCGCGCGTCGCGCGAAATCAGCGTGGCGACCCGGTGGCCGGAGGCGTCGAGCATTTCCAGACCCGCTGGCTGCCGCCAGAGGATCGCGGGCACACGCTCGGTCACGTCGGCCTCGAGCACGCCGCCGGGGCGGATCACGAGGCGCGCATCGGCCACCGCATCGAGCCGGCGGATCGTATCGCGATAGGCATCAAGGTCGATGTCGAAGCTGGACGCGGGCAGCCCCACCGGCAGCATCGCGCGCACGGCATGCGCGACCTCGGGGCTCGCACCCTCGATCTTGAGCAGCTTGACCATGAATTCGGGGCGATGCTCGATCGCGTCCTTCACATCCTGCACCTGCGCGACCAGCTCGGCGCGGCGGCCGGGATCGCCGAGCCATACCCCAAGGCCCGCAACGATCAACACGAGCGGAAGGCCGATCCGGGTGAAGGCGCGCACGGCGGGCGTCAGCCACAGCCGTTCGAGCTTGAAAGCGAGCCGCGACGGCGCGGGATCGCGGCGCGCGGGACGTTTGGAGCGTTGGTAAACGCGAGGAGCCAGGCCGCCCGGGGGGCCTTTGCGATGCCCGGGGGCTTCGCGCGGCGGGGTCCCGTTCAGCGGCCGCATGAGGCGTCCTCCACCAACCAGGCGCAAAGCTCCGGGAAGTCGATGCCGCAATGGGCCGCCTGTTCGGGCGAAAGCGAGGTGGGCGTCATGCCGGGCTGGGTGTTGGTTTCCAGCAGCACGAGACCGGCGAGCCCCCTGCCCTCGTCCCAGCGGAAATCGGTGCGCGAGAGCCCCCGGCAGCCCAGCACCTGATGTGCGCGAATTGCGTAATCGAGGCAGGCTTCGGTGATCTCGACGGGGATTTCGGCGGGAAGGACGTGACGCGATCCGCCGGGGCGGTATTTCGCGTCATAGTCGTACCAGCCCTCGGTGATGATTTCGGTCACGCAGAGCGCGCGCTCGCCCATCACGGAAACGGTCAATTCGCGGCCCGGGGCGTAGGTCTCGACCATCACCTCTTCGGGCATCTCGGCCGACAGCTGCGGCGGAGAATTCGCGCCGTCCATCACCAGGTAGACGCCGACGGACGATCCTTCGTTATTCGGCTTCACGACGTAGGGCGCGGGCAGCACGTGCCGCGCCATCACGTCCCCCCTGGAGGCGATCACCGATTGCACGATGGGCAGGTTCGCGGCGGCATAGGCCTGCTTGGCGCGGGCCTTGTCCATGGCCAGCGCAGAGGCCAGAACTCCGGAATGAGTATAGGGGATACGGAGCCATTCGAGCATGCCCTGAACGCAGCCATCTTCGCCCCAGCGCCCGTGCAAAGCATTGAAAACACAGTCAGGCGCGGCATCGTTCAGCCGTTGCGGAAGATCCTCTCCCGCGTCGATCTCGATCACTTCGAAACCCGCCGTGCGCAATGCCTTGGCGCATTCGCGCCCCGAGGACAGAGACACCTCCCGCTCAGCAGAAGGGCCGCCCAGAAGAACCGCCACACGGTGGGATGCCCTGCTCGACATACCCGCTACTTTCGCCTCATGCGGGGGTTGGCCCCCGTCCGGTAATTGCGTTGTAGGGTGGAGGTCTTATGCCTCGAATTCTCCTACACGCATGATTTCCCACTCTAGCGAAATTCCGCTCGATTGCACAACCTTTTTGCGCACCTCTTCCCCGAGATTTTCGAGATCGGCCGCGGTCGCCCCGCCAGTGTTGATCAGAAAGTTACTGTGTTTTTCCGACATTTGCGCGCCGCCGATGCGCGCGCCGCGCATGCCGGCGTCGTCGATGACCTTCCACGCCTTCAACTCATGCGTGTCATCGGCGCGGCCCGTCGAGGAAAAGCCCGCCGGGTTGCGGAAGGTCGATCCGGCCGTGCGCTCCTTGGTGGGTTGGGTCGCGTCGCGCTTGGCCAGCTGTTCAGCCATATGCGCCTCGAGCGCCGCCGGATCGCCGGGTTCGGCGCGGAAAGTCGCCCCCGTCAGCACCCAGCCCTCGGGCAGATCGCTCTGACGATAGGCGAAGTTCAGATCGGCGGGCGTGAGCGTGACCCGCTGCCCTGCCCGCGTGATCGCACGCGCCTCGATCAGGTGGTCGGCCACGTAACTGCCGTAGCAGCCCGCGTTCATCCGCACTGCGCCACCAATCGCCCCGGGGATCGTGCGCAGGAAAGTCAGATCGAGCCCCGCCTGCGCCGCTTTGCGCGCGACATGGGCGTCCAGCGCCGCCGCACCTGCGGTGACGGTCTCGCCCTCGCAGTCGATGCCGTTGAAACCGCGCCCCATGCGGATCACCACCGCGCGCAGACCGCCATCACGCACGATCAGGTTCGAGCCGACGCCCATCGGGAAGACCGCGATCTCTTCGGGCAGGCCTTTCAGGAAGGCGGCAAGGTCATCCTCGTCGACAGGCTGGAACAGCCAGTCCGCCGGGCCGCCCACGCGAAGCCAGGTCAGCGAGTCAAGCGGACGGTTCGGCGTCAGAGCGCCGCGCGGAGTATAGGTCGAGGGGCAATCGGTCATGGCGCGTTTCGTAGCCTCGCGCGCGGGGCGAAGCAAGCGATCGTGAGCTCACTCAGCGGTGTCGCGCGTGCCGCGCAACGCCCGGACGAGAAAAATGACCGGCCAGCGCAGCACGGACATCCCGCCCGCCATGACCAGCAGCCCCCAGATCGGACCGTTCTGATAGGTCACCCAGCCGACCAGCGGCACCCCCACCGCGATCAGCCCCCACGCGCCCGGCCAATGAAACCGCCGCGGTCCCATCGCGATCAGCGTGGCTATGAGTGCCCAGACACAAGCGAGAAAGAGCGAGACGGTCATGAGAAACCTCCCAAGGCTGCAATCAGGGCCGCTCCGGCGACCAATGCGCCCACCACCGGAACCGCCATCGGCACCTTGAACGGCGCATAGTCGGACCGGCTTTTCAGCGCGACGAGCGACAAGTTAACGAGAAGGAAGACGCCCAGAAGCACCTTCGAGGTAATACCGGCCAATTGCTCGACCGGGGCGGCGAGCGCAAGCGCAATCATCGCCACGCCGCAAAGAAGTGTCGCGAGAACCGGCGTGCCAAAGCGCGGATGCGCCTGATGAAAAACCGAAAGCGCGGGGCTGCGGCGACCGAGACCGAACAGCACGCGCGCCGCCATCACCACCTGCGCGAGCACCCCGTTCAGCGCCGCCGCCACCGCGATCGCGGCGAGGATTCCGGGCGCGTGCCCCGCCGATTGCCATACCAGCGCCAGCGGCTGTTCGGAGCGGGCGAGATCGGCCAGCGGCACCGCACGCACGGCGGCATAGCTCACGGTCAGATACAGAACGGCGGTAATCGCGAGCGCGGCGAGGATCGCGCGCGGCATGTCACGGATGGGGTCGCGCATTTCCTCGGACATGTTCACCATGTCCTCGAAACCAATGAAGGCGAAGAAAGCGAGCGAGGCGGCCGCCGCGATCCCGGCCCAGTGCGGCGCGCGCAGCGGCGTGAGATCGGGGCTCGGATCGGCGGAGAGCCCCGCCCAGATGACCAGCGCGAGCCCGACCACCTCGACCAGTGTCAGCGCCGCGGCGAGACCGACGGATTCGAGCACGCCGAGGCATGCGACGCCGATCAGCGCCAGCCCGAAGGCGATCATCACGCCCTCGACCGGCAACGGCACCAGCAGCGTCAGGTACCCCGCCCCACCGCGCAGCACCGCCGCCGCGGAGACCGTGCCTGCCACGACAATGCCCAGCCCCACGATCAGAGCCAGCGCATGGCTGCGCAGCCCTTCCTCGACATAGGCCGCCTCCCCGGCGGCTTCGGGGATGCGCGAAGAGAGCTCGGCATAGGAAAGCGCCGAGGGGGCCGCGATCAGCCCCGCAAGCACGAAGGCCAGCGGCGCCCAGATCCCTGCCTGCGCCGCGACCGCGCCGACCAGCACGTAGATACCCGCGCCCACCATGACGCCGACCCCGTAGCCGGTCATCAGCCACGGACCCAATCGACGTTTCAGATGCGCCTCGTCACGCATAGCGCGGCTTTCCTTGCCCACATGAGACGACGTGGCAGCGCCGCAAGCCTTTTTGATGTCGTGCCGGGTCACCCCGGCGCCTGCTCAGCCCCCCAGCTTCGCAGGCAGGTTGTTCGCCCAGGTCGAGATCGTCCCCGCCCCGAGGCAGACGACGATATCGCCGGGACGCGCCTGTTCACGCACCAGCCGGGCCAGATCATCTTCCGACAAGATGGCACGAGCATGACGGTGACCATGCGCGATCAGACCGGCGACCAGATCGTCGCGCGTCGCCCCCTCGATCGGCTCCTCGCCCGCCGAGAAGACCTCGGCGATGGCGACCACATCGGCCTCGTTGAAACAGGTGCAGAAATCGTCGAACAGCGAATGCAGACGCGAATATCGGTGCGGCTGGTGGACCGCGATCACACGCGCACCGGGCTTCACCGCCTGACGCGCCGCTTTCAGCACCGCGGCGATCTCGACCGGGTGGTGACCGTAATCGTCGATGATCGTCACCCCGCCCAGCACGTCGCCCACCTTGGTGAAGCGCCGGTTCACACCGCCGAAGCCCGCAAGCGCCTCCTTGATCTCGCCCATCTTCATCCCGAGGTGGCGCGCCACCGCGACGGCGGCCAGCGCGTTCGAGACGTTATGATCGCCCGGCATCGGCAGCGTACAGCCCTCGATCACCGGCTTGCTCTCTTCGCCCTGCAGCGCAATGTCGAAATGCGCGACGCCCGCCTCGTAATGCAGGTTGATCGCGCGGATATCGGCCTGCGCGTTGAAGCCGAAAGTCACGACGCGGCGGTCATTGAGCTTGCCGACCAGCGTCTGCACCTCTGGATGATCGGTGCAGCAGACAGCCAACCCGTAGAACGGGATGTTCGAAACGAAATCGTAGAAGCCCTTGCGCAGCGCGTCGAAGGACCCCCAGTGCTCCATATGCTCGGGGTCGATATTGGTCACGATGGCGATGGTCGCGGGCAGACGGTTGAACGAGCCGTCGCTCTCGTCGGCCTCCACCACCATCCACTCGCCCGCGCCTGCACGCGCATTCGAGCCATAGGCGTGGATGATCCCGCCATTGATCACGGTCGGGTCGAAATTGCCCTTGTCCAGAAGCGTCGCGACCAGTGTCGTGGTCGTCGTCTTGCCGTGGGTACCGCCGATCGCGATGTTCGATTTCAGGCGCATCAGCTCGGCCAGCATCTCGGCGCGGCGCACGACCGGAAGACCGCGGCGGCGCGCTTCTTCCAGCTCGGGATTGCCCGGCTTGATCGCGGTGGAGATCACCACGACTCCAGCCTCCCCGATATTCTCGGCGCGCTGGCCTTCGAAGATGGTCGCGCCCAGCGTGGCCAGGCGGTCGGTGATTTTCGAGGATTTCGCATCCGAGCCCTGAACCGTGAAGCCCTGCGTCATCAGCACTTCGGCGATGCCGGACATGCCGATCCCGCCGATACCGACGAAATGGATGGGGCCGAGTTCTCCGGGCAGTTTGGTCGCGTTCATTGAGTCTTTCCTGCTAGGTCTTCGACGAGGGCGACAAGCCGCTCGGTGGCGTCCGGCACCCCGTAGGAGAGGGCCGCGCGCGACATCTGCAGAGCGCCCTCGGGGTTGTCCAGCACCAGTGAAATTTGATCCGCGAGGCTCTCTGCCGAGAGCTGGCTTTCGGGGATGGTGATCGCGCCGCCGGTCTTCGCGAGACCGCGCGCATTGGCCGCTTGGTGATCGCCAGCGGCGGCGGCATATGGGATCAGGATCGCGGGCCGCCCGATGACGGAGATATCCGCGACCGATGATGCGCCCGCGCGCGAGATCACCAGCTGACATTCGCTGAGGCGGCGCGGCACGTCGTTGAAGAAAGGTTCGACCTCGGCGGTGATGCCTGCAGCCTCATAGGCGGCCACGACCCGGTCGAGATCTTCGGGGCGCGCCTGGTGAGAGACGCGCAGATTGGCGCGGGCGGCTTCGGGCAGGCTCGCCATCGCGGCCGGAACCGTGTCAGACAGGATGCGCGCGCCCTGCGAGCCGCCGATCACGAGGACCGACATCGGGTAGTCGCCCGGTGGAATATAGGCAGCCCCCGCACGCTCCAGCACGGAAGCCCGCACCGGATTGCCCGTGTGCTCGCCCTGCACGCCCTCGGGCAGATCGGTCGGCCAGGTGCCGCAGGCGAAGCGGTTCACCCTCTTGGCGAAGACGCGGTTCACCTTGCCCATGATGCCGTTCTGTTCGTGGATCGCACGCGGAATGCCGAGCGCGACCGCCGAGGACAGCGCCGGGATCGTCGGATAGCCGCCGAAACCCACGACCACCGTCGGCTTGTCCGACAGGTTCTTGCGGATGGCCGAGGCCACACCGCCCGCGATCTTGAAGGGCACGCCCAGCTTGCCGAGCGCCCCGCCGCGCGCGAAGGTCGCCGAGGCGATCTGCTCTACCGTCACCGTATGAGGAAAGCCGCCCGCGTAGCGCGCCCCGCGTGCATCCGTGGACAGCTTGACGCGCCAGCCCCGGCGCACCATCGCCTCGGCCAGCGCCTGTGCGGGGAACATGTGCCCGCCGGTGCCGCCAGCGGCGATCAGCAGTAGCGGGGTCGTGTCCTTGGCCATGTCCCCCTCCTGAGGGTTTTAGCGACCGCGCCGGGCGAGAATATCCGAAATCTGCCCCTGCGGCCGGGTCCGAGTCAGCGCGAGCAACATACCCACCGCAATCCCCGAAGCAATGACCGAAGAGCCCCCGTAACTGACGAACGGCAAAGTCATGCCTTTCGCGGGCAGAAGGCGCACCGCGACGCCCATGTTGATGATCGCCTGAACGCCGAAGGCGCATGCCAGACCCGCGCCTGCGAGCCGGGTGAACGGGTCGCGCTCCCGCATCAGGCGCAGCAGCGACCGGATCACGACCGTCGCGTAGAGCGCGATGATGACGAGGACAAGGATGAGGCCGTATTCCTCGGCGGCGACCGCGATGATGAAGTCGGTATGCGCATCGGGCAGCGACCATTTCACCGACCCCTGCCCGACGCCCACGCCGAAGAACCCGCCCTCCTGGATGGCGTTCGTCGCGTAGCCGATCTGGGTGCGCGGGTCGACATCCGTCGACAGGAACCCGTTGATCCGGCGCGCGAAGTGTTCCGAGAAGTTATAGGCGAAGAAGCCGCCTGCGACGGTCATCGCCCCGATCCCCGTCAGCAGCGCGATCGGCGCGCCCGAGATGAAATACATTACCGACCAGGCGAAGAGCACCAGCGAGGCCTGACCGAAGTCGGGCTGCAGCGCGAGCGCCACGACGATGATCACCATCAGCAGGAAGGAATAGAGCCGCCCCTTCGGCCCGCCGACCTCATGCGCTGCGGCCATGAACCAGCCGGTGATGATGACGAAACCGGGTTTCAGGAATTCGGAGGGCTGGATCGAGGCGAAGCCGAAGGAATACCAGCGCACCGCGCCCTTGCCGAAATCGGTGCCCAGCACCGGCAGCAGCATCACCGCGATGAACGCGCCCACGAAGCCGATCACGCCGAGCCTGCGCACCTGTTTCGGATCGAGCATCGAGATGCCCAGCATCACGCACAGCGCCAACACGCCGAAGGCCGCCTGTCGTTTCACGTAATAGAAGGGTTCGAGTCCGTTGCGCTCTGCCAGCGGCACCGAGGCTGCGAGCCCCAGAAGCATGCCAAGGCCGAACAACGCCAAAACGGCGCCGAGCGCCCATTTGTCGATCGTGCGCCACCATTTCGGTAAGACGGGTTCACCGACCCGCACGGGGACGGTGCCGAATGCCATTTCTGTCATGGGCTATACTGCCGTTACTGCCTCGAATACGCCCGTTTTCCGGGTCTGAATGGAATCGTAGCCCAAAAGCTTTGAGATGACTAGGAAAATTCAACTGCGACGCGATCACTCGGCGATGATCGGCAAGGGCAGGCGCGATGGCCACCGCTCTCAGGTCAGGTCAAGCTCCTCGAGGATGCGCGGGAGCTTCTTCTTGATCTTGAAGAAACCGGCCGTGGCATGGGGCCAGATAGCGCGATCCCAATCCCTATTGACCTCGCACAGCGCAATACCGTGCTGGCGCAGCGCCGCGTCCGCCCTCTCCCGCCAGTCGCCAAGCGGGCCGACCGGGATAAAGGGCGTGACGATCTGCTTGGCACCAAGGCTTAGCGCCCATTCCACGAGCACGGCCAGATCGTCGGCCCCCATGGGCCGCCCTTCAGAGATTCCTGAGCGAACCGTAGCATCGGCGAGCGCGTCACGCTCGAACCGGGCGACATGTTCGGCCACCGCGCGCGGCGAGCGCAGATGGCTTGCGCTGACGGTCGCCACCCCGCGCAGGTCGAGCGCGCCCAGATCGAAATCCTCGACGCGGCAGTCTTCCTCGGTAATCAGAAGCGCCGTGGGCAGCCCCGGCTGCGGGGCGCGCGGCGCGCGTAACGGGGCGACCGGGGGCAGCCCCTCTGGCTCTTGCGCCTCCAGCCCCGCACTCACCGCCGCAAATTGTGCGGGATCGGGCGCGAACCGCCCGCCGGTATAGCGCGCGATATTGGCAGCTTCGGCGGCATAGAACTTGCCCCGCGTATGCAGCCCCGCCACCCAGCGCCAGCTGAGCGTGTTCGAGGCCGGATCGCCATCGAGCAGGTTGCGATAGAAGAAATCCGCCCCGATCCGCCACGGCAGCCGAAGCGTGAAAATCCAGATCGAGGCGAACCACATCCGGGCGTGGTTGTGCAGATAACCGGTCTCGCGCAGCTCTGTCGCCCAGGCGTCGAAACAGGCGATACCGCTGCGTCCCGCCTCGAAGTCGTTCACACGCGCCTCTAGCTTGGGGTTATCCTCGAGCGTCGCGAGGTCGTGCGCCAAGCCGTCGCGATAGCGCATCCAGATTGCCGGACGATGCTCCATCCAGCCTTTGAAATAGCCTCGCCAGAGAACCTCCTGCACGAATTTCTCGGCAGCTTTTGCCCCATGCGCGTCCAGTGCCCGCGCCACCGCATCCCGCTCCAGCACAAGACGGCGGCGCAGATAGGGAGAGAGTTGCGAGACATCCCTGTGCCGACCGGCCCCGTGATCGAAATTACGCCCCTGCGCGTAAGCCGCGCCCATCCTCGGCGTGAAGCGCGCGAGGCGCTCTTCGCCCGCAGCGCGGGTGGCGGCGGGACATGGCAAAGGCTCGGCTACAGTCACGGCGTCTCCTTTTGGGTCAGGACTACCGATCTACGCCGCGAAGAAGATATGCGATCACTCGGCCAGTTCGAACCGCACCGTCGGGTTGCTCATCAGCACCTCGACCGACCCGTCGAACGTACCCAGCCGCACGAGGCCCGGCGAGTTAGCGAAGGGCTTGTAGAAGATCGCGAGATTGCCCCACGGCGCATCAAGCGTGATGTCGCCCGTCTTCGGCTCATAGCTCCGAGGCGCGTTGGTCGTGTCGAGTTCGCGCGGAAGGTCGGCGATCTTCTCGACGCCGTGGGCGTCTCACAGGGTCAGCCCCAGCGGATCAGGCTCGCGAAATCGCGCCCCCGCGGGCGTGTCGTCCAGCTTCGCGGTCAGCACCGTCTCGCCTGCGGTCACGGTCACTATGATCGGGATCATGCTGTCTCCTTTCGCTTCCTGATCGCTGGCCATGCTCGCGACGTTAACAGCGCCGCGACGGGTCTGAGAAACCTCGGAAAGCGCATGGCCGGTGCCTCACGCTGCTGGAGGCAATACTGCCACAGATGAACGGCGCTCAGCTGTTGCGACCTGGGGCGCGCAGGTAGCGACGCAGGCTACCTGAAATGACGCACTGTATAATCCGTGGACGTCATGAACCACGCGCCACCTCTATTACCCCAGCCGACAGCGCCCGTCCTCCGCCTTCGGGGCGGTTCTGGAAGCCCTGCGCAAGCGCAGTTGACCGGGCTCCCATTATCACGCTCGGTTGAATGAACCTGCACATTCATGGCTCTTGCTCATGAGTGCTGTAAATATTCCACCGATTATCCTGTCGCCCCTGCCGCACTAGGTTGCAGGTCATGAACCGAAGTCGTGAACTTCAAACATCCCGTCTATGGCGGGCAGCTCTGATTTCGAGAACCTGCGCGGCTGAGCCCCGCACCCCCCTCCCCCAAGAAAGGAGTTTTCCCATGAAGATCATTCGCTCCGGCACCAACGCCTCGATGCAGGGTCCCGAAGACTGGTTCACCGGCACCGTCCGCCTCGACCCGCTGTTTCAGGCCGAAGAGCCCGGCCGCACCTCGGGCAGCCATGTCACGTTCGAGCCCGGCGCACGCACCGCATGGCATACCCACCCGGCGGGCCAGACCCTGATCGTCACCTTCGGGCGCGGCCGCGTCCAGCGCGAAGGCGGCCCCGTCGAAGAGATCAGCCAGGGCGATGTCGTCTGGTTCCCGGCAGGCGAAAAGCACTGGCACGGCGCCTCTTCCGACACCGCGATGAGCCATATCGCGATTCAGGAGAGCATCGACGGCTCGCCGGTCACCTGGCTCGAGAAAGTCGCCGACGAAGACTATAACGGCTGACCCTGATGGCCGGGCCCGCGCGGCTCGGCCTTCTCTCCAAGAACGAAACGATGCGAGCGGCTTCCGCGAGTACCGCTCGTCGCAAGCGGCTGGATCCGCTCTCCATCTCCCGCACTCCCGACCGCACCTTTATCCAGCGACCACAGCATGGCCGGCACCGAGCCCTACTCTTTCGCGGACTGCATTGAACCGGCGAGGAAGTATTCAAAGTCATTGCTACTGACCGACCGGTCAGTTACTTTCTTTCCATGACGACCTCCGACTCGCCCGAGCCCAAATTCCGCCGTCGCGCCGAGGCGCGGCCCGACGAGGTGCTCGACGCGGCCCTCACGCTCTTCGAAGAGAAGGGATACGCCCATACGTCCGTGGCCCAGATCGCCAAGACCGCAGGGCTCTCCAAGGGGGCGGTCTACCTCTATTTCCCCTCGAAACAGGCCATTCTCGAAGGCTTGGTGCGGCGGGCTGTCTCTCCGATCGCCGCGCGGGCGCAAGCCCTTGTCGAACTGAGCTCCGACGACGCGCGCGGCACGTTGCGCGCGCTGTTCTCGCTGATCGCGACCTCGCTTTCGGACCCGAAGGTGCTGGCGATCCCCAAGGTCGTGATCCGCGAAGCCGTCGTCGCCCCCGAGATCGCCGCGATGTATCGGCGCGAGGTGTTCGACCACGTCCTGCCCGCAGCGACTGAAATGGTGCGGCAGGGCATAGCGTCAGGCCAATTACGCCCGGTCGATCCCGAACTGACCCTGCGCTCGGTCATCGGTCCGATCGTCGTGCATCTCTTGCTTGCGGAAATCTTCAACGTCGTGCCGGAGGGGGGGCTCGCGATCGACCAGTTGATCGAGAACCACCTCGATATCCTGTTCCACGGCGTTTTCCTGTCCACAGAAGGTTCGACCGATGCTTGATACCATCCTCGCCTGGATCAGCGCACTGCTCGCCGCGATCATTCCCGGCTACGGGAACGCCCCGGTGCCGCATTACTCGGGCTATGTCGAAGGCGAATACGTCTACGTCGCCCCCTCGGTCACCGGACGCATCAAGACGCTGGCGGTGGTGGAAGGCGACACGGTGAAGGCCGACCAGTTCCTGTTCGACATGGATTCGACCAAGCAGCAGGCTGCGGTCCGCGCCGCCGAAGCCAAGATCGGGACCGCGAGCGCCAATCTGAACAACCTCGAAACCGGATCTCGCGACCCGGAGATCGAGGTAATCAAGGCCTCGCTGGAACAGGCCATCGCGCATCGCAATCTCGCGGAATCCGCTTTGAAGCGCACCGAAGATCTGTTCGCCCGCGAGATCGTCGCGCAGGCCAAGGTGGATGTCGACCGCGCTGCGCTCGAAGAGGCCGAGGCGCAGGTCGCCCAACTCAAGGCTCAGCTCGAAGTGGCCGCCCTGCCCGCGCGCAGCGCACAGCTTCTCGCTGCCCAGAAAACCCTCGAGGCAGCACAGGCCGATGCCGATCTCGCGCGGTCGCAACTCGATGACATGACGGTCGCCGCGCCGGTGGAGGGGCGGATCGAGACGGTCTATTACAAGGCCGGGGAAGTGGCCGCAGCGGGGGCGCCCGTGCTGTCGATCCTGCCGCCGAACGCGCTCAAGGTCCTGTTCTTCCTGCCCGAGGCCGAACGCGCCGACTTTGCGCTCGGCGATCAGCTGGAGATGGAGTGCGACGGCTGTGACACCGGCATCAAGGTGACGATCAGCAAGATGGCTTCCGAGCCGCAATACACGCCGCCAATCATCTATTCCCGCGAAGAACGGTCGCGGCTGGTGTTCCGCGCCGAGGCGCGCATTCCTGCGGGCGCGACGCTCCTGCCCGGCCAGCCGGTCAGCCTGAGGCGAGTGAAATGACCACGACGCCCGCCGCGACCTCCGAGCCCGAACCCGCGATCGAAGTGCGCGGGCTGACGAAAATCTATGGTGGCAAAAAGGTCGTGGACGCGGTGGACATGTCGGTGCCGAAAGGCGCGATCTACGGCTTTATCGGACCCAACGGCTCAGGCAAGACCACCACGATCCGGATGATGTGCGCCCTGCTCACCCCCGATGGTGGCGAAGGTCACACCCTTGGCTACGACATTCGCAAGGACGCGCGCCTGATCAAGGAAAACGTCGGCTACATGACGCAGAAGTTCTCGCTCTATGGCGATCTGACGATCCGTGAGAACCTCGACTTCATGGCGCGGATGTATCGGGTGAAAAACCGCAAGAAGGTGGTGGACGAGACGTTGCGCACGCTCGGCCTCGAGGGGCGCGGCAAGCAGTTGGCAGGCACGCTGTCGGGGGGCTGGAAACAGCGCCTCGCGCTGGCTGCGTGCATGCAGCACAAACCCGCGCTCCTCTTGCTCGACGAACCCACCGCCGGGGTCGACCCGAAGGCGCGACGCGACTTCTGGGACGAGATCCGCCAGCTCAGCAAGCAGGGCGTCACGGTGCTGGTCTCGACGCATTACATGGATGAGGCGGTGCAATGCGACTACATCGCCTATATCGCCTACGGGAAGAAGCTGATCGACGGGCCGGCGGCCGAGATCCCCCATCAGGTCGGCCTGACCACCTGGCGGGTCTCCGGCCGCGATCTGATCCAGCTAGAAGACGATCTGCGCGCCGATCCCAGGGTCGAACAGGTGGCGCGGTTCGGCGCCCAGCTTCATGTCTCCTCGACCGACAGCGCCGGGCTTGACGCGGTCGTCGCTGAAAAGCGGAACGAAAACGACGCACGCAAATGGGAGAAGAAAGAGGCCGAGCTTGAAGAGGTCTTCATCTACCTGATGGCGACAGCGGCCGACAATTTCGGTGTCAACGGAGGCCCCTCCGCATGAGCTGGTTCTCTCTGTCGCGTTTCGGAGCGGTGCTCTACAAGGAATTCATCCAGATGCGGCGCGACCGGATGACCTTCGCGATGATGATCGGCATCCCGATCCTGCAGCTGATCATGTTCGGCTACATCATAAATTCCGACCCGCATCACCTGCCGACCCTGATCGAGATGGCCGACGAGAGCCCGGTGGCGCGCGCGGTGCTGTCAGGCATGGAAACCTCGGATTACTTCAAATTCGAGGGCATCGTGACCAGCGCCGAAGAGGGTGATCGCGCGCTTCGCGACGGCACCGCGAATTTCGTCGTGGTCATTCCGCCCAATTTCGAACGCGACATCGTGCGGGGCCTCTCGCCGAAGCTGCTGGTCAGCGCCGATGCCTCCGACCCGACGGCGGTGGGGACGGCCGTAGGCGCCCTGTCGGGGATCGTCGACACCGCGGTGAAGCAAACGTTCGAGGGCCCCCTCGCCCCGGTCGCAGGGCAGCCGCCGCCGTTCTCGGTCGTCGTGCACAAGCAATTCAACCCGGCAGGCGAAACCTCCCTGAACATCGTGCCGGGGCTGATCGCCGTGATCCTCGCGATGACCATGGTGCTGATCACGGCCATCGCGATCGTACGAGAGACGGAGCGCGGCACGATGGAGACCCTGATCGCTACACCGGTCCGACCGCTCGAGGTGATGCTGGGCAAGATCCTGCCCTATGTTGTGATCGGCTACATCCAGACCATAGTGTTCCTGATCGCCGGGAAGCTTCTGTTCGACGTGCCGTTTCTCGGCTCGGGCCTCGCCTTCTTCATCGGCTTCAACCTCTACATCGTGGTGAACCTCGCCCTCGGCTTCCTGATCTCGACCCTCGTGCGCACCCAGATGCAGGCGATGCAGGCGAGCTTCATGACGATCCTGCCCACGATCCTGCTCTCGGGGTTCATGTTCCCCTATGCAGGCATGCCCGGCTGGGCACAGGTAATCGGCGCGGCGATCCCGGCCACGCATTTCCTGCGGATCGTGCGCAAGGTGATGCTCAAAGGCGCCCACCTGGCTGACATCACCGGCGACCTGCGCGCGATCCTGATCATCGGCGTGGCGATCATCGTCATCTCGCTGCTGCGCTACCGGCAGACGCTGGATTGATGCCGATCCAGCGAATGAAATCAGATCGAAGATCGTAACCCGCTGGAACAGAAAAGCCCCTGACCAGACGGTCAGGGGCAGATCTTTTGTTGCGCCAACCAAAAATTCGCAACTTCACCCTACTTACCTAATTTGTTTTCAATAAGTTAGCATGTCGCAATCTGACTTATTTGCAATTTCTCCACCCATAAACTTGCAACTCCATTGAAGCGCCTGAAGCCACACTAAAACAAAAAAGGCCACGCGTTGCGTGGCCTTCGGTCTGATTTCGTCGTGTTGCTTACAATATGACGGGGTCGACTTGCTCTCGTTCGAACAAGTAGGCGCAGACCCACTTCGGGTCGCAGACAGGGTGAATGCCATGCATTCGCAGCTCTTTTTGAACATCAGCATGATGCCAGCCCGACCGCTTCTTCAGTTCGCCGAGCGTCACATACTTCCGCTTGAACCGTTCCATCTCTTCGAATGAAAAGCACTCCTTTGCGCACGCGCCCTCCTTGCGAACTTCAGGGTGGAAGAAATCCTGGCCGGGTGTCTCTAAAAGACGCTTCATTGTCCTCGACGAAAGCCCCAGGAGCTTGGCTGCCTGATATCGTCCCGGCCTCTTATCGGCTTGAGGTAGAGGTAGCGCCTCCTCGACTTCGACAGGGCTCACCCGCAGTGACAGATAGCCACGTTCAGTCGAGATCTTCTCTACAGTCGAGAGGCGACCCTTGAGGAGCAGGCCAACAATGTCCTTTGTAGGCCGCTTGCTTGCCTGAGCGGCGTCCGGGATACGAAGCATACCCGAAGTCGGCTTATCGACCGACTTGGCCCTGTCCGAAACCCTCGCAATTAGATCGTCGATTTCTCGCGTATCGACCCATGAAGAAAAGCGACGATTGCCCCCCGACGGATTTATTATCGGTTGCAGGAAGCCTTCCTGAAGCAGGGTTTCCACCTGCCCCCTGGTCGCGTTCAGATATTCGGGGATCTCTCGAAAGGTAATCGCGCGGGAAAGTGCTCCTGCCAGCTGCTCCCCGGCTACGGCGTCGACGGAGTTGTTAAGGCTCGACTTGTCGCCGCCATTCAAGAGACCATTCGAAACCAAGGCTCGGCGCAGAGTTCTCACGTCCAAGCCGGACTTCTTGGCGAGGCTCTTAACCGTGTGCCTACGCGTCTCATGGACAATCTCGCCCAACAGGTTCGAGCCCGCTTTCACAGCCATCGTGTCGAGGATGTGTTCGCGAAGCACGTCCTTGATCGGGCCATAGTCCTTACCGCCGCGACTGAATTGCAGCCATTTGTAGAGGGGGCCGAACACGGCTTGAGGGCCGACGTTGGCGTTCGGGGACGGATGGTTTCGTTGAATGCGCTCGAAGAACTGCCGGATGGTGCTCACGCCACCGCTCGTGACCTCGAAGCCAAGTTGCCCCGCTTTGTCCCAATCATCATCCACCAGAGTGTGCAGATTGGCGGACGCTCCCCATCCTTCGAGCACACCGATCATCGTCGTCGCGCGCGATGCCTGCTCAATCGACTGACTGTCCAGCCAAGCGGGCCCTGTCTCTCCACGCATCCGGTCGACAACATATCCTTGCAGCGGGGAGACGCTCCACTCCGGCATATTGTCTGCCTGCCGTGCGATTGCAGTTTTCTCCGGAGCGATTTCGTTAAAGCCACGGATCATGTCGTTCCACTTTGTCTTTTGGTGGACGATCAAAGGGACGTTGTGGTGCTCGCAAACGCGGACAGGCTCGAAAAGCCACATCCACCGGCCCACGCGGGTAGAGTGGCCCCTTTCGTCATCCTCGCGAAGGCAGCGTGGGCAATAAGCGAGCTCTTTCTGCGGCATGAACTCACTTGAGAAATCGTTGCCGCGAAAGCGATACCGGCGCTGATCAGTTTGCTCAGGCTGAAGGGCTCGAAGCCCCCCAAAGTCTGCCCCAGTTATTTCCGCCAGATTTCGCAATACCTCGTTGTCACCGGCAAGCAGCCTCTGGGAAGGAATGGAAAAGTCGTTCAGGAAACGCGCGACGATGTCGCCAGTGTGGAAAGCTGCCAGTCGAGCAACCCACGAAAGCACTGTTTCGTCCCTTTCCTGTGGCAGATACGGCTTCAAAACTTGGGTCATTTGCGCCCCCGTTTGCGCTTGCTATCGGCAAGCGTCGCGTGTTCATGAGGGCCCGGAAGCATCGCCCAGTCTCTCGCAACGAAGATGTTCTCATCAAAGCCGCAGCCTTCCTGCAGGGCCCAGGCACTGGCGAAGGCTTCCACTCCAAGCTGTTTCGCACCCTCTTCGAGAGCGGCCTCGATCGCGAAGACAATCAGTTCGACAGCTCTGCCGAACTGGTTACCGGACGCGTAGATCAATCGTTGAATCAGATCATCTGTGAAGTTCACCGCAAGGCCAGCGGTCTCCGCGTAGTGAGCGATTAGCCCCTCCAAGTTCTCACCGTCGGAAGCGTAGGAGATTTCGCTCAGAATCACCGTCGAAAAACGTCTAGCGACCTGAAGATCGACTTCGGTGAGCTCACCCAGAAGCTTGGTTCCGGACAGAACGATAACAACGGCGTGCTCCCCTTGCATCAGGGATTTAATCGTTTTCAAGATATCGTCCCGCTCGCGTGCTGCAGACGGGGAAAAGAGATCGTGCGCTTCATCGATCCAGAGCACCTTGATCCCGAGCAAGGATAGCCTGTGCTTGACAGCCTCCCAGATTTTCCAGCGCTCAGCCCGCTCTGAGATATTGGGGTAGTGAAGCTTCTTGAGAATCTCGAGGCCAACGCTTTTAAGTGTCGCAGGGCTTGGGACCGTGATGTGCAGGTATTGAGACCAGTCATTCCCTGCGATGGGGACCAACCCTTCATGATTTTGGAGGTGATGGCGCACAAGGGCCGTTTTACCGCTGCCAGGTTCGCCGAGCACCATGACGCCGCGGGTTTCGAGACCTCCTGTGTGTAGCCGCGGGACGATGGCGCCATCATCGCTGTCACTCCTACGAAACAGCCGTTCAAAATGCCCGGTGAACCTGTCTGTAGCGGGTGTGACGATGTGGTTTGCGGCGAGCTTGTCCACCACCTCGGCGATGGAAACGGGCGTCTTGGGTAGTTTTGGCTGGGCCATGGTCAGAACTTCCATTTCCGTTTGGCGCTCGGGATGTGTGCTGCTTGGTTTCGTTCCGGAGCTTTGAGCTCGATCGGGGTTTCGATCTTGTCACCATACAAGCCGTCAGGTGGTTGATAGGCATCTTGAGTGTCGTCGCTGACGAACCCCATCGAAATTTTCTGCTCAAGTTTCTCGATGGCCTCCGCGTCGAGGCGTTCATCGAGAAGCCCCGCCCGGTGGCCGGCGACCCTGTTCATCTCGTCGATCTCGGCGATGGCTCGGGTGACAGTGTTCATCGAGATATTGCGCTCGTGGGGGTTCCCTTTTCTGATGAGGCGCTGTGCCGCAATCCAGTCGACAGCGGATCGACCGTCGAAGCCAGGCAACACCGCCGGGACCGTGTGCCATTCTTCGCCCAACAGAACCTCGATCTGTCCAATGTCGTCGGCGAGCCACCGCAGAGAGACTTCACGGTTCGGGTTACGGCGGAAGTGCTCCATGAGGAGAGCACTGTTGTAGTAAAGGTTGAGAACCCGGAGGCCTTGCTTTGAAAGCGTGCGCTCCCACCGCTCACCCAGTGCCAGTCGCAAGGTTCTCGCATCCGGGCAAGGGCGAACGCCAACGGTGCCCGCGAGGCGCCGCCAGCATTCCCGAGGGGTTTCGCCGCCAAGGCCCTCGTGCGGAGTGTTGTGGTAGACGTCGACGACCCAGCGAATGAGGATCGCGGTGAAGTCATCCAGTGTGAGCACCGCACGCTCTTCCGCCGGATAATCCCCCCGCGATACGACGTCCGAGAAAGTCCGACCCGAGAGACGTCCTATCAATTGGGTTGAGACAGTTCTGAAGAGCCGTTCAATAGTGGCCCGAAGTTGGGGCAATCCGGCAGCGGCTCTCTCGAAATCGATGCTCAGATCCTGAGTGGCCATTTGGAATAGAAGCGAGGCAAACTGGCTTCCGCAGTCCGTGACCAGAAGATCGGGTCTTCCAGCCATATCCCAGGCATCAAGCGCGCCCACGGCATCCGCCCATTTACCCTTGTCGCGAACAACCATTTTCAAGCACTGGATTGCCGCGCTTGTAGGAGCCGAGTTTGATAGGGACATGCCGACGATACAGCGCGTAGTCCTGCAGATCGCAACACAAAGGTGCCATCTCTTCTTCTTACCATCGAGGGCGAGCTCCTGGAGGAGCTCGGGCGGGAGAGCGGCCTCCAAGCCCGCATGGCGCGCGATTGTCAGCAGGTCGACAGTCCAGTCATCCATTTCCACCCGCTCCAGGGGTCTGGACAATGCCAGGCCCCCGCCGACAGGATGAAATTTCTTGGCGGCCACATCCCTGCCTTCTCTGGCCACGCAGACTTCGAAGGGGGAGAAGGCGAGGATCCGCTTTCGGATGGTTTCTTTGCTCGGAACGGGAAGCGGCGGCTCACCATCGGCTTCGCGTTTATTGTTCTCTCGCCTGAAGGTGTCCTGGGTGTCCTGAATGCATTTGTGCTTGGAGGGACAGTCCGGGTGCAAATACTTGGCCACCTCCGCCCGAAGAATGGCTTCGACCTCACTGGAGAAACGGCCGCTGCGATTTCCACGGAGAGAACGCTTGTCGAGAAGGCCAGGCAGACCGTGCACAGAGTAGTTCTTGACCCAGTTCAGAAGAGAGGTCGAGCTGACGGTGGCGAGCTGTTTCCTTGTGCCACCTCCATATTGCTTCTTCTCTGATCCAAATTGATCCGACGTTTCATGAAAGATGCGGTTCGCCGAAAGTTGGATGTTACCGAGTTGCTCCTCGACGGAGGCGTGGGTTTTTGAAACCCGCTTTGCTTCGTGCATTGCAAGAAAGCTCTGGCACCACGCGAGGCGGACTGCGAGAGTTTCGCGTTGAGCTTCAGTAAGCTTCGCGAAGGCGAACTCGGCCTCTCTTCGCCGTTTGGCAGCGCGCTCGGGGGCAAAGTGCTCAACCTCCACTTTGATCCGCCCGGCGTTCTGGAACTGCTTCAGATCGGCATGAGTAAACATCTCGCAGCCGCCAATTTCGCGAAGCGAACGCATGACATAACCGTCTTCGTTGGTCTGCAGTGTCTGATAGGGAACACCGTTGATCTCGACGCGATCGAATGCACCGAAGTAGACGCGGCCTTGGGTCGTGGTAGGCGGCATGCGGATCATGCGACATGTCCCCCGCTGACGAGAGTTTCGAGACCGATGCCCCCATCGCAGACCTGCCGCAGCGCGCCACGTTGAACCAAACGAACCAGGGCTTTGAACCCACGCGGACCGAGACCGATTTCTTCAATCAGCGCAGACATCTTCACCGGGCTGAAGAGATTGCGAGCAACCGTTGCCGCGATGGAGTCCGCTTCGTCGTCCACCTCTCGAACTGACCGAAAGAGACGGGCGTTATTGAGATTTGCGTTGCTCAGAGCGCGGTCGGTGAGCACGCGAACTTCATCAGCAAAGCCTGCACGCGTGGCTTGCTCGGCAATGGCTCTGGCTTCGGCTTTGAACGCCGACTTCTCGGCTCGCCACGCAGGCTTAACCATGAACGCGATTCTTGAGCCTTGAGAGAAAGACGCGACAAAGTCGAAGTAGTGGGTGCGCGCACGGCCACTGTCCGACCATTGGAAGGCGACCTGTTCACGGAGATCCTGGACGCTCGGATCGGCGTCGAGAATGATCGCCCACTTCATCTCAAGATCGGATTCAACCAAGATGATGCGTTCGGTTTCACCCCGCTTAAAGATGAGGTGACCAGATGCGTGGCCCTTAGAAGTTGTTGCGACCTTACGTTGGGCCATAGACTGGAAGGGAAGTTTGCGCCCCGACCCTGTTTGCTCGATTTGCACTTTTCAGCTCCAATAGACATGAGTGAGCCGTTCGGATCGGAAAGAACCGACCCGTTAGCTTGCGTGTATTGTTGGGAAGAGCCGAAGGACGCTTGATACTGTGCCTGATAGTTGGCACTCATATCGTGTCAGAGAGGCGCCCTCGGCGTTTCTGCAGAGCGCGTGGACTGTTGGCGCAGTCCGCGCGCTTTTGTTTTCTTAAAGTCTGATGTTTCTTCTCCCGAGGTCCGAACTTTGTTTGCCCGGGAGAGTTCGCACAAATTTCGACCGGCGCAAAATTCAAAAATCTGGTTTGACCTCTAAGAACAAAAAACGAACGAAGTCCAATCGTAGTTCGTCATCGCCATAAAACCTTGGTAGTGTGCCTCGCAAAACGAGCCATCCTTGTGCATCGCAATCTTTCTGTTCGCACGCCTCGCGAAAGCATCACAAAAGTGTGATTTTCGACTTAAATCTGCACTCAGCTCATACGCATGAGCGTGATGTGACACCCGCAGGATAGGAAGCGCTACGTCCAAGAGCCGAAACCCAAGTATCTTGAGGGCACAAAATCTGTCAGCCAAACGCCATTGTCTGCCCTGTAGAACGCGTGTCCACTGGTATGCATTCGCCCCGTCTCGACCCGAAGAACTGTCGCCTTCCCATGCCTCTTCCCAACATGGATTGCGGCGGCAGGGTCGCCCGAAAGATGCACGTGACGCCGTCGCCCAGGCACAAGGCCCTCGGAGAATATGGCATCAAGGTTTCGCACCGCAGTCCCGTGAAAGAGCGTTTCTGGCGGTTCGATCCGCGGAAGCCCAAGATTCACGTCGACCGAATGTCCCTGCGCAGCACGGATCAAATCACCGCTGAGCGTGAAACGCGACTTGTTATTTGTAGCGACGATCTCCTCAAGCTGAGCACGCGACATCACTCGCCCAGCTTTCCGCAGCGACCGCAACAATTCGTCAATCCGCGCCCAACCCTGAGGATCAAGCTCGAGGCCGATTTCCTCCGGGGTATGCCTCAAAATGCGAGCCAAAAACTTGCTATCTCTGCTCATCAACATTTTTCCTTCAGGTTGTATCGCTCACATACAAACTCGCCGCCGCCACCGCGAGGCCGAGCGTCATCCGTGACATGCGCTGGAACACCATCAGTGACACGCTCACGGGCACTTTCGCTTTCTTCGACGCATCGTTTTGTCCCACGAATCTGCGAAGTTTCTCGAACGCTCCATGGCATGAAGCCCTTGTTCACTACTGATGGAGAATGAAATGAACACCAAGAGTAAGCAGTCTGCAGGTCTTCCCTCGAAGCAACATGGCAAGAAATCCGGCGGCGGCCGAGACAACGAGGCTCCTAAGACACTCAAGGCGCATCCGACGCCTCGGAAGCCGATCACTCAAAGCGATGTCGACCGCATTCGCGAAGGCAAGGACACTGGCTTTCCTGTTCGCGCCCAAAAAGCTGTGAATCGGCGTCGCGGAAAAGCATCGACGCGCTGAAACACCTTACCACGCAACATGCCTTGCCGGATGTTTCTACAGAGCGAATTCGGCAAGGCGCTCGCGATGACCTTCCAAAGCGTGCCCGTATAGGCGTGGCCAATCTTGCCAGGCAGCGTGTAAATCCTGAAGAAAGTCAGGGCGTTGCATCTCTACACTCGCATACTTCCAGACACGCTCGATGTAGCCCATGTAGCCCGAGATGTGCCCGTGCAACCTGAGTTCGAAAAGCTGGGTTTGCCAGCCATTGCTGTCCGGGCGAGCCACTGGATCGTTCGCCCCCTCGTCGCAAACCGCGCGCATAGCAATTTCAGTTTTCCAACAGATATCTTCGACCATCCTGAAGGTCAGTGGCGCCCGGCCGGATCTGATGTCGTTTATTCTTCGGGTTAAATGATCACTTTGAGCGTCTCCTCCTCCCTTCTCAATCAGCGCAATTATCTGGCTCGCCTCACTTTTTGGGCCGCGCGCGCCAACCCTGGGATCTGTGAGGTGTAAACGCGCAAACTTGGACAACTCGGCAACCCAAGCCGTCCCGCCCGACCAACGTTGGCCGCCTCCCTTGGTGGGGTGAGGCGCCAGATCGGGTTTAGGCTTATCGCCTGATGGGTTCATCAAAGTGACTTCGCAAAGAGCGAGCTGCCATGTGAGGCCGGTCAGCGCTGCAAGCCGCGACAAGCGCTCGAGATCGTCATCATTGCTCCCTCGAAACCGCTCGTGAAGCGCTGTGCCCTCAGGCAGCCCTTCCAGAAAGAGCACCTCGATATCGGATAGTCCTTTCTCACCTCTCTCAATCGAGAGAAACGTTCTTTCCGGCTGGCTCAAAATTTCGATGAACTCGCTGAAAAAGGCATGCGTTGCGTCTGGCAGAGGCGCAACACTTCCGAAGCGACTGGAGAACATCCCCAACATCATCGATGTCGGACCGACATGCCACTTCGAAAACTCGGCGAAGCTCAGCTGATGCTTTCCAAGGAAATCGCGGAACACGTCGTAGAGGTTTTCGAGCTCGGGCCGGGCCGCCACGTTTAGTTCGGCGCGGTCAAAAAGATGGTGGAGATACTCTGACAGGAACTTTTTGACCTTCGGGTCATCGGGAGAAAATCTATCACCCTTAACCAGACGAGAACGAGCCTTGCGGACCCGGTCGGCACGGTGCAACTGACTGTCGGACATTCCTTTGTTGCGCGCCAAAAAAGGATCAAAATCCGGTTTGAAGGTAGGCTCTGCCGACGCTGACGCGGCACAGTAGGCGTTTATCACTGCAGATTGGTGAGGAAATGTAATCATCTAAAAATATCCATCGCGAGCTCGTCGCGAATTAAAGAGGAACAGCATCGAGAAGAAAAGCAGACACTCCACGAGAGGTTCACAAATTTAGTGGAGAGGCTGGTCATAGCGGCGGCTTAAAAAGGAGCACCGGTAAGGCTAATTCTACACACCCCAATCGATTGTGCACCCGACCCGTTCCGAAAGCTCATACCACTAAGGGCGGGGAGCGGCCATTCGCTGCATCTACCTATGATTGAGGAATAACCGCCGAAACCGGACTTACAACATTCGAGTTCCTTCGCTACCGTGGGGCGAGATATCAAGGGCGAGGCTTACTTGGAGTGATTGCTTGATCAATTTTAGAAAAGGGAACAGAGACGAGTTTGCAAAACTCTCCCCTGAAGCAGGGTATGATGACCGCGCTGAAATTATCCGGCGGCATCTGGCAGAGGCCTTCGGCTCCAAGAACTTGTCTTTTCTCATCGGCTCCGGTTGCTCATCCTACATGCACGAAGGCAATGATCTTGGCATTCCGACGATGGGGCCGCTTGCCGCAGAGTTCCAGGTAACGCTTGAAGAAATTCCTGGTCTGCCTGGCGTCGGAGTGTTTGTGACGGCTGAACAAAGAATGGCCCTCAACGATCAGCTGGGGATCGATCTAACCCATGAAGACTTTCGAAAAAACCTGGAGCGGTTGATGGAAGCCCTCATGACGGCGCAGCAGTTTTGTAAGAGAAGCCGTAAGGCAGATCTTCAAGGTGCCCTCGGAACCGTCGAGGCCGTCATCGCAGGCGTGAAAAAGTTCATCCTTCAGAAATGCACTGAAGGACCTTTTGCAAACGGCGACGAAGCAGTCGTGACGCTGTATCGGCGCTTTTATCAGTCGCTGGCCACCCGATCCCGTGGCCTTGCGCCGCCTTGGGTTTTCACCACAAATTACGACCTCTTTAACGAGAGGGCGATGGATCGATCCGGCGTTCCCTATTCCAACGGGTTTGCGGGCACGGTTGAGCGCCGTTTCAACCCTTCCACATACCGCCGCGCCCTCGCTGAACAGCTCGATATTTCCTCAAAGAGGTGGGCGGCGGTTGATGGATACGTGCATTTTTGCAAGCTCCACGGGTCTGTAAACTGGACGGAAGAGGAGACAGGTCTTTTCCCGATCCGGGAATCTGCTGACAAGCTCGATCCTTCCAAGGATCGTGTCATGATCTATCCGACACCCTCGAAGCAGACCGCGAGTTTTGGCTCGCCCTATTCGGACATGTTCCGTGAGTTTCAGCGTCAGATCGTTCAAGATCAAAGTGTCCTTTTCGTGATGGGATTCAGCTTTGGCGACGAGCACATTAACAACATTATTTTTCAGGGACTAACCCTCCCAGGCTTCCGCCTGATCGCCTTCCTCAATCCTGACGACGCCAACAATCCGGTGACTAAAGAGCTCGCAGCGCTAGGAGACCCGAGGATTTCCTTCATCTGGGGCCGCGACAAGGCGACGGGCAAGAAGGCGCACTACTTCGACAGTATCGTGCAAGACTTGATGCCAACGAGCGCTGACCAGAAAGAAGAACAGGCTATCGAAAAGGTCTTCAAGAAGCTGCTCTCCAAGCAGCAGGGTGGCGAAAATGGCGAGGGATGATGCAAGCCGTGCCATAGGCAAGATCGTTAGCGTGTCAGCAGATCGCCTTGTTGTCGAACTGCATAGGGGCAGCGACAACTTCACGGTCGTCGGTTTCGATGATGTCCATTATGTCGCGACCTTGGGATCATATCTCATGGTGCCGACCCAATCCGAGTATGTCGTCTTGGAGATTATCGGCCTCCGAGAGAAGGATTTTTCACCAGCCTACGGCAATGCAGCAGAGATGGACAAAGCCACGGCGGCAAAATTTCTCGATGTGGTTCCGGTTGGCTCCATGCCTGTCCATGGCGGCTCCTTCAAATTTGGGGTCTCGACGTTTCCTCCGCTTTATGCAGATGCCCTTTATGCGCGTGATGAAGACCTGGACCGCATCTTCAACGTGGAGCAACCAGCAGATCGTGAGACAAAGACCGACGCTGAGGGGGCTCAAAAGGAGGGAACGGTTCCCCATACGATCGAGATCGGCACGTCAGCGGTTTTCAAGGACTATCCTGTGAAGGCGCAGCTTGACGCACTTTTCGGTGGGCACGTCGCCGTTCTTGGAAATACCGGAAGCGGAAAATCTTGCACTGTAGCTACGATTTTCCAGTCAGTCTTCATGAGGCCTGACGACTTCGGAGCGCTTGGAGCGTCTTTTGTGATCTTCGATGTCAACGGCGAGTATCGACAAGCGCTCGACAATCTGCCGTGGTCCATCAATTCAAGCTATCTCAAAGCCACCGACCCCGGTGCAGAGATCGAGGCTTCCGTGAGGAGCCTCGTAGGGAATGAAGAAATAAGCCGCTTTCGACTGCCGCATTGGTTCATGACGGTCGATGAATGGGCGCTACTGTTGCGCGCCAGCGAGCGGTCGCAGCAGCCCGCTCTTCGCACAGCACTCGGCCTAACTACGCTTTTCGCAGAGCAGGAAGATGGTGTCATCGAGGGAGCCGCTGACATTTCTGAAATAAGAAATCACGTGCTCGCCAAGACTTTGCTGGCAATTCTTCAGAGCGATGCTAGCAGTCCGAGTAAATCAGATCGCCTCGCCGCGATTCTCGCATCCTTCAAAACGGGTGAGATCAGTATTCCGCAGATCAGGCATCAACTCGGTGTAAATTATGGTTCCTTAGCCGATGCCATTGGCTTATCTGAATTCCTCTCTAAGTTCGTTCAAGACGAGCCTGTGTTGCCCACATATGCAAATAAGCCGTTTTCCTTCGAGCGATTGCAGGCGGCACTCGATCTCGCGCTTCACTATGAAGAGGCAAACGGGAACAAGCAGATTAGAGACTACTGTTCTCAGATGGTGACGCGCTTAAAGTCAGTCTCCGATAACCCTGACTTCGAGTTTTTGCGGGCGAAAGTCGAGAACCTGAAAGATCACGATAGAGAGCCAACCCACTTCGTGGATCGACTTTTGGGAATTGCCAGGCAGGGGGAAAACTACCGGAAAAAGCGGCAGCTCTGCATCATCGACCTGAACGATGCTTCGGACGAGATCGTCGAACTAGCCTCTGCCGTTGTTGCACGGCTGATCTTCGACCGGATGCGCCGCGCGACGCCCCGAAACAAGATGCCTGTCCATCTGATCCTCGAAGAGGCGCACCGCTACATCTCAGAGCGCCCTAGCCGCTTTGCCATCGACGCAAGCATAACCTTCCAGAGGATTGCCAAAGAGGGCAGGAAATACGGGGCTTTCTTGATTGTGGCTTCACAACGGCCGAGCGAGCTCTCGAAGACGGTTCTCTCGCAGTGTAACAACTTCATCATTCACCGCATCCAAAACCCCGACGATCTTTCGCAGATTAAACAGATGACGCCATTCATCTCGGAAACGGTTCTGAGGCGCTTGCCATCTCTACCGAAGCAGCACGCGCTGATCTTCGGAAGCGCGGTGAAGATTCCGACCACCTTCCGCGTCAGGGACGCCGATCCCACGCCCAACAGCGACGATACGCAGGTTCGCGACCTTTGGTATGTCCCCAAGAATCCAAGTTTGCACTGGAAAGCATAGCCTCTTGGAATTCCACTTCTGAAAGTAGGCCGCACGAGTATGACAACCGTCACATCATGGCTCTCGGTGTCCGCCACAGGCACAAGGACATTTTACTTGGGGGCTGATAGCCAAGGGACATCTCTTCAAACTGGTCAAGCAGTGTCTTTGCGAGAAAAGAAGGTCTTTGAAAGCGTTTGCACCCCAGAAATTTTTGCCCTCTCAGGGGATCTCCAATGGGGCCAATCTTTCCTGCGGCAACTCCTGAAAGAAATTCAGCGTGCTGTGATCCAATCTTCGCCCGGGACCCGAGGCCGGGCAGAAGAATTTTGTGGATTGCCTTGTGCTACCCCTCTGAAGGGGCCGATTTGTGAGCTTGAAATCCTATACGGCGCGCGCTGCGATGCCGAAGGGCCTTCAGACTTTCAACTGTATCGCTTGCATCATGCCGGGCGCGCGAATTCAAGTTGGAGCGTGAACCAGATTGGTGAGAATGAATTGAACAGCAAAAAGTCGGCGCATGTCTATAGTTCGGGCCTCGGTGGTCGCCCGAACAAGGACCGGCAAGAATGGATTGCCAAAGGTGATCAAGGCGACGTGGCTCGGACCTGCTTTTGGTCCCTCTGTGATCTAGTCAATGGCATACCTTCAAAATCCTTCATGACGGGAGGTCATCCACAACTTGTAAAACTTGATCAACGCGGCTTCGGCCACGCTGTTGGAGTGAAATTCAATGGCGTCCCAACTGTCTACGGAAGGCGGACCACTAATCCCCAGAGTTTTGCGAAATTTTGGGTCGATGAGAATTTCACTCAGCTAAATCCCGAAACCTTGGAGAAATACAGTCAAGCGCAGAAATATGGTCGAAGTAGGAGCGGGCGATGACGATTAGGCTCAATTGGCAATGTCTGCTTTGATGAAGCTGCACCGCAGCATCACTTCACTCGGTGAAGGTCGGCTCAGGGCCGTTCGCGACGGGGCTGTAGGTCTGGGCGGTAAGCAGTCATTCGCAGCATGTGGGATGAATGGCAGCGATGTTCATCGTTTTGCAGACCGCCGCACTCACACGTCACCGCCTACACCTTTGAATTTATCAACAAAGTCGGAGATCTTCTCAAACACTATCGCCTTCTTGCTTCGAAATTTTGGGTTCAGCGGGCTCATTCTTGGCAATATGGCATTCAGGTCGGCGCCATTATCAGACGCGAACTCCTGTTTGATCGAGGCCGCGATATAGCGTTTTGCAGCCTCGGGATTCAGCTCTTCGGATTTGATGATCTCGTCCATTTCGTGGCGCTGCTCTTCCCGAGCGAATGCGAAGAACGCGTCGATCAGGCTTGCCTTGTCGTCGAGGCGGTCGAGGTCTGTCTTGTTGATAAAGTCGACGATTAAGCTCTCTTTCGCCCGGTTGCCAATGCTGGCGCGAATGGCGCGGCGGGCCTCGTCGATCAGACCCGCCTTGTCTTTCAACTTCTTGTTCTTCTCAAAGATTAGTTCGAGAATATAATCGAGGTTGATCTCCTGCGATTTGAGCAGATCGACCTCGAACACGACGTCATCCCAGTCGATGCGGGATTTCTCGCTGTCGACCGCGTTCTTTTCTTGCCGCAACCAGTCCCGGATGTCGTTGTAGGTCGACCTGTAATCCTGGATCTTGCGCTCAGGCGGCAGATGGATTTTTTGCATTTCATGCAGCACGTCGTCGTTCAGATAGTGCTGCGCCTTGAAGATCTCGATGGCCTCTGCATTGCTGGCATCCACTTCTTGAAGGGCTTTCAATGCCGCAAATTCATCGAAGTTCCGTAGAATGTTTTCGGCCTTGAGATACTCGCCGAACAATTTTGCAAAGGCCCTTTTGTCGGATTCCTTCTCGATCTCTGAAGGATTCGGAAACCGGCTTTCAAGTTCGCTCACGATATCGATGAAACCGCGTCGGGTGTTCCCGTTTTCCTGATCCTGAAAGCCCTTCATGTATTCGTCGTAGCTTTTCTCCAAGACGACATTCTTGGTGTTCTTGTCCCCGAAAAGCGTGATCGCGTCGACGGTCGCCTGTTCGAGATCACGGAAGGCGATGATATTGCCAAAAGTCTTGGTCGCGTCGTAAATCCTGTTCGTTCTGGAAAATGCCTGTATCAAGCCATGGAAGCGCAGGTTTTTGTCGACGAACAAGGTGTTCAAGGCCGGGGCGTCGAAGCCGGTCAGGAACATGCCTACAACGATCAGCAGATCGACTTCTCTGGATTTGACGCGCTTCGCCAAGTCTCTGTAATAGTTTCGAAAACCCTGCCCATCGACGCCGAAACTCGTCTTGAAATACACATTATAGTCCGTGATCGCCGCATTCAGAAATTCTTTGGCGCTTCCGTTCATCGCCGAAACGTCAAAACTCTCGTCCTCAATGTCCCCGACGGCGTCTTGTTCTTCGTTCGCGGCGAAGGAGAAGATCGTCGCGATTTTCAGGGGCTTGTCGCTGCTGGCCTGAAGGGCGTTCAGCGTCTCGTAATATAGCTTGGCCGCACCCACGCTGCTGACCGCGAACATGGCGTTGAAGCCGCTGCTTCCGGCCTGTAGTCGGTGCGTCTTCTGGCGAAAATTGTTCAGGATATACTGCGAAACTTCCTTGATCCGTTCGGGATGCAGCAGGGCCTGATTGTTCTCGGCGGCGCTTAGCTTTTTCTCGTCTTGCTCGCTTTCGAAGGCTTTGAACTGCGGCCGCACGTCGTTGTAATCGACCTTGAACTTCAGCACCTTCTCGTCGCGGATGGCATCCGTGATCACGTAGGAATGCAATTCGCGCCCGAACACGCTGGCAGTGGTTTCCGCGCCCAGGGCATTCTCCGGGAAGATTGGCGTGCCGGTAAAGCCAAACTGGTAGAACGTTTTGAACTTCTTTTTCAGGTTCTTTTGCGCTTCGCCGAACTGACTGCGGTGGCATTCATCAAAGATGAAAACCACCTGCTTGCCGTAGACCGGCAAATCCGCTTCGGACTTCATCAGGTTGTTCAGCTTCTGGATCGTGGTGACGATGATCTTGTTGTCGTCCTTGTCCAGATTGCGCTTCAATCCGGCGGTGCTGTCCGATCCGTTGACGCTGTCGGGTGAAAACCGCTGATATTCCTTCATCGTCTGGTAATCGAGATCCTTACGGTCAACGACGAAGAACACCTTGTCGATGAAGTCGAGTTCGGTCGCCAGCCTGGCCGCCTTAAAGCTCGTCAAAGTCTTGCCCGACCCCGTGGTGTGCCAAATAAAGCCACCGCTTTCGGGCTTGCACCAAGTCTTGGCCAGATACGAGCTGCGGATTTTCCAAAGAATGCGCTCTGTTGCCGCGATCTGGTATGGGCGCATGATCAGTAGGGTGTCGCTGGTATCGAAGACCGAATATTGCAGCAAGACATCCAGAAGCGTGCGCTTTTGCAGGAAGGTCGCGGTAAAGTCCTTCAGATCGCGGATTAACCCGTTGTCTGATTGTGCCCAGTTCATCGTGAAGTCGAAGCTATTCTTGTTACGCTTCGTGGTGTTGGCGAAATAACGGGTGTCGGTGCCGTTCGAGATGATGAACATCTGCAGGAACCTGAATAGCGAATTCTCGCTGTTAAAGCTCTCCTTGCTGTAGCGGTGAATCTGGTTGAAGGCCTCACGGATGGCCACGCCGCGCCGTTTCAGCTCGATTTGCACCAACGGCAGACCGTTCACCAAAATCGTCACATCATAACGGTTGGAGTGGGAGCCCGTTTGCTCAAACTGCTTGATTACCTGCAGCTTGTTGCGGGACTTGTTGCGTTTGTCGACCACATGGATGTTCTGAATACGACCATCGTCGAAGACAAAATCATGTATATGATCGTCTTGGATTTTTCGGGTCTTGTCGACTATACCTTCGCTGGGCCTGTCCAGATAAGTCTCGACGAAACGCGCCCATTCAACGTCCGAAAAGGCAACGCTGTTCAGGTTCTGCAATTGGACGCGGATATTGGCGAGCATCGCCTGAGACGAGTCGATGTCGGGACGGAATTCATAGCCCTGATCGACCAGATCCTTAACCAGTTCACACTCCAGATCACCTTCGCTCTGATAGCCCTTGGCGGGATCTTCGATGCGCTTGTATGCATCCAGAACGATGAAACTCTTACTCTCAGCAATCGGGGTCAGATGTTCAGCCATTCTGCGCGTCCTGTTTCCAGTAGCCGTAATTGTCGATCAAATTATCGAGTAAACGCTTGACTGTCTGCTTTTCTTGCGGCGTCGGGTCGCGCACCTGATCATTCGAAAGCGACGAATGGCTAAAGGTGTTGATTGTTCGAACATAGGCTTCTTTGCTACCCTCAGCAGAGTTCAACAGATCCCCCCATTGGTTATGACCCAGAAATCCTGCCGTCTTCTCGTATAAGTTACGCAACAATGTGAAATGATATCGTTCAACCTTGTCTTGCTCGATGGCCTCTTCCAGTATGCGTCGCAAATGCAAATGGTAGGAAAAGCTCTTATTGGAGTCTCCCAGCTTGTTATCGAGAGTGAAACTTCCATCCGCATGGCGCACCAATAGGTAGCAGCCCTGATTGGCTGGTTTCTTCTTCAATTCCAACTCATTGTGCAGAACGTTGTAGAAAAGCGGACTGTGCGTCGTAATAACGAACCTGAGCTGCGGAGGGGCAGATTTGATCAATTCCGAAAGGGTAACAGCCAATTCAATTAAGTGGTTTTCATCCAATGAGCTAACAGGGTCGTCAATGAACACATATTCCAACGTATCAAACTGGTTCGTCGCGCGATCATCAGGCTCTGGAATATTGAGCTCTGCTACGACCGTCTCCAGTAGCGAATAGAAGATGCTCCAGATGAAGGTGCTTTCTTCGCTTTTAGATATCTTGAAGTTCCCCGTTTCTTCGTCACTTCCAGCCTGGATCGAGAAAGTGACTTCTGAAAATGCCTTCACCTCGGTTTCGCTGCCATCTGGGTTATGGCGGATATATTTTTGATTAAAACTCGGCGTCAGCGTGGCACTCGTATAGTGCTGAAAGATGCGGCTGATACTTAGCTCTTTGCCTTCGTCTTCAAAAATCCAATCGGTGAAGTTGTTGGGTTGAATGATCAGCTTTGGGTCTGCATCACCTATTAGATCATTATCCCAATAGAAGAGGTCTTCAGTGAAAGCGCTGTAGTATAGGATCTTGTTGCGTGCTGGGGTATCGTCGCCCTCCAACTTGGGGGCGATCAGGGTTTTCATCGCCCGGGACAACCGGGTTTTTCCGGTGCCGTTGAAGGCGTAGATCAGTTGGACATTTTTTTTTGGATCGCGCAGTTGCTCGGCGATTTCCTCAAGCGTCTTGGTCATGCCTGAGCTCCTTTGCGAAAGCTGAGCAGCAGATTGCGGTAGTATTCATACTGTTTTTGCCGCAGCGCGATTTCGCGCGGCAGGCCTTCGCTGAGAGAGGTGGTGATCGTGTCGAATTTGTCGAGGATGGAGACTATGCGTGCTTGTTCGGCGAGGGATTTTTCAGGGTCGTTGGGGAAAGGAATAGGCAGCTTCACCTTCTTGATCCCGTCGATCAACAGCCTCTTCATTTTCCCGGTCGAGACATATTGGGCCTTCTGATCTTGAAACGCGTCTGTTTGCAGCGCGTAAGCGATGAACTTTGGGTTCATTTCATGACGAAAGGCGTAACTGTCGTCATGAAAGGCAACTTGCTCGTCTCCGAGCCATGCAAGAGCTTTACCAACTTCTTCGACTGTTTCGCTGACACCGGTGACGATGACGTCGCCTTTTTGGGCAAATCGAAGGGAGTTCTCAAGCGCAGGCCTGACCTTGGAGAGAGTTTCACTCGCGAAAGTCCCGTAATGTGTGTAGATTTCACCGTAGTGAATTGCGCTAATGCCTTCATCAACATAGTCAGATTTTGTGAAGCGCTTGCCGCGGATGAATTCGCCGATCTCCCCCAAAGCCCTCCACTCTACATCCGCGTCGTCGAAGCTGAGGAGTTGGTTGCGGTAGTGGTTGTATTGGGTTTTGCGGGCGGTAAGCTCTGCGGTAAGCTCTGCGGTAAGCTCTGCGGTAAGCGCGGTGAAAGCGTCCAATATCCGCACAATCTCGGCCTGAATCGCCAAAGACTTCTGCGGGTGTTCTGGGCACGGGATGGGGATTTCAAAGCCCCCCATAATCCTTGAACTCAAGTTATTTATGGTTGAGCTATTCAACCTGTCATCAAGATACCTCTGAAATATCTGACTACTTAAAATATGAAACAAAAATCGCGAGTTCAGGTTCTTTCCGCACCTAACAACCCCCATGAATCCGCCAAAGTAGAAATCAATGTCTTCATTGATAAATGCCACTTTCCCAACATGCTCACGGCTGCCGCTGGCAGCGCTTATCAATATATCATTTTTATAAAGCTTTTGTGATTTCTTAACCTTGGTTTTGAAATTCACTGTCTTCACTTCGTCGAAACGTAAGGAATTACCTGGAAGCGTGATGTTATTCGCTCTTAGAACCTTGAAGCCTTGGCCATCGGCACTTTCACTCGATTTACTGTAGACTAATCCGCGCACATATTCAGCCACCTCTCCCAAGTGCACCCAGTCCACCGCCACCCCATCCAAGAGGCGCTCCAAATACCCCAAACCGCTCACGCCTCGATCTCCGCCACGATCGCGTCGATCTGCGCGCGCAAATCGGTGATCCGCTCCACCGTTCTCGCGATGTCTGCGTTGAGGGTGACAATATCCGTCACCTCGCGGGTATCCTTTGGCTCGACATAGGCGCTGACCGAGAGGTTATAGTCATTGTCCATGATCGCTTGCTGCGCGATGTTTTGCGCCACATGGGGGACAGACTCTTTGCTGGCAAAGAGACGTAGCACCTCGGCGATATGGGGATCGTCCATCAAGTTGGTGTTAGTGCTTTTTCGGAAGAAAGTCTCTCCGCTCGCGTCGATGAACTGCACATCGGTGCCGGTCTTGTTCTTGGCGAGTATAAGGATCGTCACCGCAATGGTGGTGCCGAAAAACAGGTTCGGCGACAGCGCGATGACGGTTTCGACGTAGTTGTTGTCGACCAGATATTGGCGGATCTTCTTCTCCGCCCCGCCGCGATAGAAGATACCAGGGAAGCAGACAATCGCCGCGCGGCCCCGCGATGAGAGGTAGTGCAGTGCGTGTAGGACAAATGCGAAGTCGGCCTTGGATTTCGGAGCCAGAACGCCTGCGGGGGCAAAGCGTTCGTCGTTGATCAGGGTCGGATCGTCCGAACCCTTCCACTTCACCGAATAGGGCGGGTTCGAGACGATGGCGTCAAAGGGAACGTCATCCAAGAAATGCGGATCTTCCAGCGTGTTGCCATGCTGGATGTCGAACTTGTCGTAGTTCACGTTGTGCAAGAACATGTTCATGCGCGCGAGGTTGTAGGTGGTGTAGTTGATTTCCTGCCCGAAAAAGCCGCCTTCGATGATGTGGTCATCGAAGTGTTTCTTGGCCTGTAAGAGCAGAGAGCCGGAGCCGCAGGCGGGGTCGTAGATCTTGTTGACGCGAGTTTGGCCGTGCATGGCGAGTTGTGCGATCAGCTTGGACACGTGCTGCGGGGTAAAGAACTCGCCGCCCGACTTGCCCGCGTTGGCGGCGTAGTTGGAGATCAGGAACTCATAGGCATCGCCGAAGGGGTCACCCTGCGCATCCGCGAAGTCGAGCTGTAGCTCTGCAATCCGTCTGAGAACCTTCGCAAGGCGATCGTTCTTTTGCGCGACGGTATTGCCAAGGCGGTTACTGGTGGTGTCGAAGTCAGAGAACAGGCCTTTGATGTCTTGCTCGGATGGGTAACCATTGGCCGAACCTTCGATGGCCTTGAAGATGGCAGCAAGATCGGTATTCAGGCTTTCGTTGGTATTGGCTGATTTGGCCACATTCTTGAAAAGCTGCGAAGGGTAGATGAAGTAGCCCTTCGTCTTCACAGCATCGTCGACAGCCTCGGCAGGGATGTCTGCGTCAGGCATCGCGGCGTAGTTGACGCTCGGGTCGCCGCCTTCGATGTAGATCGTGAAATTCTCGCTGATGAAACGGTAGAAGAGAGCGCCCAAAACGAATTGTTTGAAGTCCCAGCCGTCGACGGCGCCGCGCACATCGTTTGCGATGGCCCAAATCTGGCGATGAAGTTCGTCGCGCTGTTTTTGCCCGGTCATTTCTGCTTCCCTTCTTGTTCCTGCTGGGCGATCCAGCGATTGATCTCGCCCTTGCGAAACCGCCACGCACTGCCAACCCTGAACCCGGGCACCTTGCCTTCGGAGGCGAACCGATAGGCAGTCTTCTCCGCGATCTTCAGATAATCGGCGAGTTCTTTCACGGTCATGATGTCATCGTTGGGCACCCGGAAATGTCCTTTCAGATGGATCTGGATTGAAAATAGAGGAGCTTGAGGGCGGCGGCAAGCTCGGCAATCACGCTTCTGACGCTGACAAGCTGGGCGGCCGCGCCAGGCGAAGAAACCACTCTGGCTGACGCCCAGGGCACGGCACATGCCGCTGATGGAAAAGCTGGCCTTCTCCGCCTCGATGAAAGCAAAGCTCATCGAGTTGCAACTTTCGCGAAGAAGGCTGCGGCTTTTTTAGGAGGTCACGCTCCTGTTTGAGCACTGCGTTCTCGTATCGCAACCGCTTCAACTCGGCATGCACGTCGACAGAAGCCTCGACCGGCACACCGGCATCCCGCTCGCGACCGTGCCACGGCGTCAATGTCGAAAGCTCAATCCCCGGATCTTCCGCGATCTCCCGCCGCGTCCTCGCAGGCGCAGACGGATCGGAGGCTTCATTTCACTCGACGAGGGAGAGCGACGAACGGCAGATATGATCTCGCGGAAGCAGTCAAAAGAGGCGTCCGTGAACCGGAACTCAAACCGGAACGCGGAAAGCTCTTAAATCGCGATGACGACACATAAGCATCTGATATATTAGTTATTTTTCAAATGAATTCTGCTACTTAAAGCGGAACTCGATTCGGAACTTTAAGCGGAACTCTGGCCTCATTTCTTCCTTGTGTAGTGCTCTTAGTTTGTGACACATCAAGCGCCGGGCTCTCTGTCTATGCTGTGCGTAAAGCTGAGCGCTGTAATACGAGCCCTGACGTCGAATCTGGATATGCATCGGCATGCGGACATCGAGCGATGCTTTGGATCAGCACTCAGGCGCCAGACGCGGTCTCTCTCGAAGAGTTGGGCATTGATAGCATTCCGATTTCATGACAAGGCAAGATCGGTGCGTCCAACTTCAAGTATTTATCGGTTGTTTGAATTGTCCAATTTCAAGTAGTTAATTTTGATTTCCGGCGATTTCCTCGCACACTCTGAAACTTAGCACCGTCCAACTTCGAGTAGATAAGCGAGATTTTGAGTGATTTAGGGGGGGGCCGAAACGCCTCCGGGAACCCATTAAGGGAGCCAAACCTTCTCGAGATGCGGCAACGCACCAAGCGCGGAAATCTCGTGAACATCTTCATCTCTATTACCCACTCATTCACAGACGATCGCGATCAAACCGCGCAGTAGTCTGCTGCTTCGTTCACCACAGCTCAGTGACCTTAACTGGGTTGGGAAATGTAGATCTTTCAGAAATCTCCTTGCTCAACCGTGAGTTTTCAATAACGGTTAGGGAATTGATTGTTTGTTTGGTTCGGTTTGTCAGACGCACACAACGCTTCCGCATCTTTAGCTGGCTACCTGTTCCAATGCAGGTTGGCCCTACTGCTCGGCCTGCGACGGGTGAAGCAAAGAGCGAATGGGCAAATCACGATCGAAAAGTTCGACGATATCGCCTTCGAGACCAATGATTATGCGGAGTGCCTTATACAGGCCAAGCATCATGTGACCCCCAAGACGATGAGCGATGGAAGCGTCGATATCTGGAAGACGCTTCGAATTTGGATCACCGAGTTCAAGAGGGGAGCGCTGATCTCACCCGACATGCGCTTCGTTCTGATTACCACTTCAGAGGCCGAGCCCGGCTCAGCAATGTCTCTGCTTAGGCCGGGGCGAACTGAGAAGGATGTCCAGAAAGCGTGCGAGCTGCTGACGGCAGCTGCGGGGCACTACACCTCGCAAGGAAGTGCTGCAGGGCGAGAGGCATTTCTATCACTATCTCCAGTGGACGCGGAGATTTTCTTGGGGCGAATAGATGTTCTCGACCTGCACTCAAATTTGACCGACGTTCGAAGTGAGATTGAAGGTGAACTGCTTATACTCGCGCCAGACCACATCAGTGAACTGGTCGACGATCTCGAAGGCTGGTGGTTTGCGACCGTCGCTGAAGGAATGCTGGCAGAGAAAAGCGCCGCCATCCTGCTCCAAAACATTGTTCGCAAGGCACACGATATTGGCGGGAAATACAAAAACGAGGGCCTTAAAATTTCTGAACCGGAAGACCTCGAAGCCCCAGACTACACACCATCTGACGAGCAGCTTCTTTTCGTCAAGCAGATGCGCGCGGTGGCGTTGAATGATCGGTCGGTGCGGCGCGGTGTGCGTGATTTCTACCGCGCTTCGGCACAGCGTTCTAAGTGGGCGCGTGAAGCGCTCTTGCTCGACGGAGAAACTGCGGCATACGATGCGAAGTTGATCGACCGTTTCGAACGGCACTTTGATGAGCGCTTCGATCTCGCGCATCCAACGACCAACGACGAGAAGACTCAATTTGGCCGAGAGATGTGTCATTGGGCATCACAACAAGCGATCGCCTTCCGAGACATCGTAGAGGCATGGATCACATCAGGGTCATTTCACGCTCTTGCAGATCGCCCGCTGATTGGGTGGCACCCAGACCATGTAACGCTCTTCCCAAAGACCAAAGAAGACAGCGATGATTGAACCGTGGCAACGGCGAGCGCCGGAAGAGGCGAATCTATTTAACCCGGCCTTCATGGGTGCGTTGGCGTGTGAGTATGCCAAAGAACACATTCGGCAGCGAGATGAGAGTGCGCCGCTCACCTACCTGCTGATCGCCTATGCTATCGTTCTCCATGCGCCAACTCGACTACGTCTGCCCAAGACGACTATTACCTCGCTCTTGGCTTGGTCACAGGAGAACGAGGATCTATTGGTCGGTTTCCCATCGCGCCAGTCTGGGGTCCGTCCCTACGCTTTGGAGGGCATTCGGTTTGCGATCGGGGCGTCAGCGCTCGAACTGGCGGATGGCCACGCTCTCCGGCCGGGATCTCGCAAGGTGACCTTCGGTGCCGCATTTCGCCGGACTGCAACTGCGGAAACTACGGAGGTTATTGAACGTATGAAGTTCGCGGCGCGGTGGTTTGCTAAATCTGGTTCAGAGGCGACGGTGCTTTCGGCTTGGAGGTGTCGGCCATGAGTTTCGTTATCAAAAAGATGGTAATCTATGGTCACCACGCTCAGATGCGAGAGGTTCAGTTCCGCGAGCACGGTCTCAATATTATCACGGGGCGCTCGAAAACAGGCAAGTCGGCGATAATCGACATCATCGACTACTGTCTTGGACGAGGAACGTTCAATGTTGCTGAAGGCTTTATTCGCGAGCGCGTTTCATGGTTTGGACTGCTTTTAGCAAAGGATGGTGATGAAGTGTTCGTTGCTCGGGACAACCCTGGGCCAACAGCGAATACCGGATCAAAAGTATACCTTAGGCGTGGAACTTTCGACGATTACCCTTCACTGGAAGAGCTCGAGAAGAATACGACCGAGGACAGCCTCAAGTCTTTCATGACCAAATACGCCGGAATCGAGGAGAACGAGCACAGGCCGATCTCGGGGACACGCGATGTGCTTGAAGCAAATATCTCGCACGCATTGCTAATGTGCTTTCAGAAGCAGGGCACGATCGCGAACCAAGATTATCTCTTTCATCGGATGAACGAGGATTATCTTCCGCAGGCGATGAAGGACACCTTACCGTTCTTCCTGGGCGTTGTAGGAGAGGACCACTTCCGTCATCTTGCTGAGCTTGATCGCCTTCGTGAAAGACAGAGGCTTCTCGAGAGGGAAGAGGCCGGCAGAATTCGAGCTATTGACGCAGGCCGATCGCGCGTAGTTCAAATTGTTGGCGATGGTAAGCGGGTGGGCCTTATCCCTCAGGACTTTCAACCCGTAGATGATAGGGTATTCCCATACCTACGGGAGATCTTAACTCGCGAGATCGGAGCGCCTGAGATCATTCCGGATTTCGGAGCAACAATCGAAAGCCTATTGGGTGAACAGGCGACCCTGCAGAAAAGACTGCATGACCTTACACAGGACATCAGAGCTACTGAGGCATTCCTTGCAGACCAGAGCGAGTTCTCCTCAGAGGCGAGAGAGCAGCACTCTCGACTAAGCAGCCTCGGCCTCTTCAGGGCGGACGACGGTGGGGCTAAAATGTGTCCTCTCTGCCAAAGCCCTCTCACTACTCGAGTTCCGGCCGTAGAGGATATGATGAAATCTCTGGCTCGGGTGGATGCACAACTAACAGCGGTGAGGAGCGACAGTCCTCATTTGCTTGAGCACATCTCTACTCTCCAAAGTCAGATTGACGAGTCCGCTGATGCGCTTAGGCTGGTTCAGGCCAACTTGCGCCGTGCCATTGCCGAAGATGAGAATGCGCGGGCATCGCAAAATCAACTTATCGCGCAGGCCCGTTTCATTGGACGTCTCTCGAACTTTCTCGAGACCTCCGGCGCCATAGACACCGAGGAGGATCGTTCGGCCGAACTCGCAGAACTGCGCAAGGCGATCGCCGCGGTGCGCGACAAAATCAATAGCGACGACATCGCCTCACGCCTTCAGACCTGTCTCGACTACATCAGCACGAAGATGACCGAATACAGCGACCACCTCAGTCTCGAGTATCAAGGAAGCCAGCTTCGACTCGATCTCCGCAAGCTGACGATGGTAGCGAACACGGAAAATGGACCAATCCCATTGCAGCGTATGGGGAGCGGTGAGAATTGGGTCGGATATCACGTCCTAACCTTGTTGGCACTCCACTGGTGGCTACGGCGAAAAATGAGACCTGTGCCTGGCTTTCTTGTCTTTGACCAACCCACTCAAACCTACTATCCGGCGGAGGTTGTCGATGGGAGCCTCGCAGGGTTTCGAGAAGACGAGGATCGGATCGCGGTCCAAAGACTCTTTGAACTGATGCAGTTCGCCTGTTCTGAAATTGCACCGACCTTTCAGTTGATAGTGCTTGATCACGCCAACCTCCAAGTAGACTGGTTTCAGAACTCCATCATTGAAGAGTGGAGAGGGGACAACGCGCTCGTGCCATACGACTGGCCGTCTTCTCAGTAATATTGGCCGGGAGCGGAATGCTTCGCTGCTCCCGAGAAACGAGCAACAGCAGCCCCGACGTCCGGCGGTCCAAAAAACGTAGGCAGAGCAACACCAACCGGGCTCCGGTCGCGGCTGGATGAAAGACCCGTGGCAGGTCATTAGCTGCCCACAGTCCAAGTTACACGGTCATCGTTTCCCGCCAGCAGAACTACTTTTCGCGAGGAGATCGAGCATAGATGATCTCACCGTCTTCGGAGAGACCCACTCCCAAGCCACGTTCACGTCGGCGCGCGAAAAACGCTTCCTCTTCAGGGCCGGGCTTCGACATGGCCTCGGCAAACTGGTCGAGGGCAAACCGCCCTTCCTTGGACGACGTATCCTCCGAACCGACATTGTATTCTTTGTCTTTCTTCGTCATGTCAGTCGTCATCCAATGACAGCGGCTTGTCGAGATCGACATCGACTTCTGAGACCAAAGCTTCAATTCGATCATACAAAGCTTGGTCGAATACCCGAAGCGCCGGCGGATATGCTTCTATGTCAGCCTCAAGGAAATCGAGCGCCGAGAGTAAATCTGCATCCGCCGCAAAAGCACCGCCCGCAATGCCATGTTTGCAGACCTTCGCCGCAATGCGCCAATCAATCTGATCTTTTGCGCACGACTTCAGCTGCCGTGATTTGTCGATCAAAGCCGGAACCTGATCAGATCGATCCGATTTGTTGCCGTCGCGAATGCTCTTTCTCGTGAAAACTCCTGAGACGGTTATCGCTTACCTCGAAGGAACAGTAGTCGCTTCTGGGTTGCGGACAAACTTCCTGGCGCGAGCTTACAGCAATGCGAAGTATCGCCCTCGCACTACCTGTTGCCAAGCGCCCCTTGCGCGTCACTTGCCAATGCCCGCATCCAAGACCGAGCCAAGCGTGCGCTATCTCGCCCCGCCCGGTGCGGCGCGCGATGGCGCTCCAGAAACTCATAGAGATCATCAAGCACACGCCCGGAAAACGAGCCGAACGACGCCGCATGAAAGTCTTCGATGAAGATCTGCCCCTCGCGTTCAATGAGCGCAAGCAAACGATCCAGCCATAGTGTCTCATATGGCGGCGCATCGGACAGAACCACGCAACCCCGGAGCTCTTCAAATGCCTTTTCCGCGACGCCGATCGCGTCGGCCCCCTCAAGAAGCTCATTGAGAGGGATGTTGTGGACCTTCGCGCTCTTCTCCGAACATTCGGAAATCGGCCAACTTGTATGAGGTCGGATCGTGCTGTCCCAGGTAGCAACACTGACGCCCTCTTCTCCGAACAGGAGACGAGAGACCCCGACCTCGATAGGCCAGGATGCGGCACTCACGGAACATGCCTCGAAGTCGAGGAAACGGATGCGCGTGAAATGATCGTTGGTTGTCATAGAGCAAACAGGCCGAGCCCGTCGACCACCTCCTTTTTCGTCGCTTCTGTCACCACTCTCGCGCGTTCCGTGCCCACCCGGATCACGTCGAGCACGAAATCCGGTTCTTGGGCAAACTCCGCGCGCCGGTTTCGGATCGGTGCGACAAGGGCCTGAAGGATCTCGTCGAGCCGTTTCTTGATCTTCCCATCGCCCAGCCCGCCATGCCGATACCGCGCCTTGAGCTCCTCGAGGGTCTGGGTATCCGGATCGAAGGCGTCGAGATAGGTGAAGACGACATTTCCCTCGACGCGACCGGGATCTTCGACACGCAAGTGTGCCGGATCGGTAAACATCGCGCGCACCGCTGCCGAGATCTGATCGGGTGTCGCCGAGAGCGGGATCGCATTGCCACCAGACTTCGACATCTTGGCCCTCCCATCAACGCCAGGGAGACGCCCGGAGCGCGGGATGATCGCCCGCGCCTCGGGCAAGACATCGCGCCCCGCGACGGCGTTGATCCGACGCGCGATCTCATTGGTCTGCTCGATGAGCGGCGCCTGATCTTCTCCGACCGGAACGACGGTGGCCTTGAACGCCGTGATGTCCGCTGCCTGCGCTGCGGGATAGCATAGAAAGCCCGCGGGAATGTCGCGTCCGAACCCGCGCGCGGCGATCTCTGTCTTGATCGTCGGATTGCGCTCCAGCCGCGCAACGCTCACGAAGTTCAAATAGAGCATCGACAGCTCGGCCAGTGCCGGCAGATGCGATTGCAGGCAGATCGTGCTCTTCGTGGGGTCGATCCCGACGGCGAGATAGTCGAGCGCGACTTCGATGACGTTGCGGCGCACTTTTTCCGGGTCGTGCGCATTGTCCGTCAGCGCCTGCGCATCAGCCAGAAGCAGATAGGTTTCATGGCTGTCCAGCAGGTCCAGCCGCGAGCGCAAAGACCCGGCATAATGGCCGAGATGCAGGGGGCCGGTCGTGCGATCACCGGTCAGGAGTATGGGTTGGATCATGGTGTCCTCTCGAGATGGGAGGGACGCCGCAAAGGAAGCTGGAAACAAGAAAAGGCCGCCTTCGCGGCGGCCCGGGTAGCATGAAGCGTCCGGCCGCCTATCAGCTGGCCGGCCACCAGAAGTTTGCGGTGGCGATCATGTGTTCCATGAGGAGTTCGTTATGCTGTCAGTTAGCGCCCGTCAACCGCTGAGAACGGGCAAGCGCAAGAAACCGCTTCGCGGGCCGCACTATTGAACTAACCCCTTTATCGATCTCTCGTTGGTGATCAAACCACCGTCAACTGAGGTCCGGGCTCATGCATGCGAACGGTGATCTTTTAGTTGACGGTTCTTGATCACGCCAACCTCCAAGCAGACTGGTTCCAGAACACCATCATTGAGGAGTGGGGAGAGAACAACGCACTCGTGCGATACGACTGGCCGTCATCTCAGTAATATCGGCCGGGAGCGGAATGCTTCGCTGCTCCCGAGAAACGAGCAACAGCAGCCCCGACTGGAGCTGCTGTTGCAATTTTATTCGTGCAAGAATTGCAGCCGGAAGGCGCAAAATTGCAGATTTATGGTGGGCTCAACATCTTTTCATATCAATAGCCGGATCAGCTCAGCCGCATTTCGAATGGCCGCAATCGGCGCAGGTCATGCAGCCTTCGACCATCCGGAGGGCGTAGGAACCGCAGGACGGGCAGGCCTTGCCGCGGGGGGCTTCGCCGATGGCCATACGGTCGGCCTCGGGGTCGGATTTCAGGCCCATGCCCTCGCCTTCGAGAAAGCCGATGGAGATCATGTGACGCTCAATGACGCCGCCGATCGCCGCGAGCATGGAGGGGATGTATTTGCCCTGCATCCAAGCGCCACCGCGCGGATCGAACACGGCTTTCAGCTCCTCGACCACGAAGGAGACATCGCCACCGCGCCGGAACACCGCCGAGATCATCCGGGTCAGCGCCACGGTCCAGGCGAAATGCTCCATGTTCTTGGAGTTGATGAAGACCTCGAAGGGACGGCGATGGCCGCCTTGGACGATGTCGTTAATCGTGATGTAGATCGCGTGCTCCGAGCCCGGCCACTTGATCTTGTAGGTCGAGCCTTCGAGCGCCGCGGGACGGTCCAGCGGCTCGGTCAGGTAGACCACATCGGCGCCCTCATCGACTTCCGGCGCGTCTTCGGACTTCTCGGAAACGCTGAGAACCGAGCCGGTGACGTCGTTCGGACGGTAGGTGGTGCAGCCTTTGCAGCCGGTGTCCCAAGCTTCCATATAGACCGATTTGAACGCCTCGAAGGGGATATCCTCGGGGCAGTTGATGGTCTTGGAGATCGAGCTGTCGATCCATTTCTGCGCCGCCGCCTGCATCCGGACGTGGTCCATCGGCGCGAGCGTCTGGGCATTGACGAAATAGTCGGGCAGCGGTTTGTCTCCGAACTTGTCGCGCCACATCTGCACCGCGTAATCGACCACTTCTTCCTCGGTGCGCGAACCGTCGGGTTGCAGCACCTTGCGCTTGTAGGCATAGGCGAAGACCGGCTCGATGCCGCTGGAGACGTTGCCCGCGTAGAGCGAGATCGTGCCCGTGGGCGCGATGGACGTCAGCAGCGCATTGCGGATGCCGTGCTCGCGGATCGCTTCGCGCACGTCGTCATCCATTTGCATCATGTTGCCCGAGGCGAGGTATTTCTCGGCGTCGAACAGCGGGAACGGCCCCTTCTCCTTCGCGAGATCGACCGAGGCGAGATAGCTCGCCCGCGCGATCTGCTTCATCCAGGCTTCGGTTTGTGCCGCGGCCTCTTCCGAGCCATAGCGCAGGCCCAGCATCAGGAGCGCGTCGGCCAGACCGGTCACACCCAGCCCGATGCGGCGCTTGTTCTGCGCCTCTTCGCGCTGCTGCTCCAGAGGGAAGCGCGAGGCGTCGACCACGTTGTCCATCATGCGGATCGCAAGGCGCACCATCTCGTCGAGCTGCTCGGGATCCAGCCCGGCATCCGCCTCGAACGGGTTCGTCACCAGCCGCGCGAGGTTGATCGAGCCCAGCAGGCAGGCGCCATAGGGCGGCAGGGGCTGCTCGCCGCAGGGGTTGGTCGCGGCGATCTGCTCGACATAGTTGAGGTTGTTCATCTTGTTGATGCGGTCGATGAAGATCACGCCCGGCTCGGCGTAGTCATAGGTCGCGCGCATGATCTTGTTCCACAGATCGCGGGCGTTCAGAGTGTGATAGACCTTGTCGCCGTATTTCAGATCCCACGGACCATCCGCCTTCACGGCCTCCATGAACGCGTCGGTCACCAGCACGGACAGGTTGAACATCCGCAGACGGGCCGAATCCTGCTTGGCGGTGATGAAGCTCTCGATATCGGGGTGATCGCACCGCATCGTCGCCATCATCGCGCCACGGCGCGAGCCCGCCGACATGATGGTGCGGCACATCGCATCCCAGACATCCATGAAGCTCAGCGGGCCGGAGGCATCGGCGGCGACACCCTTCACCTCGGCCCCGCGCGGACGGATGGTCGAGAAGTCGTAGCCGATTCCCCCGCCCTGCTGCATCGTCAGCGCGGCTTCCTTGAGCATGTCGAAGATGCCGCCCATGTTGTCGGGGATCGTGCCCATGACGAAGCAGTTGAACAGTGTCACGGCGCGGCCCGTGCCCGCACCTGCGGCGATACGGCCGGCAGGGAGATATTTGAAATCTTCCAGCGCGCCGTAGAATTTCTCTTCCCATTTCGCGGGCTTATCCTCGACCTCGGCCAAGGCGCGCGCGATACGCCGCCAACTGTCTTCCACGGTGGCGTCGATCGGGGTCCCGTCCTGCTCTTTCAGGCGGTATTTCATGTCCCAGATCTGTTCGGCAATCGGGGCGGCAAAACGGCTCATGAGGTCCTCGTGGCAGCAGTTCGAGTGAGGTCAGAAATCGAAAGCCCCCGCCGCATATCGTGCGTCGGGGGCGGGCTGACACTATACCTAAGGCCTCTTCGCATGACCAGACGCAAATCGGACATTGCCGTCGCGGGAACGAAATCCTAGTTAAGGGGCATGGGTGACAAAGTGGTGAATCTGATAAAACTGTGCGTCGGCGCCGAGAAGGTCGAAGACCTGATCGCGTGGCAGGCCAGCCGTTATGGCAAGGGCCCGGCCATGCATGTCACGCGCATGTGGCCGAAACGCGCAGACGAAATCCTCAACGGCGGGTCGCTGTACTGGGTCTTCAAGGGCGCGGTGCTGGCGCGCCAGCGCATTCTGGAACTGTCCGAGGTGATGGGCGCGGACGGGATCGCGCGCTGCGCCATCGTGCTCGACCGCGAGGTGATCCGCACAGAGGCTCTATCGCGTCGCCCCTTCCAGGGCTGGCGTTATCTCAGCCCCGAGGATGCACCCCGCGATCTGCCCAAAGGCCGTGCCCGCGAAGAGGCTCTGCCCCGCGAGCTCGCCGTGGCGCTCTCGGAAATCGGCCTGCGCTAAGAGCCGAGCCAGCGTTCCGCCTCCGCCTGCACGGTAAAGATGCGGAACGCGCCGCCCTCGCCCTGCAAATCCGCCTCGGAGCGCATATCCTCCGGCACGACCAGCGCGCAGCGCCCGGCCTGACCGTCTTCGCAGCTTTGGCGCAGCCCGCCGATCAGTTCGGCCATGTAGCCATCGAAGCGCGGCGCGACGACGACCATCATCCGGTCCGCCGTGCCTACGAGGCGCATCGCCTCGGTCACGTCATGCTTGAGAACGGTGCCCGACGCGCGGAGTGCCGCGACGCCTTCGGGTCCATCTTCCATCTTCTCGATCATCGCGAAAATCCTTCACTCGAACCTTGGCGGGTAGAGCGCCCCGGCCTGCAAGATGAACGGAAGGATAACCGACGCGGTTCCGCCCGCAGGCGGGACCGCCGAACACGTTTGGATCAGCCGCGCAGCGACTGGACCCGGGCGACAAGCTGCCGGGTCGAGCCGTCCTTGCCCTCTCCCGCATCCTCGCCTTTGAGCACCGGCGCGAGCGCAAGCGCCAGTTCCTTGCCCAACTCCACGCCCCATTGGTCGAAGCTGTTGATGCCGAGGATCACGCCCTCGACGAAGACGCGATGCTCGTAAAGCGCGACGATCCCGCCGAAGACCTCGGGGGTCAGTTTCGGATAGAGCAGCGTCGTTGATGGCCGCGAGCCCGGAAAAACACGGTGCCGCGCCTGACGGTCCAGCTCATCGCCCTCGAAGCCTTTCTTGCGCATGATCTCGGTCGCCTCGGCGAGCGAGCGCCCCCGCATCAGCGCCTCGGATTGGGCAAGGCAGTTGGCCACGAGCAACATGTGCTGATGCGCCAGATCGGGCTCATGCCCCTCGGCCGCGACCATGAATTCGCAGGGAATGACCCGCGTACCCTGGTGAATCAGCTGGTAGAATGCGTGCTGGCCGTTGGTGCCCGGCTCGCCCCAGACGACGGGGCCCGAATTGTAAGGCAGGTTCTTGCCATCCATGCTCACGCGCTTGCCGTTGCTCTCCATCTCCAGTTGCTGAAGATAGGCCGGCAGCCGCGCAAGCCTTTGATCATAGGGCAGAACCGCACGGGTAGCGTAGTCGCAGAACTGATTGTGCCAGATACCCACCAGCGCCAGCATAACCGGCAGGTTGTCCTTGTAATCGGCGGCGCGGAAATGGGCATCCATCTTAGCGGCGCCTTTGAGAAAATCTGCGAAATCCTCCGGCCCGATCGCAATCATCAGCGACAGCCCGATCGGCCCCCACATCGAATAGCGCCCGCCAACCCAATCGGCGAACCCGAAGACGCGTGCCTCGTCGATGCCGAAGGCGGCGGTCTTGTCGGCAGCGGTCGAGAGCGCTGCGAATTGCTGCGCCGGGTCCGCGACCTTCTCGGCCATCCAGCGCTTTGCCGTCTCGGCGTTGGTCATCGTCTCGATCGTGGTGAAGGTCTTGGAGGCGACGATCACCAGCGTCGTTTCCGGGCTCAGACCTGCCAGCGTGTCATGGATATGCGCCCCGTCCACATTGGACACGAAATGGCAGCGGGGACCGTCGTGATAAGGCGCAAGCGCCAGCGTCGCCATCGCCGGGCCAAGGTCCGAGCCGCCGATGCCGATATTGACCACATCGGTGATCTTGCCGCCCTGACCCTTGAACTTGCCCTCGCGAACGTCGCGGGCGAACGCTTCCATACGGGCATAGGTTGCGCGGACATCGGGCATGACGTTCTCGCCATCGACGAACACGTCCGTGTCGAGATTGCGCAGCGCGGTATGCAGCACCGCGCGGCCTTCCGTGTCGTTGATTTTCTCACCGGTGAACATCGCTTCCGCGCGGGCCGCGACGCCCTTCTCCTCGGCCAGCTTCACCAGCAGGTCGAGCGTTTCCGAGTCGATGTTGGTCTTGGAGAAATCGAACAGGAATGGCCCGGTTTCGCGGCTGAAACGGGACGCGCGATTGTCCTTTTCGAACAATTCCGCGATTTCGCGGGACTGCACGGATTGCGCCTTGTCGAGGAGGTCTTGCCAGATGGTCATCGGTGAAAGTGCTCCCTTATTCAGCCCAGTGCACGGTCGCGTCCTTGAGAACGGCGCGCACCGGCGCCTGTTCCACGGGGAGCTTTTCCGCCGCTTCGATCGCCGCGCGCTTCTCCGGCCCGGTGATCAGGATATGCGTGTGCATCGCATCGCGCAGCACCGGGGCCGAGAGCGTGATACGCGGCTCGCCCGCAGCTTCGGCGCGCATCGTCAACAGGATCGGCGCGTCGTTCGACAACGCCTCTTTCAGGCGGTCGGCACCGGGGAACAGGCTCGCCGTATGCATATCCGCGCCCATACCCAGAAGCAGGACGGAGATCGGCAGATGCGGTTCGATCCCGGCGGCCAGTTCCGTCATTTTGTCCTCGGGCCGCTCCGCTTCAGCATAGAGTGGCACCAGCGTCGCCGCCGCCGCCCGGCCCGTCAGGAGCCGCGCGCGGATCAGGCGCGTATTCGACCGCTCCGAGGTTTCGGGCACCCAACGCTCGTCATTGAGCAGCACCGCGACCTTGGACCAGTCCAGATCGATATCCGAGAGGATATCGAATATCGGTCCGGGCGTGGAGCCGCCCGGCACCGACAAGGTCGCGCGGCCCTCGTTGTTGATTGCCGCGCGAAGCTGGCTCGCGATGCGGTCCGCAAGCCCCATCATAAGCATCTCGCGATCGGGGTAACTTTCGAAATTCATTCGCGAATCTCCCGCCAGCGGCGGCCGTCCCGATGCATCAGCATCAACGCGTCATCGGGGCCCGACGAACCGCTGTCATAGCTTTGAGGTTTGTCGCCGCGCGACTCCCAGCCTTCGATGATCGGATCGGTCCAGGCCCAAGCCGCTTCAACCTCGTCGCCGCGCATGAACAGCGTCTGGTTGCCGCGGATGACGTCCATGATCAGCCGCTCGTAAGCGTCGGTGATGTCGGCCTCTTCGCCGAGAGCTTCCGCGAAGGACATATCGAGCGGCACCTGCACGAGGCGCATGCCGCCCGGCCCCGGCTCTTTGATCATCATCTTCAGGTTCATACCCTCGTTGGGCTGGAGCCGGATCACGAGCACGTTCTCGCGCCACTCGCCCTCGGCCTCGTCGAAGATCTGGTGCGGCGGCTGCTTGAAGGTGATCGCGATCTCGGACGTGCGGGCCCGCAGCCGCTTACCGGTGCGCAGGTAGAAGGGCGTGTTGACCCAGCGCCAGTTCGCGACATGGCATTTCATCGCGATATAGCTCTCGGTCGTCGACTCCGGGTCCTCGGCATCTTCCAGATAGCCGGGCGCGTCCTTGCTCGCCACGTATTGGCCGCGCACGATATCGGCAGGTGCGACAGGCTGCAGAGCCCGGATCACCTTGAGTTTTTCGTCGCGCACCGCATCGGGGTCGAAGTGGTAAGGCGGCTCCATCGCGATCAGGCACAGTAGCTGCATCAAGTGGTTCTGCACCATGTCGCGCATCGCGCCCGACTTGTCATAATACGATCCGCGACCGCCTACGCCGACCGTTTCGGCGACCGTTATTTGCACATGATCGACAAACTGACTGTTCCAGAGCGGCTCGAACAGGATGTTGGCGAAGCGTACCGCCATCAGGTTTTGCACGGTTTCTTTGCCGAGATAATGGTCGATCCGGTAGATCTGTGTCTCGTCGAAATACTCCGCGAGGACGGCGTTGAGCGCCTTGGCAGAGGCGAGGTCGCGCCCGAAGGGCTTTTCCACGACGATCCGGGCATCCGGCCCCGCGATCCCGCGCTTGTGCAGCCGCTCCGCGAGGTCGCCGAACAGCGAGGGCGCCACCGAGAAGTAGAACGCGTTGACCGTGTCGCCGCGGACTTTCGATTTCAGATCATCCCAGCCGCCATCGCCTTTCGCGTCGATCGCGACATAGTCGAGCATCGGCAAGAACCCGTCCAGCGCTCCTTCGTCGTCGCATTTGCTGCCACCGAATTCGGCGATCGCCGCGCGGACCTGATCGCGGAATTCATCCGGGGTCATCTCCGAGCGCGCGGCACCGATGATGGTGGAGCCTTCGGGAATCTGTCCCGCGCAATAGCGCCGAAACAGGCCGGGGAGAATTTTGCGATTGGCGAGGTCGCCAGTGGCGCCGAAAATCACCAGGTCGAAACGTTCGACGGGAATGACGCGCGAAACCATGGGCTGCTCCGTGTTTGGGGTCCGTTAGCGCTAACGACCCCCTTGTACTCACCTTAGCGGAACAAGTCTAGCATGGCAGCGGCGCGAGACAACGTAAGGGCGCGGATTAAGCGCTCTCACGCGAGAGAAATGCCTCAAGCGCCTGAATATCCGGCAGGATTTCTTCGGCCAAACCATCCGTGAACGCCGCGAAATCCGCGCGCGTTTCTGGCGGAACGGACAGAAGCACCGGAAAATCGGAGGCCATCGCCTGCGCGATCAGGTCGCGACAGCCGCGCCCCGCGGCTTCCTGTTTGCCGAACTTGTTGAGGATCACGATGGTGCCCGGTTGCGCCATCTCGAGCGCATGGCCGACCTGTGCGACGACCTCTTCGAGCGCACCCGCGTCGAGCGAACACGCCCCCGCGCCCTGCCCCAGATCCTGCGAAATTGTGCGGGTTTCGCCCTCGGGGAGGATGCGCAGATGCATCTCGCAATCGAACCGCTGCGGCACCTCGGCGCGCACCATGCCAATCACGTCGCGCCCTTGCGACAGCAGCCTGTCGGCGAGCTGGGCAAGGAGCTTGTCGGCCGCGCCGCGCTCTTGGCATGTGATGAACCCGATCATTGCGTCTGTTTGGCGAGGCTTTCGCGGGCGGTCAAGGGGCCACACCCGGAGACGGAGCGCAAGATCACGCCGCCAGCGCCTTGCCGAAGCGCGGCAGACGCGCCCGTTTCATCAGCGCCCGGATCGGCTGCGGCTCGCCCGACAAACGCTCTGCCTCGGCGCGTACGGATTCGGTGATGGCGCGCATCTTCTCGGGGTGCTCGGACAGAAGCTGCCAGAGGAACCCGTCCGGATCACGCCGCTCCAGCCCCTCGCCCGCCAGTGTCCCGCGCGGGAAGTCCTGCGCGTTGAAGGTCAGGATCGCATCGGCGCTGCCCGCGATCGCCACGGCCAGAACGTGCAGATCGTTTTCGTCGGGCAAGACCAGCCGGTCCTCGATTCCCGGCTGCGCCGCCACCTCGGCCTTCGGGAAGGTGGCGCGCAGCAGCGCGATCTCGCCCCGCGCAACCGCTTCGTCGGCGGGCGCGCGGCGCGCGGCGGCCCGCGCCCATTCCTCGAGAATCCGCGCCGACCAGAGCGGACGATAGAGCCCCGCCTTCGCCGCCCCGATCAATATCTCGCGTAGCACCGTCGGGTAGAGCACGCAGGCATCGAGCACGACCCGCATCAGTCGAGCCGGAAGAACAGTGATTTCAGGTAACCTGATTCCGCCAGTTGCGGCAGCATCGGGTGGTCCGGCCCGGCATAACCGGTGTGGATCAGCTGCGCGGACCGCCCCGCCTTGCCGATGCCACGCGTGCAAGCTGCGCGGAATTGCGACAGATCGGCGGCATGCGAGCAGGAGCACAGCACCAGATAGCCGCCCGGTTCGACCAGCGGCGCGGCCATCCGGGCGATCCGCTCATAGGCACGCAGCCCCGCTTGCAGCGCGGGCTTGGCGGGGGCGAAGGCGGGCGGATCGCAGATCACCAGATCGAACCGCTTATCTTCTTGACCCAAAGCGTCGAGCGTATCGAAAGCGTCCCCCTGACGCGTCGCGAACCGGGCGCTGGCGCCCATCGCCTCGGCGCCCTTGCTTGCCAGCTCGAGCGCCGACGCAGACGCATCGACCGACAAAGCGGATTGCGCGCCACCGGCCAGCGCGGCCAAAGCGAAGCCGCCCACGTGAGAGAAGACATCCAGCACCCGCGCGCCCTCGGCCAGCCGCGACGCAAATGCGTGGTTCGGGCGCTGGTCGTAGAAAAGCCCAGTCTTCTGCCCGCCCATCAGATCGGCGAGGTAAATTGCTCCGTTCATCGGCACCTCGACCGGGGCGTCGATCCCGCCACGGAGCGTGACCATCTCCTCGTCGAGACCTTCGAGATTGCGGGCCCGGCCTGCGCCGTTCTTGATGATCGTGGTGACGCCCGTGACCTCGGCCAGCGCGGCCTCGAGATCGGCGATCATCACCTCCGACCATGCCGCGTTCGGCTGGATCACCGCCGCGTCACCGAACCGGTCGATGATGACACCGGGCAGCCCGTCCGCCTCGGCATGAACCAAGCGATAGAAAGGCGCATCGAACAGGCGCACGCGCATCTCGAGCGCCCGGGCCAGCTTCACAGTGAGCCAGTTGCGATCGATCACCGCCTCGGCGTCGCGGCTCATCACCCGCGCGATGATTTTGGAGTTCGGATTGACCGTAACCGTCGCGAGCGGACGGCGCTCGCCATCCTCCAGCGTCGCGATCGTGCCGGGCGCGATCGCCTTGGTGCGGCGGTCGGTCACCAGCTCGTCCGCATAAACCCAGGGAAAGCCGTGGCGGATCGCGCGGGCCTCGGCTTTCGGGCGCAGCCGGACGGTCGGACGGGTGGCGGGGTCTTCGGACTGGCTCATCGGGGGCTCCTTGCGCGCGCTGTCTCAGGCGCGGCCTTCCTAGCGCCAAGCGACCCGGCGCGAAAGCCCTCGCGCTTGCCGCATCCCCGCTCTGCCCCAGATAATCGACAAAGGGAACGGGTTGCGGCGTTAGCGCTAACATGGTAGCGAGGACGCAACCGCGATCCGCGCCCGCTGCGCGAGCGGCCCTTACGGGCTGCATGTTCCGCATCAGATGCATAGCAAGGAAAGGCCCCGCCGATGACCCTCGATGCCACAATCGCCCGTGTGACCGACCGAATCCGCGCCCGCTCCGAAGGCCCGCGCGGCGACTATCTCGCCCGGATGCAGGCCGCCGCCGATGCAGGGCCCGCCCGGGCGCATCTCAGCTGCGGCAACCAGGCCCATGCCTATGCCGCGATGGGAGAGGACAAGGACAAGCTCGCCGGCGAACGCGCCCCCAACGTGGGCATCGTGACCGCCTATAACGACATGCTCTCGGCCCACCAGCCCTTCGAAACCTTCCCGCAGACGATCAAGGCTGCGCTGCGCGAGGTGGGGGCGACGGCACAGGTCGCGGGCGGGGTGCCCGCGATGTGCGACGGCGTCACACAGGGCCAGCCGGGGATGGACCTGTCGCTCTTCTCGCGCGACGTGATCGCGATGGCCGCGGCAGTGGCGCTCAGCCACAACACCTTCGACGCGGCGCTCTATCTCGGCGTCTGCGACAAGATCGTGCCCGGGCTCATCATGGCCGCCGCGACCTTCGGGCATATCCCGGCGATCTTCATCCCCGCGGGGCCGATGACGACCGGCCTGCCCAATGACGAGAAGGCCAAGGTGCGCCAGCAATTCGCCGCCGGCGAAGTCGGCCGCGACGCGCTGATGGCCGCAGAGATGGCTTCCTATCATGGTCCAGGCACCTGCACTTTCTACGGCACCGCGAATACCAACCAGATGCTGATGGAGTTCATGGGGCTTCACCTGCCCGGCGCCTCCTTCGTGAACCCGAACACGCCGCTGCGCGATGCGCTGACGGTCGCAGGCGCGAAACGCGCCGCCGAGATCACCGCGCTCGGCAATGACTACCGCCCGGCGTCGGAAGTGCTCGACGAGAAGGCCTTCGTGAACGGCATGGTGGGGCTGATGGCCACCGGTGGCTCGACCAACCATGTGCTGCACCTGCCGGCGATGGCGCGCGCCGCCGGGATCGTGCTCGATCTGGAAGATTTCGACGAGATTTCCTCGGTCGTGCCGCTGATGGCGAAAGTCTACCCCAACGGCCTCGCCGACGTGAACCACTTCCACGCCGCGGGCGGTCTGCAATTCATGATCCGTCATCTGCTCGACGCGGGCCTGCTGCACGAGGACGCCAAGACCGTCGCGGGCGACGGGCTGACCCGCTACACGCAGGAGCCGAAGATCACCGAGGACGGTCTGGTCTGGGAAGAGGCCGATCCCGAGAGCCAGAACGAAAAGATTCTGCGCAAACCCGCCGATCCGTTCCAGAAGACCGGTGGCCTGAAGCAGCTCGAAGGCAATCTCGGCCGCGGCGTGATCAAGGTTTCCGCCGTCGCGCCGGAGCGCCATGTGATCGAGGCGCCGGTCCGCGTGTTCAAGGAACAGCACGAGGTGAAGGACGCCTTCAAGGCGGGCGAATTCACCTCAGACACGATCGTCGTGGTGCGCTTCCAGGGACCTAAGGCGAACGGGATGCCGGAGTTGCACTCTCTCACCCCGACCCTCGCAGTGCTGCAGGATCGCGGGCTGAAAGTGGCACTGGTCACCGATGGCCGGATGTCGGGCGCATCGGGCAAGGTTCCCGCAGCAATCCATGTCTCCCCCGAGGCCGCCGATGGCGGGCCGCTTGCGAAGCTGCAGGACGGCGATATGGTGCGGCTCGACGCGACGACGGGCGAGCTGACCTGCCTGAGCGAAGGCTTCGAGAGCCGCGCGCCGGTCGAACCCGACCTCAGCGGCAACCAGTTCGGCCTCGGCCGCGAGCTGTTCGGCGCCTTCCGCACCCATGTCGGCCCGTCCACCAAAGGCGCCTCAGTGGTGCTTTGAGTTTTCTTGCCTCCGGCCGGGATATTTCCGCCAAGGCGAAAACAGGGTTCTGCTTTCGGCTTGGCAAGAAATATCCCCCGCGGAGCGTCCTTCCCTCTCCGCCCGCATGGGCGACCCAGACTGGAGTGATCCGATGACCCCGAGTGAACAATCCGCATCCGCCCGCAAGATCTGCGAACTGGCCCCGATCGTGCCGGTGATCGTGGTGAAGGACGTGTCTCATGCCGCGCCGCTGGCCAAAGCGCTCGTCGCGGGCGGCCTGCCCGCGCTGGAGGTGACGCTGCGCACGCCCTGCGCGCTCGACGCGATCCGCGCCATGGCCGATGTCGAAGGCGGCGTGGTCGGCGCGGGGACGCTCTTGACCCCCGCCGATGTGAAAGCCGCGAAGGCCGCGGGCGCGAAATTCGGCGTGTCGCCCGGCGCGACCGAAACGCTGGTGAAGGCCTGCGAAGATGAAGGCCTGCCGCTGCTGCCCGGTGCGGCCACTGCATCCGAAGTGATGAAGCTTCTCGAGATGGGTTACGACGTGCTGAAGTTCTTCCCGGCGGAAGCTTCGGGCGGCGCGCCTGCGCTGAAGGCGATCGGGGCCCCGATCCCGCAGGTCAGCTTCTGCCCGACGGGCGGCGTCAGCATGAAGAACGCCAATGATTACCTGAGCCTGCCCAACGTTCTTTGCGCAGGCGGCTCCTGGGTCGCGCCCGATGCAATGGTGCAATCGGGCGACTGGGCCGGGATCGAAGCGCTTGCGCGCGAGGCGGCGGCGCTGCCGCGCTAATCACCCTGCTAGGGACGACGCGCCCGCCAGCCGCCGCGCCGCATCGGCGGGGCGCTTTCGCGGGTCAGACCTTCTTCGAGCACCCGGGTCATCGGGTGCTCGGGCGGCGCCTGATACGCCGCGAGCACGGTGCGCATCGCTTCGCTCGCATCCATCCCCGGCCCGAGGCTCAACGCCCAGTCCATGAAGATCGAGCGGCACTCTTCCATAGTGATCCCGTCGATCTTGAAGCTCTCGCGGATCAGCCCTTTCGGGTCCGCCTCGCTCAATTCCATAAGTTTGCGCGCCATTCAGCCCTCCAGAGCCCTGTCCACGATGGCGGCTGTCTCGGTCGTGACCTCGCTCAGACGCGCCGCCAGAGCATCGAGATCATCCAGCCCCGTCTCGCGCAACAGGAAAGCGCGGCCGCCTTCTCCGATCGCCGCCATATCCAAGGGCTTCTCGCTCAGCAAGCGCCCGCCTGCCTGCAACCGCCACAGCAGACGATAGGCCGAGGCAAGCGCCTCACCCTCTTCGCGGGTCACGAACCCGCCGCGGGGGCCTGCGCGCAGTTGCGCTTCGACCTTGCGCGCCGGGACGCCCGCGCGGAGCGCAAAACTCTGCGCGAGCAGTTCGATATCCTGCAGCCGTCCGGGGCCGACCTTCGCCTCCCAATCGCCATCGGGAGCCTTGGCCGCGAAGATCCGCGCCCGCATCTGCGCCAGATCGCGCAGCACCTCGGCGCCGCCGCCTTTCGCCTGTAGAACCTTCAGCCGGATCGCCTCGACCCGGTCGGCCAGATCGGCGCTGCCGGCGACCGGGCGCGCCCGGGTGAGCGCCAGATGCTCCCAGGTCCAGGCCTCCTCCATTTGGTAGCTATCGAAGCTTTGTACCGAGGTCGCGACAGGCCCCTGCTTGCCCGAGGGGCGCAGCCGCATATCCACCTCGTAGAGCGTCCCTTCCGGCATCGGCGCGCTGAGCGCGGTGATCAGCGCCTGCGTGAGCTTCGCATAGTAAGCCCTTGAGGCAAGTGGCTTCTTGCCATCCGAGAACTCCTCCCCATCGGCGTCATAGATCACAATCAGATCGAGATCGGATTGCGCATTCAGCCGCTCGGCCCCGAGGCTACCCATGCCCAGAACTACCGCCCCCTTGCCCGGGCATGACCCGTAGCGGCGCGCGAATTCGCCCTGCACGACCGGCCAGAGCGCGCCCAGCACCGCGCCAGCCACATCTGCATATTGGCCCGCGGCTTCTGACGCATCGACGAGACCGCGCAGATGATGCACGCCCACGCGGAATTTCCATTCCTTCGCCCAGCGCCGCGCCGCAATCAACGCGGCCTCGTAATCGTCGGCGCGCTCCATCAGCCGGGCGAGATCGGCTTCCAGCGCAGATTTTCCCGGCCAGGGCGCGAAGAACGAGCCGCCGAGAACCGCGTCCAGCACCCCGGCATTGCGCGACAGGTAGCTCGCGAGCCCCGGCGCCGTGGCGCAGATGTCGACGATGAGATCGACCAGTTGCGGATTGGCTTCGAACAGAGAGAACAGCTGCACGCCCGCGGGCAGCCCCTTGAGGAAGCCGTCGAACTGGGTGAGTGCTTCCTCCATGTTTGCTGCGCGCCGCATCCGGTCGAGCAGTTCCGGCTCTAGCCGCTTGAAGATCGCGCGCCCCCGTTCGGATCGGAGCGCCGGATAGCCCGTCCAGCCCTCGACGATCTCACGCGCGGCGTCGCTCAGTTCGGGGCGCTCGGCGGCGGCATCGGGGGCGAAGAAATCATTCGTCAGGCTTTCGACCCGCTCCAACCGGTCGCGCAGCCGATCGCGCCAGCGAGCCACATCGCCCTCGCCCATCATAGCGGCGATCCGGGCGAGCCCTTCTTCATTGCCGGGCAGAATCTGGGTCTGGGCGTCGCCCACCATCTGCAGACGGTGCTCGATCTCGCGATGCTCGCGGTAATGACCGATCAGTTCCTCCGCGACATCCTCGGCCACCCAAGTCTTCGCGGCGAGCGCACGCAGCCCGCCCACCGTGGTCCGGTCGCGCAGCGTCTCGTCGCGCCCGCCTGCGATCAGTTGCCGGGTCTGGGTGAAGAACTCGATCTCGCGGATGCCGCCCTGACCGAGCTTGATATTGTGGCCCGCCACCTCGATCGGACCGTGCAGCCCCTTATGCTCGCGGATACGCAGGCGCATGTCGTGGGCGTCCTGAATCGCCGCGAAATCGAGATGCTTGCGCCAGACGAAAGGCCGCAGGCGTTCAAGGAACTGATCCCCCGCCGCGAGATCCCCCGCGCAGGGACGTGCCTTGATATAGGCCGCGCGCTCCCATGTCCGGCCTTCGGCCTCGTAATAGAGCTCCGCCGATCCCATCGAGATGCAGACCGGCGTGACGGCGGCATCGGGGCGCAGGCGCAGGTCGGTGCGAAAGACGTAACCCTCGGACGTGCGATCGTTTAGCATCGCCGCCATCTTGCGCGTCGCCCGGATCAGTGCGCTGCGCGCCTCCATCGCGTCATCGGGGTCGTACCGGCTTTCATCGAAAAGGCAGATCAGGTCGATATCGGAGGAGTAGTTCAGCTCCCCTGCCCCCATCTTGCCCATCGCGAGCGCGACCATCCCGGCGGCGCTCTCGACATCATCGTCGCTCGCACCGGGTATCTTGCCGCGGCGGATTTCCTCGGCCACCAGCCGCTTCATCGCGAGATCGACCGCGATATCGGCAAGCCGCGTCAAGGCGCCGGTCACTTCCTCGAGACACCAGACGCCACCGAGATCGGCCAGTCCCGCGAGCAGCGCGACCCGCCGCTTCGCCCGGCGCAGTTCGCTCGGTAGATCGGCGAGGCTGACGGGCGTGATCCGCGCGAATTCATCGGCCAGCGCAGCTTCCGGATTGACTGAAATCGCAGACCGCAGCCACTCGGCCTCTTTCTCCATCAGGCCTTTGAGATATGGGCTGCAACCCGCCGTGCCCCCTAACAATTCGCGCAACTCCGGCGCGAGATCGGAAAACAGCTCTTCGGCCTCGGCGGCGCGGTCGGGCTCGAAAGGCAGGGGCGAACGGGTGAGACGCGAGGCAAACGGCATGGCGCCATGCTTACCCTGCGCGGCCAGCCGGTCAATGGGGATTGCTGTCACGCGCCATCTGGCCATAACTACACCCCGCCCCGGGGCGCATCCGCGCCCTGACCGCAGACCGTCCGGAGCCTCGCCATGAGCAAATCCCTGAAACGCGTTCGTGCCGCCCTCGAAGCCGCAGGCGCACCTTTCGAGATCACCGAACCGGGCGAGGCCCGAACTGCCGAGATGGCGGCGCAGGCGGTGGGCTGCGAGGTCGATCAGATCGCGAAATCCATCATCTTTCGCGGAGAAGACAGCGGCCATGTCGTGCTCTTCATCACCGCAGGCGGCAACCGGGTGAGCGCCGAGAAGGCGAGCGCTGTCGCGGGCCAGCCCTTGGGCAAGGCAGACGCGGGGCTGATCCGCGCGGAGACCGGCTTCGCGATCGGCGGCGTCGCGCCGCTGGGGCATGTCGGGCCGGTAACGGCTTTCCTCGACCCCCGGCTGTTCGATTTCGATACCGTCTGGGCCGCAGCGGGCACGCCTCGGCACGTTTTTGCCATCGCCCCGGCCGACCTGGAACGGATCAGCGGCGCGAAACGGGCCGATTTCACCGAATAAAACAAAGCAATTTCGGTGCCTTGCGGCAAAAATGTAAAAATCGTTTACATCCCCCCTTGCAAGACACGGTCCGACTTCCGATCTTGGAGATGTGAAAGGAATTCACATACTCAACCCGGAGGTTCCAATGTCCGCCTATTCCACCAACTCCATGCCCGTCGCGGTTGGTAACTGGTTTACCCGCGCCGTTAACTGGATGGATGGGAACGGCCCCGGCGCCTGGATCGCGCTGATGGTGGCCGGCTTCATCTTCGCAGGCCCCCTCGGCCTCGTCATTCTCGCCTTCATCTTGTTCACCGGCCGCTTCGGGCGTCGCTGGCGCACGGGTCAGGCGGTGCAGAAACGCGGCTTCGGCTGCTACGGCGCCGGTGGCGTCCATGTTTCGCGCTCGACCGGCAACGCCGCGTTCGACGCCTACAAGGCCGACACGCTCGAGCGACTGCAGCGCGAACAGCAGGAATTCGAAGAGTTCCTCGGCCGTCTGCGCGAAGCCCGCGACAAGGCAGAGTTCGACCAGTACATGGAAGAGCGCGCCAAGGAAGCGGCCCAGTCGGAGAACACCTCCGAAGAGGCGAAAGCCTAACCATATAGACAGTTCGCGACGCGAATTCAGCGCCCCGGTTGACCTGACCGGGGCGCTTTCTATGTCGTCACCATGAAACACTTGGCGGGTGAGCGCTCCTTTGCTAGCCTGCCGCCACCCCTCCCCAACGAGGCTTTTGATGCGCCATTCGCTTCCGCTTGCACCGCAGTTCTATGTAACCGCGCCGCAGCCCTGCCCCTATCTGGACGGCAGGTCGGAACGAAAACTGTTCACCGCCTTGCAGGGCGAGTCCGCCGAGAAGCTCAACAACGCGCTGTCGCGCCAAGGCTTTCGCCGGTCACAGAACGTGCTCTATCGGCCGTCCTGCGCCGATTGCACCGCGTGCCTGTCGGCCCGCATACGGGTCGCCGATTTCAAACTGTCGAAATCGCAGCGCCGGGTGATGAAGAAGAACGGCGACCTGCGGCGCACCGCGACGTCTCCCTGGGCGACAGAAGAGCAATTCGCCCTGTTCCGCCGCTATCTCGATGCGCGCCACGCCGATGGCGGCATGGCCGACATGGATATCTTCGAATTCGCTGCGATGATCGAGGAGACGCCCGTGAAATCGCGGGTCATCGAATATCGCGAGACCGCGGCCACTCCCGACAGCATGCGCGCGCTGATCGCGACCTGCCTGACCGATGTGCTCGATGACGGGCTGTCGATGGTCTATTCCTTCTACGAGCCTGAACGCATCCGCGACTCCCTCGGGACATACCTCATTCTCGACCATGTCGAGATCGCGAAGCGCGTGGGCCTTCCTTACGTATATCTGGGCTATTGGGTACCTGGCTCGCCTAAGATGAACTACAAGGCGAACTTCTCCGCGCTCGAGATCTACAAGGGCGGCAAGTGGACCGATATCGGTGATCCCGCCAAGCACGAGACCGAGACGCATCCGCTCTCGGTGCCGCCGATCGCAGAACAGGTCGCGCGAATCCAGCTCCCCGACACACGCAACAGTTGAGCCACCACCACGCGCCGCCGACGCTCTCGCAGACGACTGCTCAACCGTTCGGCACTCGCCGTATGTCAAATGATTTTTTTAAAACTTTTCCACGACTTCCGTTGATTACGCGCGCGTGAACTCTGGACACTCCCGGCCTGTGGTGAAACGGTCCCGGCAGACCCGCCACGGAGGATACGAGGTGGGTGGCGAGGCGCGTCCTCGCGCAACGGAGCAATAATGGGAGGATCCTAAATGGACCGTCGTTCCTTTCTGACGAAAGCCGCGCTGGGTGGTGCGGCTGCGAGCACGCTGGCAGCCCCCGCGATCGCACAAAGCAACCCGCAGATCACCTGGCGTCTCGCCTCGTCCTTCCCGAAGTCGCTCGACACGATCTATGGCGGCTCGGAAGTCCTGTCGAAGATGGTCGAGGAAGCCTCGGACGGCAACTTCAAGATCCAGGTCTTCGCCGCAGGCGAGATCGTCCCCGGTCTTCAGGTCGCAGATGCTGTGATGAACGGCACGGTCGAAGCCTGCCATACCGTGGGTTACTACTTCTGGGGCAAGGATCCGACCTGGGCGCTCGGCGCGGCAGTGCCGTTCTCGCTCAACGCGCGCGGCATGAACGCGTGGCACTACCACGGCGGCGGTATCGAGCTCTATAACGAGTTCCTCGGCAAGCAGGGCCTCTACGGTCTGCCGGGCGGCAACACCGGCGCACAGATGGGCGGCTGGTTCCGCAAGGAGATCTCGACGGTCGAGGATCTCAAGGGCCTCAAGATGCGCGTTGGTGGCTTCGCGGGCAAGGTGATGGAAAAGCTCGGCCTCGTGCCGCAGCAGATCGCCGGCGGTGACATCTACCCGGCGCTCGAAAAAGGCACGATCGACGCGACCGAATGGGTCGGCCCCTACGATGACGAGAAGCTCGGCTTCTATAAAGTCGCGCCCTACTACTACTACCCCGGCTGGTGGGAAGGTGGCCCGACGGTCCACTTCATGTTCTCGAAAGAAAAGATGGAAGGCCTGCCGAAGCAGTATCAGCAACTTCTCCACACCGCCGCTCAGGCCGCCGATGCGGACATGCTGCAGAAATACGACATGAAGAACCCGAAGGCGCTCAAGACCCTGGTCGCCAACGGCACCCAGCTGCGCGCCTTCTCGCCGGAGATCATGCAGGCCTGCTTCAAGGCGGCCAACGAGGTCTATTCGGAGATGGAAGCGAACAACCCCGAATTCGCGAAGATCTGGGGTTCGATCAAGGACTTCCGCAAGGACTGGTTCACCTGGGAGCAGCTGGCCGAGTTCAACTACGATTACTTCATGATGAGCGAAGCCAACAAGGGCGAGCTGTAAGCCGCCCAAACTGGTCAAGCCAGAGAACCGAAGCCCCGGCGCGCTGCGCGCTGGGGCTTTTTCTATACCTGCACGAGACCAGGCGCCGGGCGGACATTCTGCGCGTGCAATGCTACATTGCAGCATGGTTTCAGAACTGTGACCACACACGACATAAAATTGCGTGATGCCCGGTTTACACCCGGAACCGGTCAAGTAAAGTGACCGCAATGTCCACACCGGAGGGAACGCCATCAATGGAGCAGTGTGGTCAGAAAAATTGACAGACATCCACGACTTGGGAGGAAACCATATGGATCGTCGTTCTTTCCTGCGCAAAGGTGCGCTTGGCGGGGCAGCCGCAGCTGCCAGTAGCGCACTCGCCGCACCTGCTATCGCGCAAGAAACCCCTACCGTGACGTGGCGCATGACCTCGTCTTTCCCCAAATCGCTCGACACGATCTACGGCGCCGCCGAGACGATGGCGAATTACGTCAAGGGAATGACGGACGGGAAATTCAACATTCAGGTCTTCGCGGCGGGCGAAATCGTGCCCGGCCTGCAGGCCATGGATTCGGTGTCGAACGGCACCGTCGAGGCTTGCCACACCGCGTCCTACTACTACTGGGGTAAGGATCCGACCTTCGCCTTCGCAACCGCAGTGCCGTTCGGCCTGAACATGCGCATGCAGAACGCCTGGTTCTACTATGGCGGCGGCAACGACCTGATGAACGAGTTCTACGCGAACTACGGCATCACCGCATTCCCCTGTGGCAACACCGGCGCCCAGATGGGCGGCTGGTTCCGCAAGGAGATCAACACGCCCGAAGACCTCAAGGGCATCAAGATGCGGATCGGCGGCTTCGGCGGCAAGGTCGTGGAGAAGCTCGGCGTCGTGCCGCAGCAGATCGCCGGCGGCGACATCTACCCGTCGCTCGAGAAAGGCACGATCGACGCCACCGAATGGGTCGGCCCCTATGACGACGAGAAGCTCGGCTTCTACAAGGTCGCACCCTATTACTACTATCCCGGCTGGTGGGAAGGCGGCGCCTGTCTGCACGCCATGTTCAACAAGAACGCTTACGAGCAACTGCCCGAGGCCTACAAGGTCGCACTGCAGGCAGCGACGCAGGCGGCGAACTCGGATATGATGGCGTCCTATGACTACAAGAACCCGACCGCGCTGAAGAAGCTCCTCGGCCAAGGGGCACAGCTGCGTCCGTTCAGCCAGGACATCCTCGAAGCCTGCTTCAACGCCGCGAACGAGGTCTACGACGAGATCAACAGCTCGAACGAGGCGTTCAAGAAGATCTACGACAGCCAGTTCAGCTTCCGCAACGACGCCTATGGCTGGTGGCAGCTGTCGGAGTTCAACTTCGACTACTTCATGATGCGCCAGCAGGCTGCGGGCAATCTGAAGATCTGAACCACGCCCAGCGTGAAACGAGAAGGCCCCGGGGTTCGCGCCCCGGGGCCTTTTTCGATCCGGGTGCGGCCCGACCTCACTTCGTGGTCGCGGCCCCTGCCGTCGCGCCTGCCACGGCCCCCACGGGTCCGGCCACGACAAGCCCGCCGACGCCGCCAGTGGCTGCGCGTTCGGTGGTGGTATCTCCACAGGCCGCGAGCGAAACCAGCAGGCCGCCCGCCATCACAATCGTCGCAATTCGCATCTTCTCGTCCTTTCGATAGCAGCCGCAACGCGCGACCTTCTCAAGGACAAGACGCCGAGACGCCTTTCGCGGTTCCCAAGCTCCGTGAAAGGCTGCTCGTCAGTTCCTGCGCGTCACCACACCTAGCCCGGCCCCGACGACCGCTCCGACAGGGCCCGCCACGACGAGACCGGCCACGCCGCCCGTCGCCGCCCGCTGCTCCTTGGTCTCACCACAGCCCGCCAGCGCAAGCAACGAAACCCCGAAAATCACCAGAAGAGGATACCGCATCCCTCGCCCTCCACTCTCTCTCTATAAAAAAGGGGCGGCCCCTGAAGGCCGCCCCGATCTTTCATTTTACGGTCGATCAGTTGCTGCCCGGTGTGGGAAGCGGGGGCAGCCCGCCCGGAGCCGCGCTTCCCGAGCTTGACCCACCAGAGGTCGACCCACCGAGCGGCGCCAGAGACGGCAGTCCACCGAGGCCGCCCCCATCGCCCATGCCCGGCATCTGGGGCAGCTTGATCTCGACGTCCTTCAGATCAACCTGCGGCCCCTTGTAGTGCATCACCATGGCCGGGAAGGCGATCACGATGGCGATCATCGCAACCTGGATGAACACGAAGGGAATGGCGCCCCAGTAGATCTGCGAGGTCTTCACCGGCTCCATCTTCTTGCCGGTAACCTTGTCGATATAGGGCACCTTGGCCGCGACCGAGCGCAGGTAGAACAGCGCGAAGCCGAAGGGCGGGTGCATGAACGAGGTCTGCATGTTCACGCCCAGGATCACGCCGAACCAGATCAGATCGATCCCCAGCGCCTGCGCGGCAGGCGCCAGAAGCGGCACGATGATGAAGGCCAGCTCGAAGAAATCGAGGAAGAAGGCGAGGAAGAACACAAGGAACGACACCACGATCAGGAAGCCCAACTGGCCACCCGGAAGCGAGGTCAGCAGATGCTCGACCCAGACCTGCCCGTTCACCCCGTAGAAGGTGAGCGAGAAGACCCGCGCGCCCAGCAGGATGAACAGCACGAAGGCCGACAGACGCGTCGTCGCCGCCAGCGCGTCACGCACGACGGGGAAGGTCAGACGCTTCTTGACCGCCGACAGCACCAGCGCGCCGACCGCGCCCATGGCGCCGCCTTCGGTGGGAGTCGCAACACCCAGGAAGATCGTGCCCAGCACCAGGAAGATCAGCGCCAGCGGCGGGATCAGCACGATGACCACCTGCTGGGCCAGACGGCTCATCAGGTTGATCTTCAGCGCCTTGTCGAGCAAGGCCACGATATAGACGACGATCACGGCGGCACCGGCAGCCAGGATCTCGGAGTTGTTGACGCTCGACCCGCTCGCCTCGAAATACTTCTCGGCGAAGATGAAGACCGCGACCGCACCTGCCAGCGCGACGAGGAGCGACATCACACCCGAGCCGAGCGTACGCGCCTCTTTCGGCAGGGCCGGCATCGACTTCGGCTTGATGATCGACATCACGAGCACGTAGCCGAGGTAGATGCCGGTCAGCACCATACCGGGGACCAGCGCGCCCTTGTACATGTCACCCACCGAAACGCCCAGCTGGTCAGCCAGAACGATCAGCACCAGCGAAGGCGGAATGATCTGCGCCAGTGTCCCAGACGCCGCAATGACACCTGTGGCCACCTTCCGATCATAGCCGTAGCGCAACATGATCGGCAGCGAGATCAGGCCCATAGCGATCACCGACGCCGCGACCACGCCCGTGGTCGCCGCCAGAAGCGCGCCCACGATGATCACCGCATAGGCGAGACCGCCGCGCACCGGACCGAACAACTGACCGATCGTGTCGAGGAGATCCTCGGCCATGCCCGATTTCTCGAGCACGATGCCCATGAATGTGAAGAATGGGATGGCAAGTAGGGTCTCGTTCGACAAGACCCCGTAGAACCGTTGCGGCATCGCATTCAACAACGGCCAGTCAAGATTGATCGTCCCGCCGGAATAGCCCGACAGTTCAACGCCGATGACGAAGAACAAAAGACCGTTGGCCGCGAGCGCGAAGGCCGCAGGATAGCCGATCAGCAGGAAGACGATCAGCGAGATGAACATGATCGGGGCCATGTTCTGAGCAATAAGCTCGAGCATTACAGACCCTCCTCTTCGGCGATGGGATCATGGCCGTGATGGCCCGCGCTGTCGGCATGGGGATCCGCGATCAACCCACGCATCACGCCGATCTTCTTGATGATCTCGGACACGCCCTGGAAGAACAGCTGCCAGAAACCGATCAGCAGCAGGAGCTTGGCCGGCCACAGGATCAGACCGCCCGAATTCGTCGACATCTCGCCCGAGCGGATCGAGATCATCACGAAGGGAGTCAGCTTGAACAGCATCAGCACGACGAACGGCATCAGGAAGAAGATATGCCCGAGCAGATCGATCCAGTGCTGCACTTTCCGCGAGAACGCACCATAGATGATGTCGATGCGGATATGCTCGTTTTGCTTGAGCGTGTATGCGGCAGCGCCCAGAAACGCCGCGCCGAAAAGATACCATTGCAATTCCAGCCAAGCGTTCGACGACATGTCGAAGGCTTTGCGTACAATGGCGTTGGTCGCACTCACGAGGACCGACACCAGAATAAGCCACGACACCGCCTTGCCGATGGTCTCGTTTATCCGGTCGATCGCGCGTGAAAGGGCCAGCAAAGCGCCCATCTCACTTCCTCCCTAATTTTGTCCCGAAAGCCTGCCCGAGGCTTTGCCCGTGATTGGCCGAGTGGAGGCGAAAGGTCAAGCAATTAAGGCCCTATCTGGTCTGTTCACTTGACCAGATCGACCTAAAAACATCGCTCCCCAGCGCCGACCTGGCGACTGACGAAGCGTCAACGGGATCACTTTGATGCGACTGACCTAGCGGCACCCGCGTCGCACGCCGCTTATGATTTCTCAAAGTTGCGACTCGCAGGTCGCGATGCGCAACAATCGGGAAGAAATTTCCTCCCTTCGCGACATTTTATTCAGCGTTTGGGCATTGACGCCTCCTGCACCCGCTCATAATGTCCGCGCAAAGCAGTCCGAAAGGGATCCGCAATGGATGCGATTCTTCTTGTCGTCGTAGGAGCCAAGCGCATGGGCCGGTAACGGTTAGACCATGAAGGTTCCCATGCGCCCCCGCCTCAAAGCCGGGGGCTTTTTATTGGACGATTGGACGCTTGAGAGGTAGCGGCGGGCGGCGTGGCCCTCGCGCAAGGATGGAGTGAGCATATGGCACGGCAGATGACCGGCGCGAAGATGGTGGTTCAGGCGCTGAAGGATCACGGGGTCGAGGTAATTTTCGGCTATCCCGGCGGCGCGGTCCTTCCCATCTATGACGAGATTTTCCAGCAGAACGACATCCGTCACATTCTCGTCCGCCACGAGCAGGCCGCGATCCACATGGCCGAAGGCTATGCGCGTTCGACCGGCAAGCCGGGCGTGGCGCTGGTGACCTCGGGCCCGGGCGCGACCAATGCGGTGACGGGTCTGACCGACGCGCTGATGGACTCGATCCCGCTGATCGTGCTGTCGGGTCAGGTGCCGACCTTCCTCGTGGGCACCGATGGTTTCCAGGAGGCCGACACGGTGGGCATCACCCGCCCCTGCACCAAACATAACTGGCTGGTGAAAGACCCCGCGAAACTCTCCGAGACGATCCATCAGGCTTTCCACGTGGCGACCTCGGGCCGCCCCGGCCCGGTGCTGATCGACATGCCCAAGGACGTGCAATTCGCGGTGGCCACTTACTGCGAGCCGAAAGCCGCGAAGGTCGACCATTACCAGCCGCAGGTGAAAGGCGATCTCGACGCGATCACCAAGCTGGTCGAGCTGATCGAAACCGCCGAGAAGCCGGTCTTCTATACCGGTGGTGGCGTGATCAATTCGGGCCCTGCCGCGAGCCAGCTGATGCGCGAACTGGTCGACGCGACCGGCTTCCCGATCACCTCGACGCTGATGGGTCTGGGCGCCTACCCTGCCTCGGGCAAGAACTGGCTCGGCATGCTCGGCATGCACGGCCTCTATGAAGCCAACCTCGCGATGCATGGCTGCGACCTGATGATCAACCTCGGCGCGCGCTTCGACGACCGTATCACCGGCCGCGTGGCGGACTTCTCGCCGAAATCGACCAAGGTGCATGTCGATATCGACGCCTCCTCGATCAACAAGATCATCGCCGTCGACCTGCCGATCCTCGGCGACATCGGCCATGTGCTCGAAGACGTGCTCAAGGTCTGGAAGTCGCGCGGGCGCAAGGTGAACAAGCCCGCGATCGAGAAATGGTGGAAGAAGATCGACGAGTGGAAGAAGGTGAACTGCCTCGCCTACACCAACTCGGAAAAGACGATCAAACCGCAATATGCGCTGCAGCGTCTCGAAGAGCTGACCAAGGGCATGGATCGCTACATCACCACCGAGGTGGGTCAGCACCAGATGTGGGCCGCGCAGTTCCTCGGCTTCGAGGATCCGAACCGCTGGATGACCTCCGGGGGCTTGGGGACGATGGGCTATGGCTTCCCGGCCTCGATCGGCGTGCAGATCGCCCATCCCGAGAGCCTCGTGATCAACGTGGCAGGCGAGGCGAGCTGGCTGATGAACATGCAGGAGATGGGCACCGCGACCCAGTTCCGCGTGCCGGTGAAGCAGTTCATCCTCAATAACGAGCGTCTGGGCATGGTCCGCCAGTGGCAGGAACTGCTGCATGGCGAGCGCTACTCGCATAGCTGGTCCGAAAGCCTGCCCGATTTCGTGAAGCTCGCCGAGAGCTTCGGCTGGAAGGGGATGCAGGTCTCCGACCCCGCCGATCTCGACGATGCGATCATGGAGATGATCAAGCATGACGGCCCGGTGCTGTTCGACTGCCTCGTGGAGAAGCACGAGAACTGCTTCCCGATGATCCCGTCCGGCAAGCCGCATAACGAGATGCTGCTGGCGGCCGATGCCGATGTCTTCAAGGAAGGCGCTGCGCTGGTGTGAGCGACGCCGGGGGCTCTGCCCCCGGACCCCCGGGATATTTGGACCAAGCCGAAGATCGGGTCCGAACTAGGAAAAGGAGAGAGGCAATGGCCGCTCTGAAAATCAAGAAAGGCTCCTCGAGCCATTCCGCTTACGACCTGCGCGACAGCCACGATCAGATTGAGCGCAGCCATACGCTCGCCGTGATCGTGGATAACGAGGCCGGGGTTCTGGCCCGTGTGATCGGGCTGTTCTCGGGCCGCGGCTACAACATCGACAGCCTGACCGTGGCCGAGGTGGACCATAAGGGCCATCGCAGCCGGATCACCGTCGTCACCCGCGGCACCGAGAACGTGATCGACCAGATCAAGGCACAGCTGGGCCGCATCGTGCCGGTTCACGAAGTGAAGGACCTGACCGTCGAGGGCTATCCGGTCGAGCGCGAACTGGCGCTGATCAAGGTTGCGGGGACCGGCGACAAGCGTATCGAAGCGCTGCGTCTGGCCGAGATCTTTCGCGCCAATGTGGTCGACTCGACGCTGGAGAGCTTTGTCTTCGAGATCACCGGCACGCCCGAGAAGATCGACGCTTTCGCCGATCTGATGCGCCCGCTGGGTCTGGCCGAAGTGGCCCGCACCGGGGTCGCGGCGCTGTCGCGCGGGGCCTGAGCCCGAGCGACATGGCCGAGCCGCATCCCGCAACCGATCCTGCTCTGGGTGTCGTCATCGTCACCTATCGGTCTTCGGACGTGATCGCGGCCTGCATCGCCTCGCTGCGGGCGGCGACCGGCGTGGCGCTGCATGTGGTGGTAGTCGACAATGCCTCGCCCGATGACACGGTCGAGGTGATCCGTTCAGCCGTCCCCGATCTGATGGGGGCCGCGGAGGCGGGTCAGGACGGCATCGCGCTGATCGAGGCGGGGGCCAACGGCGGGTTTGCTGCGGGCGTCAATCTGGGGCTGGCGCGGCTCGCGGCCAACCCCGCGCTCGACCGGTTCTGGCTGCTCAACCCCGATTGCGTGGTGCCGCCCGAGACGCCTGCCGCCCTCGCCTCGCATGATCCCGGACCGCGAGGCGCCGCGATGATCGCGCATCGGGTGGTCTATGGTGACGCGCCCGATACGATCCAGATCGACGGCGGGGTGATCGACCGGCGCACCGGGATCACCCATAACCTGAACCAGTTTGCCCCCGCGGACAGCCCTGCCCCGGACCCGGAGCACATCGACTTCGTCACCGGCGCGAGCCTTGTCGCGACCCGCGCCCATCTCGAGCGCGCGGGGCCTCTGACGGAATATTATTTCCTCTATTACGAGGAGGTCGACTGGGCGCTGCGTCGGGGCAATCTGCCGATCTCCTATTGCGAAGGCGCAATCGTTCATCACGTTGCGGGCACGGCGATCGGCTCGCAGCGGATGGGCTCGGTCGCCTCGCCGTTCTCGCAATATTTCAAGCATCGCGCACGGGCGATGTTCCTGCGCCGCCATTTCCCCGCCGGGCTGATCGGCGGCGCGGCGTGGTCGCTTGCCAAAGCCGCGCAATTGCGGGCGCAGGGGCATGGAGCGGAAGCCGCGGCCCTGTTGCGGGGTTTTTTCGGAATGGCACCGCCCGATCCGGTTCTGGCCGCGCTCAGCCCGGAGGCGCGGGCAAAGATCGGCCGTTAATCCCGCCGATGACTCTGTGCAAACCGCGTGTAGCTGGTGGCGCGCGCCTCAGGCCGTGCCGTGTCCTCGGGGGCGTCGGCCCGCTCTTTCACCGCCTCGGTCAGCATCCACATGCCGGCGCCGAACAGGAAGAAGGTGAAGGCGTAGATCGACTCCCAGACATAGACGGTGCAGAGCGTGAAGGTCATCCCCGCGAAGGTGAACACCCAGGAGCGACGGAAATTCTGCATCCGCGTATCGCCGCTGAAATCCCGGAACATCACCTTGAACAGCCCCCAGACATAGCCGCTCGTGACCAGCAGGAAGCCGGGGATGCCATAGCGCACCGCCATCACCAGCCAGAAATTGTCCATCGAGCCGGAATACATGTACCACGGTCGCACCCAGTCGTTCAGGCCGATCCCGAAGACCGGGTTGGCCCAGACATTCTTCAGCCCCCACTCGAAGATGATCGTGCGCCAATAGGCGGTATGGGCCGAGAAGGTCGCGTAGCTGAGAAACACCATGATCGGCGAGCGGTTCGACAGCAGGTCCACCGTGACATAGGCGAAAGCGAAGAGCCCCGTCAGCAGCCACCAGCGCCATTCGATCCGCACGAAGGTGATATACCAGCCGATCAGTCCCAGTTGCAGCAGCAGCGATAGCAGCGCGCCCGAAGACAGCGCGAGAAAGCCATTGAGCAGGATCATCCCGCTCGCCACCACCCGCCACCCGAGCGATTTGATCCCGTCGAAGGCCACGAAGGCGAAGGCGAAGACGACCGAGCAATAGAGCCCGAAATGGATCGGATGGGCGAAGGGGCCCTGCACACGCTCCAGCCCCAAGCGCGGCTCCTGAAAGTTGTAGGTGATCGTGCTCATTCCCGGCAGCTTGTCGATCAGCGTCGGGATCAGGGTCGTGCCGGTCTTGGTCTCGTATAGCGAAAATGGCGTCAGGATCATCACCGACCAGATCAGCACCTTGCCCAGCGCCGCGAAATCCTCGCGCGAGCGGATATAGGCGCGCCCGATCAGGTAGCCTCCCAGCACCTCGAGCCCCACCGAGCCCGCTTGCTGAATGACGCGATCCGGGTTGTTGACCGCGAGCGCGACCGACAGCCACAGCGCATGGAACAGGAACAGCCAGTCCACCGGCAATATCCGCCCCGCGCGCCCGCTGAAGACCCGCGCGAAGGCGGGCAGGATGAAGAACATCAGCACGAGACGGCTTCCGGTGATCGCAAGCGGGCCGAGGTTGAACTTGAAGGGCAGCAGGATCGACAGCACGAACAGCAGCACCGGCCACGGCAGTTTCGCGGTCGCGAGCGCGGCGGTCTCGGCAATGCGGTTTCGCCCACCCGCACGGCGTGTCGGGCGCGCATGCTCCGGCATGGTGCCACCGATCGCCCCGGCGCGCATCAGCGCATCGCCCCGCTTACCGCCGGGCGGCTCGCGGTCAGATCAAGGGCTTCAAGCTCGCCGTGGAAGCTGCCCTTGCCGAAGGGATTGCCCAGCGCAAGGCCCCAATATTCCATCGGCTTGAGCCGCCCCGAGACGGTGCCTTTGCCGATCACCTCCTCGCCCGCCAGCACCTCGAAAAGACTATCCTCCGAGGCGTAGCGGAAGGTGATGTCGTGCCATTTTCCGTCATAGATCGGCACGCGTTTGGTGCGAAGGAACAGCCGCTGCCCACTCTCGGGCCAGAACTCGACCTCGAAGGTACCGCGCCCGGTAACCCGCACGATCAGCGATTGATGCAGGCGCAACAGCTCTCCCGCGGATTTGTAATCGCCCATCGCTCGCAGGCTCATATGCAGCGAGAAGCGATCTGCTCCGAAGAGAGGGGCGACCATCTCGCGCGGGATCACCACTGCGCCCCCGCCGAGCCCGAATTCCAATGCGCCGGGGCTGAGCGGGATCGAGTCGAGCACTTTCGGCTGCGACCCGGCATGCGAGATCACCCGGCCCAGTTGCGGATCGTAGCTGAGGATACGGTCGTCGCGGACCATGACGTAGCCGGTGCTCTGCGCGCTCCGCCCATCGGGCAGCGTGAGCGAGAGGGTCACTTTGTGCCGACCCGGCATTCGGAAGCCCACCGGCACCTGCACACCATCGAGACTGGTCTGCCCGTCGATCTGCCACTCATAGGCGACCTCGGCGGGGTCCACGCCTTCGGGAAGCACACTCGCGCGCGCATCGAATTGCAGCGTCGTGCCGCCTCCCTCGCCGCGGGCAAACCGCATGACCGGCTGGAACGCATCCGGACCGCCGAGGATATCCAGCATCGGCGCACCGATCCCGCTCCCGGCCAATGGACCACTCGGCAGATAGGCGTAATTCGCGATCTCACGCGGCGCACCGGTGCGCGCGGCGACGAAAATATCGTCGTAATAGCCCGCCCGCTGCGGCGTGACGTCCTGGATCAGCAGGTTGTCCCGTACCCTCCAGTCGGGCTGCCCCGCGGGCCCTGCGATCTCGCTCACCGCATTGCGGGCGATCTCGACGGCGCGGGCGTCGCGCGCCACGCGGATCTGCGGGATCCAGAGAACCGGGTCGCGTTTCTCGCCCTCGGAATAGACATCATGGATGAGCGTGTTGTTGGCGATCTTCACGCCGTCCGCCTCCCCCAAAGTGATCCCGTGCAGATGGGCGTTGATGATGACGTTCCCGCTGATCTCGACGTTGCGGTAGAACATCTCCGCCCCGGCCTTGCCGCGATCGACCAGCTCGTTGCGCATCAGGATCGACTGGGTGAAGCCGCCCTCCCCGGAATTGAGCAGATTGCCCCGGATCGCGATGTCGCGGCTCGGTCGCTCGGTCCCAGCGGTCCAGAACTGGATCATGTCGGCATGATCGCCGGACGCGACCGCGCGATGGAAATCGTGAATGTGGTTGCCCGCGATCTCGGCGCGCTCGATTTGGGCGAAGTTCAGCCCGTCCATCCGCATGTCGTGGATATCGTTGCCGACCAGATTCAGATCGGTGCAATCGGTGAAGATCGCGCCGCGATAGAAGCGTCGGAACTCGGAACTCTCGACCCTGATCCCGGTCGAGGCGCGCACGGCGAGGCCGAAAGCAGTCGGCAGCGGGCCCTGCTCGATCAACTCGGGATCGGGCGGCGCGAGGTCACCGTCGAACACTACATTGCGGATTGTCAGATTGCGCGTGGTAAAGACCTGAAACGGGCGCGTGTTGGACCGGTCTCCCTCTGCGTAACGATAGTCGAAAATCACCGCCTCGATCACGACATGACTGACCTCCTGCAGGTCCATTCGCGCGATCACCGCCGGGTTGCCCGGATCGGCAGAGCGAAAGGTGATCGGCGCATCCTCGCGCCCCGCCATACCCCGCAGCTCGAGAGCGTCATAGTCGCCCGGCGCGATCAGGACCGTATCGCCCGGCTCCAGCTTCGCCCCGATCCGCGCGAGTGCTTCCGTATCCGAGACCTGCCAATCGCGCGCCATTGCGGGCCATGCGCCGAGCATGACAAATCCGACGGCCAAAAGCCCAAGCCATCCGACGCGGGCCGCATGCCTCGTGGTGAATGCGATCTGCTCCATCGCTGCCTGCCTGTTCCGGGCCGCTTCTTGCGGCTCTGATGTCTTGACGTCACGCTAGCGTGAGGGCGATCAAGGCAGCAAGCGCTTTAACCCAGATTTAACTTTTCACGTCGCCTTTGTGGCCTTCGCGCCGCTAAAGCCGCCCGAAAATCGCCTGCCGCAGCATCCAGCCCATCCGCGCGAGCCGCAGCCTTGCGAGCGTCCCCACCGCGCGGCGACGCTCGGTCGCACCGTTCAGCTCGGGATGGCGCAGGACCTTCGGCAGATGGGCGAGTATCGACACCGGCATCAACAGCGCCTTCGCGCCCCAACGCAGCCGCGCGGGCAAGCTCGCGCCATTCACGCCGAAGCCTTCCTCGGTCAGGCGCCGCCATTTGCGCGACAGCGCCGCCCAATCCTGCCGCGACGGATGGCCCACGCGCAGCCTTTCTGCATAAACCAGAGAATACCCCTTCGCGGTCGCCCGACGGCACCAGTCCAGATCCTCCGACAGCCCGGCGATGAAGGGGCCGGTGGCCTCATAAACATCGCGCCGGGTCAGCAGGTTGCCGGTGCCGGAGAAGCCTTTCTCCTCGATATAGCGGCGGAAATCGAATGCGAAGACGGTCTCGAACGCCTCCGCGCCGGAACGCGGCGGCGGAGTCTCTTCGAAGACGAAGACATGCCCGCCGACCAGATCGCCCTGCCCGGCCACGGCGAAAGCGGTCGCGATCCAGTCAGGATCGGCCACGCAATCGCTGTCGATGAAGAACAGCCGCTCCGCCGTCGTCTCCGCCACGCCGCGATTGCGGGCCTCTGCCGCGCCCTTCTTGGTCTCGGTGACGATCCGAAGGTCGGGATAGGCCGCGCGGACGGGGCCAAGATCATCGGTCGAGCCATTGTCGACCACCAGCAGCTCGCAACGCGCATCCAGCTGCGGCGAAAGCGTTTCCAGGCAGCGCATCAGCCGCGTGACATCGTTGAAATGCGGGATGATGATCGCGGCCTGGGCCATCATAGAGCCTTCATCAGGTTTAACAGCGCCGCGTCATAGGCGGCGAGCCGGTCGATCCCCCGCGCCAGCGCCGATTGCGCCTCTGCGGCCAGCGTCTCGCGATTGGCGAACCCTCGCTCCAGCGCCGCCATCACCGTATCCGCATCCGCCGTGGTCGCATCGACCGTGTGATCGTAGCCAAGCGCGCCGAAAAGCCCAGCGAACTTGCGGCTATAGGCGAGCGGCACCACCGCGACGCCCGCCGAAAATGCCGCGATACAGGCATGCATCCGCGCCCCGGTGAAGAAATCGAGCCCGGCGATATAGCTCTTGGCCTCCGAGGGGCATGCGAAGGCAGGCGCGCAGATCACATCATGCTCGGCCGCCAGCGTCTCACAGGCGCGCAGGTCATCCTCGATCACCATCGGGCCTTCGGGCACGATCACATGCGGGACCAGATGGACCTCCACTCCCTGCCCCTTGAACCAGTCGATCGCGCGCGCGATCAGCGCGGGATAATCCAGCGCCATCCCGAAATCATTGCTCCCGTGATAGCCCCCCGCCATCAACAACCCCGAGACATTGACGCCGACGCGCACCGGCCCACCATCACCCGGCGCGGGCGGATCAAAAGGCAGCCGCAGCGCCAGATCGGAGGCCAGAACTGGAGCGCCGCGATAGCCCAGATCGTCCAGCGCCGCGCGCGAGCGTTCGTCGCGCACCGCCACCAAAGCCGAACGGTTGAGGCTCATCCGCGCCAGCCGCTTCGACCAGCCCTTGGTGAACGGCCCCACGGTCTGCGGCGCGACCACCAAAGGCGTGCCCGCGAGATGGGTGGCGAACTTCATCCAGAACATCTTCACCAGCCGCGAGGTGCCGTAGATGTCCGCGAAACTGTCGCCGCCGCCAATGTCGATCACCAGATCGGCTGCCTTAACTTCGGCCCACAACCCTTTGGGCGATTTCAGAAACGCGCCATCCACCTCGATCAGCCGCAGGTCATCGCCCGCGACATAGGGCGCGCGCCGGTCCTTCCAGTCGAGCACGGTAATCGCGATCTCGCGCCCCGCTTTCGTGGCCAGATCGCGCAGCAGGGCGATCTCCGACACGGTCAGCGCGCCAACGCCAAGATTGTCCGAGCGCGTCGAGTGGAAGATCAGGCAGACGCGCAGCGTGCGGCTCATATCCGTCCTCGCCAGACGCGGCGCATCGTGCCTGCGAAGTTGCGCAGGTTCCGCGTGACCGGGTTCTGCAATGCACAGGCGCGCAGGTTCATCCCCTCATAGCGCGGGATCGGACGGGCCATCAGTTTGAGCGCGGCGAGACGCGCGAAAAGGGCGCGGCGGCGTTCGCGCTGACCGGGTTGGATCGCGGCGAGTTCCGCCACATCGAACGGCGCGGTCTCGACCGCCTCTGCCGCTTCGGCCTCCCTCAGAATGTCCGCGCCGAGCCGCGTGCGCGCCACGATCAGGCAGCGCCCCGGCGCCTCCTCGAACAGCGGATAGCCTTCGTCATCGGCTTCCCACGCATCGGCGCAGACCAGATCGGCGGCAACCCCGGTGCCATCGGCGCAAATCTTGCAGCGATGCTGGACATGGCGCGAGAGCACCCCGCCCCAGGCCGCGTGATAGCTCGTCTCGCGGGTGGAGCCATCATGCAGCGTGGCCACCGTCTTGCCCGGCCAGCCATTGCCGCGATAGCGCAGGCCTGTCAGTTGATCCTCGGGCGCGCCCATCTCCGCCAGCAACTCCCGCGCGCCCTCCGCGCTGGGAACGCCCGCGCAGAAGAAGGACAGGATCACCGGGAAAGTCCGCGCGAGTTTCGGATCGCGCGCCACAAGCGCCCGCAGTGCGACCGCATCGCAAGGCTTCCCGATCACCGCGAAGCGCCGTCCATCGTCAATGAGCTTCGACAATTCCGCCAGCGGCGCCGAGGGCGCATAGCGTGAGCCCGCCGCCCCCAGAACCTCGTCGCGCGTGGTGCTCAGCCGCATCCGGTTTCCGATCGGGTTTTCGGGGTCGGGTTCGATCTGGGCGATGGCATCGACACGACCCGATTGCAGCAGATGCAGCGCCAGCGCCGAGAGCGCCCCGCCCGAAGCGCCTGCGTGGCGCAGGTCCGGGTCGGTTGCATGGCCCGCTTTCATCTCCATGAACCGCCCCCAGAGCGGCTCCTCTCCGGCCGCGACGCGCTGCGCGCTCTGGCCCAAGCCGGGGCAACAGGCGGCGATGGCCGTCTCCGCACGGGCAGAAATCTCGGCGCTCTGCACCGGGCGCAGGAAGCCCCGCGCATCAGACGCCATCGCGATCTCATCCGGTGCGACCCCGGCGCAAAGCCCGCAGCCTGCACAGAGATCACCCGCCGCGACATGCGCGAGCGCATCGCTCGATGGTGTCGGAAAATGGCTGTGATGGTTCATGCTCGGCCGCTCTGCTTTTTCACGAAGTTGAACAGCAAAGCCGGGAATCTGGCAAGGCGGCACACCGCCGGAGACCTCGGTTGACGTGGCCGTCAGGCCACAGCCGTAATGCCGCGCTTGACCAAGCAGTACCCGGGGCGGGATTATGGGCGCAAAACATGCTCGGGCGGCCAAACCCCGCCCCATATCGGACAGTACATGCTTCGCACCGCGATCCTCATCCTCAGCGGGAACGCCGCCACCTCGGCGCTGATGCTCGCGCGCAACCTCGTGATCGCGCGGCTGATCCCGGTCGCCGATTACGGCGTGGCCGCGACCTTCGCGATGGTGATGGCGGTGATCGAGATGGGCTCGACGCTGGGGCTGCAGCAGCAGATCGTACAGTCCAAGCGCGGCGACGACCCCGCGTTTCAGGCAGCACTGCAAGGTTTCCAGCTATTACGCGGCGTGATCGCGGCGGCGGCGCTGTTCGTGCTGGCGGGGCCGATCGCCGACTTCCTCGCGATCCCGGAGGCCGCATCTGCCTATCGCTGGCTCGCGCTGGTTCCGCTCCTGACGGCGGCGCAGCATTTCGACATCCACCGCGCCCAGCGCAGGGGCCACTATCGCCCGATGCTGCTGACAGGCGCCCTGCCCGCACTGGCCGCGCTGATCGCAATCTGGCCGCTCTCGCGTCTCTTCGACGACTGGCAGGTGGCGCTTTGGGCGATCCTGCTGCACGCAGCCCTCGGGGTTCTGGTCTCGCACCTGATGGCCGAGCGCCGCTACCGCCTGCGCCTCGACCGCGCCGAGATGCGCGCGAACCTGCGTTTCGGCGCGCCGCTTCTGGCCAATGCGGCCCTGATGTATCTCGTCTTTCAGGGCGACAAGATCATCGTCGGGCGACTGGCAGGAATGGAGGCGCTGGCGGTCTTCGCGATGGGCATGACACTAACGCTGACGCCCACGCTGATTGGCGCGAAGTCGGTGCAGAACCTCTTTTTACCGAAACTCTCGGCCGCACATGGCCGTGCGGACGCCCTCGCGCATCGCCAGCTTGCCGGGGCGACATTCGAGGGGATGTTCCTCACCGGATCGACCCTCCTGCTGGGCACGGTCCTGATCGGACCGTTCGTCGTCACCGCCCTTCTGGGGACGAAATATGCAAGCCTCCTGCCGCTCCTGATCCCCTTCGCGCTTATGAACGCGCTCCGCGCGATCAAGAACGGGCCGAGCACGGTCGCGCTCTCGGCGGGGCAGACCGATAATGGTTTTTGGGGGAACCTGCCCCGGATCGCGGTTCTCCCGCTGAGCTGTTGGGCGCTTGCCCAGACCGGCTCGGTCGTGCCGGTGATCTGGCTCGGGGTCACGGGCGAGGCGATCGGTCTCGGCGTGGCGCTCTGGCGGCTGTCGCGGGTTATGGCGCTGCCACAGGTTGGCCGCGCTGCGCTGACGACCGCACTCGTGCTGGTCGCGATCCCGCTGATTACACTTGCCGCGCCCGGCACGCTGCTGATCTGGCCGATCGCGCTGATCCTGATGGCGGTGCAACTTGCCGCCCTGTCCCATCTGCGGGCCTATTTCGGACACCCGCAGATCGGCACTGCCTGACGCCGCGCCTCTTTACGATTTTCGTGCTACACTCTCCGATGACGCGCGCCATAAACCAAAGAGGGAGGATCGGTATGAACCGATTTCTGGGTTATGTCTTCGTCGCGGCGCTCTCATTCGCTACGCCTGCCCTCGCGGAGGAGATGCGCGAGGTTCCGGTGTATTTCTCAGCGGGAGCGGATAACGCGGTTCTGAGCGATCGCATCAAGGGCTATGACAGCGTGGTCTACACGATCGGCGCCGAGGCCGGTCAGACGATCGATATCAAGCTGTCCACGAACCACACCGCCACGTATTTCAACCTCTACGGCCCTGGGAGCGGGCCCGGCGATCAGGCGATCATGAACAGCCAGTTCACGCCCGAGCTGAACCACTACACCGGCACGCTGCCGAGTTCGGGGACATACAAGATCTCGGTCTACATGATGCGCTCGGCGGCGCGGCGCGACGAGATCGCGAATTTCGACATCCGGATCGGGATCACCGGGAAGACCGGCGCGATCGTGCAGGGCGATTATGCCGACGGGCTGCAGGGCGGGCCGGATTTCTGGCAGGTCCAGACCGGCGATATCAACGATCCGCTGAACCTGCGCGCGAGGCCCTCGACCGGGGCTACGATCCTCGGCCGGTTCCCCGAGGGGGCGATCCTGCGCAACATGGGCTGCCGAATGGCCGAGGGTCAGCGCTGGTGCCAGGTCGCGGCCACCGAGGGCTATCTGACCGGCTGGGTCGCAGGACGCTATCTGCGAGAAGGCTCTGCCCCGCCACCGCGCGTGGCCGAACCCGAGACCCGCGATCAGCAGGTCCAGTTCGCCCCCGGCACGAGCGGCGCGGTGCTGAGATCGACCCTCGCCCCCGGCGCTGCGGTCAACTACCGGCTCGGCGCGCGGGCCAAGCAGTTCCTGACGGCACAGCTCCAGACAGGCTCGCCTGCGGTGCATTTCAACATCTTCACCCCGGACGGCCAGCTTCTCTACGAGAGCCGCGGCGGTAGGCGCGACTATCGCGGACAGCTCTGGCTCAACGGCGAAAACCGGATCACGGTGTACAATATCGGCGACGCCCCTGCCCCCTTCACGATGATCGTCGGGATCGAGTGAGCGCGGGCGCAAACCGGAGGGACAATCCAATGACCAAGAGGACGACACTCACACGCAGGGCCGCCACCGCGGCCCTGGCGGGCGTGACCCTGAGCGCGCTCGCAGCCTGCGTTCCAGAGCCACCCGACGGACGGCCAAGCCCGCTCGACGGGCACTGGGTCGGTAGGTACACCCCTCAGAGCATGCGTGTGATGGATCGGCCCTGCACGCCGGGCTACGGCGGGATATTCATCCGGGACGGCCGGGTTTCGGGCCAGGCCACCAACACCTACGGAGCTTCCTACAGGGTAACCGGGCAAGTCGTCGGAGCCGACCGGATCGTCGGGAATTTCTACTTCCGAACGCGCTCTGTCGGCTCACTCAAGGGGCAGCTCGTCAAAGGGCGCCTCGTGGGGGATTATCAAAACGTCGACGGGTGCAGCGGCACCTGGGTCGCGACGCGACAATGAGGAAGCTTACTCGGAAACCTTCTTCACGAATTGCGACTTCAGCCCCATCTGGCCGATGCTGGGCACCTTGCAGTCGATGTCGTGATCGCCGTCGACGAGACGGATGCCGCGCACCTTGGTGCCGACCTTCACCACCGAGGAGGAGCCCTTCACCTTGAGGTCCTTGATCACTATCACCGTGTCGCCGTCGTTCAGCACGTTGCCCACCGCGTCGCGCACCTCCGCGGGCGCATCCGCGTCACCCGAGGCCGACCATTCATGGCCGCATTCGGGACAGATCAGCAGGGCGTCCATCTCGTAGGTGAAGGACGAGTTGCATTCGGGGCACGGGGGCAAGGTATCGCTCATGGGTCATGCCCTTAGTCTCGCGCGCCTGTTATCGCCAGAAAAATCTTTCTCCTGCGACAAAAAGCGGGAAGCGATCTGTGCGGCTCCGGCCCGCTCAGGCTGCATCAGGCAAGCCGTGAACCTCGCCAGCGCGCAGGACCTCTGGCGCATAGGCCTTGCGGGAAAACACCTCGCGGACGTCCTCGACGAAGCTCTCCAGCGGGTCCATCGGATAGGCCGGATCGAAGCTCGACTGATCCCAGCGCTCGCAGAATTGCTCGCAGCTGCGATAACAGGGGTGGTCCTTGAATTTCTGGCGCTCCTCCGGGTCCCAACCGTAGTGATGGCCGTAATAGGCGATCTGGAAAATGCCGTGATGTTCGACCACCCACGAGACCTCCTCGCGGACATAGGGCCGCAGAATTTCCGCCGCCATCCGGTCGTGGTTCTGGGGCGCGAGCCGGTCGCCGATGTCGTGCAGCAGCGCCGCCACGATCCAGTCAAGATCCGCCCCGTCCCGCCGCGCCCGGGTCGCCGCCTGCAGCCCGTGTTCGAGCCGCGTGATCTGGTAGCCCGACAGCGTCTCCTCCGCCTGCGCGGCGAGTTCGCGCAACAACCGATCCGCCGTTCCTGCAAGGAAAGGCTTCTCCAGCTCTTCGAGCAGTTCGTAATCTTCGCGGGTGCCGTCTTTCATCTGGGTGAAGGAGACTGTCTGTCCGGATGCGGTCATCTGCGGTCCTTCCGGTTGCGGGTTTCATTCCTCGGCCGCCTCGGGCCACACCGGACATCGTGACGCGGGATGGCGAAAATGGCCAGAGCGCGGCCGCACCTTCCAGTTTCACCCCGAACGGAAAGAGGCCCTCTCCGGGGGGCGGAGAGGGCCAGTTTCGCCGATCAGGCTCATTAGTTTACCGCCCGAGCTGTTTTTAGTCTCGCCTGGGCCTTCTCGGCGTCTGGGACGAGCGCACCCGCCCCGGATCTCGTTGTTGCGCAAGGCGGCGCTCAGTGCAGCGCCATCTCGCGCGCGGTCATCAGGGTGACGGTGGTCGCACCGCCGCCCATCCGGATATCGGTCACGTCGAGCGCGTGGTGATCGAGGTCGCCGCCGAGGCAGGCGATCTCGGTGCCCGTGAAAGTCGCGTCGATCAGCGAGGTCAGCCCCTCGCCCACCAGCTCGGCCTCGATGCCACCGGGGATGCGGCGCGTCGTTTTGGGGGTCACCCGCTTATTGCCGACGATCAGGTCCAATTTCCGCTCCTTGCCGCCGTTGGCGGTCGTTTCTGTCCCTCGGGCCGCGCCCGTCTTCCCTCGGCCCGGACAGACCGGACCGCGCCGTCGTCGTCGGGGCCCCGGCCGCCAGACCGAGACCCCTGTCCCTCAAGAGCAACCGCTGGTCGCCCCGCAGGTGTTGCACTTCATGCAGGTGCCGTTGCGCACCAGCGTGTAGTTGCCGCAATCTCCGCAAGCTTCGCCCTCGTAGCCCTGCATCTTCGCCTTGGCGCGGGCATCCATCTGGACCGAGCCCGAGGAGACCGCGGTGGAGCTGGAGGCACGGGCCTGCGCGCTTTGCGCGGGCATCTGCGAGGTCACCACTTCCACGCCGCCCTGCAGAGCCATCAGCTCTTGCGGCAGGCGCTTGCGCAGATAGCCGGTCGAGGAAATCTGGCGCAGCACTTCGAGCGACTTCGAAGCGTTCTCGGACATCGGCTCGACATTGCCGTCGGCGCGCTTGCCCTCGTTCTCGCCACCGCCCAGATCGTCGAAGCTGGTGCCCTGCGGCTTGATATGCGCAAGGTCGGTGCGGTCGAGATAGGACACGGCCAGTTCGCGGAACACGTAGTCGAGGATCGAGGTCGCGTTCTTGATCGAGTCGTTGCCCTGCACCATCCCGGCCGGTTCGAACTTGGTGAAGGTGAAGGCGTCCACGAACTCCTCCAGCGGCACGCCGTATTGCAGGCCCACCGACACGGCGATCGCGAAGTTGTTCATCATCGCCCGGAAGCCCGCGCCTTCCTTGTGCATGTCGATGAAGATCTCGCCCAGCGTGCCGTCATGGTATTCGCCGGTGCGCAGATAGACCTTGTGACCGCCCACGACCGCCTTCTGGGTGTAGCCCTTGCGACGTTCCGGAAGCTTCTCGCGGTGGCTGCGGACGATCTCCTTGACCAGCACCTTCTCGACGATCTTCTCGGCGAGCACGGCGGCCTTTTCCCGGGTCGAGCCGGTGGCGAGGATTTCCTCGGCCTCCTCGTCATCCTCGACCAGCGCGGCGGCCAGCGGCTGCGACAGTTTCGACCCGTCACGGTAGAGCGCGTTGGCCTTGATGCCGAGCGACCAGCTGAGCTCGTAAGCCGCTTTCACGTCTTCGATCGAGGCGTGGTTCGCCATGTTGATCGTCTTCGAGATCGCGCCCGAGATGAAGCTCTGCGCGGCAGCCATCATGTGGATGTGGCTCTCGACGCTGAGGTAGCGCTTGCCCTTCTTGCCGCAGGGATTGGCGCAGTCGAACACGCTCAGGTGCTCGTCCTTCAGGTGCGGTGCGCCTTCCAGCGTCATCGTCCCGCAGACATGGTCGTTCGCGGCGTCGATCTGCTTCTTGGTGAAGCCGAGGTGACGCAGCATGTCGAAGGTCGGGTCGTTCAGCTTCTCGGCCGGGATGCCCAGCGTCTGGGTGCAGAACTCCTCGCCCAGCGTCCACTGGTTGAAGACGAAGCGGATATCGAAGGCGGTCGGCAGCGCGGCCTCGACCTTCTCGATCTCGCGCGGGCCGAAGCCGTGGCCGATCAGCGCGGTGGTGTTGATGTCGGGGCAGTTGCCAAGGCTGGCGTGGCCCACGGCATAGGCGATGATCTCTTCGATCTGCGCCGAGCTATAGCCCAGCGTTTCGAGCGCGCCCGGCACCGAGCGGTTGATGATCTTGAAGTAGCCGCCGCCTGCAAGCTTCTTGAATTTCACCAGCGCGAAGTCCGGCTCGATCCCGGTGGTGTCGCAATCCATTACCAGACCGATCGTCCCGGTTGGCGCGATCACCGACACCTGCGCGTTGCGGTAGCCGTGCTGCTCGCCCAGGGCCAGCGCCTCGTCCCAAGATTGTTTGGCCAGCGCGATCAGTTCCTGATCGGGGCAGCCCTTGTGATCGAGCGCGACCGGCTTGATCTCGAGGCTCTCGTAGCCATCGGTCTTGCCGTAAGCGGCGTTGCGGTGGTTGCGGATGACGCGGAGCATATGCTTCGAGTTCTTCTCGTAGCCCGGGAACGCGCCCAACTCGCCCGCCATCTCGGCCGAAGTGGCGTAGGAGACACCGGTCATCACGGCGGTCAGCGCGCCACACAGCGCCCGGCCCTCTTTCGAGTCGTAGCCCAGACCCATGTTCATCAGCAGGCCGCCGATATTGGCATAGCCGAGGCCCAGCGTGCGGAAGTCGTAGCTGCGCTGCGCGATTTCCTTCGAGGGGAACTGCGCCATCAGCACCGAGATTTCCAGCGTCACGGTCCACAGGCGGGTGGCGTGCATGTAGCTTTCCGCGTCGAACTTGCCGTCCTTGTAGAAGGTCAGCAGGTTCATCGAGGCAAGGTTACAGGCCGTGTCGTCGAGGAACATGTATTCCGAGCACGGGTTCGAGCCGCGGATCGGGCCGTCCTCGGGGCAGGTGTGCCATTCGTTGACGGTGTCGTGGAACTGGATGCCCGGATCGGCGCAGGCCCATGCGGCGTGGCCAACCTGCTCCCACAGCTCGCGCGCCTTCACGGTCTTCGCGACCTTGCCGTCGGTGCGGCGGATCAGTTCCCAATCGGCATCGTCCTTCACCGCTTTCAGGAAGGCGTTGGTGACGCGCACCGAGTTGTTCGAGTTCTGGCCCGAAACCGAAACATAGGCTTCCGAGTCCCAATCGGTGTCGTAGGTCGGGAATTCGATCGAGCTGTAGCCCTGCCGTGCATATTGCAGCACGCGGTTGATGTAGGTCTCCGGGATCATCACGCGCTTGGCGGATTTGATCGCGGCTTTCAGCGCCTCGTTCTGAGTCGGATCGACCGAGGTCTCGTCGGAGCCGTCGAATTCGCGGATCGCGGCGAAGATGCCGTTCAGCTCGCGCTCATGCAGTTTGGAGCCCGCGACCAGCGAGGCCACTTTCTGCTCTTCGATGACCTTCCAGTTGACGAATTCCTCGATATCCGGGTGATCCATGTCGCAGATCACCATCTTCGCTGCGCGGCGCGTGGTGCCGCCCGACTTGATCGCGCCCGCCGCGCGGTCGCCGATCTTGAGGAAGCCCATCAGGCCGGAGGATTTACCACCGCCCGAGAGGCTCTCGCCTTCGGCGCGCAGGCTAGAGAAGTTGGTGCCCGTGCCCGAGCCGTATTTGAACAGGCGCGCCTCGCGGACCCAGAGGTCCATGATCCCGCCCTCTTTCACCAGATCGTCCGAGACCGACTGGATGAAGCAGGCATGGGGCTGGGGATGCTCGTAGGCCGAGGTCGAGGAGGTCAATTTGCCGGTCTTGTGATCGACATAGAAGTGGCCCTGACCGGGACCGTCGATGCCGTAGGCCCAGTGCAGGCCGGTGTTGAACCATTGCGGCGAGTTCGGCGCGGCCATCTGTTCGGCCAGCATGAAGCGCATCTCGTCATAGTAAGCCTGCGCATCAGCTTCCGTGGTGAAGTAGCCGCCCTTCCAGCCCCAATAGCACCAGGCACCGGCGAGACGGTCGAACACTTGCTTGGCCGAGCTTTCGCCCGTGAAGCGCGCCTCTTCGGGGAGTTGGTCCAGCGCCTCTTCATCGGGAACCGAGCGCCACAGGAATTCCGGCACGCCCTTTTCCCTGACCTTCTTCAGCGCCGCCGGGACGCCGGCCTTGCGGAAGTATTTCTGCGCCAGAACGTCCGAGGCGACCTGGCTCCAACCGCTGGGCACTTCGACCGACTCGTTACGGAACACCACCTTGCCGTCGGGATTGCGAATCTCGGATGCGGTCGTCGTGAACTCCAGCGCGCCGTAGGCGCCGGTTTCGTCGGTGGTGAACTTGCGTTCGATCTTCATTGCCCTGTCCCCGTTTGCAGTCAGTCAAATCCGGTGTCGGCGGGAGCCGCAGAGAACAGAAAGCCCGGACCTCGCAGTCGACACCGCGAGGGCTGCGCGCCCCGGATTCGGGGGTGCAATGTCCGAAATCTGTCCCTTGGCCCTAGGCTCCACTACATCTGGTGGGTTGGCCTCCGACACCACACAACCTGCCGTAGGCGCACCGAGCCGTCAACGAAACTTTCACCTTGAGTCAGTCCATTTTTCAGTTGACCGGCCCCAAGGGAAGCGGACTGCACGATTCCTCCACATTTGGTTAACGCTAGGACGCCGCGCTGCGGCACCAATAAGGGCCAAATTTCATTGAGGATTCCCGCGCGTTTGCGGCTCATCTGGGAATTTCAATCCACAGCACGCAATATCTTGTGGATAGCCGCGCCGGCTTTGCGCAAAAAATGGGCAAATTCGCGGATCGTGTCGCTAGTGCCACAATCAAGGCCTGCCACTAGATGTAGTCAGGGCCGGAATCGGCAATTTGGAGGGATGGTCGGGGCGGCGAGATTCGAACTCACGACCTTCTGTACCCAAAACAGACGCGCTACCAGGCTGCGCTACGCCCCGACGCCCTCTCCTTACAAAGAGGTTCGGCACAAGAAAAGGGTCATTCGCAGGGAAATGCGGCTTGTGCCGGATCGACGCTGGGATGCGCAAGCTCCGCACCCGGCGCGATCCCGTAGCGCGCGGCCATCCCGGCATTGATCTCGAGCACGTAGCGTACCGGCGCGCCGGAGGGAATCGGCGTGTCGTCATTGGGAGTGGTGTTCGCCGCGACCTTCACCACGCGCCCTGCCGGATCGATGAAAACCATATCGAGTGGCAGCGGCGTGTCGTGCATCCAGAAGGCGACCTCGCGCGGGCGGTCATAGATGAAGAGCATCCCTGCCCCCGCGTCCATCTCGCGCCGACCCATCAAGCCCTGCGCACGCTCTGCACTGTCATCGGCAATCTCGATGGTGAAATTCACCAACTGGCCATCCGTGCGCAGAATCGCGAGATCGTCGCGGCATTGCGCTCCGTCCGCCGCGGCGATGCCCGGCGCCAAACTCAGAAGAAGGGCGGCGCTCAGCGCCCGGATTTCAAACCAGCATCCCATGCGAGCACCTGTGCCGCCATCCGCCCCCTCTTGCCTTCGATCACCCGTAGGCACACCGCTTCGCCGGGGCTGAGATCGGCGAAGCCCGACCGACGCAGAACTTCCATGTGAATGAAAATATCCTCTTCGTTTTCGAAGATGTTGGCAAAGCCGAATCCCTTGGCCTTTTCAAACCACTTCACCCGCGCCGGTTCCAGCGGCAGGGCCGCGATATCGTCGAAACTGTTGTCACCCAAATCTTCGATCGGCGCGACGGGCTCGCCTTCCGGGGGTAAAATCTCCAAGACCTCGACCGCCTGCGCGCCGCGCGGGGTCAGCTGCATCTGGACACGAATCCGTGCGCGGTCAGCAATCGAGCCCTGGCCGAAATTGCGAAGCACATTCGCGTGTAGAAGGATATCCGGCCCCCCTTCGCCATCGACGATGAAGCCGAACCCTTTGACTGGGTCAAACCATTTAACGGTGCCGGTGACTTCGCGAGGCTCGGCCTCCGACTCCCCCAGCATCTTCCATCCCGTTTGCATACTTCGGGCTTTCCTGTTCGCATTTCCGCCCGCACCTCACTCAGGAGATGCGGTATTCACGCGACACTTCAAGAGAATTCTCAAAGTTTCAAGACCCTATGCAATTCACGAAGCGCGAGTTTCAGGGGTTTAGGCGGGTCACTTCCCACGCATCGGCAAGGGTTTGCCGGCTCCAACGGAAACGATCGTGAAGGCGAAATGCGCCGTCCGCCCAAAATTCCAACTCCAAGGGCTTGATTCTGAACCCTCCCCAGAAAGGCGGTCGTTCCGGATTTGTGCCATGACCCGCGGTCACCTTCGCGACCTCCGCCATCAGCGCGCTGCGCGAGCTCAGCGGCTCACTTTGTCGCGAGGCCCAGGCCCCGAGACGCGATTTCAAGGAGCGCGACTTGTAATAGACATCGGCCTGCGGCCCTTCCTCGCGTTCAACCATACCGCGAACCCGAATCTGGCGGCGCAATGACTTCCAATGCATCACGAAAGCAGCTTTTCCGGCGCTCTCGATCTCCTGCGCCTTCACCGATCCGTAGTTGGTGTAGAAGACGAACGCCCCGCCCGAGGGCATGTCGCGCCCCTCTATTTCCTTGAGGAGAACCATGCGCGCATTGGGCATCCCGTCCGGATCGACCGTCGCCAGCGCTATCGCATTGGGATCGTTGATCTCGGTCTCTTCGGCTTCGCTCAGCCAAGCCTGCGCGATCGCGAATGGATCGTCGCCCGCGAAAATTCCGGTTCTGTCACTCATACTCGCCTCCAGTCTGGCCCGTCGCATGGCACACCGTGCCCAACGCTCCGATCGGCAACACGATCCACACGATCATGCTTGACCGGAGGTCAGTAGCCTTGATGCGTCTTCACCTTTCGCCTAAAGCATTCGGACTTACCAGAGCGAAGCGGGGGACAACCTGACATGTCGAACAACCTGATGGCGGGCAAACGCGGGCTGATCATGGGCCTTGCGAATGACAAATCCATCGCCTGGGGCATCGCCAAGGCCCTCGCGGATGCGGGAGCGGAACTCGCCTTCTCGTTCCAGGGCGAGGCGCTCAAGAAGCGCGTGGGACCGCTGGCCGAACAGCTCGGCTCCGAGATCCTCGTCGAATGCGACGTCGCCAACGGCGACTCGATCAAGAGCCTTTTCGAGACGCTGCGCACGCATTGGGACAGCATCGATTTCGTCGTCCACGCGATCGGTTTCTCCGACAAGTCGGAGCTGCGCGGGCGCTATGTCGACACCTCGCGCGACAACTTCAAAACCACGATGGACATCTCGGTCTATTCCTTCACAGCAGTGTGCAAGGAAGCTGCTGCGATGATGAACGAGGGCGGCTCGCTGCTCACGCTGACCTATTACGGTGCCGAGCAGGTCATGCCGCATTACAACGTGATGGGCGTGGCGAAAGCGGCGCTGGAAGCCAGCGTGATGTATATCGCAGAGGACCTCGGCAAGGACGGAATCCGCTGCAACGCGATCTCCGCCGGTCCGATCAAGACGCTCGCGGCTTCGGGCATCGGCGATTTCCGCTACATCATGAAGTGGAACGAGCTGAACTCGCCGCTGCGCCGCAACGTGACGCAGGAAGAGGTCGGCAAGGCCGCGCTCTACCTGCTCTCCGATCTCGGCTCCGGCACCACCGGCGAGACGTTGCATGTCGACGCGGGCTATCACGTCGTGGGCATGAAAGCGGTCGACGCGCCCGATATCGACGTGGTCACCAAGCGGAAGGAATGAGATGACCCTCGCGGCCCTCACCGCGATCTATTTCGTGCATCTGGCCGCGGCGATGTCGCCGGGGCCAGCTGTGCTGCTGGCCGCGCGCACGGGACTGCGCGACGGGTTCCAGCGCGGCATCTGGCTCGCACTCGGGATCGGCTTGGGCGCGGTTATCTGGGCGGCGGCGGCGCTGTTCGGTCTCGCCCTCGTCTTCAAGATCGCCCCTGCCCTGCTTACCACTCTGAAAATCGCCGGCGCGGCCTATCTGCTGTGGCTCGCATACAAGATGTGGCGCCATGCGGACGATCCGATGGACGATGAGATCCCCGACCTGCCCCGCACCCGCTCGGCTCCGCGTCTGATCTGGCTCGGCATCTCGACCCAGCTCGCCAACCCGAAACCCGCCGTATTCTTCGGCACCGTCTTCCTGACCTTCATCCCGCCCTCGGCGCCCGCATGGGCCTATGCCGCGATCCTCGGCATCGTGATGTTCAACGATGCGGGATGGAACGTCATCGTCGCGCGGATATTCTCGCTCGAGAAGACGCGCGCGGCCTATCTGAACCTGAAAACCGTGATCGAGCGCTGCTTCGGCGGCCTGCTGGCGCTGCTCGGTCTGAAACTCGCTCTGAGCTGAGGAGACCCCGATGTCCGATCGTCTGCCGCATGAAAAAGGCTTCCACGTCAGCTGGGACCAAATCCACCGGGATGCCCGTGCGCTGGCATGGCGTCTCGACGGCAAGGGGCCGGGCGACGGCAGCTGGCGCGCCGTGGTAGGCATCACCCGTGGCGGCCTCGTTCCGGCGGCGATCGTCGCGCGCGAACTGGACATCCGCACGGTCGATACGATCTCGGTCAAAAGCTACAACCATCAGGAACAACGCGAAGCGCAGGTCATCAAGCCCACGCAGGAGAGCCTGATGGAAAACGGCGGCGAAGGCGTGCTGATCGTTGACGACCTCGTGGATACCGGCAACACGCTGAAGCTGGTGCGCGACCTCTTCCCGAAGGCGCAATTCGCGACCGTCTACGCCAAGCCGATGGGCGCACCGCTGGTCGACACCTTCATCACCGAAGTCAGCCAGGACACTTGGATCTTCTTCCCCTGGGACATGGCGCTGCAATATGTGCAACCCTATCGCGGCACGGACTGATCAGTGCGGTTCGGCGCACCCGGAACCCCTCTCGGGCGGTTCCTGCACTGGCTTTTCGAGGTCAGCCTGATCATCAAGGCGATCTTCGAGATTGCGGAAACGCTGTCCGGCCTCGCGCTTCTCGGGCTGCCGAAGAATGCGGTCTTCGACGCCGCGCATTGGCTGACCGCGCGCGAGCTGCGCGAGGATCCCAATGACCGCATCGCCAATGCGTTCCTCAACGCGGCCCATCACTTCTCGATCCAGACTCAGGATTTCTACGGCTTCTACTTCACCAGCCACGGCTTGCTGAAGCTGGTCGTGGTGATCCTGCTGATCCGCGGACTGATCTGGGCCTACCCGATGGCGATCGTGATGATGACCGGCTTCGTGGCCTACCAGATGTATCTCTACAGTCTGAACCATGGCGCGGGCATGCTGGCGCTGACGGTGCTGGATCTCGTGGTCATCGCGCTGACCCTACGCGAGTGGTATGTGCGGCACAGCTTCGCATGGCGCAACCACCATGAGGGACGCAGCTAGGGCGCGCTGCCCCCTTCTCTGCCTCCGTTTGCGCCTCACCCCCGAGATATTCCCGACAAGAGGAAGCGCAGCCCCCATCTTCTCGATCCAAATATCCCTGCCGGAGGCTCCCGCCTCTTGCCAAGCGCGCGGCGCTCTGCTGATCTCGCGCCGATCAGCCAAGAGGACCTTCATGCCCCATCCGCTCAACCCCGCCCTCGCCGCCACCTTCTCGCCCCCGGTCATGGAGGCGCGGCGCTGGCTCGACGGGGTCGAGTTCACCGCCGATCGCCCGCTGATCAATGTCTCGCAGGCAGCCCCCGTCGATCCGCCGCCCGAGGCGCTGCGCCAAGCCATCGCCGAGGCCGCGCTGAACGATCCGCAGGCGCATCTCTACGGCCCCGTTCTGGGCCTTCCCGATCTGCGCGCGGAACTCGCGCATCAATGGTCGCTGGCCTATGGCGGAGAGGTCGCGGCGCGTCAGGTCGCGATCACCCAAGGCTGCAATCAGGCGTTCTGCGCGACGCTGGCCACGCTCGCAGGCCCGGGCGACGAGGTGATCCTGCCGACGCCTTGGTATTTCAATCACAAGATGTGGCTCGACATGGCGGGCGTGCACACGGTGCCGCTCGCCCCCGGCGCGGGGCTACTGCCCGATCCCGAGGAGGCCGCCGCGAAGATCACCGGCAAGACCCGGGCGATCGTGCTCGTCTCGCCCAACAACCCGGGCGGGGCGGAATATCCGGCCGAGCTGCTGCGCGCCTTCGCCGATCTGGCCAAGCGTCACAAGCTCGCGCTAATCGTGGACGAGACCTATCGCGACTTCGACTCGCGCAATGGAGCTCCGCATGACCTGTTCTCCGATCCCGACTGGCCGGACTATTTCATTCATCTCTATTCCTTCTCGAAAGCCTATCGCCTGACGGGGCATCGCGTCGGCGCCATCGTCGCAGGCGAGGCGCGCCTCGCAGAAGTGGAGAAATTTCTCGACACGGTGGCCATCTGCCCCTCGCAGCTTGGTCAGATGGCAGCGCTGTGGGGGATGGTCCACCTGTCGCAATGGGTCGCGGGCGAGCGCGAGGAAATCCTGCGCCGCCGCACCGCGATGGAGGCGGCCTTCGCCGATCTGGAAGGCTGGAAGATGCTGGGCTGCGGCGCCTATTTCGCCTATGTCACCCATCCCGATCCGCGCCCCTCTCCTGATTTCGCGCAGGCTCTGGTGCGCGAGGCGGGCGTGTTGATGCTGCCCGGCACGATGTTCATGCCGCAGGGCGCAAACGGAGCCGCGCAGCAGATGCGGATCGCCTTCGCCAATGTCGACAGTGACGGGATCGCGGCGCTGCGCGACCGGCTGGCGAGCCTCGCGCGCAGCTAGCCTTGCAGGCCAGTAATCAAAGCCCTAAACAGCGCCAAAAGACAATTCCCGAGGAGGACCCCCGATGAAGATGCGCAGCCACGGCAAGAGTGTCGTCGTCTGGATCTTGCTGGCCATGCTGATCCTTGGTCTCGGCGGTTTCGGGCTACGCAGCTTCTCCGGTTCGGCCAAGTCGGTCGGCGCGGTCGGCGAGACCAAGATCACCGTGGACGATTACGCTCGCGCGCTGCGTCAGGAAATGCAGCAGCGCTCGCAGCAGCTTGGCCAGGCGGTGACGATGGCGCAGATGAAGGCGTCGGGCGCGGACCAGCGGGTGCTGGGCAAGCTGATCGGTCAGGCCGCGATCGGTGAGGGCGCGCGGCGTCTTGGCGTCTCGGTCGGCGACAAGCAGCTGCAGCAGAAGATCTACGACATCCCGGCCTTCCAGAACGCCTCGGGCAAGTTCGACCGCGAGACCTACAAGTTCGCGCTGCGCCAGCAAGGCTATTCCGAGCAGCAATTCGAAGCGCAGCTGCGCGACGATCTCGCCCGCTCGATCATTCAGGGCGCAGTCGCGGGCGGCGTGGATGCCCCCAAGCCCGTCGTGGATGCCTATACGCAATATGTCGGCGAGAAGCGCGGCTTCACTTGGGCGGAAGTGACGGAGAGCGATCTGACCAAGGCGATCCCGGATCCGACGGACGAGCAGCTCAAAACCTATTACAACGACCATATCGACCAGTTCACCGCGCCCGAGACGCGTGACATCACCTATGCCTGGCTGACGCCTGAGATGCTGGCCGACAAGGTGAAGATCGACGACGCCACGCTGAAGGCCGAATACGAGCGTCGGATCGACGAGTTCAAGCAGCCCGAGAAGCGCCTCGTGGAGCGTCTCGTCTATTCCGACATGGATGCCGCGAAAGCCGCTAAAGCGAAGCTGGACGGCGGCGCGACCTTTGCCGATCTTGCGAAGGATCGCGGCCTGACGCTGGACGATGCCGATCTGGGCGACGTGACTCGCGACGATCTGGGCAAGGCCGCCGACGCGGTCTTCTCGGCCGAAAACAACACCGTGGTCGGCCCCGTCGAGACCGATCTGGGCCCGGCGCTGTTCAAGGTGAACGGCATCATCGATGCACAGGAGACCTCGTTCGCCGACGCGCGCGACGAACTGGCGGGCGATGCCGAGGCCGAGAAGGCGCGCAACGAGATCGGCAAGATGAGTGAAAACCTGCAGGACCGTCTGGCCGGAGGCGCGACTCTGGAGGAGATGGCCAAGGAAACCGACATGGAGCTTGGCCAGATCGGTTTCACCGCCGACAGCACCGACGGCATCGCGGGCTATGACGAATTCCGCAAGGCGGCGAACGAGGCGACGACCGACGCCTATCCCGAGCTGCAGACCCTGTCGGATGGCGGCGTCTTCGCGTTGCGCCTGAACAAGATCGTGCCGCCCCAGCCCAAGCCCTTCGACGAGGTGAAGGGCGACGTGGCCGATGCGTGGCGCGCCGATCAGGTCGTGCAGGCGGAAGAGGCCCGCGCCAAGGAGATCGTCTCTGCGGTCGAGGGCGGCAAGTCGTTGGGCGAGACCGGCGTGCTGACCACCAAGGTGGCGAGCATCGGGCGCGGCGGCTATTCCGACGAACTGCCGCCGCCCGTGGTCTCGAAGGTCTTCAAGACCGAACCGGGCAAGCCGGCGCAGATCACCGCCAGCGGCAAGGTCTATGTCTTCGTCACCGACAAGGTCATCCCGGCGGATATGGAAGATGCTGACACCAAGCTGATCTCGGGTCAGATCGGCAAACAGCTGTCGAACTCGCTGGCCAATGACCTGCTCAATTTCTACGCGACCGCCGTGGAGTCGGAGGCCGGGCTCGATCTCGACAGCCAGACCGTGACCGCGGTGCAGTCGCAGATGCAGTAAGGAGGCCCGTCGTGGTCGCTCTCTCCCCCTCTTTCGAGGCGTTCGAGGAACGCTGGGCCAAGGGTGAAAATCAGTTGGTCTACGCCCGGCTCGCGGCCGATCTGGACACGCCCGTCTCGCTGATGCTCAAGCTCGCCGAGGCGCAGCCGAATTCCTTCATGCTGGAATCGGTGACCGGTGGCGAGGTGCGCGGACGCTACTCGATCGTCGGCATGAAGCCTGACGTGATCTGGGAGTGCCGGGGCGAACAGGCGCGGATCAACCGCTCGGCGCGCTTCGACGAGGCATGGGAAGATCTTCCGGGCCACCCGTTCGATAGCCTGCGGGCGCTGATCGCGGAGAGTCGCATCGACATGCCCGACGATCTGCCTGCCGCGGCGGCGGGTCTGTTCGGCTATCTCGGCTATGACACGATCCGGCTGGTGGAGAAGCTGCCGAACGTGAACCCCGATCCGTTGGGCGTACCCGACGCGATGCTGCTGCGCCCGTCGGTCGTGGCCGTACTCGACGGGGTGAAGGGCGACGTGATCATCTGCGCGCCGGCCTTCCGGTCGGCCGGTCTGTCGGCGCGCGCCGCGTATGCGCAGGCCGCCGAGCGCGTCTCGGATGCGCTGCGCGATCTCGACCGCACGCCGGTCGAGAGCCGGGATCTGGGCGAGAGCCTGCAGGTCGGCGAGATGCGCTCGAACTTCACCAAGGAGGGCTACATGTCCGCCGTGGAGACCGCGAAGGATTACATCCGCGCGGGAGACATCTTCCAAGTGGTTCCGGCGCAGCGCTGGTCGGCGCATTTTCCGCTGCCGCCCTTCGCGCTTTACCGCAGCTTGCGACGCACGAACCCCTCCCCCTTCATGTTCTTCCTGAACTTCGGAGGCTTCCAGATCGTGGGCGCGTCGCCTGAAATCCTCGTGCGGGTCCGCGAGGGCGAGGTGACGATCCGCCCGATCGCGGGCACCCGCCCGCGCGGGGCTACCCCTGCCGAGGACAAGGCGCTGGAAGAAGATCTGCTGGCCGACAAGAAGGAGCTGGCCGAGCACCTGATGCTGCTCGATCTCGGTCGCAACGATGTCGGCCGCGTCTCGAAGATCGGCTCCGTGCACCCGACCGAGAAGTTCATCATCGAGCGATACAGCCACGTCATGCATATCGTCTCGAACGTGGTGGGCGAGCTCAGCGACGATCAGGACGCGCTCTCGGCGCTGCTGGCCGGTCTGCCCGCGGGCACTGTCTCGGGCGCGCCCAAGGTTCGCGCAATGGAAATCATCGACGAGCTGGAGCCTGAGAAGCGCGGCATTTATGGCGGTGGCGTGGGCTATTTCGCGGCCAATGGCGAGATGGACATGTGCATCGCGCTGCGCACGGCGGTGGTGAAGGACAAGACGCTCTACATTCAGGCGGGCGGCGGCGTGGTCTATGACAGCGACCCCGAGGCGGAATGGCAGGAGACGGTCAATAAGTCCAAAGCGCTGCGCAAGGCCGCCGAGGATGCGGGGCTGTTCGTGGCGACACGCGGCAACGGCTGAGCACCGTCACCACAGGCGAAAAGAGAGAAACGCGGCCTTACTGGCCCGCGTTTTCCATTTTCGGCTCGGTCTCCGGGGCGGGCGCAGCTTGCGTCACGGTATCAAGTGCGAGCGCCGAGACCGGGGTGAGCGTCACCTTGTCCTGCGCGTCAACATACCAATCCTCGATCCCCTGGAACGACTCCGGCCAAGCGGACAGCATTACCACTACCGAGCCATTGCGCTCTGCTTCGAAATCGGCGCGCGCCAGCATCCGCGAGATCACGGCAGCCTTCTCGCGCCCGTCATCGATCACGCGCCAGACCTGCGCGCGCGGCAGATCGGCGGAGATCGCGATCTGGTTGGCGCTGTCGAACCCCTTCTTCTGCGTGACCACGCCCAGCCCGCTGCGCCCGAGCGCCGAGACCATCTGACGCGCGAGCGGACGGTTGTTCTGGAACTGCGGCTCCGGCGGCTCCACGACGGCGACGGCCTCGGGGATCACGTGACGCCACGCCTCGAGCGCCACCTCGACATCCTCGGGGGCGGCATTGGCGGGCAGACCGGACGCAAGGATCGCGACCTCGAACCCCGCCGCGCGGAAGGCTTTGGCATCTTCGGCAGCGCCGTCCCGGGTTGGATCGATCGCGATGGTCATCGGCAGATCGCTCGCCGTGATCGTCGCCGGATCGAGCCCGCCCTTCGCCACGCCCGGATCGATCAGAACCAGCGAAATCTCCGGCTTGTCGCCGGCTGGCGCGGGGGCTGCGAATTTCTCGATCGGGCTCAGGTCAGCCGCATCGACCTGCGCGGTCCCCGGCGCATCCTGCGCGCCGCCGCCGTTAGGTCCGTCCCCGAGGGAGGGCGGCGTCGAAGGCGTCACCTGCGGCAAGCGATCCACCACGACGCCGGGCGCTGATTTGAACCCGCTCGCGGGCTTGCCCGGCATCGAGGGCGCATCCTGCAACGAGAAGATGCGCGGCTTGGTCGGCACCGCATCCCCGCCTTGCGGGAGGGCGCGCCCAGCGGGCAGGTCCGGGCTTGCCGATGGGTCGGTCGAAATCTCGGGTTTATCCGCCTGCGCGGTGTCGATCCCCTCCCCTTCGGACGGCAACCGATCAGGTGCGGGCATGTCCGCCAAGGACGGAGTCGTTTGGGGCTCCGCTTTGGGGGGCGTCAGTTTGGCCCCGGGCAGTGCGGGCATATCGGTCGCGATGACAGCCGTATTCCCCTGATCGGCGGGCGGCGCTGCTTTCTCGGGCGCTTCGGGCGGCTGCAAGCTCACCTCCGGCAAGGCGGGCATCTCGGCTGCGGGCGCATTTTCTGCAGTCATATCCGGCTGCGCCTCGCGGGCGGCGGGCGTCGTCGCAGGTGTGTCCACTGTCGGCGCGCTCATCGCCGACGCGACATTCGGGGCTTCCGGCGATGTCTCGCGCGCAGGCGCGGGCTCGATCACCGGCGCAACCTCGGGTGCGGTGTCGGGCGCAGGCGCACCTTGCAGAGCGGAAGGCGGGGCGCTGTCCGGTTGCGCGCCCGCCTCCGGCGCGACCGGCGCGGCGAGCGCCACTGTCTCGCCTTGCGCTTCGGGACGCGGCTCGGCCATGTCGGTCGACATCTCGGGGCGCGCGGCGCTTTGAATTTCGTCGGCACTGGGCGGCGCGAGGCTTGGCTGCGGCTCTGACACGCGGGGCGCCCGGGTCGGTGCCGAGAGCGGCGCCCCGTCCGGGGTCGGCATCGCGGGCGTTCGATCGGTCGCCGGACGCGAGAAATCGGAGCCCGCGGGCAAGTCCACATTCGCGGGTTCTTCGGGCGTCGGGCTTCCGGCGAGCTTGATCTCCGCGCCGGGCTCTTTCGGGGCCGGGAAGATCAACGACATCACCGCCGTGCCGAAAACCGCGACCAGCAGACCGGCCAGCCCGCCCTTCATCACAGATCGCATCATTGCCTGCCTCCATCTTCACCGCTCTTGATACGCGGCTTTTCCCGGGGACTGCCCTTGACCCCGGCCCTTCGCTGATAGCATCTATAGCCCGACCCGATCCCCGGTTCACCCCCCTTGATAGGCGCATCCGCGCCTGACCGCATCGGGGACGCCGGGGGCCAACAAACGAAAGGGCCCGGCCATGCTGCTGCTCATCGATAATTATGACAGCTTCACCTACAATTTGGTGCACTATTTTGGCGAGCTGGGCGCCGATGTGAAGGTCTGGCGTAACGACGCGCTGAACGTTCAGGACGCGATGGGCATGGGTGCCGAGGCGATCGTACTCTCGCCCGGGCCTTGCGATCCCGATCAAGCCGGCATCTGCCTGCCGCTGGTGATGGCCGCGGCCGAGGCCAAGCTGCCGCTGTTCGGCGTCTGTCTGGGGCATCAGACCATCGGTCAGGCCTTCGGCGGGAAAGTCGTGCGCGCCTCCGAGATCGTGCATGGCAAGATGGGCGAGATCCGCCACGAGGGCAAAGGCTGCTTCAAGGGCCTGCCCTCTCCGCTGAAAGCCACGCGCTACCACTCGCTGATCGTGGAGCGCGAGAGCCTGCCCGACTGCCTCGAGATCACCGCCGAGCTGGATGACGGCACGATCATGGGGCTGCGCCATCGCGAGTTGCCGATCGAGGGCGTGCAGTTCCACCCGGAATCCATCGCCTCCGAGCATGGCCACGCGATGCTGAAGAATTTCCTGACAGAGGCAGGCGTCAGCCTGAAGGTGCCCGCATGAGCCAGCCCATGAGCGAAGCGATGAAGCCGCTGATCTACTCGGCCTCCGAAGGGCCGCTGAGCCGCGCGCAGGCGGAGATGGCCTTCGAAATCCTGTTCAACGGCGAAGCTTCTCCCGCGCAGGTCGGCGGCTTGTTGATGGCGCTGAGGGCGCGCGGGGAATCCGTGTCGGAATATGCCGCTGCCGCCGCCGCGATGCGCGCGAAATGCGTGCCGGTCAAAGCCCCCGAAGGCGCAATCGACATCGTCGGGACCGGCGGCGACGGGATGCACACGCTCAACATCTCGACGGCTGCGGCCTTCGTCGTGGCGGGCGCGGGCGTTCCGGTCGCAAAGCATGGCAACCGCGCGGCCTCGTCGAAATCGGGCACGGCGGATGTGCAGTCCGAGCTCGGCATTGACGTGATGGCGGGGCCGGAGGCGACAGAGCGCGGTCTGGCCGAGGCGAATATCGGCTTCATGATGGCGCAGATCCACCACCCCGCGATGCGTCATGTCGGGTCGGTGCGTCAGGAGTTGGGCTGCAAGACGATCTTCAACATCCTCGGCCCGCTGACCAACCCCGCAGGCGTGAAGCGACAGCTGACCGGGGCCTTCGCGCCCGACCTGATCTTCCCGATGGCCGAGACGTTGCAGATGCTCGGCTCCGAGAAGGCATGGCTTGTCCATGGCTCGGACGGCACCGACGAGATCACCATCTGCGGCACGACCGAAGTCGCCGCGCTGGAAAACGGCCGGATCGAGTCGATCCAGATCCACCCCGAGGATGCAGGGTTGCCCGTCCATCGCTTCCGCGATCTGATCGGCGGCACCGCAGCCGAGAACGCCGCCGCCCTGCGCGCACTGCTCGAGGGGGAGCCCTCGGCCTATCGCGACGCGGTGATCTTCAACGCCGCCGCCGCGCTCGTCGTGGCCGACAAGGTCTCGGACCTGAAATCCGGGGCGGAAATGGCGGCCGAGAGCATCGACAGCGGAAAGGCCAAGACCGCTCTGGAAACGCTGGCCCGCATCACGCAGGAGGTCGCCGGATGAGCACGATCCTCGACAAGATCAAGGCCTACAAGCTTGAAGAGATCAAAGCGGCCAAAGCCGCCCGCCCGCTGAGCGAGGTTGAAGCTCAGGCCATGGCGCAGGCGCCCACGCGCGGTTTTGCCAACGCCCTGACCGCGAAGGCGGAAACGGGCTACGGGCTGATCGCCGAGATCAAGAAGGCCTCGCCGTCCAAAGGACTGATCCGCCCCGATTTCGACCCGCCCACGCTGGCCAAAGCCTATGAGCAAGGCGGTGCTGCCTGCCTATCGGTGCTGACCGATACGCCGTCTTTTCAGGGCGCGCCGGAGTTCCTGAGTGCGGCGCGCGCGGCCTGCTCGCTGCCCGCGCTGCGCAAGGATTTCCTCTATGACACCTATCAGGTCGCGGAGGCCCGCGCCTGGGGCGCCGATTGCATCCTGATCATCATGGCTTCGGTCGAGGATGATCTTGCGGCTGAGCTGGAAGACGCAGCCTTTGGTTGGGGCATGGATGTGCTGGTCGAAGTGCATGACATGGAAGAGACCGAACGCGCGCTCAAACACCTGAGGTCGCCGCTTCTGGGCGTGAACAACCGCAACCTGAAGACCTTCGAGGTCACGCTCGACGTGACCCGCGAACTTGCACCGAGCATCCTCGCCGAGGGCCGCGATCTGGTCTGCGAAAGCGGCATCTTCACCCGCGACGACATGGCCGCGATGGCCGAGGTCGGCGCGCGCCGCTTCCTGATCGGTGAAAGCCTGATGCGGCAGGACGATGTCGCGGGCGCCACCCGGACGCTTCTGGAGGTCGCATGAGTCTGTCGCATTTCGACAAGGACGGTCAGGCCCATATGGTCGACGTCTCCGATAAGGACGTGACCGACCGCATCGCCGTGGCCGAGGGGCGCGTGGTGATGCTGCCCGAGACGCTGGATTATGTCCTGAAGGGCACCGCGAAGAAGGGCGACGTTCTGGGCATCGCGCGGATCGCGGGCATCATGGCCGCGAAGAAGACCTCCGATCTGATCCCGCTCTGTCACCCGCTGCCGATCACCAAGGTCACGCTCGATCTGGAACCTGACGAGGCGCTGCCCGGTGTACGCATCCGCGCCACCGTGAAAACCTCGGGGCAGACCGGCGTCGAGATGGAGGCGCTGACCGCCGTGTCGGCGGCGGCGCTGACGGTCTATGACATGCTCAAGGCGGTCGAGAAATCCATGCAGATCGAGGGTATCCGCGTCGTGCTGAAAGACGGCGGGAAATCCGGCAAATACGAGGCTGAAGGGAGCGCAACATGAGCCTGTTGCCCGTCGAAGAAGCGCTTGAAAAGGTTCTGACGCTGGTCGAACCGCTGGGTACCGAACGCGTGAGCCTGCGTCATGCGCTCGGTCGTGTGATGGCGGAGCCCGCGACCGCGCAATTGACCCAGCCGCCCTTCTCGGGCTCGGCGATGGATGGCTACTGGCTCGACGCGGCCGACCACCTGCCCGGCGCGACGCTGACCGTCGAGGGCGAAGCCGCCGCGGGTCGCGGCTATGAGGACCAACCCAAGCCCGGCCAGGCGGTACGCATTTTCACCGGCGCGCCAGTGCCGGGGCCGAATGGCGTGGTCGTGCTGCAGGAGAACGTGACGCGCGAAGGCGACACGATCACGCTGCCGCAAGAGATTGATAGCAATACCAATATCCGGCCGAAGGGTCAGGATTTCGCGCAAGGCGAGAGCTTCTGCCCCGACCGCCCGCTGACCGCGCGCGACCTCGGGCTGCTGGCGGCGATGAACGTGCCCGCGATCACCGTGCGCCGCCGCCCCATCGTCGCGATCATCGCGACAGGCGACGAGTTGGTGATGCCGGGCGAAGAGCCGGGGCCGGACCAGATCATCTGCTCCAACAGCTTCATCGTCGCGGCGTTGGCCGAGCGCATGGGCGCAGAAGCGCGCATGCTGCCGATCGCTCGCGACGACCGCGACAGTCTGCGCACCGTGTTCGACCTCGCGAAGGGCGCCGATATGGTGGTGACCTCCGGTGGCGCCTCGGTCGGCGCGCATGATCTTGTGAGCGACGTGGCCGAGGAACTGGGGCTCGAACGCAGCTTCTGGAAGATCGCGATGCGCCCGGGCAAGCCCTTGATGGCGGGCCGGATGGGCGAGGCCGCGATGCTGGGCCTTCCGGGCAACCCGGTCTCGGCAACGGTCTGTGCCGAACTGTTCCTGCGCCCGATGCTGCGCAAGCTTTCGGGCCTGTCGCCCGAAACTCGCGTGAAACAGGCAATCCTCGCGACCGATACCGGCCCCACCGGTCCGCGCACGCATTTCATGCGCGCCACGCTCGTGCCCGGCGATCCCCTGCCCCGCGTCACGCCCTTCGACAACCAGGACTCCGCGATGCTGAGCCTCCTGTCGCAGGCCGATTGCCTGCTGATCCGCCCCATCGGCGACGGGCCGCGCAAGGCGGGCGAGACGGTCGAGATCCTGCCGCTCGACTGAGCTGCGCCCGCCTCGGCCGTTGACAGCCCCCGTGAACAAGGGTAGAACAATCCTTGAACATGTGCCTTGACCGGGGAACGGAGGGTCGCGGATGCTGACGCGCAAGCAGCTGGAATTGCTGGAATTCATTCAAAAACGGATGATGAAGGACGGTGTTCCGCCCTCTTTCGACGAGATGAAGGACGCGCTGGACCTGCGCTCCAAGTCCGGTATCCACCGGCTGATCACCGCACTGGAAGAACGCGGCTTCATCCGCCGTCTCGCCCACCGGGCCCGCGCGATCGAGATCGTGAAACTGCCCGAGGCGCTCGAGAAGAAATTCGGCGCGCCAGCGACCGAGGATACAGGAAACTTCGCGCCCAAAGTGATCGAGGGGGACAAGGCCGATCCGCCGCGCGGCGCGATGCCGGTTGACGTGATCCACGCGCTGGAACTGCCGGTGATGGGCCGGATCGCCGCCGGTGTCCCGATAGAGGCGATTTCGGAGGTTTCGCATCACGTCGCCGTTCCGGGCTCGATGCTGAGCGGACGCGGAGAGCATTACGCGCTCGAGGTCAAAGGCGACTCGATGATCGAGGCCGGGATCAACGATGGCGACGTCGTGGTGATCCGCGAACAGGGCACGGCGGATAACGGCGATATCGTGGTCGCCTTGGTCGAAGGCCATGAGGCCACGCTGAAGCGTTTCTACCGTCGCAGCGGAATGATCGCGCTGGAGGCCGCCAACCCGGCCTATGAGACGCGACTCCTGCGCGACGATCAGGTGAAGGTGCAGGGTCGGCTCGTCGGGCTGATCCGCAGCTACTGACATCCATTGAGTTTCTGGAAAAGGGCGTCCTGCGGGGCGCTCTTTTTCATTTTCTGCGCCGGTGGCAGAGGGCGAAGCCTCCGGCGGGCATATTTGCGAAGAGCGAAGGTCAGGGGCGCGTCCAGAGACGGCGCCCCTTGACTTGCGCGGTCGTCGTGATTTCCCCAGCGGCACTGATCGCGACCGCGCCGGTTCCGCGCTGGCGCTGCGCGTCCCACAGATCGCAAGGGCCTGTGGCGCTGTCGAATTTGGCGGAGGTTACGACAATTCCGCCTTTGGCGCAGACCGCAGGCAAGGCGTCTTGCACGGCTTTTCCAGTGATATGGGCAAGCAGCGCCCCGCGAAACTGCGCAATCCGCGCGCCGCGCGGCCCGGAGAATGCAGGCCGCGCGGCCGCCACCTCCAGCGTCGCCGCGTCGCCATCCGCCGCAAGCCAGCGGTCCGAGATGAACCCCGCGCCGGGTTTCGACAGAGCCCGGCCTAGCGGCGTCATCACCCCGACCTGCCGGCCCTCGGGTGCGATCAGAAGTGCAGGTCGCTCGTCGTCGGCGCGCAGCCAAAACACGCAAGCCGTGGCAATCAGGCCAATGCTCGCTGTCCGTCCCGCGCCGCGGGTCAGGATCAGCCCCAAGGCTCCAAGCGCGATCAGCGGCAGCACATAAGGCCCCGGTTGAACGATGGCGAGAACGGAGCCATCGAGGTCGCTGACCCATCGCGCGACGCGCAAGATCCACGCCGTACCCTGCCCCACCGCCCAAAGCGCGGGGCCGCTCACACCGAAGGGGGCCAGCAGCGCCGCGAGGACCCCCATCGGCATGATCACCAGCCCCATTGCGGGCACCGCGAACAGGTTCGCCAGAACCCCGTATTCCGACAGCCGGTGGAACTGCGCGGCCACGATCGGCGCCGTAGCAGCGCCAGCGATGAGCGAGGTCGCGACCAGCATCAACGCGGGCCGCAGAAGCCGCGGCAGATAGCGCGCGGCGCGGGTCCACGGCCCGAGCATCACGATCAGCGCGGTCGTCGCCGCGAAGGACATCTGGAAGCCGGGCGCGGTCAGGCTCTCTGGTTGCCAGATCAGCAAGAGCGTGGCGGCGAGCGCGACGGTGCGCAGGCTCAGCGCACGACGGTCGAAAAGAACGGCGAGGAGCATGATCGACACCATGATCCAGGCCCGCTGGGTCGATACCGCAGGCCCCGCGAGCCACAGATAGGCGCTGGCCGCGATCAGCGCCGCAATGGCAGCCAATTTCTTCGTGGGCCAGATCAGCGCGGGTCGGCCTGCCAGCGCCAGCCCGTAGCGCACGAGACCAAAGACGAAACCCGCGAGGATTCCCATATGCAGCCCCGAGATCGCGATCAGATGCGCGAGGCCGGAGCGGCGCATAACCTCGCGCGAGGCCTCGCTCAGACCCGAGCGGTCGCCGGTCATCAGCGCCGCCGCGACCGCGCCGGGCTGGCCCGCGATCCGCGCCTGAATCGCCGTAGAGAGCCGCATCCGCGCGCGATGCGCCGCCATCGCCCAATCACCGGGATCGGGCGGCGCGACCCGCATCACCGGCGCGCGGGTATAGCCGATCGCGCCGAGGCGATCGAACCAGGCGGTGCGGCGAAAATCGTAGTCCCGGGGCGCGGCTGGCGGCGGCGGGGGCGAGAGATTCGCCGTGAGCATGACCTGCGCGCCGGGTTCCGGGGTGAACTCGCTCTGATCGCCATGCAGCGTGACCCGGACCCGCGCGGGCGTATTTCCGGGGGCGACCCGGTCGATCCGCACCTGATCCAGCGTCAGCCGGATCAGGTCCGAGCGCGCGCGGTCGATCTTCACGATCCGCCCGGCGACGGGGCCGTAATAGCGGTATTGCAGCACCGGCGCTGCGACGAGATGGGCGCGTAGCCCCGCCAGCAGCAGGCCCAGAGCCGCGAGGGCAATGAGTGCCGCCGGCAACCGAAACCATACCGCGTCACGCAGCCAAAGCGTCAGAGAGATCGCGCAGATCGCGAGCGCGGTCAGGTAGATAAGCCAGCCCGGCTCCACCTTGAGCGTGAAATACGCACCGACCCCGCCCCCGAGCGCCACCGGCATCCACAGGAAAAGCTGCGCCCGCGCCCGCGCCAGGGCACCAAGCGGATCGGAGAGGCCAGCGAAAAGCGCCGCGATCAGACGAGAGCTGCGGCCCGCGCCCTTTGCGCCCTCGGGCAGCGCCCAGTCGCCCGGTTCCGCATTGATCGCCATGCTTGTCCTCGGCCCCGTCCCTGCTTATGCATCGAGCCGAGAAAGCCTATGCGCTTGATGGTTTCCGAAAGGTAAAGGCGGGCCGGTGAGAGCCCGCGAAGAAAGGCTCCGACATGTCCGACCAGATTGTCACCCGTTTCGCCCCCTCGCCCACCGGCTATCTGCATATCGGCGGTGCGCGCACGGCGCTGTTCAACTGGCTCTATGCACGCGGGCGCGGCGGTAAATTCCTGCTGCGTATCGAGGATACCGACCGTGAACGCTCGACCCCGGAGGCGACGGCAGCGATCCTGCAGGGGCTCGAATGGCTGGGGCTCGACTATGACGGCGAGGTGGTGAGCCAAGCCGCGGGCGCGGCCCGCCACGCCGAGGTCGCCCATAAGATGCTGGAGAAGGGCCACGCCTACAAATGTTTCTCCACGCAGGAAGAGATCGCGGCCTTCCGCGAGGACCCGGCGAACAAGGGCCAGATGTTCCCCTCGCCGTGGCGCGACGCCGATCCCGCGACCCATCCGGACGCGCCCTACGTGATCCGGCTGAAAGCCCCGCGCGAGGGCACGACCGTGATCCAGGACGCGGTGCAGGGCGAAGTGACGATCCGCAACGATCAGCTCGATGACATGATTTGTTTACGTTCGGATGGCACACCGACCTACATGCTGGCCGTTGTCGTCGATGACCATGATATGGGCGTGACCCATGTGATCCGCGGGGACGACCATCTCGTCAATGCCGCGCGGCAGATGCTGGTCTATCGCGCGATGGATTGGGACGTGCCGACCTTTGCGCATATCCCGCTGATTCACGGTCCCGACGGCAAGAAGCTGTCGAAGCGCCACGGCGCGGTGGGCCTCGAGCAGTATCAGGCGATGGGCTACCCGGCGACGGGCATGCGCAACTACCTCGCGCGGCTCGGCTGGAGCCATGGCGACGACGAATTCTTCACCGACGAACAGGCGAAGGAATGGTTCGACATCACTGGCATCAACAAGGCGCCGGCGCGGCTCGATTTCAAGAAGCTCGAGAATATCTGCGGCCAGCATATCGCGGTCACCGACGAGGCCGAATTGCTGCGCGAAATCGAAGGTTATCTCGCAGCTGCAGAAAAACCGTCGCTGGATGACGCACAGAAATCTGCGCTTATGCGCACGCTTCCCGTCGTAAAGGGCTCAGCGAAAATTCTGCCGCAACTCCTTGAAAAGGCGCATTTCTCTCTGACGCAGCGCCCGATCGAAATCGAAGAGAAAGCGGCCAAGGCACTGGATGATGTATCCCGTGGTATACTGAGTGAATTGACCTTTGCGCTGCAACGCGCTAATTGGTCGCGGGAAGACCTGGAAGCCGCTGTCGGACAGGTTGCCGAAGCGCATGGGCTTGGCCTTGGGAAGGTCGCAGCTCCGATGCGGGCGGCCTTGGCGGGACGTGCGGCAACCCCCAGCGTATTCGATATGATGCTCGTTTTGGGCCGGGAGGAGACTCTGGCTCGACTCGACGATCAGGCGGCCTGAGGCCTGGCCGCCCTCTCCGGACGACTGTCCGGACGCGATAGACCGGCGCGGCCCAGCCGGAGGATGAAAGGGAATTTACATGGCAGACAACTCGAAGACCGCCACGCTCTCGCTTGACGGACAAACCTATGAGCTTCCCGTGCTCTCGCCCTCGGCTGGTCCCGACGTGCTCGATATCCGCAAGCTCTATGGCCAAGCCGACGTCTTCACCTACGATCCGGGCTTCACCTCGACCGCAGCCTGCGAATCCAAGATCACCTTCATCGACGGTGCCAAGGGTGAGCTGCTGTATCGTGGCTATCCGATCGACCAACTCGCGTCGAAGTCGCATTACCTCGAAGTGTGCTACCTGCTGCTCTACGGGGAACTGCCGACCAAGGCGCAGATGGAAGATTTCGAGTTCCGCGTGACGCGTCACACGATGATCCACGAGCAGATGAAGCAGTTCTTCCAGGGCTTCCGCCGCGACAGCCACCCGATGGCGACCATGGTCGGCGTCGTGGGCGCGCTGTCTGCCTTCTATCACGACAGCCTCGACATCTCGGACCCGTGGCAACGCGAAGTCGCCTCGATCCGCCTGATCGCGAAACTGCCGACGATCGCCGCGATGGCCTACAAGTATTCGATCGGTCAGCCCTTCGTCTATCCGAAGAACGAGCTGAGCTACGCCGAGAACTTCCTGCACATGTGCTTCTCGGTCCCGGCCGAAGACTACAAGATCGAGCCTGCGCTGGCCCGTGCAATGGACCGGATTTTCACGCTCCATGCCGATCACGAGCAGAACGCCTCGACCTCGACCGTGCGTCTGGCGGGCTCCTCGGGCGCGAACCCGTTCGCCTGTATCGCGGCCGGCATCGCCTGCCTCTGGGGCCCCGCCCACGGCGGCGCCAACCAAGCCTGCCTCGAGATGCTGCGCGAAATCGGCACCGTCGACCAGATCCCGGAATACATCAAGCGCGCCAAGGACAAGGACGATCCCTTCCGCCTGATGGGCTTCGGTCACCGCGTCTACAAGAACTTCGACCCGCGCGCGAAGGTCATGAAGGAATCGGCAGACGAGGTGCTCGACCTGCTCGGCATCCACGACAACGAGACGCTTCAGGTCGCCAAGGAACTTGAGAAGATCGCTCTGGAGGACGAATATTTCGTCTCCAAGAAGCTCTATCCGAACGTCGACTTCTACTCGGGCATCATCCTCGAGGCGATGGGCTTCCCGACCTCGATGTTCACCCCGATCTTCGCGCTGTCGCGCACCGTCGGCTGGATCTCGCAGTGGAAAGAGATGATCGAGGATCCGACCGGCAAGATCGGTCGCCCGCGTCAGCTCTATACCGGCGCGACCTACCGCGATTACGTCGATCTCGAGAAGCGCTGAGCATAGACCAGATCATTGCGGGCCGGAGGGGAAACCTTCCGGCCCGTTTTCCATTCTGCTACCCCGGTGACAGGGGACGGCGCCCCGCTTGGCTGCGCCGGCCTCCCCCGGGATAATCACGAAAGAGCGAAGACATAGCTGACCGTCTGACATACCGCCCGCATCATTTCCTCTGCTCGCTCGGGTTCGTGGGGAAGGGATATTCGGATGCCTTCACTGCGAACATGACCGAAATCGTCGAGGGGCGACTGCGGCGTGCGGAAGGGGCGGCGGTGGAGATCGAAGTGGTGGGCGCGGCCGATGACATCTGCGGTCCCTGCCCGTCGCGGCGCGGGTCCGGTTGCACCGGGCAGGCGAAGATCGACCGGCTGGATGCAGCCCATGCGAAGGCATTGGGAATTGCGCCGGGCGATGTGCTCAGCTGGGGCGAGGCGCTGGAGCGGATGGCCGCCCTGCCCGCCGATGTCCACCAGACGATCTGCGCCGAGTGCCAATGGCTGAGCGAGGGCATGTGCGAAGCCGCTCTCGCTCGGCTTCAGGGCAAAGCGTAACGCCATTCCCAGCCGGGGGCAGCGCTTCGATTTCGAGGCAGGGTTCCGCCGCGTCTGCGCGGCGCCGACCAGCTACCCGCGACGGCGAGTGGCGCAACCGCCATTGCGCAGCATTGCTAAGCGGGCCGACTCGCCCGCGCGCAAATTCGCAAATCATCGGGAGAGGCGCGGATCGTGCATCTGACGCTTGCGCGAAGGCGGGCGTGGTGGCAAGAAACGCGCCATGAGCACGGATCAGACCCAAGACCCTTCGCAGGGCAAGAAACTGGCGCTAGTCACCGGCGCTTCGCGTGGCCTCGGCGGGGCGATTGCAGAGGCCTTGGCCGAAGACGGCTGGCATATCATGGCCGTCGCGCGGACCACCGGCGCGCTGGAAGAACTCGACGACCGGATTCAGGCGAAGGGCGGCACCGCTTCGCTCGGCCCGCTGGACGTGACCGACCCCGATCAGATGGCGCATCTCGCGCAGTCGATCGGCGCGCGCTGGGGCGGGCTCGATCTCTGGGTGCATACCGCGATCCATGCCGCGCCGCTCTCGCCGACGGGGCATATCGACGCCAAGGAACTGGCCAATTCGGTCAAGGTGAACGTGACCGCGACCGCGCAGCTGATCGGGCTGATCGAGCCGCTGCTGCTCGCTCGCCAAGGCACCGCTCTGGCCTTCGACGATCCGCGTGCGGGGCAGAAATTCTTCGGCATCTACGGGGCGACGAAAGCGGCACAGATGGCGATGCTGCGCTCGTGGCAGGCGGAGACCGTGAAGATCGGGCCGCGCGTGGTCATCGCCGAGCCTGCGCCGATGGCGACCGCCTTGCGCGGGCGGTTCTTCCCCGGCGAGGATCGCGACGCTCTCGCCGATCGCCATGCCGAAGCACGGCGTATCCTCGACACGCTCTGACGCCCCGGCCAAACGCCGCGGAGCGCTTGGCCTGCGGCGCTTTGGCGACACATCCAGGCTGTTGCCTGCCCCCGCTTTACCCTTCATCCACTGCAAGGTAAGCATCGGGTGACGCGACGGGGAACTGGGGGCAACATGCGTATTCTCATCACCAATGACGACGGCATCGACGCGCCGGGTCTGGCCGTTCTTCTCGAGATCGCCGAAGAACTCGCAGGTCCCGATGGCGAGGTCTGGACGGTCGCGCCCGCCTTCGAGCAATCGGGCGTGGGCCATTGCATCTCCTACACCCGGCCGATGATGATCTCGAAGCTGGCCGAGCGCCGTTTCGCAGCCGAAGGCAGCCCCGCCGACTGCGTGATGGCCGGGCTTTACGACGTGCTGGAAGGGCAGCGGCCCGATCTGGTGCTCTCGGGCGTGAACCGGGGCAACAACTCCGCCGACAACGCGCTCTATTCCGGCACGTTGGGCGGCGCGATGGAGGCGGCGCTGCAAGGGGTGCCCGCGATTGCCCTGTCTCAATTCATCGGCCCCGAGGTCTTCAATGCCCCCGACATGTTCGAGGCGGCGCGGGTGCATGGCGCGGGGCTCGTGCGCAAGCTCCTCGATCAGGGCATCTGGGACGATGGCGATTACCGGGTGTTCTACAATGTCAATTTCCCGCCGGTGCTGGCAGCCGACGTCAAGGGCCACAAGGTCGCCGCCCAAGGCTTCCGCAAGGATTGCTTCTTCTCGACCGAGGCGCACCACGCGCCCTCGGGGCGGCGCTTCCTGTGGATCAAGGGTGGCCCGCAGCATACGCCGACGCAGCCGGGCACCGATGCCGCCGTCAACCTCGACGGCTATATCTCGGTCACGCCGATGCGCGCCGATCTGACGGCGCATGACGTGATCGCCGATCTGGAGGCCCGTCTGGGATGAGCGAGGATGCGGAAGAGGATCTGGCCGAGCGCAAGATGCGGTTCCTCTTCGCACTGCGCTCCAAGGGCGTGACCGACGCGCGCACGCTGCACGCGATGGAGGGGATCGACCGCGGCCAGTTTGTGCGCGGTATCTTCGCCGATCGTGCCTATGAGGACATGCCCCTGCCGATCGCCTGCGGACAGACCATCTCGCAACCTTCGATCGTGGGGCTGATGACCCAGGCCGCGGATGTCGGCTCGCGCGATACCGTGCTCGAGATCGGCACCGGATCGGGCTATCAGGCAGCCATCCTGAGTCAGCTCGCCCGACGGGTCTACACGGTGGATCGCCACAAGCGCCTCGTGCGCGAGGCCGAGGGCGTCTTCACGGCGCTGCGGCTCACCAATATCGTTGCGATTTCCGGCGACGGCTCGCATGGGCTGCCCGATCAGGCGCCCTTTGATCGAATCATCGTGACTGCCGCCGCGGAAGACCCTCCCGGGCCGCTCTTGGCCCAGCTGAAGATCGGGGGTATCATGGTTCTGCCCGTAGGCCAGTCGGACACGGTGCAAAGCCTGATCCGGGTGCGCCGGCTCGAGACGGGCTTCGATTACGAAGAATTGCGTCCGGTGCGCTTCGTCCCCCTTGTAGAGGGCGTGGCAAACGACTGAGTGGCAGGCAAGAACGGACCCCGTAGAGGTCTGAGAGACAGTGAGGACGAGCGGATGGCAACGAAGAATTCCCGGCTGCGGCTGATCCTGGCAGGTGGAGTCGCGCTGACGGCGCTGGCCGCCTGTAACCCGAACGGGTTCGATCTGGACATGCGCGGCTACGGCAATGGCGGGCTCGACACGAGCGCGGCTGCCCGGCAGGCCGTACAGGATCGCCCGCGCCCGAATGCGCAGGGCATCATCACCTACCCGAATTATCAGGTCGTCGTGGCGCGCCGCGGCGATACGGTCAACTCCGTCGCACAACGTATCGGCACCGATCCCGGCGCGCTGGCCCGCTATAACGCGGTCGCGCCCGACGCGGTGCTGAACGCGGGCGAAGTGCTGGCCCTGCCCAACAAGGTCGCGACGACAGCCGGCACCGCGGCGCCGGGCAATTCCAGTGCACTGACCTCGGAGACGATCGACATCACCTCGCTCGCGTCGAACGCGATCGACAAGGCGCAGGCGAACCAGCCCGCGAAGGCGACCCCGGCTTCGGCCCCGGTCTCCACAACCAGCCCCGAGCCGATCCGCCACAAGGTGGCGCGTGGCGAGACCGCCTACTCCATCGCGCGCTACTATTCGGTGCCGGTGAAGGCACTGGCCGAATGGAACGGGCTACCCAACGATCTGCGCGTGCGTGAAGGTCAGATGCTGATCATCCCGGTCGCCTCCGGCCGCCAACCTCCGAAGGTCGAGACCGCTACGGCTACGACGGCGCCCGGCACCGGCTCGCCGACCCCGGTGCCGCCCTCCGCGGCAGAGCCCCTGCCCGACAAGACGCCGCCGAAAGCCTCCGAGCCGGTCAAGACGCAGACCCCGGACATGAGCACCGATCGCACCAAGGCATCGGACACGTCGAAGATGATGATGCCGGTTCCCGGCTCGATCATCCGCCCCTACAAGAAGGGCAAGAACGACGGTGTCGATATCTCCGCGTCGGCCGGAACTGCGGTGAAAGCCGCCGAGAGCGGCACCGTGCTGCTGATCAGCCAGGACACCGACGATGTCGCCTTCCTCGCGATCAAGCATCCCGACAATCTGGTGACGGTCTATTACAACGTGACAGGCATCACGGTGAAGAAAGGCGCGAGCGTCAAGCGCGGCCAGACCATCGCGAAGGTCGCGTCCGGCGATCAGGGCTATCTGCATTTCGAGGTCCGCAAGGGCATCGATTCCGTCGATCCGATGCCGTACCTCAACTGATCTTGCGCGGCGGGCCGGAGATATTCCGGTCCGCCCGCGCCCCTGCCCGCCTAGCCCGCAACAGGCGCGAGCAGCAGACAGCTCTCGCTGTTGAGCACCCCCGGAATTTCCCGAATATCGCGCAAGGCCCGGTCGAACTCGCCCAGAGTCTCGGCCCGGATTTCCGCCACCAGATCCCAGTTTCCATTGGTCGCGAAAACCGTCGTGACCTCCGGGATCCGGTGCAGCGCCCGGATCACAGCGCGCGACATCTTGCCCTGTAACTCGACCAGCGTGATCGCACGCACCTGCCCCTCGACATCGGTCTCGGTCTCGATGGTAAAGCGCCGGATCTGCCCCGACGCCACCAGCGCCTCCAGCCGGGCGCGTGCTGTGGTGCGCGACACTCCCACCTGCAGCGCAAGATCAGTCACCGAGAGCCGCGCGTCCGCCCGCAATGCGGTCAGGATCGCGCGGTCCGTATCGTCGAGCTGCATCGCCCCTCCGTTTTGATCAATCAATTAGCCAAACTGATCGAATTTAGTTCCGATTTGCGCAAATTGACAAGCGAAACCTCTGCGCCATTTCGTCAGACTGAGTCCAACAAGGGAGATCACGATGACACGCACAGTATCGATTCTGGGCGCGCCTATTCAAACTGGCGCTTCGCAACCCGGCTGCATCATGGGACCGGCCAGCCTGCGCATCGCCGGGCTGGGCGATATCCTGACCGAGCTGGGCTGGGAGGTGAACGATCTGGGCGACCTGTCGATCCCGGCGCAAGACCCTGTGCCGCACAAGAACCCCGCGATCCACGATCTGGCCGAGACCCGCGCCTGGATCGAGGCGTTGTCGGACGCAGCCTTCGACGCCGCCCAGAAGCACGACCGCCCGATCTTCATCGGTGGCGACCACGCGCTGGCTGCCGGCACGCTGAGCGGGCTGGCACGTCATGCGAAAACCCAGGATCGCCCGCTTTTCGTTCTGTGGCTCGACGCCCACCCGGACCTGCACACGCTGGAAACCACGACCAGCGGCAACCTGCATGGCACGCCCGTGGCCTACGTCACGGGACAGCCGGATTTCGAGGCCTTCCCGCCGCTGGAAGCCAGCATCGATCCCAAGAACTTCTGCATGATGGGCATCCGCTCTGTCGATCCGGCAGAGCGCGAGCGCATCAAGCAGATCGGCTTGGAAGTCCATGACATGCGCGCCATCGACGAAACCGGCGTGCTGGCTCCGCTGCGCGCCTTCCTTGACCGCGTGCGCGAAGCCAACGGCCTTCTGCATGTCAGCTTCGACGTCGATTTCCTAGACCCCGGGATCGCGCCCGCCGTGGGCACGACCGTGCCGGGCGGCGCCACGTTCCGCGAGGCGCATCTGATCATGGAAGAGGTCGGCGACAGCGACCTCGTCACTTCGCTCGACATTGTCGAGCTTAACCCCTTCCTCGACGAACGCGGCCGCACGGCGAAACTGCTGTGCGACCTCGCGGCCAGCCTCTTCGGCCGCCGCGTTCTTGACCGCATGACACGGAGTTTTTGATGGACAAGTCCCCGCTCGCCCCCTCCGAACTGGCCTTCGTGCCCTTCGTTTCCGTCGCCAACATGATGAAGCTGGTGAACGAGATCGGCCCCGAACAGGTGATGCGCGACCTCGCCGCCTATATCGAAGAGGATTTCCGCCGCTGGCCGGATTTCGACAAGACGCCGCGCGTCGCGAGCCATTCTGCGGAGGGCGTGATCGAGTTGATGCCGACCGCGGATAGCGAAAATTACGGTTTCAAATACGTCAACGGGCACCCCAAGAACGGCCGCACCGGGCACCAGACCGTGACGGCGTTCGGTGTGCTGTCCTCGGTCGCGACGGGCTATCCGCTGCTGATGACCGAGATGACGATACTGACCGCACTGCGCACCGCCGCCACCTCGGCGCTGGTGGGCAAATACCTCGCCCCGAAAGGCGCGACGGTGATGGGCATGATCGGCAATGGCGCGCAATGCGAGTTTCAGGCGCTGGCCTTCCGCGCGATCTGCGGCATCGACACATTGCGGCTTTACGACATCGACCCGAGCGCGACCGAGAAAGCCGCGAAGAACCTGATCGCGCAGGGGTTCAACGTCACCAAATGCCGCTCCGGCGAGGAAGCGGTCGAAGGCGCGCAGGTCATCACGACCTGCACCGCCGACAAGCAATATGCGACGATCCTGACCGACAACATGGTCGGCTCGGGCATCCACATCAACGCGATCGGCGGCGACTGCCCCGGCAAGACCGAACTGCATCGCGACATCCTCACCCGCTCGGAGATCTTTGTCGAATACCCGCCGCAGACCCGCATCGAGGGCGAGATTCAGGCGCTCGACGAGGATCACCCGGTGACCGAGTTGTGGAAGGTCATGCGCGGGGAGGCCGAGGGCCGCCGCGACGCGAAACAGATCACGCTGTTCGATAGCGTGGGCTTCGCGATCGAGGATTTCAGCGCGCTGCGCTACATCCATGACCGCGTGAAGGGTGGCGATTATGCGCAGATGCTCGATCTTATGGCAGACCCCGACGATCCGCGCGATTTGTTCGGGATGCTGACGCGGGCGGGCTGAGCCCGCTTGCGCTTGACGCGCGCGCGTGGCACCGAAAGCGAAACGCCCCTTTCAGACGAGAGCGCGACATGACCGACAAGACCCACCCCTATGCGGGCGACGGCAGACACACCGACAGCTACTACGCGGCTTCGGCCAACCCGGCCCCGCTCCGTCCGGAACTGGAAGGCGCGGTGGAGGCCGATATCTGCGTCGTGGGCGCGGGCTTTTCGGGCCTCTCGACCGCGCTGCATCTGGCCGAAAAGGGCTATAGCGTCACCGTCGTGGAAGGCGCACGCATCGGCTGGGGCGCTTCGGGCCGCAATGGCGGTCAGGTCGTCAACGGGCTGAACGCGAGCCTCGACGTGATCGAGAGCCGCTACGGACAGGACACCGCGAATTTCGTCGCCGGTCTGGTGATGGAAGGCGGCGACATCATCCGCGAGCGCGTCGCGACCTACGACATCCAATGCGACCTGAAGCCCGGCAACGTCTTCGCGGGGCTCACCGGCAAGCATATGCAGGAGCTGGAAGCGCGCTGGAAACTCTGGCGCAGCTACGGCATCGAAAGCCAGGAGATGCTGAGCCGCGAGCAGATGCGCGAGCACGCGGCTTCCGACCTCTATGCGGGCGGCATGATCGACCACAAGGGCGGCCATCTGCATCCGCTGAACCTCGCGCTTGGCGAGGCGGCGGCGGTCGAGAAAATGGGCGGCACGATCTACGAGATGTCCCCCGTCAATTTCGTCGACACCGAAGCCACGCGCCCGGTGATCAGGACCGCGAAGGGGCAGATCACCGCGAAGACGCTGGTTCTGTGCGGCAACGCCTATCTCGGCCATGTCGTGCCCACGCTGGAGCGCCGTGTGATGCCCGTCTCGACGCAGGTGATGGCGACCGAGCCGCTGGGCGAGGCCAAGGCACGCGAATTGATGCCGTCAGATGTCTGCATCGAGGACGTTCGCTACATCCTCGACTATTACCGCATGTCCGCCGACAACCGCCTGCTGTTTGGCGGCGGCACGGTCTATGGCGGGGCAGACCCGAAAGACGTCAAGGCGAAGCTCTGGAAGAACCTCGAGAAAGTCTTCCCGCAGCTCAAAGGCACCAAGATCGACTACGCGTGGTCGGGCAATTTCGCGCTCTCGTTCAGCCGCGTGCCGCAGATGGGCCGGATCGGGCAGAACACCTATTTCGCGCATGGCTATTCCGGCCACGGCGTGACCGGGTCGCATACTTTCGGGCGCATCCTGTCGGAGGCGATCAACGGCGACCTGACCCGGTTCGATACGTTCGCGAAACTGCCGTGGATTCCGTTTCCCGGCGGGCGCACTTTCCGCGTGCCCTACTCCGTCGCGGGGTCGTGGTGGTATGCTCTGCGCGATCGGCTGGGGGTGTAAGCCCCCTACCCGCGCCTTGGACGATGCGGAGGGACGCGCTTACAGCGCGATCCCGCGCCGTCCGGCCAGATCAGTGAAATACTGCCATGCCACGCGGCCCGAACGCGCCCCGCGCGTGGCCTGCCATTCGATGGCTTCGGCGCGCAACTCCTCGTCGGAGATCTCTACGCCATAGCTGTCGCAATAGCCGCGGATCATCGTGAGATACTCGTCTTGGCTGCAGGGATGGAAGCCCAGCCACAGCCCGAACCGATCGGACAGCGAGACTTTCTCCTCCACCGCTTCGGAGGGGCTGATCGCAGTCGAACGCTCGTTCTCGATCATGTCGCGCGGCATCAGGTGACGCCGGTTCGACGTGGCATAGAGGATCACGTTCGCGGGCCGCCCCTCGATCCCGCCATCCAGCACCGCCTTGAGCGATTTGTAATGCTGGTCGTCATGACTGAACGACAGGTCGTCGCAGAACAGGATGAAGCGCATCTCCGGCGCGTCGCGCAGATGCGCGAGCAGACGCCCGACGGACGGCAGATCCTCGCGCGCAAGCTCCACCAGTTTGAGCGGCAGCCCCTCGGCCACTGCCGCCGCATGGGCCGCCTTCACGAGCGAGGATTTCCCCATCCCGCGCGCGCCCCAGAGAAGCGCATTATTCGCCGCCGCACCGCGCGCAAACTGCAGCGTGTTGGCCAGCAGCGTATCGCGCGAGCGGTCGATGCCGTGCAGCAGGCTCAGGTCGACGCGGTTCACCTGAGGCACGGGCTCCAGCCGATCCGGCGCGGTGTGCCAGATGAAGGCGCTGGCCGAGGCGAAATCCGGCGCGGGCTGTGGCGCGGGCGAGAGCCGCTCCAGTGCCGTGGCGATCCGGGTCAGCGTCGCGTCATTCATCCCTTGGTATCCTCGTCGTCTTCGTCTTCATCCCATTCGTCGGGATCGATCCAGGTGCCTTCGGCGCGCATTCGAGCTTCACGGGTCTTCTCGATCCGCTTCACGAGTTGGATGGATATCTCGTAGAGACCGTAGACCACCGAGAACAGGATGACCTGGGAAATCACGTCCGGAGGCGTCGCGATCGCGGCCACGACAAGGATCGCGACTACTGCGTATTTGCGCATATTCGCGAGGCCTTGCGAAGAGACCAGACCCGCCTTGCCCATCAGCGACAGCAGGACGGGCAGCTGGAAGCAGATCCCGAAGGCCATGACGAACTTGATCGTCAGGTTGAGATATTCCTGCACCGAGCCCTGGAAGCCGATGGCGGCCATCTCGTTCGCGCCGGACGTCGCGCCGATCTCGCCCTGCTGGAAGCCGAGGAAGAAGTTAAAGGCCAGCGGCAGGATGATGTAATAAGCGAACGCCGCGCCAAGGAAGAACATCACCGGCGAGGCGATCAGGAACGGCAGGAACGCGTTCTTCTCGTTGCGGTAAAGGCCCGGCGCCACGAAACGCCACATCTGGTAGGCGATGATCGGGAATGCCAGGGCGAAACCGCCGAGGAAGGAAATATTGATCGCGACGAAGAAGCCTTCCTGCAGCTTGATCAGATAGAGGCCGCATTGCTCACCGCGCGATTCCAGCGCCGAGCAGACCGGCCGGGTCAGGAAGTTGAAGATCGGATTCCAGACCGTGTAGCAGACCACCATCGCCGCGATGAAGGCCCCCAGCGAATAGAGGATGCGCGTGCGCAGTTCCGCGAGGTGTTCGATCAGCGGGGCGGCGCTGTCCTCGATTTCGTCATGGTCGCTCATGCGTCACCCTTCTTCGCGGCGGGTTTCTTCGCCGCCGTCTTCTTGGCCGCCGGTTTGGCACCGGTTTTCGCGGCAGGTTTACTGCTCGACTTGGTCGCCGGCTTGGCGCTGGATTTCGCTGCGGTCGAAGCGCCCGTCTTCGCGCCAGTCTTGGCTGCGGTCTTCGACGCGGCTTTTTTCGCAGCGGGCTTGGCCGCCGGCTTGCTTGCCGTCTTGGAAGTCTCGGGTTTGGCCGTCTCGGCCGGGGTCGCCTCGGGTTGGGCAGCCTCGGGCTTGGGCGGCTCCGCCTCGGGATCGGGCTTGAGCGAGGTCCGCTCGGACCGGCCCGGCTCCCATTTCTCGAAAGCGTCGGTCGCCTTTTCCAGCGCGTCGAGCCCGAGCGACTTCTTCGAGGCCAGCGATTTCAGGTCGCGCACGGAGCCCGCGGCCTCGTCGAGCCCGGTATCCTTCGCCGCATCTTCCATCGCCCGCGAGAATTCGCGCGCCATCGACTTGGCCTTCGCGGTGATGCGGCCAAGCTGGTGGAACATCTTGGGCAGATCCTTCGGCCCCACGACGATCAGCGCCACGACGCCGATCAGCAGAAGCTCGCTCCAACCGATGTCTAACATGAGTGCTCAGGCCTCCGGCCAAATGAGGACGCAAAGGCAAACGGGCATCAGCCCGCAACCCCTAAAAGCGATCAGGCTCAGGCCTTGTCTTTTTCTTTCTGAACTTCGTCAGCCGGGGTCACGTCGCGTGCCTCGTCGACGGAGCCGTCTTCGATTTCCTTCGTGCCGTCGCTCACGCCTTTCTTGAAAGCGGTGATGCCTTTGCCGACTTCACCCATGAGCGAGGAAATCTTGCCGCGGCCGAAAAGAACCAGAACCACGACGGCGATCAGAAGCAGACCGGGAAGGCCGATATTGTTGAGCATTGTTGTCTCTCCTCTGGTCACGGGCCCGCCGCCCGCGCCTTATGTCGGTCCCGAGTTTTAGGATCATGCGGGCCTCAATCCTAGACCGATTCCGCCCAAACGGCGCTGTGAGGCGCAGATTACTGACAGTTCATTGTCAGTTGCCCCGCCCCGCGCTACCCTTAGCTTGACCTGCCGGGAGAGACCGATGACCCGCGACGAGCGGCTGCAACAGATCATCGCCATCCTGCGCGACGGCAAGATGCACCGTGCCAGCGATCTGGCTGAGCGGCTGGGAGTCTCGGTCCGCACGATCTGGCGCGACATGGCGGAAATCTCGGCTTATGGCGTGCCGGTCGAGGGCGAACGCGGCGTCGGTTATATCCTGCGCCGGGCGGTTGGCTTGCCGCCTCTCGTGCTGACCCGCGAGGAGTTGGCCGCGCTCGATCATCTGCTCGATCTCGCCGAAGCGATGGAGGATCCGCGCCTTGCCGGAGGCGCCGCGAGCCTGGCCGCTAAGATCCGCGCCGCCCTGCCCTCCGCGCCGCCCGAGCCGTCTGCCGAAGACGCCGGGGAAGGGCTGGCGGGCGGTCGGGGATGAGGCTAGGCTCGACTGCGAAACTTGGAAGGGATGCCCCTGCGTGATCGGTGCCGAATACATCACTGCTTTCGTGACACTTTTCGTCATCATCGATCCGATCGGGCTGGCCCCGGTCTTCATCGCACTGACCTTGGGCGAAAGCCATCGCGCGCGACTGCGCATCGCCCTGCGCGCCCTCATCATAGCCGCCGTGCTGCTGACCTTGTTCGGCATTTTCGGTGACAAGATCCTCGCCGGGATCGGCATCTCCATGCCCGCATTCCGCATCGCGGGCGGGGTGCTGCTGTTCCTCACCGCGCTCGACATGCTGTTCGAACGCCGCACCAAACGCCGCGAGGCGCAGGGCGAGGAGCACGAGGCCGACCCCGAAACAGACCCTTCCGTATTCCCTCTGGCGACCCCGCTTCTCGCCGGGCCCGGCGCGATGGCGACGATGATCCTGCTGGCCGGCCGCGAGGGCGGCGACTGGCTGCATGTCGTGGTCATCATCGCGATGATGCTGCTGGTGCTTTGCTGCGTCTTCGTGATGTTCCTGCTCGCCACGCCGATCGAGCGCGCGCTGGGTCGCACCGGCACGATGGTGGTCACCCGGCTTCTGGGGATGCTGCTGGCGGCGCTGGCGATCCAGTTCATCCTCGACGGGCTGCATGGCGCGGGGCTGATGGGCGGGGGCCCGGTAAGCTGAGGCAATCCGCCCTCTGGGAAAGCCGCGCAGGCGATCCTATCTGAATGAGGTTGGTAGGGGTAACGAGGATCATGGTCGAGACGATCATCAGCGAGAATTGGGGACGGCTGGTCTATCTGAGCCTCCTGCTCGTCGCCGTGGGCGGGTATTTCCTGCTGGAAATCCGCCGCCGTCCGGGTCGCACGCTGCAACAGGCCGCGATCTGGGGGCTTATCTTTCTCGGCACGCTCGCCGCCGTGGGGCTTTGGACCGACATCCAGCGACAGGTCTCGATCCCCGATCAGGCCGTGATGCGCGATGGGCGGATCGAAGTACCGCAAGCGCCCGACGGGCATTACTACCTCACCGCCGAGGTCAACGGCACGCCGATCCGCTTCGTCGTCGATACCGGCGCGAGCCAGATCGTCCTGACCCAGCGCGCCGCCGAACGCGCGGGCATCAAGACCGCCGATCTCGCCTATATCGGGCAGGCGCGCACAGCCAACGGCATCGTCGCGACCGCGCCGGTGCGGCTGGAGCGCTTCGATTTGGGCCCGATCCACGACAGCAACCTGCGCGCCGTGGTCAATCGCGGATCGATGGACACGTCATTGCTGGGGATGACCTACCTCACCCGCTTCGCGAAAGTGGAATTCGCGCGGGGCACGCTGATCCTCGAACGCTAAGCGGACCCGGCCCTCAATCGCCGTGATCGTGCCTTTTTTGCGCCTCAATCTTTGTCGAGGGTCCCAAGGTGGCCGCCGTTCAAGCTCGGCTATCCAGGCTTCGTTACGAGGAAAACGCCCATGGTTGCCTTCGACACCCTCGCGCTTGCGATCATCACCGTCGCCGTCATCCGCGAAGCCTATCTCCGTCTGCGCCCGATGATGCGCTCTGCCGAAGCAGAGCGCGGCTAAGCTAGCCTTTCACCAGAACCGCGAGATCGGCCACATTCGTGCCGGTCGCCCCCGTCATCAGCAGCGCATCCGCCGCCTGCAGGACGTGATAGCTGTCATTGCGGGCGAGCGCCGCGTCGCAATCGACGCCAGCCGCCCGCGCCGCCGCGCAGGTCCCCGGCCCCACCAGACCGCCCGCCGCATCCGTCGGCCCATCGCGGCCATCGGTACCGCCCGACAGGAAGCGCCAATCACCCTCGAGACCCGCCGCCTCCGCGGCACAAGCCACCCGCAGCGCGAGTTCCTGATTGCGACCGCCCAGCCCGTCACCCTTGATCGTCACGGTGGTCTCCCCGCCCATGACCAAAGCGCCTGAGGGCATATCGCGCAGCAGAGCCACGATCTGCGGCGCAAGGTCGGCCACGTCCCCGTCGAGCGCGAAGGGCGCGGCCTCGGCTCCGGCCGACACCATCGCCGCGACCGACAGCCCGTTCGCCCCGATCAGACGGTTGCGCGCCGCAGGCAGAGCTGGCTCCGCGCCGGAGGCTTCCAGATGCGCCCGCACAGGCGCGGGCAAAGCGTCCCAAATCCCGAGATCACGGCACAGCCGCGCTGCCCCGGCCCGCGTGCCGATCGGCTCGACAGTCGGCCCCGAGGCGATGACGCGCAGATCATCGCCCGGCACATCTGAAAGGATCAGCCCCGTCACGGGGGCCGCGCAGGCCAACAGCCAGCCGCCGCCCTTGAGCTGCGACAGCTGCTGGCGGATCAGGTTCATCTGCGTGATATCGGCCCCGCAACCGAGGAGAAGTCGGCTGACCTCGGCTTTGTCCGACAGGCTCAGCCCCTCTGCTGGTGCGACCGCGAGCGCGGAGCCGCCACCGGAAATCAGCGCCAGAACGCGATCCTCCGGGCCACAGGCTTGCAGGCACTCGAGGATCGCGCGCCCGGCCCGTTCACTGCCCTCCCCCGGCACAGGGTGATCGCCCGCGATCAGCGTGACACCCGCACGAGGCGTGGCCGCTTCGGCATTCTCGGGATTGGTCACGACGAGCGCTTGCGCATCTTCGGGCAAAGCCTCCAGCGCCGCAGCACTCATAGCCAGCGCCGCCTTGCCGAGCGCGACCACCTGCCAGCGCCCGCCCGGCCCCGGCGGGGTCTCCATCGCCCATCCCATCGCGCGGGACACACCCGCCGCTGGATCGGCCGCCTTCACTCCGATATCGAACAGCTCGCGTGCGCGTGCATCCAGATCCATGCCCTCTCCCTTCGCTTTTGCCCAACTATGCCCGGGGGGCGCCGGGGTGCAAGTGCGCCAGGCGAAGGCAGTCCTCGCGGTGGCGCAGAAACGAAAAGACGCCCGCGGGGAGCGCGGGCGTCGAAACACGATCAGGCGGAAGGGCCCTGTCGGTTTAAGTGAGCGGGAGCCGAGGCCCCCGCCCGGGGAGGGTCTTAGCCACCTTGGCTTTCGATATAGGCGAGCACCGCCTTGACGTCTTCGGGGTCCTTCAGGCCGGCGAAGGACATCCGGTTCTTCGGAATGTAGCCCTTCGGGTCGGCGAGATATTCCTCGACCGTCTGTTCGGTCCAGATCAGACCGTCTTCACCGTGCTGCTTCATCGCGCTCGAGTATTTGAACCCATCAGCCGTCCCGGCCTGACGACCGATCAGGTTGTTGAGCACCGGGCCGACGCGGTTCTTCGCATCTTCGCCGACTTGGTGGCAGGCCTTGCACTTCTTGAAGACCTTCTCGCCAGCCTCGACAAGCGCCGGATCGGCAGAGAGCGTCTCCTTCGGCTCGGAGGTGGTTTTCTCCACCTGCGCCGCCGCCGGAGCGTCCTGCGCCATCGCCTCGGCCGCGTCGCTCTGGGTAGCGTCGCCTGCGACGACGACGTCGGCCGGAGCGCTATCGTCCGCAGCCGCCGTATCTTCGCCGCCGCCTTGGTTGGGCGTCACGTCGAGCACGGTGGCTTTCTTGGTGATGTGCACGTCGGTCTTACAGTCGCTCATGCAAGCGGCTTCCGAAAACTTCGGCACTTCGACCTCGTCGCGGTTATCCACGATGAACCCGTCCGCGTTCGGCATCTCCACGTCGAGGAAGTTATCCTTCGTGAGGACGAAATCGTCTTCCACGAGGTAGTTCGAGTAGAGAATGTAGGCGACGATGGCATAGGTCTCGTCGACGGTCAGCGTCTGCGCGTTGCCGAACGGCATCGAGCGGTGCGCATAGTCCCAGACGGTGGACAGGTAGGGCCAGTAGGAACCGACGGTTTTCACCGGATCCTTGTTGGCCAGCGTCCCTTCGCCCCCGGCCAGTTTCGGCCAGTTGTCGACGCCCTCGGCGAAGTCGCCATGGCAGACCGCGCAGTTGTCGGCGAAGATCTTTTCACCGTCGGCGACCGAACCCGAGCCTTCGGGAAGGTTCTTGCCATCGGGGAAGACCTCGACGGTCCAGGCGTTGATTTCCTCGGGCAGCGCTTCGCGTCCCAGACCGAATTTCTCGGCCAGGGCGGGCGTCGCGACGAGCGGAGCGGCCAGAAGCGTGGCCAGCAGCAGATTACGACGACACTTCGACATTCTCGGACTCCCCGTTTTCCTTGACCCACCAGGTCTGGATACCGTTGTTGTGATAGACCGAATTCTCCCCGCGGATCGCGCGCAGCGCGTCCTTGGTCGGCTGAACGTAGCCGGTGGAATCGGTAGCGCGGGACTGCAGGAGCATTTCCGAACCGTCCCAGTCGATCTCGAGATAGAAGCGCGAGACCGCCTTGTCGGCGCCCGGCTCGGCCAAACGGGCCTCTTGCCAGTTCGCGCCGCCGTCGAGCGAAACGTCGACCTTGGTGATGTGACCGCGACCCGACCAGGCCATGCCGGTGATGACCAGCGGACCCTTGCCGTGCTTGATCGGCATCTGCGGGCTGGGCGAGGTGACGACCGATTTGGCGTCCATGACCCAGGTCCACTTGCGCGACGTGCCGTCGGCGAGCGTGTCGGTGTATTTCGAGGTTTCTTCGCGCGACTGCACGGCCTCGTCGGTGACTTCGAGACGACGCAGCCACTTCACCCACATGTTGCCTTCGAAACCCGGAACCACGAGGCGCACCGGATAACCGTGCTCCTTGCGCAGCGCCTCGCCATTGGCCTTGATGGCTACGAGACAGTCGTCGAGCGCTTTCTCCAGCGGGATCGAGCGGCCGTTCGAGGACGCGTCGGCGCCTTCGGCATAGACCCACTTGTCCTTGATCTGGTCGCCGAGATTGGTGATCCCCGCTTCTTCGAGCAGCGTCCGCAGCGGGATGCCCGAATATTGCATGTTGTGGATCATGCCCTGGGTGAACTGCGCGCCATTGAGCTGCGCACCGGCCCATTCCATGCCCGAGTTCGCGGCGCATTCGAGGAAGTAGGTGCGGTTCACACGCGGGAAACGCTCCAGATCCTCGTAGGTGAAGACCAGCGGCTTGTCGACGAGGCCGTTGATCATCAGACGGTAGTCTTCCTTCTTCAGTTCGATCGCGCCCGAATGGTGACGCTCGAAGGCGCAGCCGGTGGGCGTGATCGTGCCGTCGAGGGCGTGGATCGGCGTAAAGTTGATCGACGAGATCACGTCCGCGGTCAGCCAGCCGACATTGCGGCGGATGACGTCATCTTCGAATTCGATCGGCAGGCCGTAGGGGGTGGCATCGACGCCGTCGCCCCAGCCCGAAGCCCAAGGCTGAACTTCGGTGATCAACGGATCGGGTTGCTGTTCTGCGCGCGCGGCACCAGCCCCTGCGGCCATCGCACCGACCGCAGCCCCTGCGCGGAGGAATCCGCGGCGGCTGAGGGCGGCATTGGTGGCCGGGTTGCCCTGGCGTTCCTTGTCGTCCATGTGTTTTCCTCCAGTCTCTAACCCCCTGCGGGGCGTAATCATCGACGGGCGGGACCGGCTCAGATGCCGGTCACGACCACCGAGTCATTCGGTTTCAAGTCAACGGTTTTGATCTTGCGCAGGTGATCGGCGATCACGTCCCAGATCTGCGGCCCTTCGGTACCTTCGTTGACCGAGGCCCAGCCCGTCACGACATAGTTGCGTGCCGGGTCGATATCGGAGCCGTCCTTCAGCAGCGTCATGTTGGAAATCCGCTCGCCGATCGGCTTCGAAACGTCGATGTGGTAGCCCATGCCACCCACTCGAACCATGTCCCCGCCCTGCTGGTAGTAGGGGTCGGAGTTGAAGATGTTGTCGGCCACGTCCTCGAGGATGGTCTTGATCATCTCGCCCGACATTTCGGAGCGATAGTTCTCGCCATAGGTCATCGAAGTGGCGTTGAGCACGTCTTCCATGGTGATTTTCTGACCGGGGATCAGCGACGGTCCCCAGCGCACGCCCGGGCTCATCGCGATCTCGGCGTCACGCTCTTCGAGCATCGCCTCGCAGATCAGGTCGTCCCAGGTGCCGTTGAAGTTGCCGCGGCGATAGAGCAGCGAGTTGGTCTCGCCCACGACTTCCTCGAGTTCGGCCTTGTAGGGCTCGCGATGGCCCATGATGACGTCGGTCATCTCCTTGTCGGGCTCGATCACGTCGGAGAAGATCGGGATCAGCTTGTGGCGGAAGCCCATCATCTTGCCGTCGCGCACGTCGAGATCGACGCGGGAGACGAATTTGCCGTTCGAGCCCGAGGCGATCAGGATCGTCTCGCCTACGAGGATCGGCTCCGGAACGGCGTCGTGGGTGTGACCGGTGAGGATCACGTCGATGCCCTTCACGCGGCTCGCCATCTTGTGGTCCACGTCGAAGCCGTTATGCGACAGGCAGACGACCAGATCGACGCCCTTCGCACGAACCTCGTCGACCATCGCCTGCATACGCTCTTCGCGGATGCCGAAGGAGTAGTCGGGGAACATCCAGCCGGGGTTCGCGATCGGCATGTAGGGGAAGGCCTGACCGATGACCGCGATCTGCGTGCCGTTGCGCTCGAAGATCTTGTAGGGCTCGTAGGCGGGCTCGTCCCATTCGGCGTCGAAGATATTCGCACCGAGGAAGGGGAAGGGAAGGCCGTCGACGATCTCGTTCACCCGGTCCTGGCCATAGGTCCATTCCCAGTGCGAGGTCATCGCTTCGACGCCGAGCTTGTTCATGATGTCGACCATGTTCTGGCCCTTGGTCTTCAGCGCGACCATCGAACCGTGCCAGGTGTCGCCGCCATCGAGGATCAGCGCGTCGGGGCGTTCGGCCTTGATCGCCTTCACGACGGTCGCCACACGGTCCATCCCACCCATCTTGCCGTAGCTCTTGGCGAGATCGGTGAAGTTCTCGTAGGTCAGCGCATATGCGTCGGGCGTGTTCGGCTCGATGTTGAACATCTTGAGGAAATCCGCGCCGGTCACATGCGGCGGACGTCCCTTCGCCTCACCCACGCCGAGGTTGATTTCCGGCTCGCGGAAATAGATCGGCATCGCTTGCGCGTGGATGTCGGTGATGTGGATCAGCGTGACATTGCCCAGCGGCTCGAACTGCAGGAGCTGGTCTTGGGTAATCGACTGCTGCGCCATGGCGCGCGACCAGCGCGACAGGCCCGAAGCACCGAGGATGGTCGAGGCGGCCAAGCTCGCCTGAAGAAATTCCCGCCGGGATATCATGCGATGTGTCTCCTTCTTCTCACCGGGCCAGTGCGCCCGGCGGTCGTTTCATTCGGGTAAATAGACAAACGAATTCAGACAGATATGAAATTTTGAATATGTTGAAACGAAACGCGCGGGACAGGGAGGCCCTGCCCCGCGCATCAATTCACAGGTCAGGGACGGACGCCGCCACCCTCGATGTCGAGACCCAGGCCGCGCGAAGCGACGTAGAGCTCGAGATTACGGAACTCGTCCGAACCGGGGCTGTAGGTTTCCGCGCGCGTGTCGCGGATGCAGCCCTTGAAGCGGTTGTGGATCGACACGACGCCCGCGTTCTTCAGACGGTAGGTCGGGAAGCCCTGGATCTGGCCTTGGCTAAGATGGTCAGCGCGGATGTAGTTGCCGTAGTTCTCTTCGTGGCACGACGCGCAGGACAGCTCGAGCTGGCCATAGCGGGTGTAGTACATCTCCTTGCCTTTCTCCCAGAAAGGCTTGGCCTCGCCGTCGATCTTGACCGCGACCGGCATGCCACGCGACTCGACCGCGATCGCGGTGGTCATGTTGTGCATCGGAGCGCTGTCCCAACCCCAAGCTTCGGCGCCCATGCGGTTGGTGCGGCAATCGTTGATGTAATCCTCGACCGACCACAGCTTGCCGGCTTCGTTCACCTTAGGCATCGAGGCGCGCACGCCCTTCATGCCTTCGCTGATGTCGCCGTGGCAATCCGCGCAGGATTTGCCCTCGGAGCCGTCGGCGGTCGACCAGGTTTCCTGGCCCTGCTCGGCAAAGATCATGATCGGGTTGTCGAAGTCGTCCTGTTCCATCGCGCGGGTCTCGTCCGTGCGGAAGAGCCAGCCGGAATAGACCTCGTCGAGATGCCCTTTGAGGTGATCGGCGGCGGGCGCCTTCACCGTGATCGGGGTGTCGCCGTTGATGACGAGCTCGTCATCCGCCATTTCGGCGTGCAGCGCCGCGGTGCTGAGCGCGAAGGCTGCAGTGGCGGCAAGGATGGTGCGGCTGGTGCGCAACGTCATATTCTGTGTCCTCCCTGGGTGTGCCCCGCGCCCATCGATCTCCCCAAACAGGCGCGGTTCTCTGTTCTTGGTGAGGCGGCGCGCTCCCTCACGCGCCGCTGGCCGTTCGGCCGATCAGCTCACTTCGATCTTCTGGCTGTCTTCGTAGGTCGAACCGTCATCATCGTACCAAGTGAACTTGAACTCACCCGATTCCGGGACTTTCGCCTCGAATTCGATGTAGGGGTTCGTCGAGATCGCCGGCTCGAGGGTGACGTCGATGACGTTCTCGCCGTTGAAGTCGCAGGTGAAGCGATTGATGATCTCGCGCGGGATGACGTTGCCATCCTTGTCCTTGCGCTGACCCGATTCCATCGGGTGCGAGATCAGGGTCTTGATGGTGATCGTGTCACCGGCCGAAGCTTTTTTCGGCACTTTTACGCGGGGTCTCACGCCTTTCATGGTCTTGTCTCCTCAGATACCGAAAAAATTAGCCGCCGCAGCCGCCGATGGTGACCTTCACGGTCGATTTCGCCTGGACGTAGCTACCGTCGGCCATCTTGGCGACAGCGATGACGTCCTGGGTCTTCGAGAGGCGAATCCGGGTCGAGGCCATCTGCGAGCCGGCCAGCGGACCGAACTTGAAGGTCACGACGTCGGGCGTCGGGTTGCCGGGCGCGAAGACCGCGATCTCGGTTGCGCCGGGCGCATCGACGGAGATCGGAACGGTATTCCCGTTCTCGGCGATTTCCGGCGCGGTCAGGGTGACGCCGTCACCCATTGCGGCATCTGCGCCGCCGGTGAACTTGGCGATGGCGTCAGCACCGGCATCGGCCAGCGCGGGCAGCGGCAGCATGGAAGCGGCAACGCCGCCCATCGCCAGCGCCAGCGCGTCACGTCTGGTCATGGTCATGTTGTATCTTCTCCTCTCGGGTTTGTCGTTCAGAGGGTCACTCGTCCTTGAGGGTCATCAAGAAAGCGACCACATCCTCAACCTGTTGTGCATTCAAGATCGGCGGCAGATCGGCAGGCGCAGCCTTGCCGGTGTACCCGTCGCCGGGGCGAATGAAGGGACCGGTTTTGTACATCGCCGGCATTACCGTGCCTTCGAAGGTGTGCTTGGCGTCGACGACGATGCCGCGCAGCTGCGACTCGTCCCAACGGTCGCCCGCGCCGTTCAGCTCCGGGCCGACATTACCTTGGAACGACGCGTCGAGCGCCGAGACCTTATGGCAGGCCACGCAGTTGCCCAGCGACTTGGTCGCCGCGACTTCTGCGCCCTTTGCGGGATCGCCCGGCTGACCGGTCAGCGACTCGGTCACCGCGCCCACATCGGTGAATTTGACATCCATCGGCGCGGTTTCTGCGATCGCGGCGCTGGCTGCGAAGGTGGCGGCCATTGCGGCCCACGCAACGTGGCGTTTCATAGAAGTCCTCCCAAATTCTCTCCCTGACTCACTTTTAAGCGAGCGCGTCACAGCGGCGCAATGGATAAATTCAAAAATCCGCATATTTTCCAATATGTTCTCCGGAACATATCGGCGCATACCGCAGCATACCCAAGATTTCTTAAGCGAAATCAGAAATATTCGCGGGCGCAGCACGAATGCTGCGCCCGCGAGCAAGAGATCACGACTCTGTCAGATTCGCGAAACTCGCGATCACTTCGCCATAACTTTGTCGGCAACGTACTTCTGAAAATTCACGCCACTCTCGTAGCCGTGAGTCTTTACCCACTCGAGCAAGGCCATCGTCGTACCCTTGCCGAAAGCGCCCGGCATCTGTGCAACGGCCTGCTTGTTGGCAGGCTGATCGGAGGCCTCTTCGGGGAAGAACATCATGGTCGGCGTGAACATCACGCCCCACTTCATCGCCATCTCTTTTTCGGGCAGAGCCTCGCCGTCGAAATCGGTCACTTCAACATCGCCGAACAGGTTCATCTGCACGACATAGTAGTTGTCGGTGATGTATTGCGCGATTTCGGGATCGGAGAAGACCTCCTCGTGCATCTTCTTGCAGTAGAGGCAGCCGCGCTGCTCCCAGATGACCATGAAGCGCTTGCCCTCGTCATTGGCCGTTGCGAGATCGTCCGACATGTCCTTGAACGTGTCGTGGAACCACGGCTCCTTGTGCAGCCCGTCATCGCCCATCTCGGCGGCGTGACCCGGCAGGGCCAACATCGCCGCGGTGAAAGCGGCAGTCAGAAAATGACGCATGATCGTCCTCCCTTGAAACAGATCCTCAGCCAAGACTCCCGCTCGGCATGACGTCGATCAGAAACTCACCAATGTAGCGCAGCCCCCCGGTCACGATGAGAACCGCGAACAGGATCAGCATAACCCCCATCGCCTTCTCGACATAGCCGAGCTTGGCGCGGTGCTTTGCCATGAGCGCGAGGAAGGGCCGCGTGAAGAAGGCCGCGATGATGAAGGGCAAGGTCATCCCGATCCCGTAGGCAAAAAGCAGCAGCCCGCCCTTCGATATATCCCCCATCCCCGACGCCACCATAAGGATGGCGGCGAGCGCCGGGCCCACACAGGGCGTCCAGCCGAAGCCGAAGGCGAGCCCCATCACGTAAGCGCCAAGGAAGGTCGTCGGATCGGTCTTCGCCTCCATCCGGGCCTCGCGATAGAGGAATGGGATCCGGATCACGCCGAGGAAATGCAGACCGAAGACGAGAAGGATCGCGGCTGCCACCCAGCTCAGCGGTCCCATCCATTCGCGGAACGCGGCCCCGAGCGCAGTGGCTCCCATCCCCATCAGCACGAAGATCGTGGTCACGCCCAACGCGAAAGCGACCGAAGAGGCGACCATCCGCGCCTGCGCACCGGGGGCGATCTTGCCGTCACCGCGCAGCTCCGACATCGACAGCCCGGCCATGTAGGACAGGTAGAACGGCACCATCGGCAAGATGCACGGCGTCAGAAAAGACAGCAGGCCGGCAAAAAACGCCCCGCCATAGGTAATATCGATCGGCACTGTTTCCTCCCTCGTGACGCGCCCTAGCCTATATGGCCTCGGTCTCCCAACCGTCCTTGAAGGGGGCCGTCAAACACATTACGATCTTTATATGTAAAAAGGGGTCCGTCAATGTTCCGCATTGTTTGGCATACGATTTCCATGGCTGCGGCGCTGGCGATTTCGCTGAGCGCGACGGGCCACGCCTCATGGGCCGACGCCGCGGGGGCCGACGCCACGTCGCAATCCGCCGAGACGACGACCGATGTCGGCTCCGCGACCGAAGAAGCCAAGGCCGAGAGCGAGTTTCGCCTCCTGATGGTCGAGCAGGTCGGCTGCGTCTATTGCCGCATGTGGAACAACGACCTCGCGCCGATCTACCCCAAGACCCCCGAGGGCAAGACCGCGCCCCTGCAGCGGGTCGATCTGCACAAGCCCTTCCCTGACGACATCACGATCACCGGGGGCAAACCGCTCTTCACACCGACCTTCATCCTGCTGCAGGACGGGGTCGAAGTCGCCCGCATCGAAGGCTATGCGAGCGAGGACTTCTTCTGGGGGCTGCTGGATCAGGCCCTGAAAAAGAATGGCGCGGACTATCAGCCCCCCTCAAACTGAGGTTTGATGTGCGTGCTTTTGGCCCGCCCCGTGCGGGTTTTTGTTCTCTCGGGCTTTGTTCCGGCGAATCGTCATGCTAAAGCCTGAAACATTCGATTAATACGGTCGCGCTGCGCGCGGCTCCAAGGAAGGACGATGCGGTGCGGCATCTGGTGCCTGACGGTCATGCCGAAAAGCTTGCCTCTGCCACGGCCGAGTCGAGATGTGCCCGCATGGATGCAGAAGAGCTACTCGATCGCGCACAAGACGCCTCCAACCTCATGAAGGCGCTCGCCCATGAGGGACGGCTGATGATCCTGTGCCATCTCAGTTCGGGCGAGAAATCGGTGACCGAGCTGGAAAACCTGCTGGAATCGCGCCAGGCCGCGGTCAGCCAGCAATTGGCGCGGCTGCGTCTCGAGGGGCTCGTCAGCGCGCGCCGCGAAGGCAAGGCGATCTACTACACGCTCTCGGACCCGCGCGCGCGCCGCCTTGTCGAAACGATTTACGATATGTTCTGCGCCACCGACGGAACGCGGTGAGCCATGAGACCGGACGCTGAGTGATCCGGGGGGAGAAGGGCAATGGAACAGATTCCGATGGGCGCCATGGCGGCCCTGGTCGGGGCGCTCGGCGGTGTGATTCTCGGCCTCGCCGCGCGTCTGGGCGATTTCTGCACCCTCGGCGCACTGGAAAGCGCCGCCTATGGCGATGACCAGAGGCGTCTGCGCCTCTGGGGCGTGGTGCTGGGTGTCGCGATCTCCGGCGCCTTCCTAGCCGAGGCTCTGGGTTATGCCGACATCACCCACAGCTTCTATCAAACGATCAAGTGGTCGCCCTTGGCCTCGATCGTGGGCGGGCTGGTCTTCGGCTACGGCATGGCGCTCGCCGGAAATTGCGGCTTCGGGGCGCTGGTGCGTTTCGGCGGCGGCGACCTGCGCTCGATGGTGATCGTCGTCGTGATGGGGATTTTCGCCTTCGTGACGCTGTCCGGCCCCCTCGCGCATCTGCGCCTGCTGATCTTCGACCAGCAGGCCGCCACCTCCCCTCAAGGCATCGCGCATTGGCTCTCGGCGCGGACCGGGCTGCCGCCGCTGACCTTCGCCCTGCCCGTCGCCGCAGGCTTCCTCGCATGGGCGCTGAACTATCAGCCGCTGCGCGCAGACAAACGCAGGCTCGCCTGGGGCGTGGCTGCGGGCCTTGCCGTGGTCTGGTGCTTCGTCGGCACCTCCTACCTCTTCAGAGAGAGCATGGGCGCGACAGGCGTCGAGGCCCCCTCCTTCACCGCCCCGCTTGGGCGCACGATCCTGTATTTCATGACCTCCACCGCGGGAGGGCTCACCTTCTCCGTCGGGCTCGTCGCGGGCGTTCTCGGCGGGGCCTTCCTCGGCTCGGCCATTCGCGGCCTCTTCAAATGGGAAGCCTGCGAAGATCCCCGCGAACTGGGCCGTCAGGTCAGCGGCGCCGCCCTGATGGGCATCGGCGGCACGATCGCCGTCGGATGCTCCATCGGCCAGGGGGTAAGCGCGATGGCCGTGCTCGCCTTCTCCGCGCCCGTCACGCTGGCCTCCATCGTGATCGGCGGGTTGATCGGCCTGCGCCAGTTGATCCACGGCTTCCAGCCCGAATAGGCCGGAGCCGCACGTCCCCCTCCCGTTTTTGGCTTGGCCGAAATGCCCCGGGGGTGAGGCGCGGACGCGTCGAGGGGGCAGCGCCCCCAATTTGACCGTTATTTGCTGCCTCTCGCGGAATACGTCGGTGAGCACTTTCGGCTGTCCTGCTGCAGAAAGTAAATCGCCGAGATCTATCGAGATCTCGGCGTTCATACGACTTCCGTCATTTGGGTCGGGTAGCAGCGTCACCCTCCCTATCAGCGCTGATAAGTGCTCGTTTGCGAGATGCACCCAGTTAGGATCGCTCAGCGTCTCTTCGAGTCCACAGAGAACCTGCTCAAGGGCCCGAGGGGCGCTCTCGACGAGAGGTGCCGTCGGCTTTCCGGTGCTGAGGCGAGAGATTTCTTCGGTCAATTTCAGCTGCTGTGCCTCGAGTTCGTTCATACGCGCCTTTAGTTGGGCAAACGGTGCTCCTTCCTCCAACGAGCGGACGAGTGTGCGCAAGCCCTTCTCTGTTCGCGCCAGTGCAGCACGTTTAGCGGTTAGCTCCGCATCTGGCGGGTTTTTGCGAAGCTCCTGAATCTCTTGCTTCAATGCGGCGTCGAACGCCTTGGAAAGGCTTTCCGAAGCGAGCGGTGCCCGGAGCGCCGCAAAGACGCGCGCTTCGATCTCTTCGCGCTTGATGTACGATCGGTTCCGGCAGGCTCCCTTGATGTTCTCAGCGCAGCCGTACGCCTCTTTCGACCGCATGACGAAACTCCGCCCACAGCAGCCGCATTTGAGCAGCCCGCTCAGGAGGTATTTCTTACGCCGTGCACCCTCCGGATTATTGCGAGTGGTGACTTTGCGTCGGGTTTTCGCGGCGCGCGCCTGTACTGTTTCCCAGAGATCATCAGGGATGATCCTGAGCGCCGGGATCTCGATTTCTTCAACCCGATCGGGCGTCGCTTCGATGATGCTCGCTTCTGTCTCGGGATGGACCCGCTTCGTCGTACGAAACATCAGCACGCGCCCGGTGTAGATCGGGTTGTGCAGAATTCCCTCTTGGCGCGCGAGGTTGCCGCGGATCGTCCGGGGTTCCCAGGTGCCGCCGCGCGGCGCGGGGATACCCTCGGCATTCAGCCTCCGCGCGATAGAGAGCGCGGACTGCCCGTCGGCGAACGTCTGAAAAATCCGACGCACTATCGTAGCCTGCACGGGATCGACCTCTCGGTTATGGCCGCCAGCACCCTCTGATTTCCGGTAGCCGTAAGGGCGCATATGGAACGTCCCGCGCTTGAGCGCCGCTTGCATACCGCGCTTCGTATGAATGCTCACGTTGTGCGAATATTCGCGCGCGCCCCAAGCCGTAAGCATGACCGACATGAAGTTCTGGGGGCCCTCGGCCAATGAGTGCAGTTCAACGTTTGCGAAGCTCATCAGATCGAAGACTTGCAGCGCGTGGGTCACATTCCGTGTAAGCCGGTCGATCGCTTCGACGACGACGACATCGACTGCGTTCCGTCGGATCGCTTCGCGCAGCTCCAGAAGACCGGGGCGCTGGCCGAGGCGCCCGGATATTTCCGAGTCCGAAAAGCGCTGTGTCACGGTCCAGCCCTGTCTCTGCACAAACCGCTCCGCCATGTCGAACTGATCGTCGATCGAGGTCGGTTTTTGAAGTTTCGAGCTGTACCGTGCATAGACTGCGACCCGTTTAGTCATCGTCGTTTACTCCTGAATTCGGCCCGGACCCGGAGCTGCATTCTCATTTGCCGCGTGCAGACGATGCGCTTCGACGCGTGCGAGGAAGCGGACGAATAGCTCCGCCGATACGATCTGCGAGAGGTCAACTGATGCGGGGGTGTCACCGTTGTCGTTCGCTGCGAAGCGGGTGGTGAAATCGCGGGGGTGAAAGGACATTTTTCGCTCCAGAAAATTTATTCTGGATTCAATATTCGTTCGACCAGTTGGAGCGACTCCATCAAGGCCGAAGAAAATTTTTAGCCCCTTGTTTTTATTAGGCTTTCAGATTTCATGTGAAATTCTTCTTCAGCAGATGGCCGAGGTTGACTGGCCTTGAGAGGAAAGTCGGGCGCGCCGGTACCGGTTGAGTTTGGAGCATATGCGGAAAGGATTTGTTGGCGCGCCCGGGCGGGGTACCACCGCCATCTCTTCGACGCCGTTCGGCGTCATATTTCAATCATGCGGCGCGCTGGATGCTGGTCACGCGCTCGGCGCCGAAAGCTACGGCCATGCTATAGGAGGCATTGATTGCGTCCCGCAGTCGACGCATCGCGCTGTCGAATTCGCGTGCAAATCGTTCTTCGGGTTCAATCCTTGCGAGGTGGCGCAGGATCTCCGCGCCCGCTTCGCGAAATTCCTCACCAAAGACGTCGCCCTTGACCACAAGTCGCTCGCAAAAATCCCGATCGCACTCTGCGCCCCGGAGCGCGTCAGCTGGCAGCGCATCGAGAGCGTCGATTGCCTCGCGTGCCAGCGTGTTCACATCGTCAATCAGGCTCGGTTGCTGAAACATCGGACATCCTCTCATAGCTGAACTGCAGGCGCTGCGGCCCTCATCGAGGGGCCGCAGCGGTTGCGGTTCAGCCGATCCCATTAGGATCATTCTGCGCGACTGCGAAATCAGGCATCGCAGCGCATCTCGCCAAGCGCATCGAGCGCTTTTTGCGCCCAGAATGCCTGTCCATCGAGTTGCGTGCGGATCCCTCTCAGATCGGTCGCGACGGCGCGCATCGCGAGATGCGGCGGGGCCTCTTCGACGGAAAACCGCGGTCCGAGCCGCATGTATCCGTCTTCGAGAAATGCCCAATCGAGCTCTTCATCGAGCGCGATGAGAGCTCGCGTGATCAGCGTTCGGGTGCGGCCGTTTGCTTCCGTCAATCGTCCGATCAGCGAAATGTCTTCGAAACCGGTGAAGAGCAACCAGTCGTCGAGAAGCGGCGCATTCTCGAGATCTTTCGGCGACGGCTTCGCGGTCGCTCCGTGAACGACGTTTGCGAGCACAACACGCTCTTTGCGAAGCTCTTCGGGGGTGAGTTCAGACGGGTGTTTATCGTGAGTCATGTATTACCTTTCGAAGAAATTGGGGACAGGCAGGGCTGCAAGATCCGTCCGCCTCGGTGAGAAGGCGGACGGACGCTGCAGCCCCGATCGGGGGCGCGCCTTAGGGTTGGATGAGAGGTTTCGGGCGGTAGATCGCGACACGCGGTCTCAGCCGAGACCGGACTTCACGCGGTGCGGTTGCGAGCATCGTCTGGACCGCCTCGAATTGTTCGCGCTGCGCGGGACCGAGGCGCCCGATGCGGGCGTTGCGCTCGAACAGGTCGGACCCCGTCGCGATGAAGAGCCGATGCGAGGCGCGGAACATCGTCGGGCGATAGAGCCCGCAAGCGGCAGCTTGATCGTCATCAGCAATGACGATGTCATCTTCCCGCAGCAGCCGGCCCTCCGGGCTGACACCGGGCGCGACGATGTTCATCGGTGTATCGCCGATCAACCCGCGCGAGAGGAGCAAGCAAGGACGCGTGCCAGGCGGGATATCGAACTCGCCGTCGCGCCTGCGATCGGAGCCATAAGGGAAGCGCATGAGGAAGATATCGCCCGGTTTGAGCTGGCCGCCCGGAAGCAGCCGAAGGTATCGGTCGTGGAGCATGAGTGCCTCGTGTCGTTGATAAGAAGAACGACGCGCGGAACCTCACCAACAAACCCCGATACGCGGCCTCGGGGCGTGGCTTGATTGCGTGCGTCAAAGACGCTGCACGCAAGCAAGACATGCGCCGAGGCCGCTTCCCTCATATGTGCAATCAATCGCCCGCCTGCGGGCAAGATTGCGCGGGTGCCGGGGAGAGCGTCGAGAGGGGTGACATCCCTCTCGACCCGCCGGAGGCGCCGGGAGAGTTCGGAGAGGGCGGCGAGCGCCTCTTCGATCTGTCGGAAGGACGCCGAGAGGGTCCGGGGAGATTGGCGAAGGTCTCCCCGGTCCGCCGGACGGCGCCTTAGGGTGCAGGGAAAGTGGCGAACGATCCCTGCCCTGGGGGTTTGGGGGATGTGGAGCTTCCCCCATGCGGCGCGCAGCGGCGCCGGGGGGGTGTCCAGAGGGGGGCTACGCCTCACTTTGGCCGACACGTATTCGAAGCCCTGCGAGAATACGTATAGTCGGACCCTATAGCCTGTTGTTACAGCGCCCGCGGCACGCGGCGGCGCGCGCGTTTTTTGATCCCTCTCGATTGTCCCTAATTCCCCCGCATCCATCAACCGGGCGCGAGAAAATCGGGATGCAGGGTTACCAATTCGGACATGTCGAAACGTGGTCGCAGCAGGGAGCGACGAGGTCCAGTGGCAAGGTCGGCCGCGTGCGTAAAAACGGCCAGCGCGCGTGGCGTGCAGAGCAGGTTCTCGACGAAGCCGAGCGTGCGGAGGGGAGTTGTGATCATGTGCTCCGCCCGGACCGGACACCGCGGATCATTCCCGGCTCGTGTGGGTCTTTCGACGAGCTTCGCGCTGCACATGAGCAGGCCACGAATGTCACGCAAAGCTTTCCGTATACGGATCCGAAAACCGGCTCGAAGACGACGCGCAAGCGCAAGCTCCGGAAAGATGCGCACACGCTTTATTCGAGTGTGTTCTCGCTTCCGATCACGAGCGCGGAAGCGCGCGCTGATCCGGCTTTGATGAGCGAGTGCCGCGCCGTCTTCGACGCGTTCGTCGCCTTCGAGAAGGATCGGATCGAAGCTGCGGGTGGGGAGTTTGCGCTCGCTGTTATTCACACTGATGAAGCGCAGATGCACATTCATCTCTTCGCGCTCGATCGGGAGCGAGGATCGGTCATTGATTTGCATCCGGGACGCGCGGCTTTTGAAGACAGCAGACGGCATCTGCGAGCCTGCGGGCGCGAGCGGTCGTTATCGAAAGAAGCGGGCGACAAGCTCTACAAAGAAGCGATGAGAGAGTGGCAGGACGATCTCTATGAGGCTGTCTCGCGCCATGCGGGATTGCTGAGATTCGGTCCCCGGCGCGAGCGGCTGTCTCGCGCAGAATACCGTAGCCGCATGGCGGCCCGTGAACAGAACGCAACGGATGAGATGCGGGCGGCGGAGGCTCGGAAAGCACGCGAGGCGGCGGAAGGTCTCAAACGTGCCGCTGACGACCTTTTCGAACTCGGCAATGAACAACTCGCGGAGATTGCAGAGGCGCGAGCCGCGGTCAACGAAGAGAAGGAGCGCGACGAAATTTTGCGCCGAGAAAACGCGTCTCAGGCGGAAGCGAATGCGGCGCGCGCACGCGAACTCGATGCCCAAGAACAGAGCCTGCGGGATGCGCGCGAAGATTTCGTCGCTCAGAAAAAAGAGATAGCGGAGAAAGAGAAGATGGCGGATCGAAAATATCGATCTGCGGATGCCGTTCTCGCGACAGCGGACCTGCTCAAACCAGGAGAATATACACCAGATCAGGTGGCTGAAATGCTGAAGGACGCGCCGTTGCAGGCGAACGAAGACGTTCGTGCGAAACTGGTCCGTATGAGACGCGCGCCCCATGCAGCGGTGCGCATGGCAGAGATGTTCGGCGCAGCGCTGACGCGTCTAAAAACGATCGCCCAGTCCGAGGCCGAGGCCTCCGTCGAGTGTGAGCGCCGTGAGCTCGCTGATGGCCTCGACGCCGTGGCCCGCGTGACCGAATTTGCGGCGCAACTGATCGCGCGTTTCGTGCCGCCAGCGAGCCGTGAAAACGAACACGGCAAACTCAGAAAACTGCTCATGAACGTCGCGCGGGTCAAAACACGAAACGAGCGAAGAAAGCGGGACGACAAGGACCGGGGCGGCGATGAGCGGTGAGTGCCGCACCGGCCGTCGCGATCTTCAAGCTTCGGGAGTGTCGTCGCGGTCGAAACCGGAATTGTTCTCGCGCTTTGAGCCCCGACCCGGGGTCGGCTGCGTGATCTCTGCACGCAGGCTTTCGAGCAATGCAGCACGTTCAGCGAGGCGGCCGTTGAGCGCGGAGATCTCGCGATCTGCCGTCTCGAGCCGACACTCGAGAGTACGGATCTGCTTCTCCGCGCCGTCGGCACGGTGGCGCTCGGTATCAAGCGCTTCCTCAAGATCATCGATTACGTCTTCCAGATCTGCGAGTTCCGCACGCTGGCTCGCTTCGCGTTTACCCTGCAAAGTGCGGAGTGCCTCAATCTCGGAATTTGCGATCTCGCACGCGGCTTTCCAAGCCGCCTGCGCGAGGCGATCGGTCGCATCGCTCACAGTCTCCGGCATCTCGGGCAGTGCCGCAAGAGCGGTCTGTTCTTCTCGGATACGCTGGATCACTCGCTTCGCGACCGGATTGAGATCGCGCATCGAACCGCCGAGGGTTGCGAGCAAATTACGCCGGCTGGGAAAGTGTCCGTCGTGTTCGGACACGTAATGCCGAACAGCGCGTTCGACCTCGATCTCGAAATCAGGTTTCATATCGGCAGGGGCGACAGTCTTCATGCTTCATCTCCTGGTAACAGGTAACAGTGGTAACGCCGTTACCGAGAGCTCCCGGCCCGACGCGAAAGCAAAGATTGGCCTCAGCGAGAAAGCACGAAGGGGATTTCTTTTGCGCCTTTGTTTGCAATCGCGTAGGGCGTGCGGATTAGGTCGGTTGGCAGGTCGCCGTGGTGTGGATAGAGCAACAGAACATCGCGTCACCGCAATCGCGTCCCTTAGGGCCCTTGACCTGCCACTGAACTTTCATCCAGCCGCGACCGGAGCCCGGTTGGTGTTTACGCCGATCGGCGCAGGTTGAGCAATCGCCCGACGCGCGGAGCTATCATCTCGCGCAGCGGGGCGGGCGATTGCGGAGGTCAGGGCCCGCGCGTAGTCAGCCGGTGTCTGGTAGTCCAAGGCCGAGTGCGGGCGTTCGGTATTGTAGTCGGCAGCCCAGGCGGCGATCACGATCCGCGCGTGGGCCAGGTTTCGGAACATGGTCTCGTTGAGCAGCTCGTCCCGCATCCGCCCGTTGAAGCTCTCCACGAAGCCGTTCTGCATCGGCTTGCCCGGGGCGATGTAGTGCCACTCGATCCGGTGCGCGGTAGCGAAGGTTAAGATTGCGTTACTGGTCAGTTCGGTGCCGTTGTCAGAGACGATCATCCCCGGCTTTCCGCGGCGCTCGATCAGGGCAGTCAGTTCACGAGCCACACGGCGCCCCGAGATCGAGGTGTCGGGGATCGCCGCGAGGCACTCCCGGGTGACATCGTCGACCACGTTGAGCACCCGGAAACGCTGACCGTTGGCGAACTGGTCGTGAACGAAATCCAACGACCATCGCGCATTGGGCCGCGCCTCGACCAGGATCGGGGCTCGCGTTCCGACAGCCTTGCGCCGTGCCTTTCGTTTGCGCACCGTCAGGCCTTCTTCGCGGTAGAGCCGGTAG